>CAYQNL010000004.1:0-155154 GCA_964418985.1 uncultured Akkermansia sp. | reverse complement strand
CGAATGCCGCGCCTTGCTGAAAGTTGATGCGGGGGATCGCAATTGCGAAACCGGCGCAGCCTTTGCCGTCTTGCCAACGGCGGCGGGACGTGTGGAAAGCCGTAAAGCGGGAGCCGTAGGCGGCGAAATCGGCGCGGGCATCACCATCCCCGTGGGAGCAGAAAACGACGCTCTCTTCCTTGATGCAAGTGCTGAACTGCGCAGCGACTATGTAAGCGTCAACGCCACCATCGGGTATAAACTTACTTTCTAATGAGGAATTAAAAAGTAGAAACGAGGAATTGAAAAACTCCCCCTCGCTAGAACGAGGGGGAGTTTTTTATTTGGACGCTTCGTTTTTTGTGTCTTCAATGTGAGCAGAGTACGTTTTGAAGCAAATCGAATACAGGTAATTCCTTTGGCATTAGCCAAGAAAATTCCCAATGCCTTATTAAATTCGCTCATCTGTTGCTTTTTTATGAGAAAGGATAGGAAAAGAGCGGTATTTTTTGTATTCCACCCTTGACAGAGCGGGCAAGTTATGATTTACTGCTTCTGCGCCACATGTGTCGCCACTGTAGCTCAGGGGTAGAGCAACGCATTCGTAATGCGTGGGTCGTCAGTTCAAATCTGACCAGTGGCTCCATCATAACTGCTGGAGTTTGACACAATCGGCGGCGGACACAGTGCCTCGTTAGCTCAGTTGGTAGAGCAGCTGACTCTTAATCAGTTTGTCGAAGGTTCGAGCCCTTCACGGGGTACCAGTCCGCCGGCGAAAGTGCCGGTCATTTTTAAAGTGCCTCGTTAGCTCAGTTGGTAGAGCAGCTGACTCTTAATCAGTTTGTCGAAGGTTCGAGCCCTTCACGGGGTACCATTTTTTGCTCCTCTCAACCGAAGAATAAGATGCCCTCCGACCAAAAGAGAAGAATTGCCATTCTTGCGGATTTTCCCATAGGATTGATTAATCCCTCTCACCCGGAAGTCAAAGGACATTACGCTGTGTGGCTAGTTGCCCTCTTCTATGCCTTCAAAAACCAAGACGAGTTTGAAATTCACTGGGTTACCTTAAGCAAAAACGCACAAAAAGAGCAATGCGCGAAACACTGCAACCAGTATTTTCACATCATTCCGCGAGCGCGACTGACCATTGGATTGTATTCCTTCTATTACTATGACAGGTACCATGTGGCGAAAACCCTGAAAAAAATTCAACCCGATCTTGTCCACGCGTGGGGAACGGAGGATTGCTACGGTCTGTGCGGCAAAGATTTTAAAGGGAAAAAGCTTTTTTCTGTTCAAGGCTTGCTCAATGCGTTTTGTCAACGCGCGGAAATGTCTGTTTTTCATCGGCGTCAGCGGTTTTACGAATCTGTTATTTTAAGATCATATCAATGGATCACAACAGAATCTCCCTTAGCGGCAACATGGTGTCAAGAGACAGCACCGAACAGCAAACCTATCTTGTTTGAATACGCTACCGGAAAAGAATTTAATAACATCTTGCGCTGTCCGGCAGAAAAGCCCACATGCCTTTATGGGGGTACGGATTCGCACCGCAAAAACGTGGATACGCTCATAAGGGCATTTTCTCGTTCTGAACTTTCACACATTCAATTAAAATTGGCAGGCGTCAGTTCAGAAAAGAGGTCGAATCTGCCCCCAAACATCATTCCTCTGGGCTACATTGACGATCGGGAACAAATGGCCTCCCTAATGGCAGAATCATGGTGTCTCGTTCACCCCAGTTTGGGCGATACCGGACCAACAATTGTAAAAGAAGCGAGAGTGATGAGATTACCCGTTGTACTTTCCACCCAATGCGGGGCCAAGCAATACATCGAAGAAGGGAAATCGGGGTATATTCACGAACCGCTTGATACAGAAAAAATCGTCCGTTCCGTCCTAGCTGTTACCGAATCGGCAGAAACATCTTTGCAAATGGGACGTTACGGCTCAGAGGACGTGCGCAAACAGCTCAGCGAGGATACAATGTACCGCAACCTTCGCGATATCTATCTGAAAATCTTGGAAGAGCCGACTGCGAATAGATAGGATTCGTCTATCGGTTATTAAACAACGTCCAAGAGGGGAGCATCTCATGCTTATTCCGTTGTCCGACGACAGCGGGCAAGATTCCACCTCAAGACCATGAACCGGAAAAACATTACCCGCTATACTTACGAAAATACGGACTTTCAAGGATGGCGCGTCAGCATCCAGCGATGCGGTCGTATCATCACAAAATATTTTTCAGATCTGCAATACGGATCTACCGAAAAAGCACAACAGATGGCTCTCGACTATCGCGATCATATTTTGTCAGAGCTGGCGGCACATCGAGATGATATGCCCAATTTCATGGATTGCGAATTGAAACGCATCCAAGAAGAACTGCAAGAAAAATATCGCGAAAGCGATTATCCCGGCATTCACCGCACCGCGCACTGAACGGTGCATCAATCTTGTTTCATCAGTTCGTATTTTGTTTTACCGAGTTCACGGGTAAACTCATTGGGAGAAGAAAAGAAATGCCGTCTTTCTCTCAATTCGATCGGGATCTCGATACTGCGCAACGCTTCTTCCCGTGACATACCACGTTCCGGAAGGCGATCGCTTTCGGCTATGCGCTCTTTCAACCATTGAGACTGTGGCAAACGCGCCACTTCCCGTGCCGTGAAAGGCATACGCGGACGCCAGTTACACCCGCCCGTTGTCCCGGGAACATTCAGTCGCTGTTCCTCATCGAAAAGTTCTGTCCACATCAATGAGGTATAATTGGAACGGCACGCGAACAATGCCTTGTACAATGCGTCTTTAACGCGCATATTCCACGGTTGCAAAACATCTTCCTCCGTCAAACCGCAATAATCAGCGAACCACATAAGGACGCGTTTACAGTTTTCGCAAGTTATCTCCATTTCCCGCCGTTCTTCCTCGGGAAGCATCTCTTTCTTCACTTCCTGCCACCTTCGCACCCCTTGCCACCATTCGTTCCACGACGTCATGATCGGTTGGAAATCATGTGTGGTATAGACAGCAAACGAACACGGGTTATATTGATCCCCCGGGATAATGCGTCCGTTCTCAATTTCCCAGTGAGGGATCTTGAACCCGGCAATACGCAACATACTCATATCGGGGCGCACATAATCCGGCACGCAACCAAGATCTTCCCCCACCACCCGAACATCGGGAGCAGCTTTCAACAGCACCCTCAGCAAATGATCTCCGTGCATTAAATTGCTACGTTTGTTTTGCGGGGTATCATCCGGTGCGGGGATAAATCCGGGACGTCTCCCGCCGCAACGCGCCGCCGCCTCATCCGGAGAAAGATGGAGGTAGACGGAGTTTTCTTCCGGCTTCCACGGGAAAGAGTAAATACGGTAAAAGCCCAAAATGTGGTCAATACGGTACATGCTGAATATTTCGGCAGTACGTTGCACCCGCCGCGTCCACCACCGGTAGCCATCCTTTTCCATCACATCCCAACGGTAGAGCGGAATCCCCCAGTTTTGTCCCCATTTCCCCGTGAAGGGATCATCAGCAAAATCACCTTCGGCAGGCGCACCGCCGCTCCATGTCACATCAAAATTTTGCCGTTCGAAAAACACATCAGAGCTAGCCATTGATACACCGATAGGAATATCACCCATCAACGCCACGCCACGCCGATCGGCATATGTGCGCAACATCTTCCACTGACTGTTGCATAACCATTGCAACCACTTCTCATAATTGAGGCGATCACTATACTCTTCTGCCATGAGGCGAACCCGATCGGGATCTTGCTCTGACCACTGCCACCAATTATTTGTACCGAACAAATGAGATGCCACCTTAAAGCAAGCGAAATCTCTCAGCCACTCCCCCTGTTCCGCAACCCATTGACGAAAAATCGGGCGCAAATGCTTGTATTCATCTTCCGTTGAAAACGCGCGCCACGCCTGCTGCAACACATTTCTTTTCCAGATGCGTACACGGGCATAATCGACCAAATTGCTTCCTGCGGGAAACTGAAGCGGAGGCAAATCTTCCGGCGGGAAAACAATGCGTTCCGACATACCCGGGAGAGCCCATGGCTCCAGCGAAAGATAAAGAGGCTCCAACGCAACCGAACTGATCGCCGAATATGGAGAAGGCGAAGCATCAGAGCCCAACGCGTTAACAGGGAGCAGTTGAAGAAAACCCACTCCATGATCGGCAGCCCAATCTATCCATTCCCTCAAGGCACACAAATCCCCGATACCGTGATCATTTTCGCGGCGCATCGAAAACAACGGGATCAAAACCCCTGTCAATCGCTTGTTTCTCATAACGCGGTCACACAGACCATTCTCTTTCGATTTTAGTCTCGTTTCATTCTACGGCACACCGATACCTCTTGCAAGTTTTTTGTACGCATGCAAAAACAATCCTTTTATCATAAAGTTGTTTTAACCATTTCAAAACAATCGTTCTTCCCCTACCCTGTCAAAAGAGAAGCGCGGACGCACTTCAAGCTTGAAGAACAGGCAAGAAGAGTTCAAAATGCATCGCGTTATGCTCGACATCCGTTTGATCAGAGAAAACCCGGAAGAAGTGAAAGAACGCATCCGCCAACGTGGCGGAGATCTGTGGCAACTGGTAGATCGTGTCCTTGAATGCGATGACGCAAGACGCCGCGCCGAAACGGAAAAACAGCAACTTCAATCGGAGCGCAATTCATCTTCAAAACAAATCGGTATCCTAAAAAAACAAGGACAAGACACATCCGCAATCGAACAGCGCATGCGTAGCATCGGCGATCGCATCAAAGAGCTTGATGCCGAAGCGGAAGCCGCATCGAGCGAACAAACAAATTTGCTGATGAGCATCCCGAACATGCCCCACGCCGAATGTCCCATCGGTTTGGACGAAACTGCCAATCCGGAAATCAAGAAATGGGGGGAAAAGCCCCTCCTTGAGAACCCGAGAGACCATGTTGAGCTGGCGACTAACCTCGGACTTGTTTCCTTTGACGATGCCGGAAGAATCGCAGGATCGGGCTTTGTGGTATACAGAGGAAAGGGAGCGCGCCTCGAACGTGCTCTGATTAACTTCTTGCTTGATACCCAAACACAGGAAAACGGATACCAAGAAACGGGTGTCCCCTTCATCGTCAAACGCGAATGTATGGAAGGAACCGGACAGCTCCCCAAGTTCGAAGAAGACATGTACGGCACGGAAGAGCAACAAATGTTCCTCGTCCCAACAGCTGAAGTACCCGTAACCAACCTGTACCGCGACACCATTGTTTCCGAAGCCGATTTGCCGATCAAGATGACGGCTTACACCCCTTGTTTTCGCCGAGAGGCAGGTTCTGCCGGGCGCGACAACAAAGGAATGATTCGCGTACACCAATTTGACAAGGTGGAGCTGGTTCAAATCCTCAAGCCCGAAGATTCATTCGCGCAACTGGAAGTTTTGCTTTCGCATGCAGAATCAATACTGCAAAAGCTTGGCTTACATTATCGCGTCATCGAGCTTTGCACCGGCGATTTGGGCTTTTCATCGGCAAAGACTTACGACATCGAAGTCTGGGCTCCCGGACAGGGCAAATACCTTGAAGTTTCTTCATGTTCCTGCTTTACGGATTACCAAGCCCGTCGCATGCGTTTGCGCTACAAGGACGCCGAAGGGAAAAATCGCTTCTGCCACACGCTCAACGGGTCCGGCACAGCCTTACCGAGACTGTACGTCGCCTTGCTCGAACAATACCAGCAACCTGACGGGTCTATCAAAATCCCGGAAGCTCTTGTACCCTACTTCGGGTGCGATTCCATCCATCCGGAACAATGAATGACCTCACGTTATGAATGACGAACTGATCGCCCAAATCGCCCCCATACTCTGGATAATGGGATTTTTTGCAGTATACGGACTTGCCGTCATCGGCGAACGCCTTTTTTATTTTCATCGGGTCGACATCAACTCCGGCGATTTTCTGCGCGGTCTCTCATCATTGTTGCGAAAGGGGGCCTACGGCGAGGCTAGGCACGAAGCGGCACTTTTGCCGGGGCCTACGGCTCGCGTTGTCGAAGCAGTGCTTTCCCGCCCCGCACTTTCGCGTTCGGAACTGCGCGACATTGCCACAGAAGCAACACAACTTGAAGTTTACCACATAGAGAAAAACATTCGAGGCTTGCTGGTCACTGCCATGATAACCCCTCTTCTGGGCATGTTCGGCACAGTTTTGTCTCTGATGGATTTGTACAATCATCCCGGATTTTTGGAACGCTATTTACCGGCGGCAGAAATATCGCATGCCATCTACGAGGCTTTGCTGGTATCTGCTATCGGGATGGCACTTGCTTTACCCGCTTATTTGTTTTACCTATATCTTTCGGCAAGAGCCCGCAAATTGGTCAACAAGATCCATCGCGCGGCTTTGGAAACCGTGCATATCATCGCCGATGCCCGCACGGAAACCCCCTGATCGATGTTTCCAACCGTTAAAACAACAACAGAACGGACAGCATGATGACATCCCCTATCCGCACAACCCTACCGATATCATCACCCTTCATATTAATCGTAGCGTTGCTGAATATCGTCATACTGATCGCCGTTCTGACACTGCTGGGGTCAAACGCATTGCCGCGCTACGGCGTGACAATCAAACCGGCAGAATCTGCTTTTCAACTTCGGGAATTCGACCCCCGCTATATGCGGGTTCTTAACATCACCCCGGGGCAAGGGCAACGCTATTATCTCAATAACGAACCGATTGCAAACGGTCTGTCAGGGCTTTCCGAAAAATTGGATCAGATACTTCACTCCGAAGAGCTGATTCCTTATCGCGATCGTTTTACCGTCATAATCTGCGCCGATGAAAGCATCTCTTTCGGAGAAGGGCAACAAGTGATTAACCTCATTCTCTCAAAGGGCATTCATTGCGCCAATGCCGCACTTCCACCATCTCTTCCGCAAAATTGACCTCCTCTCCCCCAACACCGGATCAAGATCCTTTGATCTTCTCAGACAAACGACCAAAAATCCGAAGTAGCATCTTACTCTTCTTTTTCTTAGCCGCACTCTTGTGCGTGGGTACGATATCGCTGATCTCCACAGAACTACCTCTACCTTCGGTCCCGCGACAAGAAGGAGAAATCATATCTGTCGGAGACGATTGCCGATATTTTAAGACATCTCTTCGCCGTTATTCCGCATGGGGGGAAGGCTTCTCGGCACAAACAACAACGGGACGGGATATTGCCTCATTCACCTCTCTGCAAACAGAATCCCCCCTTTCCCCGATCCCTCTTCCGGATGAGGAATCGTCAAACCCGATCACCTACAGCGGGCAATTTCCGCTCACTCTGCCCTCAGCCAATCGCAGCGACACAATGACCACGTCGTTACCCCCTGTCTGCACGGAAATTTTTCTTCTTCATTTTCCCTCTTCTTGGGGATCATTTATTAGACCTCCCGTTGCCGAACACAACAATGCACCGGAATGGAAAGGCCTGCAGAGCTCATTTATTGTCAGCCTCGACAATGAGGGTAAGCCTGATTGTCTGATCCTCACGCAAAGCAGCGGCAACACAGAGGCAGATCAAGCAGCCACCGCTTATCTTCGCACAGCCCGATGGGCTCATTCCCACTCCGTCCGCAACGCCCCAATTATCGTCTCATGGAAAGAAGCAACGCCATGACGCTCTCCCTAACACTCACAGAACAAATACTCATCTTGGCATGTACGGGCATGTCTGCCGTACTGATCGCCTTTCTTCTTTCGGCAATCAACGCCAAACTTCGTCGCATGAAGAGGAAGAAAACACACCGAATCTGCCGTCTTTGCCGTTACTGCTATATACGAACCGAAGAGAACCGCCGTTGCCCCAATTGCGGTGCACATAACGAGTAGAGCGAATAATCTCAAATGACGCACCGGTCGAATCTGTAGAAAAAACAACAGGCTTTCGCCTTGCTTTCCCTTCGTGTTCTGATAGTATCTTCACAGATTCAGGGATTACTGCACATTGTATGGATGAATTGGATGAATTTCAACTTCGCCGCCATGCCCAAGCGCAACGGCGAAAGCAGAATACGCAACAACGCGGCGGCAGAAGCGACAAACCGTCTTTCTTCCGCCGATTGTTGATGCGCACCTTGATCATCTTAACGGGATTGACCGTCTTGGGGGGGCTCGGAGGCTGGTTCGCCTTTGATTTCTTCACATCGCATTACAAAAAATGGGCAGAGGAATTTAATCTAGAAGACATCAACAATCTGGATCATCCCGGCATCATTTACGACCGAAACGGCAAAGAGATCGGACGCATTTTTGACGAAAACCGCAGCTATGTACAACTCAAAGACATCTCCGATAACTTAATCAACGCCGTTATCGCCCAAGAAGATTCCCGTTTCAGGGAACACAACGGATTCGACATCGTAGGGATCATTCGAGCCGGTGTACAGTTATTCAAAGCCGGCGGGCATGCCAACCAAGGGGCATCGACTATCACCCAACAGCTCGCCAGAAACGCCTATGATCTGGAACGTCGCGCCGAAGCCAGAAACGAAGGCAAATACGGGCGAAAAATTGTTGAAATCTTCCTTGCCATGCGCATTGAGAAGAAATACGACAAAAACCAAATTCTGGAGTTCTACCTCAACCGCATTTGCTTTGGACGCGGATACTACGGCATTCGCGCCGCATCGCTCGGCTACTTCGGCAAAGAACCTAAAGACCTCACCGTGCGAGAAGCAGCCTCGCTGGCAGCTCTTATCAAAAGCCCGGAAACATTCAACCCCATCCGCAACCCCAAAGGAAACCTGCAATGGCGCAACGACGTTCTCGACCGCATGCGCCGCAACGGTTATCTGAGTTATCAGGAAGCAGAAAGACTGAAAGCACTTCCTCTCGAACTGAACCCTCGTCCCCTGCGCCGACAAACCTCACATATTCACAAGCTCATTGAGCAACAGGCCATCGACATTTTCGAAGATAAAGTGCGCGGGGAAGAAATCGTAAAAAGCGCGGGGATTCGCATCTATACCACAATCGATCGGGACATCCAAAACGCATCGGGCGAAGCCCTCAAAGAACAGCTTGAAAAGATTGAAAAGCATGAAGGATACAGCCACCCTCTTTTTGCGGACAAAAACAACCCGGACGTTCAGAAACACAAATATCTCGAAGGGTGCGTCCTCGTCCTCGATAATGTGACAGGGGGCATCTTGGCATATCACGGCGGGCGCGATTTTGCACGAGACAATTACGACATCATCCGCAACGGAGCCCGCCCGCCCGGCACCGCCATCTTGCCTATGCTTTATGCGGCGGCACTGGAAAACGGCTATAACCCAACTTCCCGTCTGGTGGACGATGCCATAGACAACCGCCTGACAGGCATTGGCGGCTCTGAAGGAATTCTCGGCGAATGGGGAATAGAAACCGTTAAGGGACGTTACGAAGACAATATTTCTCTGCGCAAGGCTCTTTCCCAGTCCAAAATCGCAGCATCGTTGCGCTTGGGTATCTCCATGGGCAGTACACCTTTCATCAAAGTACTGAAACGGTTGCATATTGACGAACCCCAACGCAACCCGAACAGCACAGAAGCAAACCCAGTTTATTATCCCCGCATCTACGTAGGGACAGAACCGGTCTCCATGTTGCAACTGGTTACGGCATATACAGCCATACCAAATCTGGGTTCTGTACCAAAGTCTACTTACTTCATCAATAAAATCACCGACACATACGGCAATGTCTTATGGGAAGCTCCTCAGGTAACAGCACGACGCTACTCTCACAGCAAAGCGATCGGTCGCTGTGTCGCATGGCAACTTCACACCATGTTGCAAGATTCTCTCAAAAACGGCTCCGCCCGTCGCGTACAAACCGCTTTACCGTCTGATTTCAAAGGCGCGGTGAAAACGGGTACGGGCTATGATTTTTCGGACAATTGGCTGTTGGGGTACAATTCACGCATGACGTGCGGAGTATGGATCGGCTTCGTCAACGGGCGAAATGCCATTTACCCCAATGCTTTTTCTTCCGACACCTGCGCCCCGATCTTGGGAGCAGCCTTCTCGGCGGCGAAAGCATCTCTTCCCGATAAAGAAATCGCCATGCCGACCAATGATGTCGAAGCCGTGGAAATATGCGCTCGCTCGGGACGTCGAGCCACAATGTATTGTTACGAACCCAAGACCCTTGACGGAAAATCAAATTATGTCAGAGACACCTATGTGGAATACTTGCCCAAGGGCGATCTATCGATTACCACATGCAATGTACACGGCGAAGAAGCACCCAGCCTGATGGATCTGATGATGCCCAACGGTGCACGCAATCTCTCTCGCATACTGCCCATTGCACCGATCCTCCCTCAATCTGCCGCTCTGGAAGGCAATGACCCCTACGGTTGCGATCTCAAACTGACGCCGAAATACAAAGACAGCATCGGCACGATCCAAGGAAGCAGCACCCCCCTCCTCGACGCCACTGCGTCTGAAGTTGAAGATCCCGACAACGAAATGTCAGGAGACGATACTCTTTTACCTCTGCCTGCACCGACTGTCATTCGCATTCCCATACAGCCCTTTCACGTTGAATAGCCATGGATACTCAAGAGCTCATAGAACCTCAAGAAAAAGCACTCCGCATCAACCTTGATCCCTCCATTTACGGCACTTTTGCCGAAATTGGTGCTGGGCAGGAAACTGCCAACCGTTTTTTTCGAACCTCCGGAGCAGCAGGCACGGTTGCCAAGACAATTTCCGCCTATGACATGACCGTCAGCGACACCCTGTACGGACCGGTGAGACGTTATGTATCGGAAGAACGGTTGCGCCAAATGATGGATTACGAGTTTACCCAACTCGTAAATCGTCTCGGCAAAAAACGTGGCGAAAACACCCGATTCTTTGCTTTTTGCAACACGGCAAAAATTAAGGGCTATCGCGACAACGGACCATGGAACGCATGGCTTGGCATTCGTTTTCAGCTTCGTCCCGGTGCACCCCATTCCGATCTTATAGTCCACGTGCGATTAAATGACCCGAACCATGCCTCCCAAATGCGGGACTTGGGCGTTATCGGCGTCAATCTGATCTATGCGGTCTTTTACTACATGAAAGACAGGATGAAAGAATTTGTAGAATCACTTGCCCATGACATTCCTCCCGGTCATGTGGAAATTGACGTGGTGCGCTTTGAAGGGCATGGATTTGAAATGGTCGATAATCGCCTTTTTGCTCTTCAATTGGTGCAATCGGGGCTTTCCGACTCAACGTTGTTTCAGCCCGATGGCTCTGTAGCGCAAGCGGCAGACGTCCTTTACAAGCGTCCCATTGTCCTCATGAGAGGCAGTTTCCGTCCGCTGTGCAACATTCACTTGGAAATGATGGACAGTGTACGGCACAAATTCCAATCAACCCTCGACGTCAAGCAACAGGAACGGGGCATTGACATCTGCGAAATTTCCATGAGTAACCTGTTGCGCGGCAATTCTGTCGATCATCTCGATTTCTTGGATCGCGTGGACAGTTTGGCTGCCTTGGGCAAAACTGTCCTTGTCACCAACATGATGCATTTCCACCGCATCTCGGCTCTGCTCAACCGTTACACCAACGAACCCATTGCCATTGCTCTTTCCATCGGGTTGCTCAACGAGCTATTCAAAGAAAAATGGGTAGAGGACATGCCGGGAGGTATTCTCTCCTCTATCGGATGTACGTTCCTCAACAAAACAAAGCTGTACGTCACCCCGTGGATCAACCGAAAAACAGGGGAATTCGTTACCGCCAAAACTTTTCAAGCACCGGCGAAATACAAATATCTCTACCAGCATCTTTTGGAAAACGGTCTCATCGTCGATGTCCCCTATTTCAATCAGAAATACCTACTTCAAACCCCGCGTGACATTCAAAAAATGATCGAAGCCGATGAAATGACTTGGAAAGAATACGTCCCCCCCGAAGCTTACCGCGCCGCTCAACATCTGCACAATCACCAAGCCAAAACCAACCTTCATTCCGAACAATAAGAACCCATGAGTGATCTTACTCTTCTCGGCAAACACAGCAATTTCTTTTCCAGCCCGGACGATGCACGCCTGGAATCTTTCCCAAACCGCACACCGGACAGAGCCTACGTCATTTCCTTGGAAACAACGGAATTTTCTTCGCTCTGCCCTGTAACCGGTCAACCCGATTCATGCCATCTCATCATCACCTACAGCCCGGCAGACGCTTGCGTTGAGACAAAGTCTCTCAAATATTATTTGGCATCCTACCGCAACTACCCTGCATTCAACGAACAAATCATCAATCGCATCGTTGATGACCTCGTGCAAGCCATATCTCCTTCATGGTTGCGCGTTGAAGGGCATTTCGGCTCACGTGGCGGCATTCGCTTAACCACCATTGCCGAACACAATCCTGAAAACAGACCGCTTGCGGCAAATCCCCTTTGATTTTCTAAGAAATCCTATGCCCTCTTCCTCATCTTATCTTGTTCTTCTCAGCGGAGGGCTTGATTCCGGCGTTGCCCTTTGGTGGGCGGAGCACGAACATCGTGTAAAATTGGCTCTCAGCTTTGATTATGGCTCCAACCATGCTAAAAGAGAACTCGAATGCGCCGCTCTGCAAACAAATGCCCTTGGCATTCCTCACTATATTATTGATCTTTCTTCCGTTTCCAAACATCTCAATTCCGCTCTGCTGAAAGGAGCAGACGCCATTCCTACCGCTTCATACGACACCGAAAACATGAAGCAAACCGTTGTGCCCTTCCGCAACGGCATCTTTCTTGCCATCGCCGCCGGAATTGCTGAAAGCGCGGAATGCGACGGCATCGTCATCGCCGCGCACTCCGGTGATCATGCTATTTATCCCGATTGCCGAGAAACGTTCATGCAAGCCATGCAAAGTGCCGTGAGCGAGGGAACCTACGCACATCTTCAACTTCTGCGCCCGTTTATCAACAAAAACAAAGCGGACATCGTTCGTCTCGGTGCCTCTCTCGGGATCAATTTTACACACACATATTCCTGTTACAAGGGTGGTATTCGACATTGCGGTCTTTGCGCCACCTGTCGCGAACGCCGGCAAGCCTTTCAGGAAGCAGGAATTGCAGACCCCACGGAATACGAAACAAACGCCTGAGTCAATTCACCTGTTAAACACTGATAGACAAACATTCTTGATTCCTCTTCTGACTGAGGTTACCATCATGGCATGAATACAGACAATACATGCCGCGAAGGTCTCTGCGCGAAACCGGATGCCAAAGGACACGAAGAAAAGAAAATCCGCACCGGAAACGTCCATTTCCTCAACAAATGGGGTACGGCGTTAAAATCAGTCACGTTGCACCATCGGCGGGGCAATGCAAAAGAACAAGAAGAGCTCACAGTTCTCACCAACGTGGAGAACGGTCAACTGCTCGAAAACGTATTGCCCATTCGCTATGAAACGGGCATTGCGGCACCCTTTGATTATTGGCGGGTGAGCTTTGTCACTGCCGGTGGAGAAGAGTTTTCTATGAAAGAGAACTTCTTTTGCAACATCAGCGCAGATGACGATGGAAATGTAAAGCTCACTATCGAAGGAGGAGACACTAAGGAATTATATGTCGAATTTTCTCATTCGAGCGATTGCCGTGTTTCTCTTTCAAAAGAAAATTGATGCTCGCTGATTCGCTCTTTCTCTTCAGGAGAAATGAGCGAATCATTTGTACGATTAACAGTTAGTTTCCCAGACATATCTGAATGTAAAACAGGAGGATTCCAACAAGATTGGAAATCCTCCTGCCAATGAAGCTGTGTCGGCTCAAAGCCGAAAAGGCTTTACAAACATTCCTCGCGACACCATATGCGGTGTTTTGCCAAAGCCGCAAGAAATGAAGTTGCCATTTCTTCGGCTGATCCGCAAAGAATCCCCTCGTCCTTCGGCAAGGGTGCAAGTAAACCCGCGTCCCCGACAAATCCGATCGGCTTCAAATGCTTGTATGCCAAAGCAAGGTGTTCCCTCACATCAGGATCAGCCTCAAGCACGTCAAGATTTTGTTCGCCATCAGCCACCAACACACCGTCAAACAACACGGACGGGCAAGCGGAAATCAACCCCGAGACGGGAAGCATTCGTCCGTCATCCGTGTGGAGTTCTCCCATGTGCGGAGCCAATATATGCGGATGCACTCCGGCATCACTCAGCTTTCTGAAAATGACTTCTGCCGTTTTACCGCTGATCCCGTCTGCCGCGAGAACAGAAACCCGAAGGGAGCGCACATCACAGCAAGAACGAGTATACAAGCTGAGAGACGGATCATTTGTCACACCGTTCACGGCAGACGGCAAGGAACGTGATTTTTGTTCTTGCGTCAATTCGATACCCAACTCCGTTGCAACCCCTTGTGCCAAATCAGTATCAACGCGGGAGAGCAAGTCAACGATACGGTGTCGAATATAGGATCTCTTAACTTTGCTCAACTCAAAACCGAATGCCGCAACGATATGCCGCTTTTCTGTCTTAGTTTGGCTATTCCAAAATAGGCGCGGATGAGCGTAATATTCGGCGAATGAAGGCGAACGCAAGCGACGACGCACTCCATCGATGCGTGCAGCATAGGAAGAGAATCCGCCCGATGCCGGCATTGTTTCGCGCGGCCAATTGCCCGACAACGTGTTGGGCTCATAATTGGCAGTTTCGTCATCAATGCGCATGCGGTGTTGTCCGTCACGATGATTGTTGTGAACCGAGCAAATCGGACGATTGATCGGCAACTCGGTAAAATTTGCGCCGCCGAGACGATGTCTCTGTGTATCGCTGTAGGAAAATATACGCCCTTGTAACAATGGATCATCGGAAAAATCAATCCCGGGTACAATATTTGCCGGACAAAAGGCCGATTGCTCCGTTTCGGCAAAGAAATTATCGGGATTACGGTTCAACGTCAATTTCCCCACGGCCTGAACCGGGACCAATGTTTCCGGGATCAACTTTGTCGGGTCAAGAATATCGAAATCGAAAATTTTGGCCTCTTCTTCGGAAACAATTTGCAGACCGAGTTCGTATTCGGGATATTCTCCTGCTTCAATGGCATACCAAAGATCTTTGCGATGAAAATCGGGATCTCGCCCTGTCAGCAGTTGCGCTTCATCCCACACGAGAGAGCGCAATCCAGCAATCGGCTTCCAATGAAAACGGACAAAGCAACTGTGACCCTCGTCATTGATGAAACGGTATGTATGAATACCAAACCCTTCCATCATACGATAACTGCGTGGAATACCGCGATCTGACATAGCCCACATCACGTTGTGCAAAGTTTCGGGTTGCAGAGAAACGTAATCCCAAAACGAATCATGCGCCGATTGACCTTGCGGTACTTCATCGCGAGGTTCTGGTTTTACAGCATGCACAAAATCGGGAAACTTCAACGCATCCTGAATAAAAAATACGGGCGTGTTATTGCCGACAAGATCGAAATTGCCCTCCTTGGTATAAAACTTAGTAGCCCAACCGCGAATGTCACGCACCGTATCAGGAGAACCACGAAAACCTTGCACCGTTGAAAAACGCACAAAGACGGGCGTTTCTTCTTCCGGATTTTGCAAAAAATTCGCCTTTGTCCACTCCCTCAACGAACGATACGGACGGAACACTCCATATGCCCCCGACCCCCTGGCATGTACCACACGTTCCGGAATTCGCTCCCGATCAAAATGCGCCATTTTCTCCAAAAACAAAAAATCCTGCATCAATGTAGGACCATTTTCTCCTGCTTTGAGAGAACTTTGATTATTGGCAATTTTTACGCCATGATCCGTCGTGAGAGGCTGTTTCTGCCCACTTTCGCGAAAGGGTGCCGTTTCACGAAGCTTTGCCGATGTCTCCCGTTTTCTTTCTTCAGCATCCAGCGATGAACCAAGGCTTGCATAATGCGGCTCAGCAGACAGATCACCTGCCAAAGGTGCCGTTTTCATCATTTCAAAGGGTATATTTTCAGTCATGAGAAATAGGGTGTTTGTATCATCTGTGACTTCAATCCTTCATTTTCAGTTCACTCTATATTTAAAAAATTCAACCTTGCATACAGTATTCCGAATGCTGTATGCAAGCATCTTTTCGGGATTAGTTGGAAAAAACACTGTTTATGACTGTTTTCCCGATTATTTTATCGACTTTTACAGCGGCAGACACAGATAACATTCTGGACACCTCTCGTGCCGGTTGGTCAGACCTCAGTACCCTCACCGGCACTCTGCCTCCCGACTTCGGGACCTCTACATCGGGCGTAATGGCTCAAAAAAGCGCGTCCGGTCCGGGACAACGTCCTCTGCAAGAAATCTGACCATTTCCATGGCTCTAGATTACAATACTCTCACATCGTTCACAGAAACAACCAAGTCCACTTTCATCACGCCTTCCGGTCCATCGCATTCTCTCGGTTTGGGAATCAACAGTAATCCTCAATTCCAAGGCATGTCGAATGGGGTTTATTATAAAGCTTCTCTCAAGACTGCATCGCTGAGCGACCTCTCTGCATATAAAACAGCTGATGACGATCATTACCGATGATACAATCAACGACGGGTAAAAGCCACCCGCATATATATCGGAGAATCTGCCTCAGCATACCGGTCGGTAAACTTTCCGGTTGGGAATATCAACTACAACAACATTCTGATCAACGGAAACTATACCGATACCGTAAAGCAAATCTACGTATTTGATTCTGCTCTTATGCAAAGCGATGTAGCATCCGTACCCCGTGTCGCAGTGTATCTCGTTGCCGGCTCCGGGTGCACTCTCCTTGCGCCACCGCAAATGATATTTTAAGCCTCTGCGCATAGCAGAGAGGCTTTTTATTTGAAAAAATTTACCCGATTAGAGGTAATTTTTGCGAAAGGGCGGGCGGACGGGAAGACCACATTCGGCAAATCGCGCTTTGGCCTGCGGGATGGTGTATTCGCCGAAATGGAAAATAGAAGCCGCCAGTACGGCATCGGCTCGTCCCTCACACAACACCTCCACCATGTGATCCAAATTGCCCGCTCCGCCGCTGGCTATCACGGGAATATGTACAGCATCACTGACGCAACGGGTCAATTCGATATCATAGCCCTGTTTGACCCCATCTGCATCCATACTGGTGAGAAGAATCTCTCCCGCTCCGAGGCGTTCTGCTTCACGAGCCCACTCCACAGCATCCAAATCCGTCATATGACGACCACCGTGTGTGGATACCCTCCATGAGCCGGAAGCATCCTGCTTTGCATCAATAGCCACCACCACGCACTGCGAACCAAAAGCCTGCGCCCCCTCGGCAATCAACTGGGGGCGGTTTATGGCAGCTGTATTGACCGATATTTTATCCGCGCCGGCATGCAACATGCGGCGCATATCTTCCACCGAGCGGATGCCGCCACCCACCGTCAAGGGCATAAAGCAACATTCCGCCGTACGGCGAACCACATCTGCCATGGTGTCACGGGCATCTGAAGAAGCGGTAATATCAAGAAACACAAGCTCATCCGCTTCTTGCCGATCGTAAGCCACTGCACATTCTACGGGGTCACCGGCATCGCGCAGATGTACAAAGTTTGTCCCTTTGACCACTCGCCCGCCCGTAACGTCCAAACATGGAATAATGCGCTTTGCCAACATGGGAATATATAGGGATCAGTTCTCAATTTCCACGTCCAGATCCGCCACAGAGGCAGAATCACCACCGTTGTGAGCATTCTTTGCCACAAGACGCACGTAACGACAATCTGTCGGGTTCAAGAAGCGAGCCGTTTGCGTTTCCGTATTATCCAAGAAGACACCTTGCGCCACAGGTTCACCCCAATTTTCCCCATCGCGGCTGACGTAAACTTCGTAATCTTTAATGCGACCGTTCGGAGAATCTTGTCTGGGCGTATACTTGAGGGCTTTTACGCGGCGTTCCGCACCGAGATCAAGGCGAATTTCATGCGGGAAACTCGCCAGTGTCAACCCGTAAAGCGTATGCCAATACGTTGCGGGATTCCCGTCAAGCACGTTAGTGGCAATCCCTTCGCCCGGCATTTCGCTGCTTGCGTAGGCAATCGAGAAGAAGGCATTGGGGGGATATTCGCCAATCACCTTGGCAATATTAGGTCTCACCTCAGCCAAGGCGGCATAGCGTTCCCCTTCTTTGATTGGCTTTGTGCAAACAATCTTCATGTATCGTCCGATGCGGGGCTGATCAAAGCTCGCTTCTTGGGTCAAATCGCTGTCTTCCATGTTAACCGTTGCCGCCACTTCTCCCCAAGACGAACCGTCCTCGGAAAGATACACCTGCACTTCGGCGACGCGAGAGCCGGTGCGGTCTTGCCTCGGTGTGATGCCCACGCCGCGCAACTGAGCCTTCACCCCCATATCAATGACAACTTCATGGGGGTATGAGGCATTTTCATCGCGCCAATTCGAATGCCAGTACGTATCGGAACGTCCGTCTATCAAACTCCATGCCGATTCACGCCCACCTGCAGCAGACGAACACGACACAATGCGAGAGAGATTTTCGGGCATCCATGTAGAGAAGTGGAAGCGCAATTCTGCCGAATCGAGATGATCGGGCATGTGCGATGAAGCCCGCACAAGCCCCTCTTCTCTCATCATGAACGGCTCGGTGTATTTCATTTTAGAACCATCGGGCATTGCCAAAGTGATTTCGGCATCTTTTGACGCGCTGGATGCATGCACCATGCCGAGTTCATCGCGCCATACGGTGACCAAGCTCGACAGAGGAAGCCGTTTGCGCCCGATTTGTTCCACATGATCCCCCGCCATCACGGGACGCAGGGAAAACGCAAATGTGGTAGGGTGGGTTCGCAGGATATCGCGTTCAATCGGAATAGGTCCGCATGCTGCCCCACCCAAGCCGAGAGTTCCCGCATCCAGGTTGAGAACCGTGGCATTTGCGGGTTTGATCCGATGCGGATGAGCTGCATCGGTGAGAGCCTGAGCCGTATACGGCAGTGCAGAGAAATTCATCGTCGTTCCCGCCGCAGCGGTGAACAGTACTCCAATGCCGTTGCTATCCGTCAACGCCACCCAGCGCGTGTCCATGCGATTACCCATTTCCATGGGTTTGGGATATTTTTCCACCATGTTGCGCACCGTTTGGCTATAGACGCCCACGGCAGCGGCAGAGCGACGATCAGGATAATTTTCCACAGGACCGCATCCATACCATGTTGCCAAATCATAACGTTCGGGCAAATTGACGGTAAAGCCGAGGCGGGGCAAAACCATTTCTTCTTCCGAGGGGAAAATACCCGCTTGGACGCTCACTTCGCCACCCGGCAAGATGGTATAAACCAATTGCGTTTGAAAACTAAATGCTTGTCCGTTGAGTGGCCCGCGATCTTCGATCACAGCTTTCCCCGTATCGTATATGTTGCGGTCTAGATATTCTTTACGAACTCCTTGCGAACGAACGAGCGTGACAATGCGAACAGCCCCCATATCAAAGCGTTCCACGGTCAGAGGACTTGCCGTGTGCTTCAAATTGCGCAGACCAGCGGTGAACCATTGGTTCATTGCCCATTTATCATTGGCAAGTGGAGCGCGGTATGCGCTGAGATGCACCGTGGCATCGTTACCGAGAAGCTCTACGCCGTTACAGATATAATTTTTCAACCCGCCCGTCTTTTTATCGATCGTCACGCTGAATTTTTCTCCTGTCACCGTCATACTGTCATCGGTATTTTTAACATCCAAGGGATCGCCGGCAGCAGGGAGAAGCTCTGCGTCTTCCTCTGCACCGAGAAGCGAGGAAGCAACGGGAATTTGCTCCCACGCCACTTCATAGCCGCTACTCGCCCACAAAGTATCTTCTTTGAGGACCATACTGAGGCGCAGAAAGTATTCGCATCCTTTGTTGAAATGTTCCCTACCCTTGCGCAATTCTTCCGTGGGGATCATCAATTCACCAATCTGCGTGGGGGCAACGTCCGTTTCAAACTCGCCCGATGCGACCACTCGCGTTCCTTCTTCCATCAATTCCCATTTACCCCGATATTCGTTGAGGTTGGTGAAATAATTTTTATTTTTAATGTTGATGACAAGATCTTTCCCCTCATTCTCCACACCCTTAAACGAGAAGCCGACATTTTGTTGTACCTTGCGGATTTCCCACCAAATCGGCGTAGGTGTGCGATCGCTGTAAATCACGCCCTTAATGCAAAAGATACCGTCATTGGGATAGTCGTTAAAATCCCCACCGTAAGCTTGGAAGGTAATTTCGCGACCGTCAGGCATTTTTTCCGTTTTGTCATAGGACTGATGAATCCACTCCCAAATGCCACCGCCGATAATTGTATCGCTCGATTCAATGGCATCCCAGTAATCCTGAAGGTTGCCCATCGAATTGCAAAGAATGTGGGCGTATTCGGAGATATACCACGGCTTGGCTGGCTTCTGCGCAGCCACATTCTTCGCCCACTGAACCGAGGGATATTGGTTGGAATTCAGATCAGCAATCTTGTTGTTGCGTTCGTATTGAGTGGGGCGCGACGTATCGCGCGATTTGATCCAATCACGCACGGCGGTAAAATTCTGCCCGGGTCCCGCTTCATTTCCGTAAGACCACATCACCACACAGGGATGATTTTTTGATTGCTCCACCATGTTTTGGTTGCGCCAGACATGGGCGGCTTTCCACTCTTCCGGATGGCTCAGCGATTGCTCGCCGTAATAATACCCGTGCGATTCGATATTAGCTTCGTCACAAACATAAATACCGTATTCATCACAAAGATCATAGAAATAAGAAGGCTGGGGATAATGCGAATTGCGGACATGGTTAATATTACCACGTTTCATGAGAAGAATTTCCTGCAAACACTCTTCTTCGGTGACCGTATGACCGTTTTTGTGATGGCTTTCATGACGATTCACGCCTTTAAGCTTCACCGGCTGACCGTTCACAAGGAAACGCCCTTCTTTCATCTTCACTTCGCGGAAACCGATATTTTTGGAGACAACTTCACGAGTCTTTTCGGAATTGCCGTTCAGAGTGAGAACCAGTTTATAAAGATTGGGTTTTTCCGCACTCCACAAAGCAGGGTTTTGCACATCGGCGGTCAACACGGTTTTGCTTTCGGCACCGGATTCTATTTCGCCCGAAGCAGACGAAAGATCGCACACCTTGTCGCCCTTTGCGTCAAACAATTCTGCCGTGAGATCAAACCGGCGTTTATCACCCGCCAAATTGCGCACGTCGACCTCCACACTTAATCGCGCTTGTGTATAATCAGACCCCGAAAGCGTATCGTCCGAGGGCTGAAAATCCGTATGCACAAAGAAATCCCGCACTTGCACCTGCGGCGCGGCAAACAGCTTTACATCACGGAAAATCCCCGAAAGACGCCACATATCTTGGCATTCGAGGTACGAACCGTCCGAAAAACGGTACACTTCTGCAGCCAATACATTCTTCCCGGGTTTAAGATATTTCGTAATATTAAACACAGCTGCCGTGCGACTGTCTTTCGAAAAGCCCACCTTTTCGCCGTTGATCCACAGATAAAAGAACGAATCAACCCCATCGAATTGAACGAACACTTCCTTGCCTTCCCATGCGGCGGGGACTTCAAAATCGCGACGATATGACCCCACGGCGTTCGGCTCTGTCCGCACGGATGTGTAACGAGATTCATCGCGGTACGGATTCTTTTGCGGAGCGGACATAACCGATGGCCAGTTTCTGGGGAAAATGTACGCCTGATTGGAATATACGGGAGTACCGTACCCCAGCATCTGCCAATTGGACGGAACGGGGATTTCTTTCCATGACGAAACGTCATATTCGGGCTTGTAAAAATCCATCGGGCGATCGGCAGGCTTCGGTACCCATGAAAACTTCCACATACCGTTCAAGCTTTGAACCAGAGATGAATTACCGCGCTTCCCTTGCAACGCCTCTGTCCTGTCGGCAAAGGGGACAAAAAATGCCCGCGATGCTTCACGATTTTGAAAAAGATTTTGGGGATTCTCCCAATCGAGATGCAGAGATGATTCCGCCCATGCGGAAGAAACGAGAGCCAGTGCCGCAGTCATCAGTCGGGAAAAATTCATATTGCAAATAGTACGTTTGTTGCAGTTCCTGTCTTTCATCATATCACATTTTCTCCCGAGCCGAAACATAGCGACCGCGCCGTCCCAGCACAATTGTGTGAAAACGGGTTTGCTTGCCCTTTTTGTTGGCTGGCACACTGACGAATGAAACATCAAACCCCGCCCGTCTCAATGTACCTTCAAGACGTCGATCGCCTCTCGACAAAGCAATCAGCAAAAGACCGCCTTGTTTCAGCGAATGAAAATAATCACCCGCTTCATTCACCGATAACGAGCATCTTTCATGAAGAGACTTGATAAAAACGGCATGAAACGCAGACGCGTTTTTCCGAGCCACTTCCAATGCGGAGAACGGTTCTTCGACGATACGGGAATCATCCCACAATCCGGGATGCAAATCTGCAACCAAGGTTTTGTTCCACTCCACCAGCTCGCGGCACGGTTCCGCCACGACAAAACATGCTTTTTCCCGATTGATCAATCGGGCGGCGGTGGCAAGCGCAATCCCCAACCCTATACCCGCAAATAAAAAAGCCGGTTGGTTGGCACGCACAACGGGCGAAACACCGCATTCTGCCATGGCTTCATCTGTTCCGTTGCTGAACCCGGACGCATACGGCACACCGTCCAGCATGAGATGATATTGCCCGTCACGTTTCCACAACTCCCATGTTTCTCCGCGAGACGTCCGCGTTTCTGCTATTTTTACGAGCGGTTTCATTGACATCACTCTATCATACCGCTCCTTTTTCGGCAAGAAAAGACCGCTGCACGTGCATGAATGGCACTCTTGAACCGTCTCTTCACCGAAGAAATGATTCTTTTTTGCCTTCTCGCATATTTCCTGCTTGCATTTCAGAAATGAAAATGCAATATAGAGAAATCAACGCCACTGACGGCACAGTTTTTGACATATTATGAGCACTCCTATGCCATCTCCCTCTCCGGTCGTTCCGCCGCCGGCGCCACCTGCGCCGCCGACACCGCCGATTGTAGCCGCGCCCAAGCCACCGACACCGCCCGTGCCTCCCACGTCGGTTCGTCCCGTTGCTCAACAGGGAGCTTTCACCGTACCTCTTCCGCCCAAACCGCCCACCATCGGTGGCGCGGCGGTTCCGCCCGTACCGCCGACAGGACGTGCGGCAGCAACGGTGCCGCTCAACGCACCGGTCAAACCCATCCCCCCTTCGGCACCTCTCAAACCGAGTACAGCCGTTAAGCCGTCTGCCTCGCCCACGTTGAGCATGCCCACCGCCACAATCCCCCTTAGCGGAATTAAATCCGGCATTGCAAAACCCACAACATTCAACAAGCAGAAGGTCGAAGCAGAAAGCGACAGCGAGAAAAAGGAAAACCCTCTCTTCCTGACCGTTTCGATTGTAGCCGCCATTCTGTCGCTTGTCTGTTGTGTCTTCCTGCTGAAAACGGGAGCATTGCCCAACAGAGTAGCTCCGATCTCCACGCTTTCCTCGATCTTCGCGGAATCGAACAGCGCAACAGATGACGTAGGAAGTACCGATGAAGACACCTCCGCAGAAGAGGGGGAGGAGTAACCGCGTTGTCTGAACACGCAGCGTCTTTATCACATCGCATAAAATACCATGGCTTTACAAATTACAGAATCGAATTTCGAAGAAGAAGTTCTTCAGTCTCCTATCCCTGTCCTCGTTGACTTCTGGGCTACTTGGTGCGGGCCGTGTCGCATGATCTCCCCGATCATCGATCAAATCGCTCAAGAAGCGAACGGCGCATTCAAAGTTGCCAAAGCGGACGTTGACGCATGTCCAAAACTTGCGACGACATACAATGTCCGCTCCATTCCAACACTTCTTTTCTTCAAAAACGGGCAGGTTGCCGACACAATCGTTGGAGCTACCTCGAAGGATAACATTCTTTCAAAGTTGAACTCACTCTGAGCGCATCGCGTTCTTTCTTCTTTTTACGGGCACGGACAGCAAGTTGTCCGTGCCCTTTTTCTCAAAAAGAACCTATCATTTTCCCATGAACAACAGAATTCTGATCAAACAGCTTCTCCAAGCAGAAACGCCGATGAACGGCATCACAGCAGCGGGCTGGATACGCACGCGACGTGATTCCAAAACGTTTTCATTTCTCGAAATCAATGACGGCACATCCCAAACGGGGCTTCAGGTAATCGCCGACGCTGGCATTCCCGGTTATGAGCTTATCGGTCAAATGAACACCGGTGCATCGGTAGCGGTCTCAGGCGATCTGGTCGAAAGCCCGGGCGGACGGCAAAAATGGGAACTCCGCGCCGCTTCCGTCAATCTGCTGGGAAGCGTACCGGACAATTACCCTCTGCAAAAAAAGGGGCATTCCCCCGAATTTTTGCGATCCATCGCACACCTACGAGCGCGTACCAACCTGTTCGGCGCAATTTTTCGTACGCGAAGCCGCTTAGCCGCTGCTATCCATCAATTCTTTCTTGAACGCGATTTCGTATGGGTGCATACGCCACTGATCACGGCCAGCGACTGCGAAGGCGCGGGCGAAATGTTTCGCGTCACTGTGCTTGATCCTCTCTCGAAAGAAAATAAATCCTACGAAAACGATTTCTTCGGCAAGGCATCCTATTTAACGGTCAGCGGGCAACTCGAAGGCGAAACCTACGCCTGCGCCCTCAGCAACATCTACACCTTCGGACCGACCTTCCGCGCGGAAAATTCAAACACCACACGCCACGCCGCCGAATTTTGGATGATCGAGCCCGAAGTTGCCTTCTGCGATCTGGAAGGGGACATGAACCTCGCCGAAGACTTCGTGAAACACGTAGTCAACACCATGCTTGCCGATACATCGGGCGATTTCGACTTCTTCTGCAAGTTTGTCGACAAAAGCTTGAAAGAACGCCTTGAATTCGTCTCCCAAACTCCCTTTGTGCGATGCAGTTACACGGAAGCCATTGACATCCTCGCCAAGAGCGGGCGCAAGTTTGACTATCCCGTTCACTGGGGTATCGATCTGCAAAGTGAACACGAACGCTACTTGACCGAAGAACACTTTAAAAGCCCGGTCACACTGTACAACTATCCCAAAGAAATCAAACCTTTCTACATGCGTCTCAACGATGATGGCAAAACCGTCACCGCTATGGACGTCTTGGTGCCGGGCATCGGCGAAATCGTGGGGGGAAGCCAGCGAGAAGAACGCCTCGACATACTCGAAGCCAACATCAAACGCATGGGCATGAACGAAGAAAGCTACCGCTGGTACGCCGACTTGCGCCGATACGGTAGTGTTCCACATGCCGGTTTCGGCGCGGGATTTGAACGCGTTCTCATGTTTGTGACGGGGGTGCAAAACATTCGCGATGTCATTCCGTACCCTCGCACACCGGGTCACTGCGAATACTGACATCGCCCCGTCATTTCCGTTTCTTTCGCAAGAAGTCGCTTAATGAGCCTGTTGCGAAAGAACGGTGCGTACGGCAGCGGGATAAATAATATGCTCTTGCACCTGAATACGGGCATGCAAACTTTCGGGCGTATCCCCGGGTTCCACCGGCACTTTTGCCTGTAAAATAATATCGCCCGTATCCATGCCGGCATCCACAAAATGTACCGTGCAACCGCTTTCCTTTGCCCCGGCAGCCAACGCTTGTTTCCACGCTTCTATTCCGGGGAACAAGGGAAGCAAAGACGGATGAATATTCATAATGCGGCGCGGAAAAGCCTCAAGAAGAGGCTTTTTGACAAGGCGCATAAATCCAGCCAAACAAACCAAATCGATCTTCAGCTCTTTTAGTTCCTCGGCAAGTTTCTGCTGTTCTTCTTCGGGGAACTTATTCTTAAACCCTGCGCAATCCAGGACGCGAACGGGGATATTGCGTTGCATGGCGCGTTGCAAAATATAGGCATCGGGATTATCGGAAAGCACTGTAACCACTTCGGCATTCAATTCTCCGCAATCGATCGCATCAAAGAGAGACTGGCAATTGGAACCGGAACCGGAACCAAGCACGGCAAGACGAGCTTTTTGCATGCGCCCAATGTACCACATTACCGTTCTCTGCGCAATGCGATACTCTCCGTTCGGCAATTGACATTTCCCCAAAATAAATTTTGACATGTAAAAAGAAATTTTCCTTGCCAAATGGCTCGAACCTGATACACTTCCCCAGTCTTCATGGTTCGATCATGCGCACGTGGCGGAATTGGTAGACGCGCTAGTTTCAGGTTCTAGTGAGTAACTTCGTGGAGGTTCGAGTCCTCTCGTGCGTACCATCTTTTAAGACGCTTGCATTCATTTGCAAGCGTCTTTTCTTTTTACCAAATCGCCGTTTTCAAAGGGAAAGCGACACTCGCCCGTTCCAAACAGCTTTATGCGGCAATCACGCCCTGCGCCACGAAACAACGCGCTCAGTTTCCCTCGTATGTTCGATGACAATCCAATCCGTTGACGGAGGCATCAGCTCGCCGTCAAACTTATCTGCCCATTCCGCGATTAATATACGGTTGCCGTCCAAATAATCATCCCAACCGATCGAAAAAGCTTCTTCCGGAGACTTCATGCGGTAAAAATCAAAATGTGCCACTGGAATTCTCCCGTCCGCATGTTCATGCACAAGAGAAAACGTGGGGCTGACGGCAGGTTGCGATGCGCCCAATCCCTCCAAAACACCCTGAGTCAGATGCGTCTTCCCTGCCCCCAAATTTCCCACCAGCCCGAGCGTTTGACCGGGCTGCAAAACAGCTGCTATACGCCGCCCGAGCAGACGCATTTCTTCCGGAGAATGCACCGTAATCGGAGAATTGTTGAAAATTTTATGCAAGTCGGACATATTTTTATGAAATTTTTCTTGCCGAGACGAAACTCTGCCGATATAATGCGCCACCCCTTAATGGGGATCAATCCGAATTAGTGACATTATGGCATACGCAATTTTCAAATCCGGTAACAAACAATACCGCGTACAGGTGGGTGACGTGTTGAGCGTTGATCGCCTCAACGGAGTGGAAAACGACGCGGAAACGACCTTTGACCAAGTTCTTCTCGTCAACAATGACAACGGAACATCCATCGGCACTCCCCTTGTGAAAGGAGCTACGGTGAAAGCCAAAGTTCTCGACGCGCAAGCTCGCGGGAAAAAAGGTATTGCGTTCAAATTCAAACGCCGCAAAGGGTTTCACAAGAAAATCGGCTTCCGCGCTGCTCTCACAAAGGTGGAAATTACCGCAATCAACGCTTAATTTAAACATTTAACCATATTTACTTCAAATGGCTCATAAGAAAGGTCAAGGTTCCGTTCGCAACGGTCGCGATTCTCAGAGCAAGCGCCTCGGCGTGAAAAAATTCGGCGGGCAATCCGTCATCGCCGGCAACATCATCATTCGCCAGCGCGGCACCAAATGGCATCCTGGCAAGGGCGTGGGCATGGGGCGTGACTACACGATCTTCTCCCTTGTTGACGGTCGAGTATTCTTCGATCAAAAGGGACGTCGCGTCAACGTTGCTCCCGAAGAAGCATAATTGCCTCCTTATCCCTGTTTTCGAAAGCGTCGGATTTTATTTTCCGACGCTTTCTTGTATCAATTTTTCCGTAATGCCATGTACCGTGTCTTATTTGTTTGTTTGGGAAATATTTGCCGTTCCCCTGCTGCAGAAATTATTTTCAACGCCTGCCTAAAAGCAACAGGATCCGGTGACCTAGCAGAAGCAGATTCTGCGGGAACAATCAACTTTCATAAAGGAGCTCACCCTGATACCCGCATGCTTCATGCCTTGGAACAAAGGGGCTACGCATATGATGGGCATCTCTCCCGACCCATTACACAAGCCGATTTTTCAAACTTTGATCTCCTTGTACCCATGGACGAAGAAAACGAAAACTTCCTTTTATCCATGGCAAGCAAATGCAACAGCAAGACAACAATCATTCCCATGTGCCGCTTCGCCCGCCGATCTTCCCATACATATGTTCCCGATCCCTATTATGGAACACAGGAAGATTTCGACAAAGTTATTACCCTGCTTGAAGATTGTTGCGAGGGGCTACGCCTTTCATTAGAGAACGATTCATTGTCATCACTGGTGTGACATGCTACCCACGGCAGGCGGATCGTTGGCAACAGGCAAACGAACTAATGTCCAATTTTACAGACCGTTCTCCAGAGCCAGACGCTTGAGGCGTTTGTTGAGCGTTATCTTTGCAGCAGAAGAAACGCGATCCGTAAAGAGAACTCCGTTGAGATGATCCGTTTCATGCTGGAGGCAACGGGCAAGAAGTCCGGCACAATCAATTTCCGACACAGAACCATCAAGAAGTGTCAGCGAAGCTTTGACGCGCTCCGGGCGAATAACGTTGGCTCGAACAGACCCAACGCTCAAGCAACCTTCATTAAATGAACAGTTTTTGCCATACGGCTCAATTTGAGGATTAACGAAGCACAAGGGCATGATATCGCGTATGGGCTTCAGCACACCGTTGACAAGAGCTGTTTCGGGCGTTTCCGTCTCTTCTTCCGGAATATCGATCACAACCAATTGCATGCTCAAACCAATCTGAGGAGCCGCCAAACCAATTCCCTCGGCCGCATACATCGTTTCGAGCATGTTGTCGGCAAGGGTGGCAAGACCTTCTTCGGAAATGTCGACAGGAGCACATTTGACGCGCAGGATCGGATTGCCGTATTGTGTGATGGGAAGAAGCATGGCTGATTTTCTAATTTATTCCTGCAATGCAGGTTTGAAGTCTATTCTGACAGGAAGATCAGGCGTGTCAATTCCCACGCTTGTCAGTATGTCTGTAACTTGTATCAAAGAGCCGAGCGAGGCTCCCTCTGCAGCAGAAACCTGCACTTTCATATTCGGATGATCGGCAAGCATCTCGCGCACGCAATTTCCCAATTCCTTTTCCGAAAGTGTTTTCCCTTGCAGGGCAATTTCGCCTGTCTCTCCGATTTCGAGAAGAAGCATATCATCTGAGGCTTTTTCTCCCGCCAAATATTGTGTTTGAGGCAATTTCAGTTTGAGAACATTTTGCTGAGTTTTCAATTGAGTATGGACAATGAAAAAGATCAGCAAAATGGTCAAAATATCCAGCATGGGCACAATGGGGATGCCCGTTTTATTTTTCGGATGGTTGTATATTTTCATACGCCCGAAAAAGTCAGTTAAGCTCGGAACGCCGCGCGATAAGAGCGGTCAACAAAGCTTCCAAAGAAGCAGCACATTTTTCCAATCGCCGATTGAACCACGACACGAGAATCACCCCCGGAGCAGCAATCGCCAAGCCAAAAATCGTTGTGTACAAAGCCGTCGCGATTCCCTGCGCTATACCTTCCTGATGTTCTCCCAAGCCGAATACCCCGAATATCTCTACAAGACCCCAAGCCGTACCCAAGATACCAAACATCGGGGCGATACTAATCACGGCATCCAAGGCAGCAATGCCTCCCTGCAACTGAACAAACTCTTCCTTGGCTTTTGTTTCGATGAATAGCCGAAGAGATTCCTCCGACATCTCAGCCTGCTCTGCAACCATGCGACATAAACGTTCGGGAGTATTTCGCCCGGGTTGAATTTCGGCAAGAAAGCGTTCTTTCGCAACGGCATCCTCGTCTCCCACGCTTTCCCACAGGCGAGCCAAGCGGGCAACGCATCGCATATTTCCCGCATTCAACCATAAATGATAGACAGCCGCCATACCCAAAACGAGCGAGCATGCCAGCAGAGGATACCCAAAGGGATGGCAAACGGCAAAGAAAT
Source organism: uncultured Akkermansia sp. (assembly GCA_964418985.1). Taxonomy (GTDB): domain Bacteria; phylum Verrucomicrobiota; class Verrucomicrobiia; order Verrucomicrobiales; family Akkermansiaceae; genus Akkermansia. The sequence continues at coordinate 125,361 of CAYQNL010000004.1, read as the reverse complement.
GAATAATTTGTTCTTTCATAGTATTTGTTATTAATCAAAGTAAAAATCGAAAATGAGTTCCATCTTGTCACCCACAATGTCTCGCCGAACCTCTGTCGGCATGGGCGGGATTTCGGCACAGCGGACAGCGCGAAAGGTAAAACCTTGTTGAGAAACGCTGGCACCCGTGCGTTTCAGGAGATCCATCGCAGTGATTTGCCCTCGAGTATTGACCAGTAATCGGAGGTGAAGACTTCCCGGTATGATCATATCGCGGTTGGCATCGCATTCTCTGTACCAGTAATAGGCAATGCGCCTGTATATTAAGGCTTGGTACATCCCCTTGGGAGTTTTTTCTACGTTGAGCGATGGTTTGCTACCCAAAACGAATCTTCCGGTTGTCCGCGTTCTTTTTTCTTTCGTGCGGAAACCCGGTTGCGAAGACGCCGTAAAGGAAGGATCGTAAGGCAGACGAGGAGAAGGCGTTTGCGGCATGAATATTTCCGAAGAATCATTCCCGTATATCTCACCGAGTGACACGATAGGCTTCATATAACGTTCAACCTCTAACGGAGTCGTAAGACGCATTCCACTCTGTCCTTCTGCCAAATACTCTTTGATCGACGGAGCCGCATTTTCGCAGTTTTCCTTCTCCCGACGCGACTGTTCGGAGGTGATATTGCCATCGGACGCGGTGAGACAAATCGGATTTGAAGAAAGTGCATCGTCAGCCAATGCTTTCTCCGAAGGCAACGGCGGTGTCGGTTGCATATCCAGCGACGAGGGTTCATCTTCGCTCTCAAGGTCACCGTCTTGCCTTTCCCTGTCAAAAAGAACAATTTCCCCTCGTTCTTTTTCGCCGTCTATATTGGGCAAATTGCGCTCTGTTTGCTCCTCGGGGCTTTTCCCACTCCCCGAAGCAATTGTATGGCGAGAGCCGATGTAGTCTGCTGTTTTAGGACGGAGGGAAGATTCTTGATCATGAGCCGTTTTTACGAATAAAGGCTCTTTTTCAGGCGTTTGTACGGTTTTCATCGGCGATTCTTTTTCACGGTTGCGAGAAACCGTAACGAAACGAACGGTCTTACGGGAAAGCGGAGATTTCCGCGCCACCGAATCAAAACGAATCGGGAAAACAAGCAAGGCTACCATGATATGAATGAGCGCGGAACAGACAAAGCATAGCCATAGGGAGGGCTTGCGAATTATTATGTTCGTATGACTCTGTTTCATGGGAGCTGGGTGGGGCGTGGGATCGGAAGCAAAGCCCGCTCCCGAACGGAGCGGGTATTGTTTCTGAGCGTGCGGTCAAAGGGTATGCCCCATTTTATCGCGCTTGGTTTCCAAATAAAAAGCGTTGCTTTCGTTGGGAGGAATGCTTATCGGCACTTGTTCGACCACATCAAGACCGTGTCCCTCAAGCCCAATGATTTTCTTGGGATTGTTGGTCAACAAGCGCAGGTGACGGACACCGAGATCGCGCAATATTTGCGCCCCGATGCCGTAATCACGCAAATCCGGCGGGAAGCCGAGGCGAATATTGGCTTCGACGGTATCTAGTCCCTGTTCCTGCAATTTGTACGCATGCAATTTAGCTGACAAGCCAATACCGCGTCCTTCTTGTCTGAGATACAGGAGAACCCCGCCTTCTTCGGCAATGCGACGCATGGCTGTATGCAATTGGCTGCCGCAATCGCAACGGCGAGAGGCAAAAACATCACCCGTTAGACATTCGCTGTGTACACGCACCAATACGGGCTCATCGGCATCAATTTCGCCATGCACCAAAGCCAAATGCGTTGCACCGTCTACCTTTGAATGATAGGAATGGCAAATAAACTCGCCGTAATCCGTAGGCAACTTCACGGTTTCTTCTGCCTCCACAAGACGTTCCGAATGCTGGCGGTATTCGATGATTTGAGCCAACGTGCAGGCTTTGAGGGAATGTTCTCGCTGGAAAGTACCCAAATCGCCAATTCGTGCCATTGTACCGTCATCACGCATAATTTCGCAGCATACCCCCACGGGCTGAAGCCCTGCCAAACGCATCAAATCGATTGTCGCTTCGGTATGTCCGGCGCGGCGAAGCACACCGCCCTCTACGGCTCGCAATGGGAACATATGCCCCGGTTGCACGAAATCATCGAGAGAAGCCGTCGGCTCTGCCAACTTTCTGATGGTGATGGAACGTTCATACGCGCTGATACCCGTTGTGGTTCCTTCCCGTGCATCCAAGGACACGGTAAAGGCGGTATGAAGCTTTTCCGTGTTGCGTTGGTTCATCATGGAAAGCCCCATGGCATCCACTTTTTCCGGTGACATCGGGGAACAAATCAGCCCGCGCGCATGCGTTGCCATGAAATTAATTGCCTCCGGGGTAGCAAACTCTCCGGCGCAGATAAGATCTCCTTCATTTTCGCGGGCGGGATCATCCGTAACAAGAATCAACCGTCCCTGTCTCAGCTCTTCCAGAATCTCAGAAAGCGGGCTGAAAACCAAGGGGTCATCGCCTTGCGCCACGGGGACGGCATCAAACAATGGCTGAATCGGAAGATTGACTTGTTCGGCAGTACGATATTCGTTCATAATCATTTATTTTGCTTTTGCCCAAGAATCTTTCAAAGCGATCGTGCGATTATACACAGGATGAGTGGCACTGTGGTCACGCCGATCCGCCACGAAATAACCGAGGCGTTCAAACTGGCACAAAAATTCCGGAGCGGCTTCTGCCAATGACGGCTCAACTTTGACGTGCGGCAACACCTCCAATGAATCGGAATTCAGTGATGCCAAGAATCCTTCCGGATTGGCATCGGGTGCTTCATCACGGAAAAGGCGGTCGTACATACGGACTTCGGCATCCACGCCCAGAGGAACGGACACCCAATGAATAGCCGTGCGACATTTGATTCCTTCGGGTGCCGGTGCGCCGATTGTACCGGGCAAGGCTTCAGCGTAGATTTCGGTAATATTGCCTTCGCTATCGGCGGTGTAGCCGGTACATGTGATGCAATGTCCGCCACGCAAACGCACAGTGCGCCCGGGACCGAGACGGAAAAACTTCTTCGGAGGATCGACCATAAAATCATCACGTTCAATCCAAACTTCTCTTGTCAAAACAATCTTGCGCAAACCAAGCTCCGGTTGTTCCGGATTGATTTGTACCTCCACTTCCTGACGATAATCTTCGGGAAGATTGGTCAACACCAATTTCAACGGATGCAACACAGCCATGCGACGCGGGGCAACAGCATTCAGCTCGCCGCGTACACTGTGTTCCAACAATGCCGTATCGGTATTACCGTTGAACTTTGTAATCCCAACCGTTTCGCAGAATTTGCGAATTGCTGCCGCAGGAAACCCGCGGCGGCGCATCCCCGAAATTGTAGGCATACGCGGATCATCCCATCCGGAAACGTAACCTTCTTGCACCAGTTGCAAGAGCTTGCGCTTCGACATCACGGTATAGGTAATATTGAGACGCGAAAATTCCGTCTGGTGAGGGCGACTCGGCGTTGGGCAATTGTCGATCACCCAATCGTAAAGCGGACGGTGATTTTCAAATTCGAGAGTACAAAGAGAATGCGTAATGTGTTCGTGCGCATCCTCGAGAGGATGCGCAAAATCATACATCGGATAGATGCACCATTTGTTGCCCGTATTGTGATGTTCCGCAAAGACAATGCGATACAAAACGGGATCGCGCATATTCATGTTGCTCGAAGCCATATCGATTTTGGCTCGCAGCACCGCTTTCCCCTCGGCAATATCACCGTTTTTCATTGCCTCGAAGCGAGCAAGGTTTTCTTCTATCGAACGGTTGCGAAAGGGAGATTCCGTACCGGGCTTCACGACATTGCCGCGCTGGGCGCGTATTACCTCAACATCTTGTTCATCAACGTACGCCAACCCGTTCTTGATAAGATGAACGGCACATTCGTAAAAGAAATCAAAAATATTGGAAGCAAAATACAACTGATCCTTCCAATCAAAGCCCAGCCAATGAATATCTTCTTGGATACTGTCCACATATTCTTGATCTTCTTTGCTGGGATTCGTATCGTCAAAGCGTAAATGACAGCAAGCCCCCTGCGAGGCGTATTCTTGAGCCAATCCGAAATTCAAACATATTGCCTTTGCATGACCGATATGCAAATAGCCGTTCGGTTCCGGTGGGAAGCGCGTTATCGGAGCCTTGCAAACACCTTCGGCAAGATCCCGCGCAATCATTTCACGAATGAAATCACGCTTTTCAGGCTGTTCTGTTGTCATGCGATTTTCTACTTCTTATGAAGCGATATTTCAAGCCTTTTCCCATACATGACGCGAACGGTTGCCGTTTACCGCGACAAAGCGGGGGACAAAACGCCTCCATTCTCCGTTCTCCACACTTTTTTGCACCGCCCTGTCCCCTTCAAATATATTTTCTGTTCGCAAAGAGGTGGGCGCGGGCGGGATCGCAAGCAGCCAAGTGAGTATATCCTATCGCCAACGCATCTGCAGCATCCGGTGCAGGTGTTTCGGAAAGATGAAACAAGGCTCTCATCATGAATGCAACTTGCGCTTTATCGGCATGTCCGCGCCCCACCGTTGCCAATTTCACACAATTTGGGGGATATTCCATGATGCGCAGTTGATTTCGTGTAGCGGCAAGCACTGCGGCCGCACGCGCCGATCCCATGGCAATAGCCGTGCGATGTGATTGTACATAGATAATGCCTTCTATGGCCAATTCATCAGGATGCCATTCCTCAATCAGGGCGCAAAGATGCTCGTGAATGAGCAACAGACTTTCGGACTGAGGAACGCGATTCGGTACAGTCAACGTGCCGTATATCAGCGCGGACGGGCGTCTATAGTCACCTTCTGTCACAGCATACCCCGTATGGCGTATAGCCGGGTCTATGGAAAGAATGCGCACGGTTTTCAGCGTCTGCGGCGCGGGGACGGCATCGGACGGGACTTGCGCACGGGACGCACGGGACGGTCATCCAATAATGCCGTATAGGCGTAATCAAACCCTTCGAGTTTTCGGCGATCAATCTTTTTGCCAATGAAGTTCTCCACTGCCATTGCAAAATCCAATTCATCGGCAGTCAACAGCGTAAAAGCATCCCCTGCCGCTTCAGCGCGCCCGGTACGTCCGATACGGTGTACATAATCTTCCGGATTTTCGGGAACGCGATAATTAATCACATGCGTCACTCCGTTGATATCAATACCCCGAGCAGCAACATCCGTTGCCACCAAAACGGAATATTTCCCTTCGCGGAAACCTTTGAGAGCCGCCATCCGATCCTTTTGTCCGATATCGGAATGCATGACGGTGACCTTTTCGCCATACCCCGATGTGCGCAAAAGCCCGTAAACACTGTCTGCTTCTTTACGGGTGCGGGTAAAGATCATCATTGAATGGAATGCCGTTTTACGAATCAAAGAAAGTAATAATTCATCGCGCTGGTCAAGACCGACAGGATAAAAAGCATGCGAAATAGTCGATGCTACTTCGCGTCGGGCAATGGTTATTTCTACCGCATTTTCACGAAGGCACCACTTCGCAAAACCGGCAATCACCGGCGGCATGGTTGCAGAAAAGAAAAGCGTTTGACGATTATCCCAAGGGCAAAGGTTGACGATTTTGCGCACGATGGGCATAAAGCCCATATCGAGCATGCGATCCACTTCATCCAGCACGAGGCATTTCAAATCTTTAAACTTCATGTTGCCACGATAGAAGTGGTCGACCAGACGTCCCGGCGTGGCAATCACCACATCCGCGCCTTTTTGCAAATCAATCGTCTGTTGACCGTACCCCATTCCGCCATAGAGCAAGGCAGTGCGGATACCCGTGTGTTTGGCATATGAGCGAAAAGCCTCGTCCACCTGATCTGCCAATTCGCGCGTCGGTTCAAGGACCAACACTTGCGGCTTCCCGATCGGTTCTGTTTTTGTCAGCAAAGGAAGAGCAAACGCTGCTGTTTTTCCCGTACCCGTTTGCGATGCGCCAATGAGATCTTCGCCCGCCAAAATATGCGGTATGGCTTGTTCCTGAATAGGAGTAGGATGTTGATATCCGCATTCTTCAACAGCTTGAAGAATCGATGCCGAAAGACCGAGTTCCGTAAATGTCATGATTTGCTTAATGGATAAAATAGAACGACGTATTGCCTGTCGAAAGATTATTCAGTTAATGAATGGATTGTTGAGGTTTTCGTCTTTGATATTGGTGTAGGGACCGTGTCCGGGGTAAACAATGGTATTCGCCGGCTGATTCAGAATACGGTTTCTCAACCCGTTGAGCAAATTTTCATAGCTCCCGCCGGGGAAATCCGTTCTGCCTATCGATCCGGCAAACAGCACATCCCCCGAAAACATTATATCCTCATCGACAAGATGATAAACCAAACTGTCCGGCGAATGCCCCGGCACAAAATGAATCTGCCATGCTTTCCCTCCCCATGTATCCGTATGCCGTTCCTCGCCGATCACATCATTCACTTCAAAATCGTCCACTTGCAAACCCTGCCACAAATCAGCAAGTGTCAATGCTCGAGAATATTCCGAATGAGCATGTACAACACACCCGAAACGATGTTGCATACGCGCAACATCCTGAACGTGATCAAAGTGTTGATGCGTAATCAAAAGATCGGTTACGCGGGCTTGCGAAAAATGAGACGATATCCAATCGGCAAAGCCCTCCGGAGCATCGATGGCAACATAACTGTCAGTACCTGTGCCTATAAGATACCCGTTGGCTTCCACAGCCCCGCCTGTATACATTCTAATTTGCTCCATCGCGCTTCCGCATTATAATGTCCCCGTCGGAATATGGCGAGCCTAAAAAACAGACAGCCCGAAAGACAAGAGCCAGAAAAAAGCCCCGTTCCAAGGGAAACGGGGCTTTTCATCGGTCGGAACAATTGAGCCGACCATTTGAAGATTGATAAAATTAAGCTTCTTCCGTTGTTTCTTCAACGGTCACTTCTTCGGCAACTTCTTCCAAGGCACCGTTGACCTTCACGTTGACTTTAACAACAGCCGTTACTTCGGGATGGAGCTTGGCAACTATTTCATACAAACCGGCTTGCTTGATGGGCTTTTCAATGTCCAGAGCATGGCGGTTCACTTCAATTCCCTTGGCAGAAAGGGCTTCCGAGACCGCTTGATTGGTCACGGCACCAAACACCTTACCGCCCTTACCGGCTTCAAGCGTGATTTCCACCGTTTCAGTTGCCAGCTTGGCAGCCACTTCGCGGAAGTTGGCCAATTCTGCGGCTTCACGTTCGGCACGTTTTTTCTGAAGCATGCTGATGAAGCGACGGTTCGCAGGAGTAGCTTCGAGAGCCAAACCTTGGGGAACCAAATAGTTACGGCCGTATCCGGCCTTTACGGTCACGAGGTCGGCTTCACAGCCCAGACCTTCGATTTTTGTCGCGAGGATTACTTTCATTGTAGCCATGGCGGTATCGTAATGGTTAAATTGAGGGGGAGTACATATACGAATCCCGTGAAATTGTCAAGAAAAACCAGCCGAAGCAACCGATAAAAACACTAATTGCAGTTGTCGGAAGCTCCCCCACTTTTTGATGAATGGCAAATCTACCATCTCCGGCTTTACGGCAAAAAGCTTTCTTTCGGATACAGCACCGATTCCAAGCAAAGCCCACAGGCCGGAGCACAGTATGGGCTTTTCCTTTCTTGAGGACTCTCCAATAATCGGGAAAGCTCTTCCATGGACATTTGTCCGCTTCCGATGTGGTAAACCGCACCGACAATCAAGCGCACCATCTTATACAAAAACCCCGTACCACGCAGAGTAACAAAAAGGGATTCACCCTCCCGCCTCAATTCGGCGGAGTGAATACAACGCACAAAAAAATCGGACGGCAATGGGTTCGGCTCATTACCCCTCCGAGCGGAAAAGGCCCTAAAATCATGCTCCCCGCAAAACTGCTTCAAGGCATCTTTCATGGCGATTTCATTCAAATCGCTGCGAACCGCCCATGCACGACCTGACAAAAACGGAGACAAAATGCGCGTCTTTTCCATTCGATAACAGTATATTTTGCCCACAGCTGAAAAGCGGGCATGAAACGTATCCGAAACCGGCTCTGCCTTCATTATTCTGACGGAAGGCGGCAATTGTGCATTCAAAGCGAGCGACCAGCGATCCGACGGGATGCGACAACATTCCGAAATATCGGCATGAAAACATTGTCCCTTTGCATGAACGCCCGCATCTGTGCGCCCCGCCGCATGAATGCGGCACGGTTCGCGCACCACTTTCAAAAAAGCCTCTTCAATGACATCCTGAACGGTATTCCCGCCGACTTGGCTTTGCCATCCTCGCCATCGAGATCCTTCGTAAGCACATGTAAATAATACGCGGGACATACTCGAACAAACAAGCCGCAGGCGTTACGACGCATGCGGCTTTATTTTCAAATGTAACTGCCGAAAAACGGGCATCAGATCTCGTCTTCGCCGTCCACAATGATTGCGGGTTCTTCTTCGGTATCGCCGCCACCGACTTCCTCAACAGATTCACTGTCATCAACCGCCGGTATGCTTTCTTCCGATTCGGCAGAAGAAGAATCGGAAGCTTCTTCGGTTGTTTCATCGCTCGCTTCTTCCTGAGCGGCGGGCGTTGGCGTTTCTTTATCGGATGTTGCCGTCTTCTCCTCTGCGGGGGCTTCTTCGGCTTCAGCTTCTGGATCGGGAAGATCGCTCCCGGCTTCGGGATTGAACGCCAAGGCTTCTACCAACGCAGCAGAGTTGTAGCATTCACCAAGCGCGGGCGGATTGTCAAATGCATTGTCCGTTTCATTCTGGATGTGCTTCGTACCGGCGGCGATCAACGCTTCACGCGTTTTGCCAGAGCCCTCACTGTCTTCGTAACCAACGGACACCAAAACAGATTCTTCGTTAATAGCATCTTCCCCTTGCAGAGCGGGTTTACTCGCCCTCACGCGACCGATTTCGCGAGCGAGCTCGATCGAAGCCTGCACATAACGGTCTTTCGATTCATAGGTACGAGCCAAAGCCGTCTGATTAAGAGCCAGCAGTGTGATGCGAGCGCGGCGACAACGGTCATTGAGTTTCTTAATTTTGGGTGCGGCTTTTTCCGCGCTGTCGTGATCACAAACCGTTTTCAGTTCGGCTGTAAGTTCTTCGGTCAGCTCCAAAGCGGTTTTGTCTTCTTTTTGGCATGAATTCAGTGAGAAAAGCGCAAAAAGGGAACAGAGCGGGAAAAGAAGAAGTCGTTTCATGGACGATAAATATCTATTGCGGTTCTCAGGTTAGCGATTCGGAGAGCCCCTGTCAAGAAAAAGAATGGTCGGCGCAAAAAACTATTGTAAAAACGCTCACACTAGCTCTTCAAATACGCATTCCGAGACACCCAAAGCTCTCTCTTAAAAATCATCAGAGAAACAGGTGCAATTCATCCAATTGTCGAGAATTTCCACCGCCGCCGCTTGGTCGATCACGCCACGCTGGTGAACAGCTTTGCGCCCGGCTGCCCGCAATTTCTCCGAAGCTGCAACCGTTGTCATGAACTCATCCACAAAAACAAGCGGCACATCGGGCAAAACTTTTTCCAATTTTTCTCCGAAACGGCGTACTTTGGCAGCAGCTGTTCCTTCTTCTCCGTCCAAGCGCAATGGAAGACCCAAAACGAGCGTTTTCACGGCATTTTGCTTTGCCAGCTCCGCAATACGCAAAATAGGGTCAACCTTTTGCACGGGAATACTTTCCACCGGATGCGCCAAAATTCCCAAAGGATCGGTCAACGCTATGCCAACGCGAGCTTCACCGTAATCAATGCCGAGAGCCGGGTGTTTTTCCTGTTCTGCCATGGCGGGTTATTTCAATTCATTTGGCAACTTTTTAACCAGATCCTTGATAGAATCTGCTGCAGAGCGATCCGCTACTAGCAAGGCATCCCCCGTGTCGACAACAATAAGATTCTCTACGCCGAGAAGAGCAATGCGCCTCCCTTGTGCCGTATAGGCAATATTATTTGTTGCCCGAACCGCACTCAACTCACCGTTGGAGACATTACCCTCTCCGCGATCGTTCAGGTATTTCCCCACGGATATCCACGAACCAACGTCATCCCAGTCAAAGGAGGATTCGAAATTGAGTACCCTCGATGCCTTTTCCATCACGGCGTAGTCAACCGAAATGGGGGTCAACTTCGGGAATTCGGTTTCTATGTATGCCGAAGCATCCCGCGCCGCCACAAATCCGTCAACAAATGCCGCCAATTCCGGAGAACAGGTTTTCAGTTCACGACGGAATTGCTGTACGCTCCATATGAACATGCCCGCATTCCATGTGTACCCCCCTTCCGCAATATACCGTTCTGCCGTTTCCCGATCAGGCTTTTCCCGAAAACGGCGCACCTCGTAACAGGCATGCGAAAGCCTCGCATCTTCCAATCGATTGCCACGTTCTATATATCCGTATGACGGACACGCCCACGTCGGCTTGATCCCTATCGTAATCAAAGCCTTTTCGCGTTCGGCAAGAGAAAGAGCTTCCCCGACCAACAGACGAAACGCCTCATCGTCCCCAATCAACTGATCCGAGGGAATGACGAGCATCGAAGCATCGGGACACCGCGATGCTACCAGTGCCGCCCCGAGAGTAACGGCGGGCGCGGTATCCCTTCGCACCGGCTCCGATACAATATTTTCTGATGGCACTTCTTTAAGCTGGCGACGAACTTCTTCGACTTGCAGACAATTGGTCAGGACAAACACGTTTTCCGGCGGGACCAACCCGTTTAACCGTTCAAACGCCAACCTCAACAGAGTTCCCTTACCAAAAAGATCCAGCAATTGCTTGGGACGGGCATCCCGAGAAAGAGGCCAAAAGCGCGTTCCGCTTCCTCCCGCTAATATCAGTGCATACCGAAACTGTTTCATACTTTGTTTCTTCAACGTTTTCCAAAACGGCGATGCCGCGATGCATAATCTTTCAACGCCGCTTCAAACTGTTCTCGCCCAAAATCGGGCCACAGGCACTCCGTCACATGAAGCTCGGCATAGCTGAGTTGCCACAACAAAAAGTTGGAAAGTCGTTGCTCCCCCGAAGTCCGTATCATGAGATCGGGATCCGGCACACCCGCCGTATACAATGCCCCACTCACCGTATCTTCCGTAATTTCATCGATACCTATCTCTCCCGCCGTTACCCGTGCAGCTATGCGCCGAACAGCTTCGGTAATTTCTTGCCGAGAACCGTAAGAAAGAGCTAACACGAGATTCAGCCCCGTGTTCCCTGCAGTTTGCTCCACAACGTATCGCAATGTTTTTTGACAGCGCGACGGAAGGCGATCAATCTCACCTATGGGCAACAGGCGAACATTCTTTTCCATCATCTCGGGAAGGCGTTGTTTCAGGAAACGGTTCAACAACGTCATCAACGCAGATACTTCGCTGAGAGAGCGTTTCCAATTTTCCGTGGAAAATGCGTATAGCGTCATCCAAGGAATGCCGTATTCCAAGCAAAGATCCACACACCGTTGCACAGAGCGTGCGCCTTCGGTGTGCCCATTGCGGCGAGCCACCCCATGTTGTTGCGCCCAACGACCGTTGCCGTCCATAATGACAGCAATGTGGCGGGGAAGTTTTTCCGGAGAAGTTGTTTCCATAAAAGAGAGTTATACTGGATCAAGCTCCATTCTCAAGTTATCGATAATGTATTGCTTGCGTTCTTCACTGTTGTCTCCCATGTAAAAGGCAAGAACCTCACGAATATTCCAAGCATTTTCCAGAGAAACGCGTTCCAACCGAATATCCGGACCGATAAAATGTTTAAATTCCTGCGGTGAAATTTCACCCAATCCTTTGAATCGCGTAATTTCTGGATTTTTCCCCAATTCCGCCACGGCTCTGTCCCGTTCGGCTTCCGTATAGCAATAGAGTGTCTTTTGCTTGTTTCGCACTCGGAACAAAGGTGTTTGCAAGATGGAAAGATGCCCTTCGCGGATCAATTCCGGGAAGTACTGAATGAAAAATGTCAGCAATAAAATGCGAATATGCATCCCGTCCACATCGGCATCGGTGGCAATGATCACATGGTTATACCGCAAATCTTCCAAACCTTTGTCTATATTGAGAGCCAAATGCAGGAAATCCAGCTCTTCATTCCTTTTTTCTTCGAAAAGTGCTGAACGGGACAGACCAAAAGAATTGGCAGGTTTCCCGCGCAGAGAAAAAACCGCCTGCGTTTCCGCATCACGCGCCGTGGTGATCGAACCCGACGCGGAATCACCTTCGGTGATGAACAACATCGTTTCGGCAGCCCGCTTGTGTTTGCTGTCATAATGCACACGGCAATCACGCAATTTTTTTGTGTGTACTTTCGCTTTTTTTGCCCGCTCTTTCGAGTTTTTCTGAATCCCGGCAATTTCTTTTCTCGATCGTTCTGTTTCTTTGATTTTCCCTTCGATCACGCGAGCCGTTTCAGGGTTTCGGTGCAAATAGTTGTCCAACTCACGAGCGATGAAATTCCCCACAAACGTGCGAATCGTTTCGCTTCCGGGAGCCATCGTGTTTGAACCAAGTTTTGTTTTTGTCTGAGATTCAAAAACCGGCTCAACCACGCGAATTGCCACGGCGGCAACCATCGCCGCCCGAATATCGGCAGCTTCATACGGCTTTTTGAAGAAATCCCGAATCGTTTTGGCAACCGCCTCGCGAAATGCGGCTTGGTGCGTCCCCCCCTGCGTTGTATGTTGCCCGTTGACGAAAGAAAAGTACTCTTCGCCGTATTGAGTACCGTGCGTCAACGCCATTTCAAAATCATCGCATTTCAAATGGATCGGCTCATAAAGGGGTTCTTCGCCCATTTCTTCCTTCAACAGATCAAGCAATCCATTTTTGGAAACAAACTTTTCACCGTTCAAAACAATCTGCAATCCCGTGTTAAGATAGCAGTAGTAACGGCACATACGCTTCACATATTCCATCCGAAAACCCGCCTCTTCGGCAAACAGCTGCGGGTCAACGCGAAATGTTACCTTCGTTCCGTCCGGCTCCTCCGTTGCGCCACGATAATCGCTCCCTTCGATTTCAACACCGCAGGCAAACCGAATCGAACGCATCTCACCACCGCGATAGGCTTGAATTTCAAAAGAAGAAGACAGTGCATTCACCGCCTTGATGCCCACTCCGTTCAGACCGACAGACTTCGTGAACGCTTCGCCCTCATATTTACCCCCTGTGTTGATTTTCGCCACGCAATCGTACAGTTTTCCCAAGGGTATCCCTCGTCCAAAGTCGCGTACTTCGCAAGATCCGTTTTCGAGAACGTTCACAAGGATGCGTTTCCCGTTGCCCATGACGAATTCATCAATCGAATTATCGATTACTTCTTTGAGCAAAACGTAAAGACCATCATCGGGCATCGAGCCGTCACCCAGTTTCCCAATGTACATGCCGGGGCGCAGGCGTATATGCTCCCGCCAATCCAGCGTCTGGATATCCTCTTCAGAATAGTCCCCTTCCATATCTGCTTCAGATTATAATGAATCCTTTCGCGTCTGACGAGCCGAAACTTCAAACATCATAAAAGTGAATGAACGATGAAAAGACAAGTATTCATTTCGGCTTACATTTCAAGCACCTCACGAAAGATGCTTCTCGGTTCCTGTTCCGGCAATATTTCCATATCCTTTTCGGGAACGGCAGGAATTTCATCCTTCCGTTCATCTTTTTGTGGCGCTTGGACACGTTGCCAATCAATCACCTGAGGAAGAAGATCTTGAATTAACTTAATCAATTGCGCATCAGCTGCTTTCTCATTCACATCGATCACATCTCCGTAATAGGCAGAAAGCTGAACATACGCCCATCGTTGCACCTTATGGCTAAAAATACGATCTCTTATATCGTACAGGGTTCGCCATATATGATTTTCCGTCACGATAGAATCGCCAACAAACACATAATAGTGAATATGGTGTATTGTTTCCCCATTGACGGTTTTCGTAATCGAAGAAAGTCGAGTGAAGGGGAACACATGTCCGTCCTTCAGCCTTAACCTCATTTCGCGAGAGCGAAGATCAAGATGCCCCTGCGCCGGCAAACAGCGTTCGGGACGATGGATAGAATTATTCATATCGTTCCCGGAAAACACAACCGACACCATACAGGGAAGCGGCCTTCGCACGGTGCCTTTTCCCTCGGTCTCGACAGAGACAAAAATCGGATCATCGACGTTCGTATATATAGCCTTGCTGAACTTGGTATCGGGAGACAAAACAGTCCTCTCTTTTTCTGTTTCCTGAGTTTTCACCCCATACCACCCCATAAGACGCCACCCGACAGGCAAATCTTCCGAAACGGAAGGCGGCAAAATATCCGGTTGCTCCGGCGATACGTATATACTGCACAATGCCATCAATATAAACAAGGGAAAGAGCAATGGAGTATACATTTTCATTCTTGTTCCTCGTCTCCTTTCTGTTCACGATGGCGAATAATTACAGTACGTCGTTTCTTCAAAAACGGAATCTCTCCCGTCAGCAACGAGTACAACAAAAACAACCCCACCAACGTGGCGGGGAAAAAGAACAGCAAGCCCGACCAGTCATGCCACGTTTTCGAAGCAAAGGCAGGATTAACATATTCAGCAAAAACAAAAATGCTCGTTACGCGGAAGGCATTCCCCACGATAGCCAACGGAATGGCACTTCCCCCAAAGATGATCTTTTTCCACCATGAAAGCGGTGACAGATACGCCCAAGCAACCGTTATCATCAAAAGCGACATCAGAGAACGCATTCCGCTACAACCGCCAGCAATGTTATATGCATCCCAACTGCCGTCCGCCGAAGCAATATTGGTACCTTCCACAATCGTCTGCACCCCGCACAGTGCTGCACCCCAATGCGCCGCCTGTGTTGCCAGCAGTTGCAAACCCACCGTTGCTTGCTGAATACCGGGAACAGGAATCGCCAGCCACAAGAAGAAGCACGGAAACGCACAGAAGCGAGCCACTCGAAATCCTTTAAAAAACCAGATCCCGCCAAATAAAAAAAACGGCAACGATGCCACCACCACCCGCACCTGCAATGTATTATACCCAATGTAATAAAACAGCGCACCCAACGCAACAGGCAAAAAAGCACACCACTGCGTCTTTCTTGGAAACGGTACGCTTGCCCATTCATCTCTTGCACGATACAGCGCAAAAACGGAAACCAACGGCACCATCCACGCATATTCACTGTCCCAGCACAAGTACAGCCACTGAAGTGCACTGTTGGTCCCCCCTCCGACATTGTACTGAAAACAATAAAACCGGATCAACACTGCCACACTGAGCGCAATTGCAATGTAACGCACAATGCGTGAGAGCCTTGTTTCATTGACTGAATCTTCTTCCATGAAAAAAAAATTAAAAAATCTGTTGGAAAGGCGTGTTTAGTATTGATATTCACGCCGAACTTGTCAAGAATAGCTGTGCGCTCGTTGCGTCATTATCATGAAAATTATCAGCGGTACCGCTCACAAAGAGCTTGCGGAAAAAATAGCTTCGCACATCGGAATCCCCCTTACGGACGTCACCGTCAATTCTTTCCCGGACGGTGAAAGCTTCGTCAAAATCAACGAAAACATTCGCGGCAAAGACGTCTTCCTGATTCAGCCGACATGCCCGCCCACGAATAACAACTTCATGGAGCTGTGTGTCATGATCGATGCCGCCCGTCGCGCCAGTGCCGGACGCATTACCGCTGTAATGCCCTTCTTCGGTTACGCCCGTCAGGACCGCAAGGATCAACCGCGCGTTCCCATCACCGCCAAGCTTGTTGCCAACCTCCTGACAGCAGCCGGGGTCAACCGTATTTTGACGATGGATTTGCACGCAGCTCAAATTCAAGGTTTCTTTGACATCCCTGTCGATCATCTCTACGCCACGCCCGTTTTAGTGCGTCACCTGCGTGAAAACTACGTCAAAGACATGGAAAACCTCGTGGTCGTTTGCCCCGACATCGGCGGTGTCAAGATGGCAAAAGCCTATTCGACCGCCTTGGGTGTACAAATGGCGATTGTGGCAAAACATCGCGTCAGCGCGACCGAAGTGGAAGCCTCTGCCGTCATCGGCGATGTCAAAGGGCGCGACGTTCTGCTTGTCGATGACATGACGGAAACGGCAGGTACACTTTGCGCCGCCGCTCGCATCCTGAAAGAACATGGCGCACGCCGCATCTTTGCCGGCGTATCGCACGGTGTCTTGAGCGATTTGGCTCGCGAGCGCCTGAGCCACTCCGACATCGAACGAGTCCTGACAAGTGATTCCGTACCAATGGCAAACGGACCAAAAGTTGATACCGTCAGCATAGCGGAACTCATGGGAGATGCCATTCAACGCATCCACGCCGGGGAATCCGTTTCTTCCCTGTTTAAAATCTGATTATATCTCTTTCATTTTCGTGCGGTTCGGCGGCTTTCGGCTTTCGAACCGCGCATTGTATATTTTAGGCTCGCCAAACGTGTCGCGTCACTTTATAATATGTGGCACACCGCCGAGATGAGCCTTTCTCGCCATCGTCAAACGATCTTATAGCATGACTGACCTGACCCAGCCTTTCAAACGCCTTCCCGTTGCCGTAATCGGAACGGGTTCCTATGTCCCCGAGAAACGTCTTACCAATGCCGATCTCGAAAAGATGGTCGACACATCCGATGAGTGGATCATCACCCGCACCGGCATTCAGGAACGCCGCATCGCTGCACCCGATGAGCGCACGTCAGACATGGCGACAAAAGCCGCGCAACGCGCTCTCGAATCGGCAGGCGTTTCCCCGGAAGATCTTGATCTCATTATCGTTGCAACCATCACACCGGACACATTCACTCCATCGACAGCTTGCTATGTACAAAGCAACTTGGGGGCGGTAAATGCGGCGGCTTTCGACATTTCGGCTGCCTGTTCCGGATTCCTTTTTGCCCTGAAAACAGCTGTTCAATACATTGGTTGCGGACAAGCCAAAACGGCACTCATCGTGGCGGCAGAAAAGCTTTCGACGGTCGTCAACTGGGAAGATCGTTCCACCTGTGTGCTTTTCGGCGATGGATCCGGAGCAGCCGTTTTACGTTCGGGGGGGCGTCCCGGAGACGGTGCCGTGCTGGCATCCGACATCGGGAGCGATGGCACTTTGCATGAATTACTTCAAATTCCCGGCGGCGGTTCGGCTTGCCCCACCACGCCGGAAAACGTCCATGAACGTTTAGCAACCCTTGCTATGCGTGGCAACGAAACATTCAAACACGCCGTAGCCCACATGCGCGATTCTGCCAATTCGCTGATTGAGAGAACCGGCATCGATCCTCAGGACATCAAGCTAGTCATTCCTCACCAAGCGAACCTTCGCATCATCAACGCTGTTGCGCAAAGGCTCAACATCCCCGACGATCGCGTTTTCGTCAACCTCAACAAATACGGCAACACCTCTGCAGCCGCTATCGCCATCGCCTTTGACGAAGCCCGCCGCGAAGGTCGTTTCGACAAAGGCGACATCGTCTTGCTCGTTGCCTTCGGCGCCGGACTGACATGGAGTTCCGCCGCTATTCGCTGGTAATCCTTCCCCCCCCATCAAACACAATGTCCACTGAAGAACTCTACAGCAGAAAGAACCCCTTCCCCGCCCCCGTGCTGACGGTGCGTCAACTGACGGGCGAAGGCAGTCCCAAAGAAACCATTCACATTGAATTTTCCCTCGAAGGATCCGGGCTCGAATACACCGTGGGCGATGCTCTCGGCGTCGTCCCGTGCAATGATCCTGCCCTCGTTGACGCATTGATCACGGCATTGGGTCTCGATCCGTCCGGAACCGTAACAGTTGACGATACGGAAAAATCTCTGCGCGATGCTCTCATCTGCGATTACGACATCACCGGACTCAACAAAGCCAACATCACCAAATGGAACGCGGTTGTTTCCGATCCCGAGCTTGCCGAGATTTTGGCAGACAAGGAGAAGCTGAAAGATTTCTGCTGGGGGCGCGATTTCCTCGATCTCGCCACCAGACAAAGTGGCAAACCATTTGCTACGGGTGCAGATTTTACGGCGATTCTCAAAAAGATGAACGCCCGTCTTTATTCAATTGCATCCAGCCCTGCGGCACATCCCGGGCAGGTACATCTCTGCGTGGGTGCCGTTCGTTACACCACCGATGAACGCAAACGAGGCGGTGTCTGCTCCACCTACATGGCAGATCGCGTACAAACCGGCGACAAAGTTCGCGTGTTCGTTCACAACAACAAGAATTTTCGTTTACCCGAAGATCCTGCCACCCCCATCATCATGGTTGGTCCCGGCACAGGAATTGCTCCCTTCCGCGCATTCTGGGAAGAACGCATCGTTACCAACTCCTCGGGTGACAATTGGCTTTTCTTCGGCAACCCTTACAAAGCCACGGACAGTTGCTACGAAGACGAGCTTGCCCCGCTTGTCGAAAGCGGAAAACTGCGCCTTTCCGTGGCATGGAGCCGCGATCAGGAACACAAAATCTATGTACAGCACCTCATGGAACAGACCGGCAAAGAAATCTGGCAATGGCTGGAACGAGGTGCCGCCTTTTACATGTGCGGCGATGCCAATCGCATGGCAAAAGACGTTGAAAAAGCTCTTCTTACCATCATTTCCAAGTACGGCAATCGCACAGAGGAAGAGGCAACGGCATACCTTTCTTCCATGAAATCTGCCAAGCGTTACCAAAAGGACGTTTACTGATCTTTCCTTTACCCACACATTTATAAGCCGTTTCTTCACATGAAGAAGCGGCTTTCTTTTCCAAACGAAACCCTGTCCTCTCCCGCACACGCGATACGCACTTGCCATACGTCGTGAGGAGTGGCAAAATACGGCTTCGGACAAAGCGTTGACATGTTGAATCTTGATGAAATCCGCAATCAATTTCCTATCCTGACAACCAAGGTACACGGGAAAAACCTCATTTATCTCGACAACGCTGCCACAACACAAAAGCCCCTTTGCGTTCTCAATGCCTCCCGCCGTTATTACGAAACAGCCAATTCCAACGTCCATCGTGGCGCACACCATCTCAGCCGCATCGCCACCGAAGCACACGAACAGGCGCGCGTAGAAATCGCCTCCTTTCTGAATGCCCCATCCGAAAAAGGGCTTCTCTTCACATCGGGCTGTACCATGGGCATCAATCTCGTTGCCCAAACACTTTCCGTATGGAAGGGCATTGAAGCAGGGCAAGAAGTCATCATCACGACTGATTCGCACCACTCCAACATCGTACCTTGGCAAATTCTATGTGAACGGCGCGGATTACATCTGCGTATCGTGCCACTAAGAGAAGATCTCACCTTTGATTGGGACGCTTACCTTTCCCTGCTCTCCCCTAAAACGGCAGTTGTGGCAATGCCTCTTGTTTCCAACGCTCTCGGCATGGTTAACCCGGCAAAAAATGCCTTTGTCGCGGCCAAGAAAGCCAACCCCAAGACGATCACGCTGGCAGACGGAGCGCAGGCAACGGCAGGCATGCCCATTGACGTACAAGATCTCGGCTGTGATTTCTACGCTTTCTCGGGGCATAAAATTTACGCACCTATGGGTACGGGAGCCTTGTGGGGACGCGAAGAATTGCTGGAAGAATTGCCGCCGTGGCTCGCAGGTGGTGAAATGATCAGCGAAGTCACCTTCGAAAAGACAACATTCAACACTCTGCCCTTCAAATACGAAGCCGGCACCCCCCATGTCGAAGGCGCCATCGCATTGGCAGAAGCCGTTCGATTCATGCGTTCCGTAAAGACGGAAAACCTCGTTGCTCACGAAAAAGCCCTGACAGAGCAATTGTTCAACGGTCTCGCTTCAATGCGCGGCGTAAAAATTCTGGGAGGCAAAGAACCGCGTGGGCATTTAATTTCCATTACGGCAGATCACGTCCATCCCTACGACATCGGCACCCTGCTCGATCAAATGGGAATTGCCGTCCGAACAGGGCATCACTGTTGCCAGCCTCTCATGCAACACCTCGGTATCACAGGAACAACACGATTTTCCATGGGCATTTACAACACATCGGAAGAAATAGAAACCACACTCCGCGCCGTTGACCGCGCTTTAACCATGCTCTCATAACTTTAGAGATAGACAACACGCCGTCTGTGTAGTATCTTTCCCCCGAACGTTTTCATCTTACAACCCATTATTTTATCCAGACATGTCAGGAAAAGACCGTATAACCATGACGCCCGAAGGGCTTAACGTACCCGATCATCCCATAGTGCCGTTCATTATCGGAGACGGGTGCGGGCCCGATATTTGGGGAGCGGCATCACGCGTTGTCGATGCCGCCGTGGCAAAAACGTACCAAGGGAAACGTGCCATCCAATGGCAAGAAGTTCTCGCCGGGCAAAAGGCATTCGATATGCTCGGCACGTGGTTACCCGATGAAACGATGGACTCCTTTCGCCACAGTCTCGTTGGAATCAAGGGACCGTTGACCACCCCCGTGGGTGGCGGCATTCGCAGTTTGAATGTAGCCTTGCGCCAAGGCTTGGATCTGTTTTGCTGCGTGCGTCCGGTGCGCTATTTTTCGGGAATCGAAACACCTGTCAAACATCCCGAAAAGGTCGACATGACCATCTTCCGCGAAAACACGGAAGACATCTACGCCGGCATAGAATACAAAGAAGGAACGGAAGAAGCCCGGATTTTCTTTGATTGGCTTTCCGCCAATTTCCCCGATCGCGCTGCCAAGGTACGCTTCCCGAAAACAAGCGGATTTGGCATCAAACCCGTCTCCCGCGAAGGCACGGAACGCCTCGTCCGATCCGCTGTGGAATACGCCCTAGCCAATAACAAACCGACTGTCACCTTGGTTCACAAAGGCAACATCATGAAGTTTACGGAAGGTGGCTTCCGCGATTGGGGCTATGATCTCGTGCGCAGAGAATTCGGCGGCGAACCCATCGGAAACGGCCCTTGGCTCAAACTGCCCAACGGTACCGTTGTCAAAGATTGCATTGCCGATGCCTTCTTGCAGGAAATCTTGATTCACCCCGCCAACTTCGATGTGGTCGCCACCCTCAACCTCAACGGCGATTACATTTCCGATGCGCTGGCGGCGCAGGTGGGCGGCATCGGCATTGCCCCCGGCGGAAACATCAATTACATCACCGGACATGCCGTCTTTGAAGCCACGCACGGCACCGCGCCCATGCTGGCGGGGAAAGACATCGCCAACCCATCATCCCTGTTGCTTTCTGCCGAAATGATGCTTCGCTACATGAAGTGGAACGAAGCCGCCGATGCGATCCTTCGTGCGCTAGACAGCACTATTTCCCTCAAAACGGTAACGGCAGATCTGGCAGAAATGATCCCCGGCTCAACCGCACTGAAATGCTCGGAGTTCGGCGACGCACTCATCGCCCGGCTCGACTAAACTTACGATACAGCCAAGCAATTTACAAAAAACATCCCGTCTCGAAAATCGAGGCGGGATGTTTTTCATCGGTGAAACCAAAATCAAAAATTCGGACGATCCGTTGCTTTCCTAAACTGCTGATCCCCATCCTTGGAAGGAGTATACGGCACAACGCCCAGCACCTTAATGCCCCCTCCTTGCGAAACAAGGGTCACGGGCAATCCCGGCGCACGTTTGTACAGCTTGCTCAATCGACATTTCCCCGTTGTCGAAAGAATGGAATAGGTATAAAACTCCGGGGTAGACTGAAACAGCATATGAAGATTCTGTTGCGCGTCCAACAAATATTTCGGTTCCATGAAGTTAAGAAACTGCCCCATGTACGCCGCCCCGATCACGCGCCCGGAATCAGCATCCGCCACCTGTCCGAAAATGACGTTCTTGTTATTCAAACGCCAAAACTTTGCTCGCATTTCCAAACGTTTCCCGCGCACATGCGTAATAAATTTCTTATGGATCGATCCGCTGCCAATTCTGAATCGGGCATTCGATGAGCTGAACGCTGTCTTCATATCGGGCATGCGGACAATGGCGGCAACGCGGTAATTCCCCTCCGTGCGGAAATCGTAAACGGTATTCAGGTTGATCTTATATGCCATCTTCTGTCCCGGCGCAAGCACGACACGCGGATAGTTGGCAATCGCTTTCGGCGAAATGGGATTCGCTTCACCCGTCATCCAAACGCTGATGTTGAGCCACGGGCGTCCCGGAATACGATTCAGTGTCAGCGTATTGTTCGAGTTATTGAACAGGGTCAATTCCACATGTACGTCTTCGCCCAACATGTAATCCTGTCGCTGTGGTCTGAGGTTGACTTCCAACTGCGCCCACAGCTGACACATCAGAAGCAAAACAATGATCGGCGCAGTGCGCAAAATCGTTATCATTTTCATCGGTATGCGGTTGCTTTTATATTTGATTCTGTTATTCAACGCAACGGTTTGCTATCATAAATGATGCGGAATCCCCTGTCAATCGTTCGGCGGTTCTCGTCCGACACGATCATTCGTCCCTGCGCATCACGAACGGCATAACCGGGTTCGTACATGGCTCCGCGACGATCACGGGACGAAGTCCATTCCGAAAGGCCTTTCACAAAACGCGGGCGCGGAGAACTCTTGATTGACAAAGCTTCCGTCAGCTCTTCCTTGTTCGGAACGCGCCCTCCTTTGTATTGCGCATAGGCTTTCGCCATTCGCAAATCCACGAAAACAACGGGATCTTTCAGAGAAACATCACGTCCTTCCCACTTCGTCTTGCGCACCGCCGCACCGTACATGGCGTCCCATTCATCGGGAACAATCATTTTCTCATCGCCGTTTTCTCCGAGAATGTTTTGTTTTTGCCCTTGCGACAACTTAGGCCATTCCCTCAAAAAAGTAGCATATTCCTGCATGGTAACGGGTGAAACACTAATCCATGAATACTTTCCTCCCATCTTGAGCGGCACATAATGAACGGTCTGCGCTTTTTTCGGCACAGAACCTCTACCCTTCGGCGACAAGAACAGTACCAATCCCAACACGGCAAACACCAGCACCAAAACGCAGGCGAGAACCCGCACGATTTTCTTCGGCGGCTTCACCAGAGTTTTGCGCAACCGTGCCGTCACTTCATGCGTCAACCCGATGGAGGGCAATGACGCCGTGAAAGATTTTGTCGTTTTGGTAAAGCCCAGTTGCTCTTCAATTTGCTTGACGATTTGGCGAAGTTCCTGCCACGTCAAACGGACACCGTCGTTCCCCTCTCTCATCCACTCGGAGAGCGTTTCCGCGCGTCCCGAGCCCTGTTGATTCAACGGACGAATCGTTTCAAGGATTTTGCCGGCATTGATCATCCACTCTTTCCATTCATCCTGCACCTCGCCGCCTCTCGCCGGGTTTGACAAAATGAAATCGTCATCAGCCGTTTTGTAGATCATATCTGCCGTCAACAGGGTGGCAGAAACGTGTTGCTCCGAAAGATACCCCACAGCATCTCCCAAGACGATCAACAGCGAAATCGTTTGGCGCATGGTCAGCCTTTCTCCGCGTTCAATCAAATCCAGCAGGGATTCTCCTTCGATGCGCTCCGTTGCCACATACCAAATGCCGTCTGTCTCGCCAGCGTCAACCGCTTCGTTAATCTTGTCAAAATGGACACTTGCCTTGGCGCGGGCATCTGCCACAAATTGGCCGACTTTCCCGGAATTGACGGCATATTCTTTCAGCACAGTCACTTCCACGGCGCGGTCAACAACCGTCTGCACGGCGGCGTACACCACCGTGTCTTCAGTCTCTTTTATGACACTCTCAAGGCGATATGCGCCCAATTCGTATGGTAAATATTCGATCATGAATTTTTCCTTTTGCGATCACTCATCTTCTGTATAGGCTCCTTCTTCTCCGGGCAAAATTTCATCGGGTGCCCCGGGTATTATACTGTGTTGAAGGCTCTGTTCTATCAACAATAATGCGGCGGGAGACCCAACACAGTCGAGCGGCTCACCCTTGTAAAACAATTTTACCGTATAGCCGTAATACTTCAATTCGCCGAAAGCGGCAATTTCTTCGTTGCTCAATATCGGCATTCTGTACGTCACCTCAAGCAATTCTTCGCCGTCTCCCCAATCGAGGTCTTCATGCAACCACCGCGCTGCCGGCGATTCGGCACGTGTCAATTGGACATTCCTGCCGTTGACAATATCGAAAAACTGAATGGAAATGTACACATCTTCCGGGCGAATATCCTGCCCGGGAGCCAGCAAGACGGGGATCGTCAGCACCACGGTTTCGCCGTCTGCCGTATTGTATGAATGCCGAGATTGTATTGGTCCAAAGCTCATTTTCCCTCTCATGGCGTCGGGCGTTTCAAAGCCGCCTTTCAAGCGCATCGCCGCCTTTTCGAAAAAACCGCCCGCCCGCTCGCGCATGGCAAACAGCCTCGTGTAATATTCGCGTGCCTTGTCGACATTGAGCAGTTTCTCATACGCCATACCGAAAAAATATAGTAAGGCGGGATGTTCCGGGTTAATAACAGAAGCTTGTTCCAACCGCACGATACAGCGTCGCATGTCCCCTTCGATCATCGCCACGCGCGACGCTTTCAGTAGGCGATCCATCTCTGCGGCATCATCGGCTGCGGCGGCTTTTTCCACCTGATCTTCCACTTCACTTCCGCTGACGATCTCCGTTGCAACGGAAGCCGTTTTTTCCTGTTCGTCAGGGGTTAACGTGCCTTCTTCTTCCAATATTTGTTGCAGATCTCTCGGCTTGAGCGTCGAATCAATATCTTCCAAGCGGGAAGATCCCGAAACAACAGCCGCCGGCTTGGGTTCTCTCGCCAAGACCTCTGCCGCCTTTGCCTTTTCACGGGCAATCGCCAGTTGTATGCGCCCGGCTTCCAAGGCTTCCCGCGTGGCATGATGCATTTTCCCTGCCGTCCCCAACATCAATGCAACCACCTCTGTCATCAGACAAAACAAGACAAGCCCCATGCCAAACCGCCATGAAGTCAATGTGAGCCATGTTTTTCGCCCAAAGGCGGGAAACAATTCGCTTTTACTGTTTTCTCTCGCCCCCTTCATCGTATCTCACAACATCACCATCAAATTGCGACAAAACGCATTGCAACCATCGTTCGGCAGATTCGCTGCTCTCTTTGTCAAAACCGCCGTAGGTCAGACCATCCACCCGCAATTTTTTTATTTTACCGTTGGCGCATTTGACGTACAGCCATGCCAAGCCCTTAAGCTTCCACGGACGTATGTCTATTTTTACGATTTCTTCCGCACGGAGAGTCTGCCCTGCCACAGTCAAAACACCGTCTTTATAACTCAATTTTCTGCCCAGCGTGCGCAACAAAAGAAACAGGCATCCGACCGCCAGAGCCACGCAGACCCAACCGGCAACGTTCTGTTCGAGGACCGCACCCACATCATACGCTCGTTCTACTGGATTTACGGGAAATTTTCGACGAGCGGAATATTGCACCCAAGCATTGTACCACCCGTTATCTTCGCACACTTTGTCTCTGTCTGTCATTTCCTCAGGCCAAACGGGAGAAGCATTTGTCGGCAGAGGGCATAACCGTCCCTCTTCATCAACGGTACATGGCGTTTCCCCGCTCATTTCCGTTTTCCACATAGGATTCGTTTTCAAATAATCTTGCCACGTCAGCGCATTCAGGGATGCGGCTTCCTGCCCGGCACAAGAAAATGCATGGTGCGAGAAATACACTTCGTTGGCACGGAGATACCCTACTGTTCCGTCATAAAAAAAATACCCACCAAACCCCAACAACAAACACATCACAAACACAGCCCGCCGCACAAACCACGAGGTCACCTTACACTCAACATTCTTTGTCTGCATAGCGACATTTTATCAGAGATGAGAAATGAATGACAGCACAAAATAGAGTTTCCCTGCTTGCAAAACAGGAAAAAGGCTATAGACTGATTTCACGCATGAAACCATTTCTCCCCGCCGAAAATTTCCCGCCTGCGGTAATCGGTTGCGTTACCGATCGGGAATGCCTGCCATCCCTTTCTTCTTCGGAAGAAATTCTCCCCTGCGATGCGGTTGAGCTGCGCATCGACGCGCTGACCGAAACCGTTTCCTGCGATGAAATTCTGAGCTTGCGTTTCTCCAAACCCGTTCTGGTCACGGTGCGCCGCCGCGAAGAAGGCGGCATGCGTGATATAGACGAATCCGAACGCCGCGACACTGCCCGCCGCCTGTTGCCAATCGCCGCAGCTCTCGATTGGGAAATTGCCGCCATGCCAACAGCCGCCGCCTTGCTTTCGGAAGCGCACCAAGCCGACATCACCGTTGTGGCTTCCGCTCACGATTTTCAAAAAACGCCCGCGCTTGAAACCATGCAAGTTCTCGAACGGCAAGCACGTTCCATGGGTGCGGACGTGGTCAAATTTGCCTTTCGTCTCAATTCGCCCGATGATCTTCTCATCGGGGCAGAATTGTTAAAGCAACGAACGGGTCCCATGGCGGTCATGGGAATGGGTCCTTTGGGTCCTGTTTCTCGCATGTTCTACGCGCAACTCGGTTCCTCATTGGTCTACGGATATTTGGGCAATCGGGAAAGCGCACCGGGACAATGGGAAGCAGCTCTTTTCCAAAAGGCATTGCGCCGTCTCGTCCCGTTTTACCCGAAAGACTGATCTGCCCCGCACCCCGCATCAATAAAACTCATCAATCGTATTGGGGATATCATCCAACGTGGCGGGTGCCTTGCGCGGAGCATCTGTCGATGGTGTAATCGGCGCGGGAACAGACGGGGCGGGATCAACTTCCGTTGCTCCGTTCGACTCATCCTCCGCAGGCGAGATCATTTCATCTTCGCCCGACAGCACATCGGAAGATCCCGGAAGTGGCACGTCCTTTAAATTGACTTCGTTTTCCTCTTCCTTTGTCTCCTGCTTGCGGGCATCCGGGCTTTGAAGCGGACTGTAGACGTAAACCACATCCCCCTTCACCACCGTACCGCCGCGAATATCTGCTACCAGGCACCACGGGTCGAGGCGTTCCGAAGAAACGGAAAGGTTGCCCACGCGACTGCCCGAACCGTCGAGCGGGTGCGTAATCAATGTCGTGCCGGGCAATTGTTGCGGACCGACCAGCCGAATCAGCGCAAAGTGGCGATCGGGAAACACCTGATCAACCGTTCCGATATACTGGGGCGGCGGCGTTTCTCCTTTTCCTTTTTCCTTAGCGGAAGAAGCTTCTCCCTGCCAAAAGCAAGAAGCGAGAGCAAAGCTCCCCCCCACCGCCAAAAGGCGCCCGATTTCGCGCTTTACCGTCAGCCATCTCATCATGTTATTCCCCCTGCGTATCCGAAACAAGTGTCATGACCGCACGGGCAGCAAGCGTAGCGGCGCCTCCATGTCCCAAACAATCCACTGCTTTCTTCATCCCCTCCAGCGTTTGCGTCCTTCCGGGTTCTTGCATCAGGCGTTCAATCTCTGTGGCGGCTGTCTCTGCGTTGAAACGATGCTGGATCAGCTCCTTCACCGCTTCGCGTTTCGCCAAGATGTTCACCATGCCGATATAGGGGATCTTGATTAACAGTCTACCCAGTAAATAAGTACCCCACGAAACCTTATATATCAGCGCATATGGCAACTCGTGCAATGCCGCCTCCAGCGTAGCCGTTCCCGATGCCACCAGTCCGACGGCGGCGCGATCCATCAGGTCATGGTAATTGTTTTCCCCAATAACAAGCGTTTCGGGCGGCAAACCGAACTTTTCCCTCATGCGCAGCATCCGATCGCGCAGGGAACGGTGCGAGGCGGCCACCTCGAAACGCCAGTTCGGATGGCGATGGCGCAAGCGATCGACCGCCCGGAGGAATACGGGGAAATGGCGTTCTATTTCGCGCAAGCGGCTTCCGGGGAAAAGCCCGATCAGCTCATCTTCCCTCACATCCGTGCGGCGCATGGCGAGGATATCGTCCACCAGAGGATGCCCCACAAACTCCGTCCGCAACCCCGCTTCTTCGAACAAAGGTTTTTCGAAGGGGAAAATACACATCATCAAATCGAGCATCCGCGCCATTTTGGGGATTCTCCCCCGATGCCACGCCCAAACCTGCGGCGAAATGAAATAGGCAATTTTCACCTTGGGCATTTTCCGATGCACCTGTTCTGCCATGCGCAAATTAAAGCCGGGGTAATCAATCAGCACCAACACATCGGGCTTTTCATCGGCAATGCGATCCAGCGTTTCCAGAAAGCGACGTCGAAACCACCCGTATTTTTTCAACACCTCAACCACCCCGATCACGGCGGCTTCTTCTGCCCAGTTTTCCACTTGCGGCGATTCTTCATGCATCAGCCCGCCGCCCAATCCGGAAAATTTCACCTCGGGCGACAGCTTCCTCATTTCGCGCATCAGCAATGCGCCGTGCTTGTCGCCGCTCATCTCTCCGGCAATAATAAACGCCTTCATAGTTCCCCCGCAGAATAACGAAAAACTTCTTAAGACGCAAGAAAAGACTTCTCGAACAGCGGCAAAACATATATCATACGCTCCTATGCACGAACTTCTCGTATTGTGGATGAGCTGGGTACAAGATTGGGGCTACGCAGGCGTCATTCTTCTCATGGCCATGGAAAGCTCTATTTTTCCCGTCCCGAGCGAAGTTGTCATGCCACCCGCCGCCATCATGGCATCACAGGCAGGTTCTTCCATGAGCTATTGGGGCGTCATTCTTGCCGGGACGCTCGGTTCCTACCTCGGTTCTGCCATTACATACATCGTTTCGCGACAAGTGGGGCGGCCTATCGTCATGAAATACGGAAAGTTCTTTTTCATGCCGCCCCACAAGGTGGAAAAAGCGGAAACCTTCATGGAACGCTATTCGGCGGGGGGGGTGTTTTTTGCTCGTCTTTTGCCCGTCATTCGCCACTTGATTTCCATACCGGCGGGCATCATTCGCATGCCGTTCCGCACGTTTTCCGTCGTGACTCTGGTGGGATCGTTCGCATGGTGCTGGGTTTTGACTTGGTTTGGTGATCGCATCGGGCAAAACAACCCCGATATTCTCAATTCGCCCGAAACGCTTAAAGCAGCTGTCAAATCGGAATCGTTCAGCATCATCTGCGGTGTTTTCGTGCTGGCGGCTCTTTACATTCTCATGATGCGCCTCACGAAGCGGCGCGAGAATAAATAATCGTCAAAGTGTCTGCGCGTAGGCATAGGCAGCAGCACTGCGCGCCAACCATCCTTTGCCGAACACGCCAAATTGACGGCAAGCGCGGTAGTAGGCATCGCGCCGTTTCCGAAGAGCGGGAAGCAACCTTTCCGCTCCCGATTCTTCCGTCACGCGCCGCAACGCTTCTTGCGACAGGACACCGAATACGCCGTCTGCCGCGACATTTTCTCCCAAATCGCGAAGTGATCGTTGCAACGATCGCGCAACGGGCTTGCCCCCGGCATTAAAATAAAAATCACGGCAATAAAACTCTACCGCAGGAAAACGGTCGCTCCCCAGCCAGCAGCGCACCGCCGCCGTATTCTCCATCACATACCGCAAACATCTCTCCCAGCATTCGCGGCGTTTCCCGCTTCGCAACAGGGTTGCCAGCTCATTGTATACACTCGGCTCAATGCCGTCGCAAATACCGCAAATCTCCCATGTACCGCCCTTGTCTGCGGCGGGCAAACGCGTAATACGCAGGCTTTCCGCTCCGCTGACACGCGCATCTTCCAGATTCAGAATCTTTGCCGCCATTTCTGCTTCTTTGTCCGTCATGCTTTGTATTCCCTTTCTTCGGGCACTCATCATACTCTGCGAGGAGATTAAAAATCAACGTCATGCAAACAAAGAACGCATCACGCCCGCGCGGGCATGTGTTTCCGTCCTTCTTTTTCGCAATTCCACACTTGCCGCAAAGGGGTCTTTCTCCTTGCCATAGCGAGACAAATGCCCTATACTCCCGCCGAAAATGAGTGTTATCCCTAACGTATTGGCGGAGCGTTACGCCTCCCCGGAAATGAAAGCCGTTTGGTCGGTAGAAGGTCGCATCGTTCTCGAACGCGAATTTTGGATTGCCGTGATGAAGGCTCAAAAGGATCTCGGGCTGGATATTCCGCAAGAAGCCATTGATGCCTACGAACGCGTCAAATCTCAGGTGAACGTCCAATCCATCCAAGCGCGCGAACGCATCACGCGCCACGATGTCAAAGCCCGCATCGAAGAGTTCTGCGACCTCGCCGGCTTTGAACACATCCACAAAGGGATGACCTCCCGTGACCTCACCGAAAACGTCGAGCAGTTGCAGGTATGGCGTTCCATGCAGATTATCCGCAACAAAGCCGTTGCCACGCTGGTTCGTTTGCGCGACAAGGCGCAACAATGGAAAAACCTGCCCATCGCCGCAAGAACGCACAATGTGGCGGCACAAGCCACCACGATGGGCAAGCGTGTTGCCATGTTCGGCGAAGAAATCGCACGGGCTTTACGCTTGTTCATCCTGCACATGGAAAACTATCCCGTACGCGGCATTAAAGGTGCTGTAGGGACACAGCTTGACCAATTGTCACTCTTCGGGCGCAACGCAGATACCGTAGCAGAGCTTGAAAACCGCGTTTGCTCTCACCTCGGTATTCCCGAAACATGGAGCAACGTTGGGCAGGTTTACCCCCGCGCTCTCGATTTTTCTGTTGTTTCTTCCTTGGTCGAATTGACGGCGGGCTGTTCTTCTTTCGCCAAAACCCTGCGCCTGATGGCAGGGCATGAACTGGCAACAGAGGGCTTTGCCAAGGGGCAGACGGGGTCCAGCGCGATGCCCCACAAGATGAATGCCCGCTCGTGCGAACGCGTCAACGGGTTTCATGCCATCCTGAAAGGGTATTTGACCATGATCTCCTGCATCTCGGGCGATCAATGGAACGAAGGCGACGTTTCCTGCTCGGTCGTTCGCCGTTGTGTCTTGCCCGATGCCTTCTTTGCCGCAGATGGCTTGTTTGAAACCTTCCTTACCGTGCTGAATCAAATGGGCGTTTACGAAGCCGTTGTGCAAGCGGAGCTTAACCGCTACCTGCCCTTCCTGACCACCACCACCTTCCTGATGGAAGCGGTCAAACGCGGTATCGGACGCGAAACCGCTCACGAAGTCATCAAAGAACACGCCGTTGCCGTTTCAAACGATCTGCGCTCCGGCACCATCACGCAGAATGATTTGTTGGATCGCCTCGGCGCAGATCCGCGTCTCGGCATCTCCCGTGCGGAACTGCAAAGCATCTTTGACGAACACGCCGGAGACACCGGCATGGCTGCTGCACAGGCTGATGCCTTCTGCTCCATGGCGGATGAATTCGCCGCACGCTTCCCCGAAGGTGCATCTTACACACCGGGCGCCATCCTCTGAATCACCGCAATGGCTTCTTCCCGTCCCGAAAACATCCTTTTTGACAACGAAGCATTTCGTTTGACAACGACCGGCGTTTTCCAAGACGGAGCGGAAGCCCGCGTCCTTTCTCCCTGTTGCTTCGCCTCATCATGGCATCGCTCTCCCGAATCGCAACACGGCGAAACGGTGACCCGCCAATTGGACGAACCCTCGGGCGATTATCCGCAATATCGCGGCGATATCCCCATCCTTGAAGCAGCGTATAACCTCGCCCTCTGCGAGCTGGAAGAAAACTCATCGCCGGACGGTCTGTTGATGACGGGTAAGGCGTGGCAAAGCGTCTGGACGCGCGACATCGCCTATTCCGTTCATCTTTCCCTTGCTCTGGCGGCTCCCGTGCGTTCTGCTCACAGCCTGCGTTCCCGCGTGTGCAACGGCGAAATTTTAGAAGACACGGGAACGGGCGGTTCTTGGCCCGTTTCGACAGACCGCGTTGCTTGGGCTCTCGCTGCCCAAAGCGTCTATCTCAACACCGGAGACCGCGATTGGTTGCAATGGGCTTGCGCCGTCTTGCAACGCACTGTGGCACGCGATAATGAAATAATCTTCCGCGAAGACGGCTTACCCCGGGGAGAAACTTCCTTCATCGATTGGCGGGAACAAAGTTACCCGGACTGGATGTCCCCCACGGACATTGCCTCTTCATGCGCCCTCGGCACAACGGCTTTACATGCCCGCGCCCGCCGCATCCTCGCAGACATGCTCACCGAACTGGGAGATCGCGAAGAGGCCTCCCTCCACCGCGCCAAAGCAGATCGTCTCAAGGCTCTCATCAACGAACATTTTTGGCAGGAAGAGCGCAAGCAATACGGAGCTTTTCTCTACGGGCGGCTCTTCGAATCTCTTGCCCCGCGTTCCGATGCGCTCGCGGAATCGCTGTGCATTCTTTTCGGCATTGCGGAAGGCACACGCGCAGAAGCCGTCATGGCAAACCTGCCCCGCACATCTTACGGCACACCCGTATACTCTCCCTTTAAAACAAGCATCCCCCAGTCCTATCACAACCGCGCCGTCTGGCCCTTTGAAGAGGCGTACACCCTCTGGGCGGCAGGTACGGTCGGCAACTTGGATGCCGCCTCGCTGAGCATGGCATCCCTGCTGCGCGCCGCCCTGCTCTTCGGGACGAATAAAGAAAACTTTTCTCTGTCGCACAGTGGCGATTGCTTCGGCACTGCGCTTAATTCGGATCGCCAGCTGTGGAGCTTGGCAGGTATGCTGAGCCTCTTCTACCATAACATCTTCGGGCTTTCTTGGGAGGGTGACTCACTCATTTTCAACCCTACCGTTCCGCGCGAATACGGCGGCAATCACTGGCTCACGGGCATCCGCTTACGCGGTTTCACCCTTGATATCCGCATCCACGGGTACGGTTCGGAAATATGCGCCTGCATGATCAACGGGCAAGATGCCCCTCCCGTCATTCCGGCAGATGCCACGGGACATTTCATCGTTGAGCTGGAGCTTAACCCCATAGAGGATCCACTCGGCAATGCCCTCGCTTTCCCTTCAGCTTCTTTCGATCTGGCAGAGCCTCAGCCCGTCAAAAACGAACGGGGACTTACATGGGATTCTGTTGAAGGTGCCGATTCCTACCTCATCTTCCGCAACGGTTCTCCTTTCACTCAAGTAACGGAAACGCATTACACCCCTCTTTCCTCTGCCGCCACCGCTCAATACCAAATTCAGGCGGTTTCCGCAGACGGGCGCGAATCTTTCCTCAGCGAGCCGCATTGGCTCTCTCTCCCTGACGAATGCCAAACTCTCACCCCTGCATTCATCGGGCGGGAAGGTCACGAATATCCCATAGAAGGCGGGCAAGCTTGGCTGGACACCAAACCCGACACCCGTTGCCTCTCCTTTTCCCCTCTTCGTATTGAAGAAAGCGGCGATTTCGCTGTGGAGCTCCAATACTGTAACGCCACCGAATCCAAACGCGATGGCAACACCTGCGCCCTAAGAGACCTCTTTGCCGATGATACGTTTTGCGCCGTCATCCCCCTGCCCCATAATACGGAACGAAGCATGTGGGCAGATTTCTCTCTCTCATCGCCCGTGCGGATTCACCTTGAGCGCGGCATCCACCGCCTTTCCCTACAATTCACCGAGCGCGATCGCAACATCAACGGTTTCGTCAACCAGTGCATGGTGCGGAATCTCCTTCTCACCCGCCTCCGCTAATTTACCGGCAGAGAATCGTCCGTTCATCACACAGGCGGAAGATGCCATTGTCCCCGTCCGATTGCCGTTCTCTCTCCTCACTCCGCCGAATAGCAATCTTTACGGCATCGATTCATTTTTCAACGCAACTTCTCTTCTTCCGAGATGCACAAAGCATTTCAAAAAATAAAATAAATGATTGACGCCCCTTCCCGAACGCAGTATAACGAATCCCGTCCTCCTCAAGGGGAATAACTTACACCAAATAACATAATCGTATTTTTATGAAACTCCGTTTACCAAAGGCATTACTGTATACTCTTCTCTCCGCAGTGGTTGCTCACCCCGCTGTCAGCCGCGCCGATTATGTATGGCAAGGAGGCGATACAATCACTTCCGATCTCTGGGCAACGGAAGATTCATGGCTATTGACCGGAGAATCATCTTGGACAACCGGTACTGCTCCGCAGTACCCCTCCGGTGACATGTGGGATACCATCGTCATCAACGGAGCTTCCGGCTCTGTTGCGGATTTGGAAGGCTGGAATTTCAAACTCAACTTAGGTGTAACGGTGGATGGAACAGGAACCAAAACCGTTGCAGATGCCTCTACTCTCACTGTTGAGAACATTCGGAAACTCCAAGGCGGGGTAAACGGCGGCTACTGCGAAATCAACATTGGTACGGGGTCTACCCTCAATCTTTCTCAGGGCATCAGCAACGCGGGGACCTGCAGAGGTACTGTCAACATCAATTTTGTAGATGGAGGCACCGTCAATCTGAACATGGGAGAAAGACATAACTTTAACGCTTCTAACAATTTAACGATTAATTACGGCATTATTTCCGACACTACTCCGACATCGGTCGGCGTATTCAACATGGCAAGCACGGAAGAAGGCGTTCCCCGCTCACTGGATTCCTTAACTCTTACGGCGACAATCACCGACAGTGCCGTCTCTGACACGACCGCTTTGCACACCATTCAACTGGGCAACATTTCATCGGATATTAACAGCACACTTTCCTTCGATATCACGGCAGACGGATACATCAGCAGTACAGGTGTTTTGTCCGCGACCGATGCAGACATCGGGAAATACGGATTTGAGAGAAGGAGCCTCCGTTGCAAAAACGGGCAACGCTGTTCTCACCACTTCTTCGAATGTACTGACAGGCTTGCAAGTAGACATTCGGGAAGGCACGGTTTCTGTATCAGATGTTTTGGCGAACTCTCAAACACTTGATCTTTCTTCCGGCGGTCTGGCAAGCGGAGCCATTTTGGAATTGACGGCAAGCAGCGAAGACTCCGGTTCCGCCGTCAAGCTGGCAGATGATGCGGCGGGAACAGTTCGATTGAAGGGCGGCTTGTTGCTCATCAGCGGCGATACAATTTCTCTGGGCAACTCCACACTCGAACTGGCCAACGGCAGCGGATTGGTAGCGACCAATTATGAAACTCCCGCCCATTTTGCAAACGATATTATTATACAGAATAATGCCACGGCTATTCTGCGAGCTTGGGGAACCACACATGAAAACATCATCTCCGGCAATATCACAGGAACCGGTGCCGGCTTGAACAAGACGGACGGCGGCACCTTCACCCTCACTGGAAACGTATCACTCTCGACGATTTCTGCACAGGGCGGCACGTTGAATATTACAGGAAACGTATCGCTTTCCTCATTTTCTGGACGCGGCGGGAATGTCAATTTAAACAACGGTGCCGTATTCAGTACCGATCGATTGGTTCTGAATGACGCTTACAATGCCACTTGCGTCTTCACTGTCAATTCCGGTGCCACGTTAAATATCACCGGAACATACAATAATCACGACACCGCTACCTCTGTTTTGCTGGGGCACTGGTCGGGATCAAACTCTCAGCTGATCATCAATGGTGGCACCATGAATGCAGAAAACGCCATTGTGAAACCGGCATGGGACGGCGTCGGCACCTTTTCAATCAATGCAGGCACGGCAATTGTAAAAGGGATCGATTTCTGGGCTAATGGCGCATCGCTATTCAAAGGCACTGTCAATTTGGGTACTTCAGACAGCGGTAACGGCACGTTGATCATCGGAAGTTCGGGTATCTCCGATTTGGCAACGGGCGGCACACTGAATTTGGGCAAAGGCACCATTCAGGCAAGCGCGGATTTCACGATTAGGTACAATCCGTTATTCACTGAATCCTCTGTCAACCTGATCGGCAAAGATGATGGCACGATCTTCGACACAAACGGTCACACAATTGGTGTAAATAACACGATATCGGGCGATGGCAACATCACCGTAAAAAACAGCGATACGACGAATCAAGGAAGCTTGACGCTGAACAACGACGTCACGCTGACCAAAATGACCGTTGAAAGCGGGGCGAGCGTCACCACCGCCTCCGGCAAGACGCTCACCATCGGGGAGACCATCGTGAACAACGGGACCCTCACGCTCGGCGGCTCTCTGGCTATCAGCGAAGGCAATGTTGCCAAGTTGGAAAATGGGACGGGTGTAAACTACTATGATCCCACCAACCGGACAACAGAAAACGGCTACAGTTCCCTCTCACACATCGCGATCAAGGGCGGAGAAGGCTCTACAACAACCGATGCTGACTTCATCACGGTAGGCACTGATACAAAGGAGCTCACGAAAGAAGGCAACAACTACGTCTTCTCGACCAATGCCACCGGCGGACTGTACTACGTCAACACAGGCACGATTATCTACGGAGATGCCGGCAACGGGGCGGCTTCGAATGCCACCACCGGGCTGGTGCTGAACGGCGGTAACCTGACGATGAACACAAACCTCAACAGTAGCGCATCGGGAGGGATCAGTGTACAAGAAAATGGTACGCTCACCTTAAACAATGCTGTAACCTTAGGAAAATCATCGGTTACAGTAGCAGAAGGGAAAACGCTCACTTTGAGCGGAGGCGGTACATATGATTTGGGTGATTCTCCCACGGTGACGAACAAACAAGTTGTTCTCGGGGCTGTTCTTGATTCTTCATGGACGGGGACGGTTTCATTGAGCAATTTGAACATTGGCGGGGTAAATTCTAATACCAACGCTCTCATCACAACGCTGAATTCATTGGGTAACGAAAATTCATGGGTGAAAATATCCGGTGTAACAGGGTACTTATGCGGAATAGACAACAATGCAAGCCCGACCATTACGGCGAATCTCGAACTTGTCGGCAATGCGATGACGCTTACAGACGGCAGTTTCAATTCTACCAGCACTTTCTCCGGCAAGATAAAAGGTAACGGTGATATGGATTTCGCTTGGGATGGTGGCTTTGGGGATGTAACGATGGCCTTTACGGGAGATGTTTCCGAATGGAACGGAAAATTCAAGGTAACATCAACCGTAGCAGGAGAACAAGAAAGAACCGTTTCATTCAGCGGCAACGCAACCGACATCAAGGTCTCTGTGGAGAACAGCTCTGCCAAAAAAAACAATTTGAAAATCATAAACGATCAAGCCGTATCCTTCACCGGCAATGTAACCAACACGGGAACAGGCTCACTGACTGTCATTTCGGGCGGAGGCGGCCTCAAAACATTCAGTGGCAGCATTACTGCTCTGGAGCTGAGAGCCGAGGACGGCAATACATATCTTGCAGGTGACGGCAACGTCATTGATTCTGTCACCGTTTCGAGTGGTGCCACTCTTACTGTATCTTCCGGAAACAATACGCTCACTTCAATTGAAATCGCCTCGGGCGCCACTCTTGACGTGACTGCAAACGGAACAGTGCTGGGCGGTTCTCTCACCCTGCAGAATAACGCAATCTTGGCATTGAACAGCGCAATCGGCGTATCCATAAACGGCGTTCTTACCTTGGGTACCGGTCTGGCAGTGGAGATCACCTCCTTTGCTCGCAGTATCTCTTCCGAATATGAATATACGCTGGTAAACGGGGTTTCTGCCCTTGGCGATTCCGATTGGATTCAAGCTGTTGCGCAACAGTATCTTGCGTCCGTAACGGTCAATGGTACGGAGCTGGATCTCTCCAACGCAGTTCTCCGTTATGACAAAGGAGGCGAAACGTTGAAGCTGGTTAGCACTGCCTCCATACCGGAACCGGCTGCCGCCACGCTGAGCTTGCTGACGCTGGGCGCACTTGCGTTACGCCGCCGCCGAGCATAAATTCACGCCTCTGTGCCTTTTTACCAAAACCGTGTCCGTAAAAAACGGGCGCGGTTTTTCCGTTGTTGTCCGCCACTCGGCAGGGGCAATATGCATGTTACGCAATCAATTGCGCCGTATACCCCGCCGATATCAACACGCGGAAAGCTTCATGCACTTCAACGGGTACGGGCTGTACGGTGGCAAATCCCCGTGCGGGATACTCCAGAATACGTTGAAAATCCCCCACCATGGCATTGATCACAAAGTCTTCCGTCAATTCCTCCGTCAAATATTCTTCAAAGCTGCCGGGCGGGGAGGAAACGCGGGTTTCCGCTTCGCTCCACTGGGCTTGCAATGCCGCCAACGTGCGGCGTTCCATATAGGGTTTTTGAATTGCCAAAATTTTATGCACCGCAATTTTTTCGCGGCTCAGCAAATCGCGCGAGAAACGGATATTTTCCCCGGTGTTTGTCGACTTTGGCTCAATCAGCATACATTCGCGCGGCACTCCTTCACCCTGTGCAACGGCAGCAAACTCCTCTGCTTCGCTCAACGTGCGCCCGCTCGTAAAACGCCCTGTCCCCCCTGAAAACAAAAGGCGCGGAGCAAGCCCCCGGTGAAACAACTGCGCAGCCCACACGGCAACGCGCGGATCATTACTCCCCAAAACAAATATCAAATCCGCTTTTTCAAGAGGGTGATGTACATGATGGTATTCCCACATGATGCGGACAGCGCGATGAACAGTCATTCCGGACATAGACATACGCAGAATAACGTTTGCTCCGCCCTCGTGCAAGAAGAAAAAGACCGCTCTCCGAAACGAAGAGCGGTCCGATTTAAGAATTGACGTCGTTCTTACGCGCGACGGCGACGCAAAGCCAACGCACCCAGTGCGAGGATAGTGAGTGCGGGTGTGGTCGGTTCGGGAATCGATGCCGTGACCAGCGAAAGCGTATTGTTCGCGTAGGTCAGCTTGGCACCTGTCAATGCCTCACCGGTCAACACGTTGTCGTTGATGTTGATCGTCGTGAAGTATGTGGTTGCGTCCTTATCGCCCGTCCACGATGTTTCACCGCCTATCGAGGTCAAGCCCGTTGCCAACGTGTAGTTAGTCTCCCCGGCGTCAGTCATGGTGCTTGCCATGGTGATGATGTCGGAAATGTTCAGCGTCAGCCCCGTTCCCAAGGTCAGCACACCGTTCAGCGTCAGACCGCTTTCGGAAGAAAGCGTCAAGGTCGAACCATCAGCCATGGTGAGCGCACCGCCCAGCGTTGTGTAAGCAGAAGCGTTCAGCGTAGCACCGCTGTTAATCGTCACTTCGGTCAGCGTATTGGTGTTTGTACCGAGAATCAGGCTACTGCCATTGGCTACCGTGACCGAATCGATAGCGTTCGTCCCTTCCAGAACAACACTGCCGCCATTCACGCTCAGCGACGTGGCATTAATACCGCCCGAGAAGGTCTTTTCACCGCTGCCATCCGTAACGATACTCAGCGCACCCGTGCCGGTTTTGTTCACATTACCGGTGAAAGATACGGCGTTATCGTTCGTAACGTTCAAATTAGTTTTTTTGGCAGAGCTGTTCACCACATCGGCATTGATGTCGGTTGCGTTGCCGCTGAATGAAACGGTTCTTTCTTGTGTTCCTGCTGCGGTTGAGGTTACCTTGAATTTCCCGTTCCAACCGGAAACATCACCCGTAAAGGCAATCGTTACATTCCCGGCGCCGGCACCCCAAGCGAAATCTATATCACCGTCACCTTTTATCTTGCCGGAGAAAGTGCTGGTAGAATTGGAACTGCCGTTTGTAAGCGTCATCGCATTGCCGACAAGTTCGAGATTCGCCGTAATGGTCGGGCTTGCATTGTTGTCTATTCCGCATAAGTACCCTGTTACACCGGATATTTTCACCCATGAATTTTCGTTACCCAATGAATTCAGCGTGGTGACATACGCACCGGAATTATTTGCGATACCGCCGATAGTCAAATTGCTCAAGACAACCGTACCGGTCCAATCATCCCCAAGGGCTACCCCACTGCCGAGCGACACGCTCTTGTCTGCTACTGAGAAGGAATTACCCAAATCATAATTGCCGCTTCCTTTCAAAGTGAGCGTCGTCCCATTCTTTACGGTAACGGAAGAGCTATCCAAGGTGACAGAAGATCCCAAGGAGACGTTGCTGTTACCGTTGACGCGAATGCCATGTTTCTTTGCACTTTCGGTCAGCCCTTGGCTCATCGCCAGTGTACCGCCGTTCAGCACCAACCCGGTGGTATCGCTATTCGAAGCAGCCTCGTTGCCGGAATCTCCGTAGGTAAGCGTGCCCGTGTTGACGTAGTACAGCCCTTTTTCGCCGAGACGCACATAACGTTTGGAGGCATCCTCCGTAGTCTCGGTGTTGTATTCAAAACCGTTAATTTTCACTTTGGCGACGGAGGATGAATCGCCGCTCCCGGTAATCACCACATAATCCCCGATGATATACCCGTTCCCGGACTCTCCTGCCAACGAATCACCATATGTAGTCCCCGTCGATCCGTCTACTCTCGACAATGATTCGACGGAATCAAAACTAAGCGAAGCACCTTCTTCCAAAGAAACAGTTCCGCTGTTGTCGATCGCCTGGTGCAACACAACCTCACCGGCGATATTCAGCACAGCACCGGCGGCTACCGTGATCTTGCCGGTACCGGCAACCATGCCGTTCCCGGAAAGTTGCAATGTGCCGCCGTTCACATTCCATGCGCGGCTGTAGGTGTTATTCGACCCGCTCACATTAAGCGTACCGCCGCCGGCAACTGTCACCGTGCCGGTAAAACC
Source organism: uncultured Akkermansia sp. (assembly GCA_964418985.1). GTDB lineage: Bacteria > Verrucomicrobiota > Verrucomicrobiia > Verrucomicrobiales > Akkermansiaceae > Akkermansia. Next base: position 84,862 of record CAYQNL010000004.1, on the reverse strand, counting down.
TTGACCGTAATCACCGATTTTGCCGGAAAGTTCCAATTCGCCGCCACTGTTTACTGTGAACGTCACGTTTTCGCGAATCAGAAGATCGCTCTCGATCACGTTGTTCGTACCGCTTGCCGTAATCGTCCCGCCGAAAGTATTAATCTTCGTTCCGGTCACTTTGGCGTAACCGTTCATCTCAATGTCGGTCATCAAAGTGTTCGAGCCCTCTCCGTCTTCGTTATTCAAAAACGTGGCGTAATCTCCTTCCGCTCCGTTCAGGACGATTTTGTTGGTATGCCCTGCCCCCCAGCCGAGCGCATCATGCCCGGAAGATTTAAACGTTGCCCCGGCAGATACATTCACTGTGGTGTTTTGCAAAACGCCTGCTGCTACTGAACCACGCTTCACTTCCACAGTACCTTCGGTGATGTTCAGCACACCGCCGTTCAGGTTGCCCGTAGAAGTCAGCGTCAAAGTTCCCTCTCCGCCCTTGGTGAAGGTATAAGCTTCTGTCGTCAACGTCCCGATTTCCCAGCTCCCTTCCAAATTGAGCGCAGAATTATCTGTCACGCTGAGCGTATCGAAAAACAGTCTCGAACCCGACGCCGAAAAATCCAACTGAACGGGCGCAGTCGTTGTACCGGAAAGCACAAGAGTGGATGTCCCAACCGTGTGACCGTTCATTGCCAAAGATCCGCCGTACAACGTCAATGTGTCGACCCACACGTCAGTCATCGCCGTCACATTTGCTCCATCGGTCAGCATCACCGAATCTCCGTTGACAAACGATGTCTTTACGCCACTTTCATCATAAAAAAGCGTCTCATCAGCCGTCCCGTTTGCCGTCCACGCTACGGTTTCATTGGTATATAACATCTTGACATCATCTGCGGAAACAGCACTGACACCGATGGTTGTCCCATCAGCAGACAACGTCAAGAAGCCTTTCAGCTGATCACCATTGGCATTGTAAAAGACACGGTTAGAATTGAGAGCATGATAAAGATCCCCTCCTGCTGTTATTGTCGCAATCTTGCCGCGGGAATAAGTCGTAATGGTTCGATTGGTTAATGTTGACGTTGTCGCCGAATCATTACCCATAATCACTTCGAGATTGAGCGTTCTGCCCCCGGTCACGATGTTGGCAACACCAAAATTAATCAAACCGTTTTCTCCGATATGCCAGTTTTGGGAGCTATTACCGTCAGCGATATTGATGGCGTTGGAAGACCAACCGGCAGAGGTAAACGTCAATGTGCCGTCCACCCACACGTTGGCAACGTCCGTACCTTCCGTATTTTTCAATTGAGCGGCAAATCCCGCATTCAAAACAGATCCATCCCCTACGTAAATAGACCCTGCCCAACCGCCGAGAGAAGAAGTAACAGTACTGTTCCCCGTCACTTTGATACCACCGGAATCGGATGTATCAGCCCCGGCATTGGCGGTTACCGTGCCGACGTTATCAAGAACCAACTCGGGGCCTTTGCCATTTTCTCGCGCGGGTGTATTACTGGTTGTTCCGTCGGCTTTTGTAAACGTACTCTGGCTGACATCGTACGTCCATACCGTGCCACCGAACGTCGGTTCGGTAAATTGAGCTGATGCAGACACCGCAGAGACAGCAGAAAGAACCGCCGTCATCAAGATTTTCGGTAAGTGTAACTTCATAAGCTGTAATTAGTTCAGTTTGTTAAAAGAAAAAGACATCGCTTCTTGCGATGCCTTTATACTATAGCATTCTGAATGCTGTGTCAATCCTTGTTTTTTAAATTTATTGAAAATAATTTACTTAGAAAAAGAAACCTGTTGTAAAACAAAGAGTTTAATTTTTTGATATGATTGTAACATCAAATGATTGTGCGAATATTTCACCTACAGCATTCAGAATGCTGTAGGTGTGGCATGATTTTTTAGCTTTCAAACGGTATTAAGCCATAAGACGAAAGCCGAATTCAATTTTCTTTAAATTCCTTACTGCAAATAATAAAAACGGCATTATCCATTTTCCGTTACACCGTCTGAAGCAATTTTCCCGAAAGGTTTCCCGGCATCGCCACAGTGAACATTTTTGCTTTTTTATCATACGAAAAATCAATAATGAATCCTTAGGGGGAAAAATAAAAACCGCTCTCCCTCTTCGGGAAGAGCGGTTGTAAAACAAACAGCATGATATCTCTATCAAGCGCGACGGCGGCGCAACGACAGCGCACCCAGAGCCAGAAGGCTCAGCGTGGCGACAGTTGGTTCCGGCACTGTGACGGATGTCAGCCTCAGCGTTCCGGCATCATGATCATATCGAAGCACCGCAGAGCTGAGATCCAATTGCGCCCCCTCGCCAACCACCACATTCGAGAAGTACGCGTCTGCCGCCGTCAAAGACCATTCTGCACCGACAATGGCAGAAACCCCTGTTGCCAACGTATAGTCATACTCATCGGAGATCATTCTTGAATGATCGGACAAAGGATTCAAATACAGGATCAGGTTTTTCCCCAAACTCAGCGTTCCGTTCAACAAGAGTGGGATCCCCTCTTTCATCGATAAAACAGCATTGTCTTGCAACGTGAGCGAACCGCCCAACGATGCGCCGATTGACGTGTCGAGTGTAGCCTCCGAAGCAATCTCCAGCCCTGAAATCGTATTTTGGGAATATTCGCTGACGGAAAACGTACAACCACTCGCAACAGTGAGAGAACCAATGATATTACGCGCACCGCCAAGAAGCGTGGTTCCGCCTTCCGCTTTCAACTCCGATGCCGTAATATCCCCACTGAACGTCTTGAGACCGGCTCCGCTCGCAATCACACACAGTGAACCTTCGCCCGAATTCTTCACCGTACCTTCGAAGGAAACGTCTTCATCGTTTTCCACCTTCAAATTCAATTTTTGGGCAGAACTGTTCTCTACAGATGCATTGATACTGACCGCATCGCCACTGAATGAGACTGTTCTTTCCCGTGCGCCGGTCGCAGAGGAAGTCACCTTAAACTTACCGGTCCAACCGGAAATATCCCCCGTAAAGGCAACAGCCGTGTTCTCATTGTCGCTTTCTTTGGCAAAATAGACATTCCCCGCCCCTTTCACCTTGCCGGAGAAGGTCGTGGTACTATTGCTTGAAGTGTTATTCAACGAGAGCGCATCGCCCTCTGCCAAAATCAGGTTCGCCGTCACCTCGGGATTTGCATTGTCGTTTTCCCCGCAAGCGTATCCCGTCACGCCGGAAATCTGCACCCAAGAATTGGCATTGCCCAGATCATTCAGCGAGGTAATTCGCGCGTTGGTGTCAGTCCCCATCCCACCAATGGTCAAATTGCGCAAGGCGACCGTACCGGTCCATGTATCTTTCATCGTAACCCCAAGCACCACTTTCTTATCCGTCACCGTGGGAGAGCTGCCCAAATCAAAGGTACCGCTCCCATCCAATACCAACGAAGCATTATTGTAGAAAGACAAGGACGAGCGTTGCAAGGTCACCGCATCGTCAAGGGAAATCATATTTTCATCATACAAGAGAGTAATCCCCTGCGTGGCATGGCTGTTCAGATTTTCCTTCATGACGAGCGTTCCGTTGTCCAAAACAATCTCTGTTGTTGCATCGGAGGCGGCGGCATTCAGCGCATTTCCTTCAGCATCCTTATCCCCGTACACGATGGTCGGACTGTCTACCCTGATGAAATACGCCCCTCTTTGTCCCGCATCGTAGCTTGCCCAGTACATATCACCCTCGGTAGTTACGCTGCAATATTCCCCGGCGATGGTGGCAGAATATAAATAGCGAACGGTTGAACTGGGAGATGCCGCCAAAACCATAAAGTTCCCGGCAGCATAGCCGACATTGTCTGCGCCGCTGATGGCATCGGTATACTCCACATCGCCATCATTCAGCAAAGCCGGTGAATCGTAATTGAGAGATGCGCCATAGGACATAGTCAGATTTCCGGTAACCTCCCACGTTGACTTTAACGACAAGGAACTCTGCACCGTCAGGGTAGAAGCGTCATACACTTCTATATCACTATCAAATGCGCTCCCCACGACCGCATTGTTAAGCGTCACATTACCTCGTATCCCCAAGACGCCGCCTTCTCCCAGCGAAATCGTCCCCGAACCTACGGAGGCACCCTCGGTGAGAACCAACTCCGCATTATTCACCGACCAATTGCCACTGAAGGTGTTTCCTGTACCGCTCACTGCGACCACACCGCCGCCCTTGACAGTGATGCTACCGGTTGTGTCATTCCCATTGCTCAACGTCCCGGCCAGCGTCAATTCGCCACCTTCATTAACGGACATCGTCACGTCTCTGCGGATCTGCAACACACTATCAATCTCGTTGCCGGTACCGCTCGCCGTAATCGTGCCGCCATAGGTATTGATCGTTGATCCCGTCACTCTGGCATATCCGTTCATGACGATATCAGTTACCAGCGTGTTGGAACCTGTATCGGCATTCAAAAACGTGGCTTCCTGCCCGGCAGCACCGGTCAACTCAATCGTTGCCGTATGACCAGAGCCATCACCGAGCGCATTATGCCCGGAGGATTTAAATGTTGCCCCGGCAAAGACCTTCACGGCGGTATTCGCCAGTACGCCTTGTGTTCCTCCATCGGCAAGGGACGCTTCCACCGTTCCTCCGGTGATGTTGAGCGTTCCGCCGTTCAGGTTGCCCATACCGGTCAACGTAAGGGTACCGTCTCCGCCTTTGGTAAAGGTACGGGCATCGAGCGTCAGCGTTTCGATTTGCCAATTCCCTTTCAAATTGAGCACGGAATTATTCGTCACGTTGATCGTATCTGTACGCAACTGTGAGCCGTCAACCGAAAAATCCAATTGGGAGGGGGCGGTCTCTGTGCCGAAAATCACAAGAGTGGATACATCAACCGTGTGTCCGTTCAGTGCCAAAGAGGCGCCGTACAATGTCAACGTATCGGATTGCAAATCGACCATCGCCGTTACTTCTGCACCTTCGTTCAGCATGACGGAATCTCCGTTGACAAACGATGTCTTTGTGCCGCTTCCGTCATAAAAAAGCGTCTCATCAGCCGTCCCGTTTGCCGTCCATTTCACGACCTCATTGGTATACAAGCTTTTCGATTCATAATATGAACCTTCGTATGAGACTGCAACAGAACTGCCGTTGTCTACCAAGATCGCACCCTCCAAGGCTACGCCCGTTGTATCGTAAATCGTACTGTGGGAATTGAGCGTTGCAAAGATATTGCCGCCCTCTGTCATTGTGGCAATCGTGCGGCTCTGTGTCCCCGTTGTTTTCGAGCGGTTGATCAACCCATCCGGTCCACCGGTTGTATCAACAATCACTTCAAGATTGAGCGTTTGATTCTCTTCTGTGACAAATTGATCGCACCCAAAATGAATCAAGCCCGTTGCTCCAATGTGCCAGTTCTGGTAGTTGTTTCCGCCTGCAATATTGATATCGGAACGTTCGGCGAAGGTCAAAGTCCCATCTACCCAAACATTGGCTACACCCACATCTTCTGTATTTTTCAACAATTCGCCATACGTCACGGTCAGCGAAGCGTTTTCTCCCACAAAGACGGAACCGGCACATTCCCGAAGATTGGAAGTAACAACACTGTCCCCCGTCACTTTAATACCGCCGGCATCGGCTGTATCCTCACCCGCATCGGCAGTTACCGTACCGACATTTTCAAAAACAAGAACGGGACCCTGATTATCTGCGCGCCCGGGAGTACTGCTCGCGTTTCCCGTCGCATCATGGAAGAGACCGTCGCTCGTACTGTACGTCCACATTGTGCCACCGTATTCAGGACTGCTCATCAACTCGGCAGATGCCGTATAAGCCCCTCCCGCAACGACAGAAATAACCGCTGCCCGCAACATTTTTGGTAATTGTAATTTCATAACAGTACGTCTCTTGTATATTAGATGCACACAAAAAATAAAATTTGTTCCGCGTTAATATACATTTTTGCGGCTCGGTGTCAATATTCAACTTATGATCAGGACAAAAAAATTACATAAGTGAACATATGCCAGTTCTTGACGGCTATTCATCGGAATTGTATTCCCAATTGTTGCGGGAAATTATTGATGGTGAGGGGACATCGTCACAAGGCACTGCCTCACAATAAAACGAGGGCTGCCGAACGCTTTGAGCGGGGCAGCCCTCGATGAAGACAAATCAGCGGATATTAATCATCACTGCCGACAGAGATGGGATCATCGCTGACGGGAAGCATCTCTTCATCATCAAAATCGCGGGGAACTTCCACAGCATCGTCTGCGGGCGCAACCTCAATATGGCGATACTTGGAGAAGCCCGTACCGGCAGGAATGAGATGACCGAGAATAACGTTTTCTTTGAACCCTTCCAAATAATCGATCTTGCCGTGTGTCGAAGCATCGGTCAGCACACGCGTAGTATCTTGGAAGGAAGCAGCCGAGATGAAAGAATCCGTCTTGAGCGAAGCCTTTGTGATCCCGAGGAGAATGGGATCGGAATCGGCAGGACGCCCGTTGGCGGCGATTGTTTCGCGGTTGATGGCTTCGAGCGTGGTGCGGTCGATTTCATCCCCCCAAAGAAGACCGGTATCGCCGGGATCTTTGATGCGCACCTTGCGCAACATCTGGCTGACGATGATTTCAACGTGCTTGTCGTTGATTTCCACACCCTGCACGCGGTAGACCTGTTGCACCTTGTTGACAAGGTGTTCCTGCAAGGCGTTTTTACCGCAGATGGCAAGGATTTCGTCAGGAGCTTCCGACCCGTCCGAAAGGGGTTCACCCGCATGCACAAAGTCATCATCGTGAACGATGATATGACGATCCATGGGGATGAGGTGTTTGACAAAAGCGGGTTCGTCACCGTTTTCGCCTTTAGCCACCTTCTTGCCGGATTGGACGGATTCGAGGTCAGCGCGATCGCGATAGACCGTAACGACTTTCTTCCCACGAATCATAGCAGAATCGATCGAAACGTAGCCGTCAATGCCGGAAAGCGTACAGGCATCTTTCGGACGACGCGCTTCGAAAAGTTCTGCCACACGGGGAAGACCGCCCGTAATATCCTTCGTCTTAGACACCTTGCGGGGCGTCTTGGCAAGTTGTGTACCGGCAGTGATCGTCTGTCCATCCTGAACGGCGAGATATGCACCCGTAGGGATGGAATAGGAACGAACCTTCTTGGAATCCTTTGAGTTGGGATCTCGCACCACAATACGCGGGGCAAGATCTTGGCGGTGATCGATCACAACGGTCGTGCCGCGACCTTCGCCACGCCCGGCAGCTTCTACGGAAGTAGTAATACCTTCGATCATGTCGTAGAATTCGATGACACCGCCTTCTTCGGCGATCACCGGCACGGCATAAGGATCCCACGTTGCCAAGGTCTGCTGTTCCTCAACGGACGCACCGTCTTTCACATGCAAGATAGTACCGATGGAAAGCTGGTACGATTCCAGTTCCTTCTTGTTGGTATCGTAAATCTTGACAACGCCGTTCTTGTTGAGGACAACATTGTTGCCGTTTTCGTCTTCCACGTAACGGATGTTGTCGTAAATAACAATCCCGCTGTTCTTGGCTTGGAAGATCGGTTTGCGTTCGGAGGTGGTAGCCGTACCGCCCACGTGGAAAGTACGCATGGTGAGCTGAGTACCGGGTTCGCCGATGGACTGAGCAGCGATGATACCCACCGCTTCGCCGACTTTCACTTCCTTGCCCGTTGCCAGATTGAGACCATAGCACTTGGCACAGCATCCCTTGGAAAGTTCGCAGGTAAGCACCGAACGTACTTTCACCTTTTCAATGCCCACGCGTTCGATTCGCTGAGCGGCATCTTCGCTGATGATTTCGTTCTTTTCGACAATCACTTCTCCCGTTGAGGGATCTTTGATGGTGTCACAAGTGACGCGTCCGTAGAGGCGGGAAGAAAGCGAAGCAATTTCTTCATCACCGTCATAAATGGCGGTCATGATGATGCCGTGTTCCGTGCCGCAATCGTGATCGCGGACAATGACATCCTGTGCCACGTCAACGAGCTTACGGGTCATGTACCCGGAGTCTGCCGTCTTCAAAGCAGTATCGGCAAGACCCTTACGAGCACCGTGGGTGGAAATGAAGTATTCGAGCACCGAAAGACCTTCTCGGAAGTTCGACGTAATCGGGCGTTCGATAATTTCACCGGAGGGTTTTGCCATCAAACCGCGCATCCCGGAAAGCTGTTTAATCTGAGCTTTGTTACCGCGAGCACCGGAATCGACCATCATGTAAAGCGGACTTGCCACAGCGGCTCCGTCGTTGTATTCCAGCTTGGAGTAGAGAGCCTGCTGAATGACGTCCGTTGCGCCGGACCAGATGGAAACGACTTTTTCGTAGCGTTCGCCGTCGGTGATGAGACCGTCTTCGTACTGTTGCAAAACCTTAGCGACTTCATCGTAGGCTTTGTTGATGATTTCGTCCTTCTTGGAAGGTACGACCATGTCAACAATACCGATAGAGCAACCGGAACGCGTTGCTTCCTTGAAGCCGAGGGCTTTCAAGGCATCGAGAGTTTGCACTGTGCGTTCCTGCCCGACCGTCTGATAGCAACGCCAAATGATATCGCCGATCAGTTTCTTGCCAACGTTCTTGTTGATATAGCCAAGTTCATCGGGCCAAATTTCGTTGAAGCGGACGCGTCCTGCTGTCGTTACGATAGTTTCGCGATCAACGGTTTCTTTCCCGAACGAAATCTTATCGGGGTCTTTACCGAAATCCGGGTTGCGAAGACGAATCCATTCATGATACCCGATCTTGCGAGCAGCAATGGCGAATTCGACTTCGGAAATGGAATCGAAGAGAGGCAACAAATGCTGGTTGTCTTGGTGTTCCTTCACTTCCACTGCGCGGGTGTGGGTGAGGTAATAAGCACCCAAAATAATATCCTGCGTGGGGGTGGTGATAGGCTTGCCCGAAGCGGGAGAGAAGATGTTGTTCGGAGCAAGCATCAATTGGCGGGCTTCGATCTGCGCTTCGACGGAAAGAGGCACGTGAACAGCCATCTGGTCACCGTCAAAGTCAGCATTGTATGCATTACATACCAACGGATGCAGACGGATAGCCGAACCTTCGATCAGCACGGGTTCAAAGGCCTGAATAGACAAACGGTGCAACGTAGGAGCGCGGTTGAGCAACACGGAGTGACCTTTCGTCACCTCGGCGAGAACATCCCACACGATCGGTTCGCGACGGTCTATCATCTTCTTGGCAGAGCGCACGGTATGCACATAGCCAAGTTCTTTCAAACGATGAATGATGAAAGGTTCGAACAGCGTCAATGCCATCTTCTTGGGAAGACCACACTGGTTCATCTTGAGGCTGGGACCGATCACGATCACCGAACGACCGGAGTAGTCTACGCGCTTGCCGAGCAGGTTTTGACGGAAGCGACCGCCCTTGCCCTTCAGCATATCAGACAAGGATTTGAGCGGACGGTTGCCCGCACCCGTGACGTGACGCCCGTGACGCCCGTTGTCGAAGAGGGCATCCACAGCTTCTTGCAACATGCGTTTTTCGTTGCGGATGATCACTTCCGGAGTCTGCAAGGCAAGAAGCTCTTTCAAGCGGTTGTTGCGGTTAATGACGCGGCGGTACAGATCGTTCAGGTCAGACGTGGCGAAACGCCCGCCGGGCAAGGGAACTAAGGGGCGCAAATCGGGCGGGATCACGGGAAGAACCGTCATCACCATCCATTCGGGCTTGGTCTCCGAATCGCGGAATCCTTGGGCAATCTGAAGGCGTTTTGCCAATTTACGCTTGTTTTGCTTTGAGTTGGTCTTTTCCATCTCGTCCTTCAGCTCATCGATCAAGGCATTGAGATCAATGTTGGCAAGCAATTTCTGGATAGCGGCCGCGCCCATATCCGCTTCGGGGATTTCATCGACTTCGTAGTCTTCCGCGAACTGATCGTATTCTTCTTCCGTAAGGATTTGCCCGACTTCAAGACCGGGAATCCCCTTGGGATCAATCACGATGTAATCTTCGTAGTAAATGACGCGTTCCAAATCGCGAGCGGTCATATCAAGCATGCGACCGATGCTACTGGGCATGCACTTGTAGAACCAAATATGCGTCACGGGAACGGCAAGCTCGATATGCCCCATGCGTTCGCGACGCACACGGGAATGGGTGACTTCCACGCCGCAACGGTCGCAGATCGTCCCTTCGTTTTTGGCACGTTTGTAACGACCGCACGAACATTCCATGTCGCGGGTCGGTCCGAAGATGCGTTCGCAGAAAAGACCACCCTTTTCAGGCTTGAATGTACGGTAGTTGATGGTTTCCGGGTTTTTTACTTCGCCGTGCGACCAGCTGCGGATCACCTCCGGGCTGGCAACGGTAATACGCACCTGATCGAAGTTCTTGGGTTTCTCGGCGTTCTTATCGGAAAGAAACATGGTTTTGAATTTTTAAAGCTTTTTGGGATGTCGACCGCGCCCCGCGAAACGGGGCGCGGAAAATTGGATTATTCTGCGTCTTCGGAATCAAAATCATCGTCTGTCAACATAGCGAAGAAGTCATCATCCGTCTTCGCCTGCGAGACGCGATCCGTCTTCGCCGTCGGGCGAACATCGAGACCGAGTGCCTGCATTTCCTTAATCAGCACGTTGAACGATTCAGGCGTGCCGGCTTCGAGCGCATTGTCACCGCGCACGATGGATTCGTAAATGCGGGTACGACCTTGCACGTCATCGGATTTTACAGTCAAAATCTCTTGCAACGTATAGGCGGCACCGTAAGCTTCAAGCGCCCACACTTCCATTTCACCGAAGCGTTGACCGCCGTGCTGTGCTTTACCGCCGAGAGGCTGTTGCGTGACCAAACTGTAAGTACCGACGGCGCGAGCATGCACTTTATCGGCGACAAGGTGGTTGAGCTTGAGCATATAAATGTAGCCCACCACGACCGGATGATGGAAGGCTTCGCCCGTGAGACCATCGTAAAGACGGCTCTTGCCGGCCACTGTGCCGTCTTTGCCGTCACCGATCCACGTAAAACCGTCCACTTTCTTAGCCTGGGACATGTAATCCCAAATTTGCTGTTCCTGAATACCGTCGAAAACAGGTGTAGCGACCTTGAAGCCAAGGGCTTTCGCCGCCACGCCCAAGTGCGTTTCAAGCACCTGTCCCACGTTCATTCGGGAAGGCACGCCGAGCGGGTTCAGGATGATGTCAACCGGTGTACCGTCTTCAAGGAAGGGCATATCTGCCACTGGGAGAACGCGGGAAACAACGCCCTTATTACCGTGACGACCTGCCATCTTGTCCCCCACACCAAGCTTGCGTTTGGTGGCGATGTAAACCTTCACTTCCGTCACCACGCCGGGATCGAGGTCGTTGCCCATTTCGATTTGTTCGAGACGGCGTTCGCGTTCCTCGTCCATTTCGCGGAACTTGGGTTCGTAGGCGTTGATCACGTCCATAATCTGGTTGCGAACCGGGCTGGGATCCATTTCGATCATGTCGTGATTCAGCGCGAGTTTACGCAAAAGCGTCTTGGTGATCTTGCGGTTGGAGGGGATGATCACTTCGCCCGTACCAGCCTTTGTCACTTCGAGCGGAATCTTTTCGCCCAAGTGGTGGTCAGAAAGCTTACCGGTGAGTTCTTCCACCAACTTGTCTTTCGACTTCTTGTAATCATCATTGACCTTCTTGAGTTGCTTCTTGCGTTCGTTTTCCACGTCGGCGGGCGGTGTGCCGGGAGGATTGCTGCGCACCACGCGCACATCCATGACAACACCCGTCGTACCGGGAGGAACGCGCAGAGAAGTATCCTTTACGTCAGCAGCTTTTTCACCGAAGATGGCGCGCAGAAGGCGTTCTTCGGGGGCAAGCTCGGTTTCGGACTTCGGTGTGATTTTACCTACGAGAATATCGCCGGGCTTCACTTCTGCCCCAATGCGGACAACGCCGTCGGATCCAAGGTTCTTGAGAGCTTCATCGCCCACGCCGGGGATATCGCGCGTAATTTCTTCCGGACCAAGCTTCGTATCGCGGGCCTTTTCTTCGAATTCGTCAATGTGAATGGAAGTAAAGGCATCTTGTTGCACCAAACGTTCGGAAATGATGATGGCGTCTTCGAAGTTGTACCCGTTCCATGGCATGAATGCCACCAGAACGTTGCGCCCGAGGGCAAGTTCGCCTTGGTCTGTATTCGGACCGTCAGCGATCACATCGCCTGCCTTGATTTCCTGACCGCGTTCCACGATAGGCTTCTGGTTGATGCAGGTGCCGGCATTCGAGCGCATGAACTTACGCAAAGAATAGACGTGTACACCGTTTTCGGGATCGGATTTAATGTCTTCCGGGGTTGCCAAGAACGTTTGCGGCGTTACGGGCAATTCTCCGGTCGGCGTCGTAATCACGTATTCGGCGGTGGCAGCCGCCACAATGCCGGGAGCCTGAGCCAACACCACAGAACGGGAGTCGCGGGCGCATTTGCCTTCGATGCCCGTCCCCACCAGCGGAGCATCGGATACCATCAACGGCACACCTTGGCGTTGCATGTTCGCCCCCATGAGTGCGCGGTTGGCATCGTCGTGTTCCAAGAAAGGAATCAACCCTGCGGCAATAGAAACAAGCTGCTTGGGCGAAACGTCCATGTAGGAAACGCGCTTGGGATCAACTTCGAGGAATTCGCCGCGTTCGCGAGCCGTGACGCGCGGGGTGGTGAACTTGCCCGACTTATCCAAGGGATTATTCGCCTGGGCGATCAGGAAGTTTTCTTCCATGTCGGCGGTAAGGTAATCGACTTCTTCCGTCACCTTACCGTTTTTAACGCGGCGGAACGGCGTTTCGATAAAGCCGAATTCATTGATGCGCGCGTAGGTGCAAAGCGAATTGATCAAACCGATGTTCGGACCTTCGGGCGTTTCGATTGGGCAAATACGACCGTAGTGAGAAGGATGTACGTCTCGAACTTCGAAACCGGCGCGATCGCGATTGAGACCACCGGGGCCGAGAGCGGAAAGACGACGTTTGTGCGTCAGCTCTGCCAACGGGTTGATCTGATCCATGAATTGGCTGAGCTGCGAACGCCCGAAGAAATCGCGCACGACTGCGCTGAGAGCCTTCGGGTTAATGAGCTTGCTGGGCGTAATGTCATTGGCGGTGGCATCGCACAACGTCATGCGTTCTTTCACCAAGCGTTCCGTACGGGCCAAGCCCACGCGGCATTGGTTGGCAATCAATTCGCCCACGGCACGAACACGGCGACTTCCCAAGTGGTCGATATCATCCACCACGCCTTCTCCCTTCTTGAGACGAAGGAGGTACTTCAACGCTTCCAAGAAGTCTTTGGCTTGGATCAAGCGTACGTCAAGCGGGGTGTCGAGACCAAGTTTCTGGTTAATCTTATAGCGACCGACGCGGGTCAGGTCGTATTTCTTCTCTTCGCGGAAGAGACGGTCAAGCTGGATACCTGCCTGCTGAACCGAAGCGGGATCGCCCGGTCGGAACTTGCGGTAGATTTCTTTCAATGCCGATTCGCGGTCGTGAGCCAAATCCTTCTTGAGCGTCTTGATCAAGACTTCTTCTTCGCGCTGGTCAATCACTTCAATTTCCGTAATGCCCAGCTCGATCATCTTCTTGATCGTCGACATACTCATCGGTTCATACGCCTTGGCAATTACCGAGCCCTTGCGACGGGCAGCAATATCTTCACCGTGTACGATATTTTCGAAAGGCACGAGATATTCAAGCTCGTCCCCAGCAACGTCTTCGAGACGCAGTTTTTGGATGGAGTAGAATTGCTCGACAATCGAACGGTCGCTTTCATAGCCGAGATAGCGCATGAACGTGGTCGCGAGGAACTTGCGACGGCGACGGCGGCGATCCAAGAACACGTACATCAGATCGTTCGTGTCAAATTGCACTTCCAACCATGAACCGCGATCAGGAATAATGCGGAACGAGAACAAATCCTTCCCGTTGGTGTGGCGCGTCTTTTCAAAACAAATGCCGGGTGAACGGTGCAACTGTGCCACGATCACGCGTTCAGCCCCGTTAATCACAAATGTGCCGCGTTCCGTCATCATCGGGATTTCACCCATGTAGACGTTTTCTTCGGCTGAGTAATCGCCGCACACCAATTTGAATTTCACCACGAGAGATGCGCTGTAGGTTTCCCCGCAACGGATAGCGGCAAAATCCGTCATTTTGGGCGGTGAAACTTCGTACGAAACGTACTCCAAGCGAATGGTTTTATCGTAACTTTCTATGGGAAAGTGTTCACTCAAGACAGCCTGAAGACCTATCTTTTGTCTGTCTTCGGGCTTGGTAAATTGTTGCAAAAAGTCCGCATAGGACTGGAGTTGAATTTCGATCAAGTTCGGAGGATCGATCACTTCCTTGATTTTGCCGAAACTGAGTCGCTCTTGCTTGGGCTTTAACATGTGTTGGCGAGGATGATTATTGTTGCACCCCGGCCGGGTGCTTAGCACGGTTTTCTATCGGGAAAACCGACCGGAACCTATTTGCTCTTCGCAGGTTGAGACCTGCATCACAAGCTCCGGTCGATTCTGCCTATTTTTGAGGGGACGCGAACGCAGGAGGAGACAAAATCTCCTCCTGCTCCGTGTGAACAGTAAGAAACTTACTTGATTTCGACCTTGACGCCGGCAGCTTCGAGCTTGCCTTTGGCAGCTTCGGCTTCTTCCTTGGAAACACCTTCCAAGACAGCGGCGGGAGCACTTTCAACGAGCTTCTTGGCGTCAGCCAAGCCGAGACCGGCCTTGACTTCGCGAACGGCCTTAATAGCACCAATCTTGTTGGCACCGGCATCAGCGATGATCACGTCGAATTCAGTCTTTTCTTCAGCAGCTTCGGCGGGAGCTGCGCCGGCAGCGGCGGCGGCCACGGGAGCGGCAGCGGATACACCCCACTTTTCTTCGAGGAGCTTAACGAGGTCGGCAGCTTCGAGAATGGTCAGCGTACCGAGTTCTTCTGCGATTTTGTTAATATCAGCCATTTTATTGTGTAGGTTTAGGTTCTTGTCGCGTTCGGGGGCATCCCGAACATTTCAGTTCTCCGGCCGGAGGCCCGACAGAGGACCGTTTTTGGTTTCGGGCGGCGGACTTTTTCAAGCCGCCGCCTTCTGTTCAAGTTCTTGGTTAAGCTTCGGCAGCGTCGGCTTCGCCGGCTTTGTCTGCATAAGCTTGGATAACGCGGGCAAGAGCAGAGCCCGCTCCGTTGATTGTACCGAGCAATTTGGCGAGGAGAGCTTCGCGGGGAGGCAGATCGCCGATTGCTTGAATTTCCTTATCGGTCAGGACGGCACCGTCAAGAATCGCCACTTTGTATGCGGCTTTCTTCGATTCTTTGGCGAAGGCGTTGACGGCTTTTGCCGCAACACACACGTCAGACGAACCGGTGATGAATGCCGTTTGCCCTTGCAGGTGTTCGCTGATGTCGGGCAGACCAGCTTCCGCCAAAGCGGAGCGCATAAAGTTATTCTTGGCAACGTGACACGAAGCACCGCTGGCGGCAAGAGCCGCACGAAGTCCGGTAAATTCGGGAACGCTGATGCCGGTGTAGTCGATCACGATCACGAAGGGCGAAGCATTCACCCGTTCGAGCAACCCATCGATAATGATTCTCTTGTCTGGATTCATGTTCTTATTCTGTTCTTATGGGTTAGATCTTTGCGATTTCGCTTTGGCTGATTCTCAATCCCGGGCACATGGCGCAGGTGATTGTAGCCGAAGCAATGTAAGCACCCTTGGCAGCGGCAGGACGGGACTTCACGACAGCGTCGATGAGCGCACGGGCGTTTTCCGTGATTTGCTCTGCGCTGAACGAAAGCTTACCGATGACGGCAGAGACATTCGCACTCTTATCAACCTTGTAGTCAACACGACCGGCCTTCACTTCCTTCACAGCCTTGGCAGTATCATCAGTCACCGTATTGGTTTTCGGGTTGGGCATCAAGCCGCGCGGACCGAGGATACGGGCAATCTTGCGCACTTCGGCCATGGCGCCGGGAGTGGCAATCGCGGAGTCGAAATCAAGGAAACCGCCTTGGATCTTCTTGATAAGATCTTCGAAACCGACTTCTTCTGCGCCGGCTTCACGGGCTGCTGTAGCGGCTTCGCCTTGGGCGAACACCACAACACGAACGTTCTTGCCCGTTCCATGAGGAAGAGCAACACTGCCGCGCACCATTTGGTCGGATTTGCGGGGGTCTACCGTCAAATGAAAGGAAACGGTGACCGTGGGATCGAATTTGGGAGCCGGGAAGCTCTTCATGAGCTCTACGGCTTCAAGAACACCGTACGTCTTGCCGTTTTCGACAAGCTTGGCGGCTTCTTCGTAGCGTTTGCTGCGTTTTTTAGACATATTGTTTGCAGTTCTTTCGGGTTAATATATTCCCTCCTGCGGAGAGTATCTTGATCAGAATCCTTCGACTTCGATGCCCATTTGGCGGGCTTGACCTGCAAGAATGCGGGCGGCGCGTTCGGGATCCTTCGTATTCAAGTCGGGCAACTTCGCGTTGACGACTTCCATCAGTTTTGCCTTGGAAAGAGTTGCCACTTTCTTCTTGTTCGGTTCACCGGAACCGGAAGCAATACCGGCAGCCTTCTTCAGAAGAGCGGCACCCGGGGGCTGCTTCGTAATGAACGAAAATGACTTATCCTTATAGACAGTAATCACGACGGGCAGGATATCACCGGCTTGCTTTTGCGTAGCCGCGTTGAATTCCTTGCAAAACGCCATGATGTTCACACCGGCCTGACCAAGAGCCGGACCCACGGGAGGCGAGGGGTTGGCCTGACCTGCCGTGATCTGCAGTTTGATGATTTTGGTTACTTCTTTTGCCATGGTTATTTATTTGCGAGAAAAATTTCTATTACCTGAGCTCAGGGAAATGAAGGGGATTCGGATTGCCCGCGTTCATCTTCCGGCACAAGGGCAACCTGCGAGTAGTCGAGATCCACCGGGGTGGAGCGACCGAAAATCGAAACGCCCACGCGCAGTTTGCCGTGTTCGGGGTCGATTTCTTCCACAACGCCGCGCTGGTCTTTGAATGCACCGTCAAGCACGGTCACTTCGTCTTTCACCTTGAAGGAAACTTTCGGGCGGGCGATTTCCTGTCTACGGGCGATTTCGTTGAAAAGGGCTTCCACGTTCTTTTTCGGCATCGGGAGGGGCTCTTTATTGCGCCCGCAAGCAAAGCTGATCACGCCGTCGACAGCCTGGATGCGATACCACGCATCGTTGTCAAGCGTGTTGTCCGGGCGGCGCAACCCCATATTGATGTAGACGTAGCCAGGAAAAAGTTTGCGTTCCACCACGTATTTTTTGCCGTTGCGCACGTCTTCCACTTTTTCCGTGGGAACGAGCGTACCGAAGATGATGGAACCCATCTCTTCTTCTTTGATCAAACGGTCGATATTTTCAACCACACGCCGTTCTTTACCCGAAAGGACGTGCAAGGCATACCATTGATCCTGCGGAGCGGGAACAGCATGAGAACCCGTGTGACGAGTTTTGCGTTCGTAGGTACGTGACATGGGAAAATGATCAGAAAAAATTACTTAAGAACAAGAATTGTCCACTGAACCGCCTTTGCAAGAACAAAATCAAAGGATGCAACATACGCGCCCAGCAGAACCATTGCGATCAATACAACAACTGTTGATCCCGAAAGCTCGCGATATTTACGAAAACCCTTCACCTTGGGATCGCTTTCCCACGGCCATGAACACTTTTTCAATTCACCTTTAATTTCGGCTATAAACTGTGAAATTCTGCGGAACATATCGTTGACTTGTGGGAATATTTCAGGGATGTTAGGAAGAAAGTGGCAGGCTAGGAGGGACTCGAACCCCCAACTTGCGGTTTTGGAGACCGCCGCTCTAGCCAATTGAACTACTAGCCTGTGTTAACTTTCTGATTGCTGATCTTTGGGGGGATACCCGCTTAAAGCGAGCACCCCCCTTGACCAAGAGGGCGGCAGACAAGCCGCAGCCCGGTTTAAATCTTAGGCAATGATGTCGCTCACACGACCGGCACCAACGGTACGACCGCCTTCACGGATAGCGAAGCGCATGGTCTTTTCCATAGCGATGGGTGTGATGAGTTCAACAGTCATGCTCACATTGTCGCCCGGCATCACCATTTCGGTACCTTCGGGCAACGTCACGCAACCCGTCACGTCCGTTGTGCGGAAGTAGAATTGCGGGCGATAGTTATTGAAGAACGGAGTGTGACGACCGCCTTCTTCCTTGGAAAGAACGTAAACTTCAGCCGTGAACTTCGTGTGCGGAGTCACAGAACCGGGCTTGGCGATCACCTGACCGCGAACCACGTCTTCTTTCTTGAGACCGCGAAGAAGCAGACCGACGTTATCACCGGCTTCACCTTGATCGAGGAGCTTGCGGAACATTTCGATGTCCGTCACGGCAGTCTTCTGGGTGGGGTGAATGCCAACGATTTCGACTTCTTCCATCTTCTTGATGATACCGCGTTCGATACGACCTGTAGCCACCGTACCGCGACCGGAGATGGAGAATACGTCTTCAACCGGCATCAAGAAGGGCTGATCTTTCGGACGTTCAGGAGTCGGAATATAAGCATCAACGGCTTCCATGAGTTCGAGAATAGCCTTCTTGGCATCGGCATCACCTTCGAGAGCCTTAACGGCAGAACCCTTGATGATCGGGATATCGTCACCCGGGAAATCGTAAGAAGAAAGGAGCTCACGAATTTCCATTTCGACAAGTTCGGCGAGTTCCGGATCGGCAAGGTCCATCTTGTTCATGAACACAACGATGCTGGGCACACCTACCTGACGGGCAAGAAGGATGTGTTCGCGCGTTTGCGGCATAGGACCGTCAGCAGCGGAAACAACGAGGATAGCACCGTCCATCTGAGCGGCACCCGTGATCATATTCTTCACATAGTCGGCGTGCCCGGGGCAGTCGACGTGAGCATAGTGACGGTTGTCCGTTTCATATTCAACGTGTGCTGTGGAAATCGTGATACCGCGTTCGCGTTCTTCGGGAGCGCCGTCGATTTCATCATAGGCTTTCTTCTGGGCATAACCGCTCTCGGCAAGCACGGAAGTGATTGCGGCGGTAAGAGAGGTCTTGCCGTGGTCAACGTGACCGATAGTACCCACGTTCACGTGGGGCTTGTTGCGCTGGAATTGCTCTTTGGCCATAATATTAATGGGTTGGGCTGCTTAGATTTCTTCGTAAAGCATGGAGCTTCCGGCGGGATTTGAACCCGCGACCTCATCCTTACCAAGGATGCGCTCTACCCCTGAGCTACGGAAGCGTGTACTCCGAATCAAACGTCCGATTGGGACGTAAGCGGCGGCTAATCTACATGATTTACCTCAATTCGTCAATCGCAAAGTGTCATTTTTTTTATTTTTTTTCGTTTACAAATGAAGAGAGACATATTTCTTTCAAAAAGGCAGTTATACAAGACCTATCCGCACGGAAAGTTTAACCGTTGGCAAAATAGATTGCGCAAACGGTGAAAGGAAGGCAAAGTGAACGCCTATGAAGACAACAACCCTACTGACACTGGCAGCAGCCTTGAGCGTCTCTGTCGCATTAGCGGCATCGGAATCCGACACCAAGAACTGCGACACCAAAGACTGTGTGCCGACTTCCGTTGTGAAGAATGGCACGCCCACCTACCAATACGGTGACAACGAATGGGCCGACGTGGAAACCATCACGGTGCAAGCCGCCAACGGTGATCCCATCGCCCAGTACGTTATCGCATGGATCCTCGATGAAGGAGCCGGCGTTCCCCAAGACACGAAGGCGGCAGACACATGGTACAAGAAAGCCGCACCCGGTCTGAAGGAAAAAGCAGACAAGGGCGACAAAGCCGCTTGCTGTGCGCTTTCGACCATGTACAAAAACGGAAAAGGCGTCGACAAAGATGCAGACAAAGCCGCCGAATTGAAAGGCAAGGCAAAGCAAGCAACGAAATAAGTGCGAACAAGCGGCACTTCCTCACGGACGGATCCTTTGGGCGATCCGTCCGTTTTTTCATTTTTTGCAACTTTCCCCTGACGTCAACTTCCGAATGCGATCGCGCAAAAGAGCCGCCAGCTCAAAATCCAAGCGTGCAGAGGCTTCGCGCATTTCAGCCGTCAACTTGGCAATCGAAACGTCGCGATTCTCCTCTTCCTGAGCCATGAGATCATACTCTTCCTCTTCATCGGGGACGTAGAGGCGCAAAGGTTCCTGCGCTGCGCGGCACACGGTATGCGGCACGATGCCGTGTGCTTTGTTATATTGCATCTGTACGGCGCGGCGATAATCGCTCAATTCGATCAAGCGGCGAATGGAATCCGTTTCGACGTCGCAAAACAAGACGCATTCTCCGTGTTCGTGGCGGGCTGCACGACCCGCCGTCTGCACCAGCGAAGTTTCATTGCGAAGAAATCCTTCTTTGTCTGCATCCAAAATGCACACAAGCGAAACTTCCGGCAAATCCAACCCTTCACGAAGGAGATTGATACCCACCAAAATATCGATCTTTCCGTTGCGAAGGGAGCGAAGAATTTCCACCCGCTCAATCGCATCGACATCGGCATGGATATATTCGACCTTCAGCCCAATATTGCGCAGGTATTCCGTCAAATCTTCCGCCGTTTTTTTGGTCAGTGTGGTAACGAGGACACGTTCGCCACGCTCCGTGCGCTCGCGGCACAATGCGATCGTTGTATCGATTTGTCCGTTGAGCGGGTGCAACGTAATCTTCGGTTCCAACAGTCCGGTCGGACGAATGATTTGTTCCGCAATCAGCGGTACACCTGGACGTTCCGGGTGAAAATCCTCCGGCGGAGCAGACGAAGGATGCGGAGCAACCCGTATTTCTCGCAAAGTATGATAAAAAACGCCACGAAAATCCTCGGGCGGGCGTTCTGCCCCGCGTTTGGCTTTGCGCACGGGGATATAATTTTTGTTATCGGCACGACAATTGACCAGCTCAAACGCTCCGGGTGTCGCCGATGCGTATACAATTTGACATTGCCGTGTCATAAATTCGTCAAACTTCAGCGGACGGTTATCCAACGCGCTGGGGAGACGAAACCCGTGATCGATCAGATTTTGTTTTCGGCTGCGGTCGCCTTCATACATGCCCCCCACCTGCGGCACAGCAGCATGGCTCTCATCAATGATGGTCAGGAAATCCTGCGGAAAATAATCCATCAGCGTGGACGGGGTGCTGCCCGGTGCCCTGCCCGCCAAATGGCGAGAGTAGTTTTCAATCCCTTTGCAAAAGCCTATTTCTTCAATCAGCTCCAAATCATAATCGGTTCGCATTTTAAGCCGCTGAGCTTCGATCAGCTTGTTTTGGGATTCCAGCCATGCCACACGTTCTTCCAGCTCTGCACGGATTGAGGCGACGGCTCGTTTTCTCTTGTCTGCAGCCGTCACAAATTGTTTGACGGGGAAAAACAGATAAGATTGCATCTTTTCGCGAACTCGCCCCGTTTGAGCATCGATCAACGAAATGCGCTCGACCGTGTCATCAAAAAATTCGATCCGAATTGCCTCGCCGTCACTCTGAGCCGGGTACACATCCACCACATCACCACGCACACGAAACCGCCCCCGGGCAAACTCATAATCGTTCCGTTCGAACAACAATTCCGTCAACCGCGCCAAAAAATCATCACGCTCCAGCTCTTCCCCGCATTCGACGGACAAGGTCAAGTGGCGGTAATCTTCGGGAGAACCCAGCCCGTAAATGCAAGAAACGGATGCTACCACAATCACATCCTTCCTTAACAGCAGAGACCGCATGGCATTCAGACACAAACGATCGATTTCATCGTTGATCGCCGAATCTTTTTCAATGTAGGTATCCGTGCTGGCAATATAGGCTTCGGGCTGGTAATAGTCGAAATACGAAACGAAATATTCCACCGCGTTATCGGGGAAAAAGCCTTTCAGCTCCGAATACAACTGAGCAGCCAGCGTCTTATTGTGCGACAAGACAAGAACGGGACGTTCCTGACGGGCAATCAAATTGACCATGGTGAATGTCTTTCCGCTGCCCGTTACCCCAAGCAAACATTGGTGCTTATTGCCGACATCGAGTGATTTCAGCAATTTGGCTATTGCTTGTTCCTGATCGCCCGATGGGCTGTAATCTGATTGAAGACGGTACAGCATAAGAATTGACAAACGGCAACGCGCAAGGCAAGCTATCGGCACATGTACATTCCGACCCAAGAGGAACGATACTCGAAAGTAGCCCTTCTGACGCTCCTTCTTTGCGTCATAGTACCATCGGGTATCATTCTTTATCTCAAAGGCGTGACCAATTTGCTCTTCCTTTTATTCGGATTTACGCTTCCTCTTGCCTATGCGGCGCAGGAAACAGCGGGGCTGGATCACGTTGTGGCAACGGCTTCTTCTTTTATCTGTCAAGCCCTCTTGTTTTACTTTTTTGTCATTCGTCCAAAATACTCGCCGAAAACAAAAATCACCGTTGCCATCACATGGGGCATGTTGATGGCATTGTTCGTCAAAGTCATCGTCCCCCACATCGGAAGCTGACGCCGCCTGTTTTTGAATGCAGCTTTCGCGCAAACGTGCGAAAGCATTCCGAGACGATTCGCCTTGTCTGCGGGATAATTCTTTGCTAAGGTTTTGCCAATGAAAGGGGAAAAAGAACGTTTGGTCGATTCGTGCACGGGGAAAGTCTGCGCCGTTCTTCTTGCGGTCATTTGGTTTCTTTCTTTACTCTCCAACGGTCAGGTGGCCTACAGCGTTTTTTTGCCTACGGCGGGGCTTCCCCTGATTGCCGTTTTGTTTGCCGCAATGTTGCTTATGGGATATAGAACGGTACGCTTGAACGGATGGGCATGGTTTAGCCTTTTGGGTATAGGCGGTTATTTTTTGCTCAGAGCCGCTACCGGCTATATAGAATATTCCAACTATGCCGATTCATCCGTCATCATGGGGGGCATGATTTTCTACCTCGCGGGGCAATATTGCCCGCATTCAACTTCTCAAGGAAACACGGCAATGCGCCTTTTGGCGGGGCTCTTGCTTTTGCAGATAGCATCCATGCTCATAATGTCTGACGATCATCTTCCCGGAATATTCTCGGCTAACAGCCTCGTTCGCCTTGATGGCAGAAGCGTTTCCGGTTGCATGGGATTGTTCGTCTACAAGAACTTCGCTTCCGTCTTTCTGGCAACGGGTGGCATGGGGATTATCCTACATTCCGTCCTCAGCAAAAGATCCCTGTTTTCCGTGAGGATGTTCCTCGGTATCGGAGCCGTTGTCGCCTCTTTCTTTTGTTGTTCGCGCATTGCATGGGTGCTGGTACCCTTTGGGATATGCTTTGGGTGGGGTGCATGGTTGCTTTCTTTTCATGTACAAAAAAAGCGGATGGGCTGGCTCACAGTTGTCGGCACCATTCTGCTGTTCATCCTCATCGGAACGGGGGCTGTGTTAGCACTGCGTTACGGCATCAACAGCTTCCTGACGGTAGACCTCAACTCGCACGCGCGCTTGGAAATCAACGGACGGGCACTCTCCATACCACGCGATTTTCTCAGTAGCCTCATCGGGACAGGAGCGCGTACTTTTTCATGGGAAGTGTTGCCGTACTCCTTTATCAGCCACTTCCCCAACTACGCCCACAACGAATACATACAAGCGTGGGTGGATTACGGCATCATCGGCATTGCTCTGATAGTACTGACGCTCGCAGGACACCTCATGGCGGCGGGGCGGCGCATAGCGCAAGCAGAACAACCGCCACAATTTGCCATTTTGTCTGCCACCTCGCTCGTAGCCATTTGTTTTGCGTTGCATGCCTGCGGAGAGTTCGTCTGGCATCACCCGGCATTAGTGTTCATGACGGCTTTTTCGCTGGGCATCATGAACTCCCCGTCGCAAAAACCGCTGAAAGCAGAAAGCCGCCTCGGCAAGTGCTTACTCATCACCCTTTCCGTCACCATCGCCGTTACGGGAACGTACTCTGCCGTCAAGCTTGCGCCCGGCTGGCTGGGACAATGGCATTATGAAGAAGCCGTGTATCAGCAATATTCCGAATCGGAAAAGCAACGCGTTCTTCTCTCCATTATTCAAACGTATCCCGATCCCGATGTAATTGGGCTGTATGCCAGAACGATGGCTCAAACGAAACTTGGAGAAGACGAAATCGAGCATATTACCCGAATGCTTGACCAAGCGGAACATTCCAACCCGCATCACTGCATCAACGCTTATACCCATGCCGCATACCTCGACCTTCTGCACCGTTTCGAAGAAGCGGAAGCCGTCCTGCGGCGCATGAACATCCCGGGCGGGACAAAAGGCGGCATGGCGTATTCATGGCACAGCCTTTATGCCCTGCATCTGTGTGCATGGGGGCGCACCCTTATGGAACAGCCCGAGCAACGCGCCAAAGCTCTCTCTCTGCTTGAATATGCTTATTGTCTCTTGAAAAACAGGGGATTTGAGTCTACAAACCGCCGTTCGGACAATTCTGCCCTTCTTTATTTTCCCCGCGATGAACAGAAAAAGTATTTAAAAGCCCTCGAAAATGACATTGCACTTTTAAAGTGGCTTGTCAAAGAACCGGATCACGCATGGCGTTCTCCGCAATCGGGAAGCGATCGCGGTGCGCTCTTTCCCCAAGACGGTGGAAAACTGCGACGCAAATCGAAATGAACCATTCATCTGCTTGTTTTCCGCAACGGGTTTGATATAATTTCCCCATGCTTCGCCTTTTGTTCTTTTTCGCTTTGTGGACGCTCCTTGTCCCTGCGGCACAAAGTGCCAATGACACAGCAAACGAAAGCAACACGAACCATTCCGCACCCGAAGCGGAAGAAGTGAAGCAACCTACCGATGAAAAGACAAAACCAGCACGGATCATTTCAAAATCGGGGCAATTTACGGTCACCGCACCCGACAGTCTATTGGCGGGAGCCGTAGCAACAAAATCGGACGAAATCCGAAGCGAACTGATTCGCCTTCTTTCCCTCTCCAAATCATTCACGCACAAAATCAACATTATATTGACAGGCAGAGCGGATTCCCCTTCTGTCCCCCAACCGATACGCACGCGCATCAATGTCATACCGGGTGAACTTTCCTACGAAATTCGTATCCATCTGGGCGGGGGAATCAATCTGGAAAAACTGCACACCGTCATCATTTCCATGTTGCTGTACGAACGGTCGCTTCGTAACGTCAATCCGGAAGCATTTCCTGACGAAGTGACGTTGCCGCCGTGGTTGCTTGCGGGAATTGACCAAGCCGTTTTGTGGAACACGGGAAAAATCGACCGCAACATCTACAGCTCGCTCTTCAACCGTGCGGAGCTACTCAACGCAGAGCAGATTCTCGGATACAAAACGCCCGAAACGCTCGATGCCTCTTCTCGTCTTGTTTATAACACGTCATGCGGCGTCTTGGTTATGAGTCTGATCAACCAAAAAGGCGGGAAAAACGCCCTGCTTTCATTATTGGATCAGGCTGTTCTCGGCGAAGGCGATTTGCGCGAAATCATTGAGCGAAACTTCCAATCCTTCCGCTTAAACAATGAGGCTTTGCAAAAATGGTGGGCATTGCAATTGGCTCAACTTTCCACACCCAAAGTCACGGAAAGCCTTTCACCGTCCGAAACGGAGAAACGGCTTGTCGATGCGTTGTTGTTCATTCATTACGATGAGTCATCGCGCACTCCCCTGCCCATTAGCCTCGATGATGTGGAACTGGCTGTTTCCTTGCCGGACTGGCAAGCGCAAAGCCGCCACGTTCTCGACCAATTGGTTCATCTCAGCATCCGTTGTTTCCCGGGGTATCGCCCCATTATTACCGAATATTGCCGTATGATTGCGGCTCTTCAAAACGGCATGCCCGCCGAAAATGCTATTCAAATGGTTGCGCCTCTCATTGAATTACGAGAAGCCTACATCACAGCCTCTCTCCGTGCCCGCGATTACCTCGATTGGTTCGAAATCACCCATCTTGGCAACAAATCGGGCAATTTCGACGCCTACCTCGATACCATGAAAATCTTGCGAAGCGAACCCGAACACACGAGGACGGCGGTTTCCGATTACTTGGATGATATTCAAGCCCTGTACCGACTGCCGGCTCAAGCACCGTTGCCAACGTCTCTCAAACGGCGGGCGGCATCCGAATCACTGCCATGATCCATCATACCTTACCCAATACCAAAGAAGAAATTGCCGCCCGCGCCCAAGGCTACAAAGCCGTAGCGGGAATTGACGAAGCCGGCAGAGGGCCTTTGGCGGGTCCCGTAGTGGCAGCCGCCGTGATCTTGCCCGAAGGATATCGTCTCGACGGCATTGACGATTCAAAAAAGCTGACCGCCACCCGCCGCGCCGCCCTGTACGAAGCTTTGATGAACGATCAGTCTGTACAAAAAGGCATCGGGCGCGCGGAAACGGAAGAAATAGACCGTGTCAACATCCTCAACGCGACGCGACTTGCCATGATCCGCGCTACAGAAGCATTGCCCGCTTCGCCAGATTTTTGTTTGATAGATGGCTTGCCTGTCCGCAATTTCCCGTTACCGCAAAAAGCCCTCGTCAAGGGAGACGGACGTTCTCTTTCCATTGCTGCCGCCAGCATTTTGGCAAAGGTAACACGCGACTTGTTCATGGAACAACTGGCGAAAGAGTTTCCCCAATACGGATTTGACCGCCACAAAGGATACGGCACCAAATATCATCTCGAAGCTATTCATCGCTATGGAATTACGGTACATCATCGCCGCTCATTTGCACCTGTTGCACAAATGGAATTGTCCTTTGACGCCTGAACACCGTTCATCGCGCCCATGGATCGGACAATACGGCGAATTGCTCGCCCTGTCCTACCTGCGGAGCTGCGGATTGCGAGTGTTGCGCCGCAACTTTCGGTGGGGACAATCCGGCGAAATCGATCTCGTGTGTCGCGAAGGCAAAACGCTTGTGTTCGCCGAAGTAAAAACGCGGACGAGAACCGATTACGGCTCGCCGTCCCGTGCCGTCAATGCGGAAAAACGCCGTTTATTGCGGCGCGGTGCTGCCAACTGGTTGCGCTTGCTCGGGCGCGATGTCCCACACCGCTTCGACATCATCGAAATCGTGCTTCACGAAAGCATTCCCCCGCAAATAACACACCGAAAGAAAGCTTTCTCCATGGCGGAAGCATCCAAGACAGTACGGTAACTTTGTACTCTGCAGCAAAAATTACATCCTGACAACAGCGAAATCAATTTCAGGCTTGACAGAAGGCTTACCGAAATGCTTATGAATAGAAGAGCGGAGCGTCCCCGGCATCGTATCCGACGATGCAAAGGGGGAACAACCATCCTCCCCGCGTTCGATTAGTATGGCAAAAACTCTTATCATTGCAGAAAAGCCCAGCGTTGCGAGCGATCTGGCACGCGTCCTCGGGAAAAAGACAGGCAAAATGACGAAGGACAAGTCATCCGCCTTCTATTCGAACGATCAATTGATCATCACCTCAGCCGTCGGACATCTTCTCGAACAAAAAAAACCGCAGACGGCAGACGGAAAATCGCTTCCGTGGAAAATGGAATACCTGCCGGTCATTCCCGATGCTTTCGACCTTGAACCCATCGCCAAATCGGCGGATCGTCTGCGCAAAGTGCTTCGACTTGCCAAAGACAAAGAAGTCACCCTCATCGTCAATGCATGCGATGCCGGGCGAGAAGGGGAGCTGATTTTCCGCAACATTGCCCGTTACGCCAAATGGAAAAAGCCGATGAAGCGGCTTTGGATGCAATCCATGACGGATGATTCCATCCTTGCGGCATGGGAAAACCTGCGCACGGACGAAGAAATGCTTGATTTGGCAGATGCCGCCGTTTGCCGTTCGGAATCCGATTGGCTCGTCGGTCTCAACAGTACCCGCGCACTGACCGTCCTACAATCTTCCGCCGGCGGATTTAACATGACGCCTGCCGGGCGCGTCCAAACCCCAACGCTGGCGATCCTCGCCCAGCGTGAACAAGCCATTCGCAATTTCGTTCCGGAAACCTACTGCGAAGTCCGCGCCCGCTTTGCTGCGCAAGCCGGGGAATACGAAGGCAAATGGATTGATCTTGCCTACAAACGTGATGAGCGTAACCCGCAAAAGCGTCCCGAACGCCTCTGGGACAAAGAAACGGCAACTCACATTGCGGAACGTTGCCAAGGGAAAACGGGCAGCGTCAAAGAAACAAAAAAGCCCGTTTCCCTGCCACCCCCTCTTCTCTTTGATCTGACATCCCTTCAGCGAGAGGCCTCGAATTACTTCGGATTTTCGGCACGGCGAACGCTTCAACTGGCGCAAGAATGTTACGAAAAGCACAAAGTGCTTACCTACCCCCGTACCGATTCGAAATTCCTGCCCGATGATTATATCAAGGTAGCCTATACCACCGTATCTGCCATTGCGGAAAACAGCGAAGAGTTTTCCTCTTTCGCCCGTTCCATTGTCGACAACCGCTCTATCAAAAAGAACAAGCGCATATTCGACAGCTCGAAGGTCAGCGATCACTTTGCCATTATTCCGACCGGTCATTTTGTCTCCCTGTCTGGCGATGCCGCCAAAATTTTCAGGCTCGTTCTTCAACGATTTCTCGGCGTGTTCATGCCCAATGCGGAATACGAAGATACCGAACGCCACACCGTGATCTCTCAGGAAAACGGAACTAATGATGTCTTTTCCTCACGAGGTCGCGTCATGAAAGCTGCCGGGTGGAAGGCTTTGTACGGGAAAACATCCAAGGCAAAAGAAGAGCTTGCGCCCGTGGTCTGCGGCGAAAAAATTTCAACGCTTCACGTCTTTGTGGAAGAAGATGAAACCAAGCCTCCCGCCCGATACACGGAAGCAACCCTGCTTTCCGCAATGGAAGGCGCGGGTAAATTAGTGGAAGACGAAGAACTCAGCGCAGCGATGAAAGAGCGCGGTCTCGGCACCCCCGCCACACGCGCTTCCATCATCGAAGGGCTGATCTCCCAAGAATACATGGTGCGTGACGGCAAAAACCTCGTCACAACGAGAAAAGGGATGGATCTGATCGCCTTGCTCTCGCAAATCGGCGTTCCCGCACTCGCTTCACCCGAAATGACCGGCGAATGGGAATACCGCCTCAAACAAATGGAGCAAGGCAAACTCAAGCGCACCGACTTTATGTGCGCCATCAAAGATTACACCACTGACATTGTGGAACACGTCAAATCGTATCGCACCCAAATGCAGGAAACCGAATTGGGCGATTTGCCACTGACTTGTCCTGAATGTGGAGAACAAGGGTTGCGAAACACCCACGATTCCGTTTCTTGCCGCTCGTGTAAGTTCCGCATTCAGCGCATCATCTCCGGACGATCTCTGGATGATGAAGAACTTTCCACGCTAATATCCGAAAGGAAACTTCCGATCACGGAAGGATTCCGTTCCCGTTTCGGCAAGCCTTTTTCTGCCGGTTTACTCCTCAACGGCAAACATCGCATCGAATTTTACTTCCCTGAACGCGAAGCGGACAGTGCCGATGACAGCAAGGATTCCGTTCCGCGCGGGAACTTCCCTGTCCTTGACCTCGGCGAACAGCGCATTGAAGAAACTGCGGCGCATTGGATTTTGCCCGATGTCAAATGCGGAAAAGATCAAAAGAAACTGAGCCTCAGCCGCACTATTCTCAGTAAAGAAATCCCTTGGGATCAGGTCTTAAAATTGCTGGCAGAAGGAAAATCCGATTTGATCGAAGGTTTTGTTTCTCAACGCACCAAAAAGCCTTTTGACGCCTATCTTGTCCTCGACTTGAAACAGGGGAAGGTCAATTTTGAATTCCCGCCGCGCAAAACGGTCGCCAAGAAAACATCCTCTTCCGTTGCCGGAAAATTTGCCAAGGACAATCCCGCGCAGGAAGATCTTTCCAAAGCCGTCAAAATCGGTCTCGTCAAAGTTAAAAGAAAAGGCGAAATGGAGCTCTTCAAAACGGAACGCGCATGGCACGTCCCCGATCTCAAATTGGGACGCAATGGACGAAGCCTTGCCATCGCCCGCGAAATGTGCGGTTACGAGCTGAGCGCGGAAGACGTTGCCCGCCTGCTCGAAAAAGGAAAGACCGATCTCATCAAAGGATTCTTTTCACAAAAGAGTAAGAAAAACTTTGATGCCAAGCTTGTTCTCAATTTCACTACGGGACGCATCACCTACGAATTCCCCGAAAGGGAGTAACGGCAACAAAAGAGCTATTACCCGCTTTGGGAATTGTTGCGCACAGTAAAACTTCCATTCGGTTCTGCGGCGGGGGGAATTCCCCCTGTCCCACTCTATTTTTTACAGTTTGATTACCATGTGGCGGTGATATAAATACAGCAAAATCAGCCACGCCGACAGCGTCAGCGCAAAAGCGGATGCCGCCCCTTGCCACGCCACTGGTATCCAAAATCGCAACGTTCCGCCGAACAGGCGATCGCTCAACGCACCCATGGGAATTAGATTGATCAGCAAATAAGCAAACAATGAATTAATCCCAATCACGCGAAGAGGATAACTCCATGCCTTCCAGCCTTTCACGTCAATCACCCAATAAAACAACGCCATCAGCAAAAAGCCTATCCCGGCTGCCCGCAATACAAAAAACGGCGTCCAGATCCGTTTGATTGATTCTCCGCACAGCCCCAACGCAATCAACCCGCACCCAATGCCCACCATCAGCAGCAACAGGCGATACGTGTAATTCGATTTGGATATCAACATCCAACCGCATAAAAAACCCAACAGATGCATCGGCACGGCAGACACAATGCACAAAATTCCCTCCGGATCGTATGTACCGTCATACAAAATGCCGGGCAGCCATGCTTTATCAATGGCCGCATTCACGCATTGCGCAGGCGTCAGCGGTCCCCAAACGTATTGCAAAATGCCCACCCCGATGAGAATGGATAAGGCAGCAGTGGCTGTCCGGCGCGCATTGCCGCAATACATCGATACAGTCCCCCCAAGAGCACCTGAAATACCGATCAGCCCCAAAACAGATGCCCATCTCATTTCGGAAACGGACCATGTGATCGGGCCGTTAACCAACCAGCCCAACGCCACCAACAAAGCGGCTCTCACCCACAGACGCACACCAATTTTCTTCGCTGAAAGGTAACGTTCTCCGACAGAACGGCGAAACGAAAAAGCGAACGAAATGCCCGCCATAAAAACAAACAGAGGAAAAACGAGATCATAAACGCGCAATCCGCTCCACGCGGCATGTGTCATCTGTTCCCCCGTCCATTTCCAAAAATCATGATCGGGGAACATCCCCGCCATTTGCAACAAAAATGCATCCGCGCCCAAGATGATGAGCATATCAAGCCCTCTCAGCGCATCCAATGAATCAAGGCGCGACATTTTTTCTCCGCAATACAAGAAGCGGATGAGGAAGCCTTTGCTCCCTCATCCTTCGTTCAATTTCAAAAACAGTGTTACTTGGAAAGATATTCAGCCACGCCTTCGTGATTCGGCTTCATGGCTTCATCGCCTTGATGCCAATTCATTGGGCAAACTTCACCGTATTTTTCTACATGCTGAAGGGCATCCACCATGCGCAATGCTTCTTCGACCGAACGACCGAGAGGCATATCGTTGACCAGCATATGGCGCACAATGCCTTCCTTGTCGATCAGGAACAAACCGCGATAGGCAACCTGTTCGCCTTCTGTCTGCACATTACCCATTTCATCGATAAACTGTTCGCCCGCCAAAACTTCGTAGTTTGAAGCGATGCTCTTGTTGATGTCTGCCACGATGGGATATGTAACACCTTGAATGCCACCGTTGTTTCGGGGCGTATTGACCCATGCCCAATGGCAGAATTCGGAATCCGTGGAACAACCGACAACAGCTGTATCGCGTTTTTCAAATTCGGCAAGAGCATTCTGGAAGCCGATCAACTCTGTCGGGCACACAAAGGTAAAATCCTTCGGATAGAAGAAGA
The DNA here is from genome assembly GCA_964418985.1 of uncultured Akkermansia sp. Taxonomy (GTDB): domain Bacteria; phylum Verrucomicrobiota; class Verrucomicrobiia; order Verrucomicrobiales; family Akkermansiaceae; genus Akkermansia. The sequence continues at coordinate 52,904 of CAYQNL010000004.1, read as the reverse complement.
ATACTACATACTTTTTGCCGATGTAATCCTTCAATGAGAAGTTTTCAACAATGACACCGTCAACAACGGCGTTGGCGGTAAAATCAGGAGCTTGTTTTCCTACTAACATATGTGATATGGATGTATTGGTTGTTGCGCAGAGAGTATCCGATACTCAGGGCGGAGTCAAGGCAAAGAAGCGTCTTTTTTATAAAAAATACAAAAAAGAATAAGATAATTATCATTTATCCATCATTTTAAACATCTTTTAAAACGCATCAACCGCATTGAATTTCCTACAACGAGGAGAGAACTGCAACACATGGCAACAGCCGCAAACATCGGCGGCAACAGGATACCCGCAAGGGGATATAACAACCCTGCCGCCATGGGTATACTGATTACGTTATAAGAAAATGCCCAGAAAAGATTTTGACGAATAATGCGCATAACGACATTTCCCAAACGCAAAGCAACAGCGACGTCGGAAGGGCGGTTTCGCAAAAGAGCCACATCGGCAGCATCCATGGCAATATCCGTTCCCGATCCGAAGGCAACCCCGAGGTCAGCAACGCTCAATGCGGGAGCATCGTTCACGCCATCGCCGACCATGACCACACAACGTCCTCGGCGTCGCATCTCACGAATGAACTCCGCTTTACCGTCCGGCAAAACCTCGGCAATCGTTTGATCAATACCCAGATAGTGCGCAACGGAATCGACCACCTCTTTGCGATCTCCGCTCAACAAAACGACGCGAATACCATTTCTCTTCAATGTAGAAACCGCTTCTTTCGCATCGCTTCGCACAAGATCTCGCAGGAAAAGGCAACCGATCCATTTTCCACCGCGCGACAATTCAATGGGCGTATCCGCAGAAGCTTCCCTCAGCGGCAGTTCAACACCCATCTCTTCCAAAAAGGCGGCATTCCCAGCGATGCAGGACACGCCGTCCACTTCACCCGTAATACCGCGTCCCGTATGGATGTGGGGATTTTTCGCCGCTGGGACAACCACATTGCGATCTTCGGCGGCTCGGACAACGGATCGCGCCAACGGGTGTTCGGAATTCCTCTCGAGAGCCGCCGCAACAGAAAACAGCTCTTCGGGCATCACCCCTTCGGCAAGCAGAAAGCGATCCACCTCGGGATGTCCCTCCGTCATTGTTCCCGTTTTATCAAAAACAACCGTATCCACAGATTCTTCAATTTCAAAAACAGCGGCACTCTTGAATAGAATTCCCAACCGTGCGCCACGCTCCGCTCCCAACATGACGGCTATCGGTGTAGCAAGCCCCAACGCGCACGGGCAGGAAACAACCAGTACGGAAAGCATGCGATCAAACGCAAACGAAACGTCCGCGCCGTACAGCAACCATCCCGCCAATGTTCCAAACGCCAGCAGAACAACCAACGGGACAAAATAAAAGCTGATGCGATCGGCAATGCGGGCAATGGGAACTTTGTCTACCCCCGCTTCCCGCACCATGCGCACCATGCGAGCCGCCATACTCTCTCTGCCCGCATGCACCACACGCACCTTCATGAAGCCCGCTACGACAATCGCCCCGCCGAACACCTCGTCACCTACTGCCAAATCGGCGGGCATGCTCTCCCCTGTAACCACGCTGAGATCCACCGCCGCTTCTCCCTCCGCAATGATGCCGTCTGCCGGGATGCTTTCTCCCGTGCGAACAATGACCGTATCCCCTGCCTTCAACGAATCTGCCCGCACCTCACGCTCCGTATTGCCCTCTGCCAAAACAGCCGTTTCGGGCAACAGGCGGCGCAACCCGTCAACGGCCTTTCTCGTCTTTTGAAACGTACGCGCCTCCAGATACTTCCCCAGCGAAATAAAAGCCACCACGGAAGCTGCCGACTCAAACGCCATGCTCTCTCCGCAGGCAAACAATCCGTACACGCCGTACCCCCACGCTGAACACGAACCGAGAGCAATCAGGCTGTTCATATTGGGATGCCGAGCCATAAGCTGCTGCCAGCCTGCCACAATCAATCGAAAATTGATTACCAAAATCACCGTTGCCAAAACAGCCGCCCCCCACAAATTAGCCAAATTTCCCGGAAGAATCTCACCCTCAGATTCTCCCATGACACAATACATCAGGGGGAGTAGCAGAAGTAACGAAACAGACGCCCGCCAACCGCCGAGAGAGGATGTTGCCGTCTCTTCCTCCGTTTGTTCTCCTTCAACCACAGACGTCCGAAAGCCCAATTCCCCCACCATCGTTTCAATCTCGCCCGGGGAAACGGCTTGGTCATCAAACTCCGCAAATAATTTTCTTTCCACAAGGTTGACATTTACCGATGAAACGCCGGGCATACTTCGTACAGCCCGTTCCACCCGCGCGGCACACCCGGCGCAATGCATTCCTTCGACCGTAAACTCTTTGTGTATCATGGATGACAACATACCCGCTCTCTTTTGACATTGCAAGAGATTATTCGGACACGTATTCGGCAATTAGTTTTGAAGTATTGTCTCAAAACGAACCGAACCACGGAGCAACCGATTTTCTTAAGCCCAAAGTCATCTTGGTTCCCTACACCCTAGCAGTGTGGTTTTTTGGGGAGGGGGCAATGAGTCCCTCCCTTACTGCAATCGCAAAGTTAACAGCTTGGTTATTTCTTAGGAAGATTACGCTATTTTTCTGTATAGTTCAAGGGGCAAGACGCTCATAAAACTCGATGAACCTTTCTTTCCGCTCATCATGATGAGGATGCAGTAATTATAGTTCTTTTAATTTTTAAGGAAATGTGTTGAATCAAAGGGCAACCCCGTCTTTGATTCGAAGCTTGACTTCATCGGGCAGAAAAATCACACTAGGGTCATGACCGCTTTGCCCAGAAAAACAGCCGTAAACGTGCGCCGTCCCGAAATTATGGAAAAGGTAACGCGCGACATTGGCATCCGCTATTCCGGTCCCTTGATCGACTTCATAAAAAAAACGGGCAACGTGTTGAAAACGGAAAACATGACCATCCGCTTGGCACGGCAATTCGGTTTCTGCAATGGCGTCAGACGGGCTATTGAAACCGCCCACGCTGCACGTCTTATGTTCCCCGATCGGCGTATCTTTTTGATTGGAGAAATTATCCACAATCCCGATGTCAACCGCACCCTTGATGAGATGGGATTGAAACGTCTTCCATGGCAACAATGCGATCCGGCCTACGGTGATTTACACGAAGGCGATGTGGTGTTGATTCCCGCTTTCGGTCTCTCCATCCCATTTCGAAGATTCTTGGAAAACAAGGGCGTTACCCTTGTTGATGCCACATGCGGTGACGTCATGCGCGTGTGGAGGCAGGTGGCGAAATTCGCCCAAAAAGGCATCACTTCGGTAATCCACGGAAAAGCCACCCACGAAGAAACAATCGCCACAGCTTCCCATGCTCTCGGAGAATCCCTACAAGGGCATTTTATCGTCATCTACAATCAAGCCGATGTCGATTGCCTTGCCAACTATATCTTGGGAACGGGGACAAAGGAAGACTTCTTGTCTCACTTTGGCAACGCCGTCTCTCCGGGCTTCGATCCGGACAAGCACTTGCGCCTCATCGGCATGGCAAATCAAACTACGATGTTGAAAGACGAAACACGGTATTTTCAGCAAATCCTGCACGCCGCCGTGCTGAAGCGCGATGGTAACGATGCTGCTTTCAGCGTGTGCGACACGATTTGTAATGCCACGCAAGACCGCCAATCTGCCCTCATGGAATTGCTGAATGACCAACCGGACGCCATTTTCGTTGTGGGCGGATACAACAGTTCCAACACCACACATTTGGTAGAAATCGCACAGAAAAGACAGCCCGCCACCTACTTTGTCATCGGCGCGGAATGTCTGACCGATCTGCACAACATACGCTGTTTTGACATTGTGACTCGCGAAGAAAGGCAGATCTGCCTCACCCCAAAAGCGGCTGATCTGTCACACCCTTGGCACATTGCTATTACAGCAGGGGCTTCCTGTCCGTCCAACAAAATTGAAGAAGTGATTTATCGTTTAGCTTCCCTGAGAAACTGTACGCTCCCATCGAAAATTTTATGATAAAAAAATGACGGATACACCGTATTCGTTGATGAACGGTCATGCGCATTTTGTTCTATCTTCTTGTTTTCCCTCTCATCGCCGCTTCCTTGGCAACGGCTAAATTACCGCAGGGAGCACCCAAAGCCATTGTCCTCTTTTATGCCGACGACCTCGGATACGGTGACCTCGGGTGCTACGGTGCCACGCGTATCCCAACCCCACATATCGACCGATTGGCTCAAGAAGGCTTGCGATTTACGGATGCCCACAGCACCTCATCGGTCTGTACTCCATCCCGCTTCGGCTTGTTGACGGGAAGCTACCCGTGGAGGCGTCACGGGACGGGTATTCTGCCCGGCGATGCCGCAATGATCATTCCCACAGCCGATCAAGCTATGACCCTTGCTTCCATGCTGAAATCTGCAGGGTACAAAACAGCAGCGGTAGGCAAATGGCATCTCGGTCTCGGCGATGGTTCCGGTCCTGTTGATTGGAACAACCCCATCAGACCCTGCCCAAAAGAAGTCGGCTTTGACGAAAGCTTTATCATGGCGGCAACCGCTGACCGCGTCCCCTGCGTTTTCATTCGAAACGGGAGCGTTCACAACCTCGACCCGAACGACCCCATTGAAGTCAGCTACACGCGCAATTTTCCCAATCAACCCACAGGCAAAAACAATCCCGATCTTCTGCGTGTTCGCGCCATGCCTCACCAAGGGCATGATAACGCCATCGTCAACGGTATCGGGCGCATCGGCTTCATGAAAGGCGGGAAAGGTGCACTCTGGACAGATTCGGATCTTGCCGACACGCTCACCGACAAAGCTGTTCGCTTTATCAACGAAAACAAGGATCAACCCTTCTTCCTCTACTTTGCCACCAATGACATCCACGTTCCCCGCGACCCGCATACGCGCTTTATTGGCAAAAGCCAATGCGGTATTCGTGGCGATGTGACCGTACAAATGGACGCCTGTTTCGCCCGCATTATGGAAGCTCTCCGCAAGAATGGACTGGCTCAAGATACGCTCATCATTTTCACCAGCGACAACGGACCTGTCGTGAATGACGGATACGCGGACAACTCCGAAAATGACCTGGCAGACCATCGCCCGGCGGGACCATGGCGCGGCGGAAAATACACCATCAACGAAGGAGGAACGCGCATCCCCCTAATCACTTGGTGGAAAGGGAGAATCGAACCGGGAGTTTCTTCCGCTCTCATCAGCCAAGTTGATTTTATGGCATCTCTTGCCCGCTTGGTCGGGGTTGAGATTCCGAACGGATCGGCGCAAGACAGCACCGATCGGCTGGCGGCTCTGCTCGGCACAGACAAAAAGGGACGCGAGGAACTCATTGAACATAAGATGCACAATAAACATCTTGCCCTGCGCAGAGGTCAGTACAAATACATCCCGGCAGAATGTTTGGGACTTACCTCGCGCGGAGAACATCCGAAGCTTCCCGAAGGTCACAACGGCATGCTCATCAATTTGCAAGAAGACCCCGGCGAAACGACCGACATTTCGGATCAATACCCGCAACTCGCGGAAGATATGCGCAAGGCTTTACAGCCCTTCATCCGCGTCGCCATTCCGTAAGCGGATCACTTTTCGGCAACGCCTTCGGTCTCTTCCCGCCGCCATCGCCGCGCCAGCGCGGCACATGTCATCAGCTGAATCTGGTGAAAGAGGATCAATGGGATGATCATTGTCCCCATATCAAAAGCCGTTCCCGCAAAGATGACGCCCATCATGGGGACGCCCGTTGCCAAGCTTTTCTTTGAACCGCAAAAAACGATTGTAATGCAATCTTCGCGCGGAAACCCCAGCTTCCGAGAAGACCAATAGGTAACCGTCAGTACAATTGCCAAAAATACCATACAGGCAAAAACCACACCGCCCAGTGACCACAATGGCAAACGCCCCCACAGACCTTGCAGGGCGGCTTCGCTGAACGAGGTGTACACCACCAGCCATATCGTACTCTGATCCGTCCATGAAATCAGCGTCTTGCGACGCACCACCCATTCTTTCAGCCAACGACGCAAAAACTGCCCCGCCAGAAAGGGGAAAAGGATCAGATTACAGATTTGCAACAGCGTATCCGTACCCATCTCCGGTGCATTACCCGTTGCGCTCAGCACAACACCCACAAGCAACGGCGTTGCAAACACCCCGATCAAACTTGATACCGATGCCGAGCAAACAGCCGCAGGGACATTCCCTCCCGCAATGGAAGTGAACGCAATGCTTGATTGCACGGTAGAGGGCAACACGCTGACAAAAATCAAGCCCGTATACAGATCCGAAGTAACGAGAGGCTCCAACACGGGGCGCAACGCCAACGCCATCAACGGGAAGAAAATGAACGTAAAAAAAGCGGTCAAGCCCTGTAGTCTCCAATTCAGAAGACCGGCAATCACCGACTCCCTCGACAGCTTGACCCCGTACAGGAAGAAAAGTAACATGATGGCGAGGGTAGTCGCCGTCTTAAAGCCCTGTTCCGTTTCACCCGAACAGGGCAATAAAATCCCCATGAAAACACTCAGCACCAGCCCTGTCGTAAAACGGTCAAGGCGAGCAAACAAACGTTTGAATGCATCCATGGCAAATTGTAGAGGGGACGTCAATCCGTCAGGCGCACGGCTTGTTTTTTACTCATGCGCAAGACAGAACCCGCCTTCCACTCGGGTACGGCAAGCGGATCGATAATCTTTTCTCCGTCCAGCTGAATCGCCCCGGGCGCAAAGTTTTCCTTCCGCAACGCACCGTTGGATTTTTTCAGTCGGAACACCTTTTCCAGCACTTCGGACACAACTGTCAACGCGTTGGCTCCAACGGGCAACGAGGATATCGACACTTCGGGCAAATCTGCTGCACTCAAATCGCGCTTGGAAAAACGCACGTCCCAATCGGCTTGAGCGGCATCGGCGACGGCGGGTGAGTGATAACGAGCCGTAATCTTCCACGCAAGTTGCTTTTTGGCTTCCATCGGATGCAGGGATGTATCGCGCTCTTCCCCGAGAAGAACCACATAATAGCGATCCATCAATTCATCGCTTGCGCTCATCATCTTACCGTACATCGTTTCCGGTTCTTCACTGACACCCACGTAGTTGCCGTATGATTTCGACATCTTTTTCACTCCGTCCAACCCTTCCAACAAAGGAAGTGTCATCACGATCTGCGGTTTTTGCCCTTCTTCGCGTTGCAAATCACGTCCCACAAGGATATTGAAGAGCTGATCGGTGCCGCCCAATTCCACATCGGCGCGAATTTCAACCGAATCCCAGCCCTGCATCACCGGGTATTGGATCTCGTGCAAACGCACTTCCTGTCCTTTCGCCAAACGCGTTTTGAAATCTTCTCGAGCAAGAATTTGCTGCATCGTCACACGCGAATTAAGCTTCAACACTTGCTCATATGTCATTTTACGAAACCAATCGCCATTGTACAAAACTTCCGTTTGATCCCGATCCAAAATCTTAAATGCCTGTTCCGTATATGTAGCGGCATTGACCAGCACCTCTTCCCGTGTCAGCGGGGGACGCGTCACCGAACGCCCGGAGGGATCACCTATCGTTGCGGTAAAATCACCGATGACCAACACAGCCTGATGCCCCAATGCCTGATATTGCCGCAATTTTTCCAATGCGACCGTATGCCCCAAATGGATATCTGGCGCAGTGGGATCCACCCCCAGCTTGACGCGCAACGGGCGTCCCGTCTTTAAACGTTCCAGCAATTCATCCGCACTCAGCACCTTGGCTGTGCCTCTCATCAAAATTTCAAGCTGTTCTTCTGGTGTCATCGTTCCGCACCCATTCTGCCCCATTGCCAAGCATCATGCAAGCCGTAAATCTTACCATCAATTTCAACCACCGCCCACAGCATTCCAAATGCTGAGTCAATAACAAATTTTGTAAGTTATTTGAAATAATAGATCTATAAAAACGAAACCACTTTCGGACGAACTGTATTATTTTTTTCTCACGTTCAAAAATAAATTACTTACGAGGAATCTACATATACAGCATTTGGAATGCTGTATATGTACAGCAACCCGGAGAACATAAAATCGGGCAATCCGTTTCAGTATGAAAAGATACAAAATATACATCTCAACAGCCGTTGCCTGCCTTTTGTCCGCTTCTTGCACCACGCGCATAGCGGATACTACCGTTATTTCCACAAAAAACATGAATCTGGCAAATCCGAACGGATTCACCACCTCATACAACTGTCGCGTGAAAGGTGAAGACAAAAAGCACATCATCATTTGTATTCCATGCGGTTCTCCCAATGTAAAAGAAGCCATTGACCGTGCCATCGAAAAGGGCGGTTCCAATTGCATCGGGCTGGCAAACGCAGCGCTTGAATACAAGTGGTTTTATATTCCTTACGTCTACGGACAAACAGGCTATGTTGTCGAAGGCGATCCCATTTACAAAAAGAAATAACACTAGATATGTCTTTTCTTTCCAACCATCGCAACGCATGCGTTTTCTCCTTGTTAACAAGCCTGTTGCCTGTTGTTTCTTCCTGTTCATTTTTAGCCAACGGCAAACAAGCCGTTTCTATATCGGCATCGGAAAGCGATGCCGACATCTATGCGGACGGGCAATATTTGGGGAAAGGCTCAGTGACTGCCTATTTGGCGAAAGGTGAAAGCCACGCCATTTCGGCACAAAAGGGCAACCGATATATCGGCACATCGATAGATTATTCTCTGGCGCCCATCGGTTTCGTCGATGCAGTCGGCGGGTGTCTGATTCTCCTGCCCGCCATAGGACTGGCAGCAGACGGAGCATGGAAATTAGAGAAAACCGATATTTATCTCAAGTTTCAATAAGACATCCTTTTTTCGATTGCGCCTCATTTTGCCCCTCTTCCCGAGGGGCATTTTTATCCGAGTAGAGCCATGTTACAGAGGAATACAGGGGAATATCAGCGGGGAACAAATCTGCTTGCCCAAGCGAGGACGGAGGAATATACTGAGTGCGTATGAACGCTCTGAATGATATTGAACGGAAAATGGAAAACGCCGGGCTGTCTCGCGCGGCTATCGATGCGTTTAAACACAGTGTGGAAACAGTGGCATCGGGTATTTCGGGAATGATTCCCGAAGAGGAAATTACCCCGGCAGAAAATGTGGAAGATTGGGCAACTTTGCAAGAAACAACGGCAGAAGCCTCGCGCGAAACGCTGACACAAACCGTTGTGATCAAATTGAACGGCGGGCTGGGAACGAGCATGGGCTTACAAAAAGCCAAGAGTTTGCTGCCCATCCAAAACGGGCTGACTTTCCTCGATCTGATCGTGCGACAGATCCAGAGCCTGCGCCAACGCGCCCAATCTCCGGTGCGGCTGTTGCTGATGAATTCTTTTTCCACAAGCCGCGATACGCTCAATCACCTGTCGCGCTATGCGGCAGACGGCTTTGACAGCACTGAAGAAGTGGAAATCATGCAGAACCGTGCGCCCAAACTGCTCATCCCCAACCTGACGCCCGCTAGTTTCCCGAAGAATCCCGATCTGGAGTGGTGTCCGCCGGGGCACGGTGATCTGTACCCTTCCCTGCTGGGTTCGGGGTGGCTAGACCGTTTGTTGGCAGAGGGGGTACGCTATGCGTTCATTTCGAATTCCGACAACTTGGGCGCACAGCTCGATTTGAAATTGCTGAACCATTTTGTTCAAAGTGATGCCCCCTTTATGATGGAGGTAACCCGCCGTACCGAAGCAGACAAAAAGGGCGGGCATCTTGCCTCGCGCAAAGCGGACGGTCAACTCGTTTTGCGCGAAGTAGCGCAATGTCCCGCAGAAGATTTGGAAAACTTCCAAGACACCGAACGCCATCGCTATTTCAACACAAACAACCTGTGGCTTCGCCTCGATGCGCTGAAAGATTATCTGACAGCAAACGGCGGGGTTATTCCCCTGCCCGTCATCCGCAACGTGAAAACACTTGATCCGCGCGATGCTTCCACACCCAAGGTATATCAACTGGAAGTGGCAATGGGAGCGGCTATCGAATGTTTTAAGGGCGCACGCGCCATCTGCGTGCCGAGGACGCGCTTTTTCCCCGTCAAAACAACGGCAGACCTCTTTGTCTTGAGATCAGACGCTGTACAAATAGGGGAAGACGGCAGCGTCACGCTCGCTCCGGAATGCAAAGGTAAAGTCCCCCTTGTCTCGCTTGATGTCCGCTACAAGTTCGTTGACGCGCTCGAAGCTCTGGGCACTCCTTCCCTGAAAAATGTTCATACGTTGACCGTGAAGGGAGAATATACCTTCCAACCGAAAGAAGCCCTATCCGGCGATGTGACCGTGGGAGCATGAAACACCCTGCCGGAAAAGATATACGCATCACACACAACCGATGGGGCGATCTTTGTATCCGCACCGCATGCCTTTTCTTCGCGGTAGCAGGTGCGACAATTTGCCACGCCGTTGCGGATAGTCCCCCGGACGCTATGCAGGTTTACCTTGCGGGCGGTATCAGCACGGCAATTGCCGTAGGGTTGCTGGGGGGCGGAGCGTATTTTCTGCAACGCACGTATGTGGTAGTATCGGGCTTCAGCGTCGATGTCATCCCGCTGTACCGTCCCCGCCACCGAATACGAATCATTCCGTGGGCAGAAATCGCCTCGTTCCAAGTCAGAAAACGTCATCTTCTCTTGATTAAAAAAGACGGCTCTTGCGAACAAATAGCCATGGCATGCATGAAGCCTTTGCACCGCAGTTTTCTGACTGCCGCCGTGGGTACACGTTTGGAAACAATCGGCAAGCTTCAAAACAAATCATGCCCGTGAGTCCCGAAAAACGCGCCGAATTGATCGTCCGCATGCAAACCCTCGGCATACGGGAAGCAGATTTGGAGGAACATTTTACAAGGGGATCGGGACGTGGCGGGCAAAAAGTAAACAAAACCAACAATTGCGTGTTCCTACGGCATATCCCCACTGGCATCGTGATCAAATGCCACCGTGAACGAGAACGTGAAACAAACCGTTTTTTGGCACGGCGGGCGTTGTGCGATGAGCTGGATCACCGTCTCAACGGCGCATGTTCCACGCGGGAAGCGGAGATCCGCCGCGCCCGAAAGCGCAAAGACACCCGCCGCCGCAAACACATCCGCATTACGCAGCGCAAACACCGGCGGCATAACGTTCCCTATTGCCTTTCTGTTTCACGCAATCCACAAGGGGAAGACTGAATACGGATGGCTCTCCCGCAAGGAAGAGCATAATGTAATTGTATGTTGCCATGACATTCTGCCCGCATAGTAATAACCGGAACGATCAGCAATTAAACGGCGGTTGGCTTACTCTCCTGCTTACTTTGGCGTTGCATCATATATGGGGAAAATCTTATCTTGAGGAGATACCCCAAACCATGCAGAGCTTCGTATGCTATGATAGGAGCAAAGGTACTTGGGGTTGGAGGGACAAATAACATCAAGAAATTATTTGTTAATTCATGCCGAATAATTCACTTCCTAACGTATGGTCAGTAAATCGGGCAACTGCCTGTAATTTTGCTCTTTTTTAACCATTATCATCATCCCCCAATAACAACTTTGTAATTCAAAGCATCGTCAGAGAGCGGCATTATAGCCGTCGGCGCGGTTTTACGGAAAACGCGCCGACGCTTCCCTATACGTTATTTCGCCTCTTCTTTCAAATGGCGCAAAACAGGTATCGAACGCAACCGAAGGTAGTGATCCGACGCTTCTGCGAGCTTGTGATCGATGCTGATGATGTAGGGCGGCTTGTTCATCCGAATGAGCGTTAATCCATCGGGCGTTTTCTCATCCAACAATTCTGCCACTTCTTCAAGGGATTTTACCGGCTTATTGTTTATCGAATCAACCACACAAGCATACAGATCATCATACCCAAGGAGAGCGGGGGTCGGCAACACCAGCGTCAGCAATACCAGCTCTTGCCGTCCTTCTTTCAGGTATTTTTCTTTGTCACGCTCAATGGTCAGGTACTCATACGGCAGAGCACCGTTCGCCCTTTCCCGACAAACTTTGAGGTAATCAGCCGTAGCGACTTGGAACAGAAGCCCACCGCGCATGATATAACGGGGTTGTGCGCCGATTTTTTCTTTTTTGACAAGTGCTTTCTCTTCGGCATCGCGATTCAGAGGAATCGTGACGGTAAGCGGCTCTCCCTGACGCAGAATCCCTAGTTCTGCCGTCTCGCCCGTGACGTGAGCCCCACGCAACAGAGCTACCCAACTCAGAAGACCCAGACGCGGATGACGGCAAAGACCTCGCGCATCAATCGCAACTCCATCGGCAGAGACCAACACATCGCCCTCTCTCACCCCGGCTGTTTCAGCGGCAGAACGCGGTGACACCTTGGAAATGTAGATACCGCCTTCTTTCCCGTCCAGCTTCAGATACGAACGGAACGTTGGATCAACCAGCTGTTCCGTAGAGATTCCGAAGATCGGGACACCGGGAGAATCTTCGTCCGAGCTTTCGAGAAAACGACGAATGACAGATGCATCAAGCGATGAAATCAATTGGGATTCGGAAGCATAACTATCTACCACACCCACTAGCTTGTGATCTTTCACCAAAGGCAGACCAGGCGTGCTGTCGGAAAGCGTTTGCCCCATTTTCCCGCTGACTTGGGGGAGAAGATTGCGGTTCTCTTTCCCTTCTTCGATAGTCACGGGTGTCACCAACGGCAAGCCACCGCGGGCAGTATCCCACACTTCTGCCGTATCGCCTATTTTGAGAGGCTCGCCCATGGAGAGTGGGCGACACCCGTCAAAAATGGAAAAATCTTCCTGACGCAACGGTTCAATAATACCTAACCCGGCATCGGAATCGACCTTCACAACGCGAGCGGGAACGGTGCGAGATTCGTCCGACAGCGAAATTTCAATCATGTTGGCGGCGCGGAGCGAATCATCCGGAATCAAAATGCGCCCATTGCCCAAATAGACTCCGCGGAGCGAGCTTCTTTTGGGGGCTTCTTTTTGCCACGGAACAATTTGGCTGTATTCCTGAGCAACGACCGATACTCGCAACAGAGTCGTATCGGGCGTCGGTACGGCAACCTCTTTCGGGGTGGTAGAAGTAACCTCTTTCGTTTCGGGAGAGTTTGCAGAATGCCCCGCTGTTCTAGGTGTTGGCTTGCAGCCGATGCAACACGCAACGCTGACAAGAAGAATCAAAGGAAGCGTTTTTTTCATATGATCAAGAAATTATTATTGCTAAAAATCATTTCGCATCAGTGCTGTGCAGGACGTTCGGAACTGAGACGCGCATTTTTGGTAATGGCATATTGCTGAGCAATGCGTCGATTGGCTTCATCAATACTTGCCGATGAGAAAACAACCGGACGCCCACCCTCTTCAAATTCCAGCACGATATATTCGGGACGTTTGCCGTCTGACGGATAAAGCAATTCGCAAAGATGCGACAGCCCGTTGACTTCCATCCCGTTGACTTTTTTGATAATGCGCGTTCCGTATCCCGTTATTTGGGAATTGATCGCGTCGGGCAACACTTTGGTGAGCATCACCACATCTTCCTTCTGCATCCATCCGCCTCGGTTGATAAAATCGTACAATGCAGGAACATAGACGGAAGGCTGAACCTGTTGAGCTTCGACCACATCACGTCGAAGTGGTTGAAAGAGCAAGCCACCGAACATCACATAGCGCGGCAAGGTGTCAAAGCTCTTCGCCATAATTTCGTCCCCTATATAGGGACGTAATGTAACGTATACATGCATAGGTTTCCCTTTGCGCACGATATCCAGTTCGAGCGTATCCCCGGCAAAACGCCTTTCTATCAGCTCCTTAAAAAGAACGCGCTGACCGTCAATCTGCACCATACCGGAGCTATCTACCTCACAACCCTGTATTTTCATCAACACATCACCCGGAAGCAACACACCGTCTGACGAGCAACCGGGAATTACCTCGCTGACCAAGGCTCCTCGTTCATCGTCTTTCAAGCCCAGATAACGACGCATGGCCGGATTTTCTATCGGGCGAATTCCTGCGCCGAGCGATATGTAGTGATCATAGCTTCCGTCCGACACGTCTTTCAAAAAGCGTTGAATCACCGGTGCGGGGATAACATAGCCCGTACCATTCGCCCCGAGCAACCCTTGGAATGCCACGCCGATCACGCGATCACCCTTTAAAACAGGACCACCGCTGTTCCCCGGATTGATAGCAGCATCAACTTGTACGGTAAGATGAGAACTGCGGCGATCGTGGGCATATTCCGTATTTTCGATGCGCGAAACGATACCGCGAGTAACCGAAAGGCGCGACCCACCGATCGGATAGCCGATCGTGCGTACTTCGTCTTCCAGCTCCGGCAATGAATTGTCAAACTCCAAATGAGGAATGTCGGCAAACTCGCTCGGGTTTTCAATTTCTAACAGTGCCAAATCCGCATCGTGAGCCACATATTTCACGCGCGCACGGCTTTTGCGGGAATCTCCAAATCGGGAAATATAGATCCGCTCGGCGTTGCTGACCACATGGGCGTTTGTCATAAACAACCCGCCCTTGACTAAGAAGGCGGTTCCGACCCCCTGTACATAGCGCCCGGTTTGCCACGGTGTACAAAAATCTGGTTGCAAGCATGCTACCTCTACCTTTACTATTCCTTTATATTCATCGGAAAGAGAGAAAACAGGTGCTTTCTGCACAGCTTGTTGCACTTCCCCCGGCGATGAAGCTACGGGGATCGCCTGTTCCGCAACAGCGACAGACGGCGCAACAACATTTACTTCCGTTGTTTCTTGTGCATAAGCTGACATTCCGAATGCCAGCCACATCGTGGTATATAAAAATCGTGGCATATGACTGCTTCGGTTTTATAGAAACAAACCCTCGGCGTCAAGCCGAGAGTTTGTTCACTTCCCCCAATTCAAGGGAAAACCGAAATGAGCAACCTTAAAAATTTTCAGTCTGTTGCCTTTTTGGCAGTCGAGCAACGCGATTTGCGCTTTTTCTTGGCATCGAGCAGTTCGGAATACAGGGTGTTGAACGAACCTTCGCCCGTTTCGAGGAATTCCGCCATATGCTCCAACGCCAAAGAAATGTATGCCGTGCGATCCATGTTGTATTTGTGACATGTGGCATCCATTTTACCAAGAAGCGCAACGGAACAGCGAAAGGCAATGATTTTCTTTTCTGCTTTAACGGATAAAGATGTTTTCGCGTTGCGTTTCGCCGTCTTTGTGGACTTTTTCATATTTCTGTCTGTGTAAATAACACTTTGCCGTCTCTTCGGCGCATCGTTTCACGCCGATAGAACAGGTAAGGTAACCGCGCTTCACGAAAATGTCAATAATAAAAACAAAATTATTGCTTTCTAATACACATCGACACAAAAAAACAGATCACGTTTTTCACAGCTATGTCTTTAATCCGGAAGATGATTCGTCGTATTCTCTCCATCACTCTTTCCGAAAAAACAAACCCCATTCCTTTTCAACTTTCGTATGAAGACCCCCTCGCAGAATTGCTCCTGCGAGGGGGTTCAACTTACTACCTTTATGAAACTCAGTTTCTCCCTTGATGCTTTATAAGCTCTCTCCTTCTCATAAAGCGGAATAACTGATGCGGATATAATGCATGATTGTTGGAAATATTCAAGTAAAATTTCTTATTTTTTTGCCAAATCCCCCATCGCCACTCATTGTGTATTCGCACTCAATAATCTGCAGTAATCGCAATTCTAAACACACAGAAAATCCGCTCAACAACAAGCAGGCTTCCTCCTTCCCTGCCACCGACAAGGACTTTATTCTTTGGCGAAAGAACAGAAAAAAGATTTGAATCTGACCGAAAATGTGGTATTTAAATGCGCATGCATACAGAAATTGTCTCTGTCGCGGCGCGCGAGGTGCTTGATTCGCGCGGGAATCCCACCGTTGAAGCCGAAGTGGTGTTGAAGAACGGCGTCGTAGGACGCGCTTCCGTTCCGAGCGGCGCATCCACCGGCGAACATGAAGCTTTGGAACTGCGGGACAAAGATCCCCACCGTTACTGCGGACGCGGAGTGCTTAAGGCAGTAACCAATGTCAATGAAAAGATAGCTCCTGCCATCATCGGCATGGATGCCACGAATCAAGTTGCTCTTGACCGTGTTATGCTTGACCTTGACGGCACGAAAAACAAAGCCAATCTTGGTGCCAACGCCGTACTCGGCGTCTCTCTTGCAGCCGCCCACGCCGGCGCAGCCGCAACCGGTCTTCCCCTGTACAAATACCTCGGCGGACCGAATGCCAAGATTTTGCCTGTTCCGATGATGAACATCCTCAACGGCGGCGCACACTCCGATGCTCCCATTGACATTCAGGAATTCATGATCATGCCCAAGGGCGCTCCCACCTTTGCCGATGCTCTTCGCTGGGGTGCCGAAGTGTTCCACTCCCTCAAAGCAGTGTTGCACGATCGAGGTCTCTCTACGGCAGTAGGCGATGAAGGCGGTTTTGCTCCTTCCCTCCATTCCACCAAAGATGCTCTCGATGTCATCATGCAAGCCATCGAACGCGCCGGCTATCAACCCGGTTCTGACGTAGGCATCGCTCTGGACGTTGCTTCTTCCGAATTCTTCGATCCGGAAACCAATCTCTACGTCTTCAAAAAGAGCGGCGAAGGCAAGAAGACCGCTGCCGAAATGGTTGAATACTATCGTAATCTACTGGCTTCCTACCCCATCCTTTCCATCGAAGACGGTTGCGCCGAAAACGATTGGGACGGCTGGAAGCTTCTCACTGATGAATTGGGTAGCCAAATGCAACTCGTGGGTGATGACCTCTTCGTGACGAACACCGAATTCCTCAGCCGCGGTATTGCCGAAGGCGTGGCAAACGCCATCCTCGTGAAAGTGAACCAAATCGGTTCGCTGACCGAAACCTTCGATGCCATCGCCATGGCTCAAGATCATGCCTACCACGCTGTTGTTTCTCACCGCTCCGGCGAAACGGAAGACACCACAATCGCCGACCTTGCCGTTGCAACGCGTGCCGGTCAGATCAAGACAGGTTCTCTGAGCCGCTCCGACAGGCTTGCCAAGTATAACCAATTGCTCCGCATTGAACAACAGCTGGGTCAAGACGCCGTATTCGCCGGCACTCTGGGCATCCTCTGATGTTCGTTAGAAGCAGGTAAATAAAACCTATCTCAACCTATGCCCTTCAGCCGTTTCCTGCGATCGGACAAGCGTCATCATTTCGATGAGCTTGAGCTTCTCCGCAGAGAGCGGACGGAGGGCATAGGCTCTATTTTGCCCGTCTTCGGGCTGATTCTTATGGTCTCTTTGGCATTTTTAGCCTCGCTCATCATCTTGACGCCACTGTTCGGCTTACACCGCTTGGAGCAAGAAAAAGAGACAGCCAAAGCAGCTTTGCGACAAGCGCAAGCCGATATGATCCGGGCGCACGATGAATACATCTGGATGCAAGATCCGGAATACTTTGAACAAATTGCCCGCGACCGCGCCAACTTAGCAAAAGCTGACGAAATTATCATCCGTCGTCCCGACTTGCTCAAACGGGCGCAATAAAAGCCGTTTCCCTCCTATCCTACCCCGATGAGGACATAAAAATGTTGACGGGCGTTGTACGGACATCCCTTTTGTGCCGATAATCCAATCAGCGGCAACCCGATCGACTGGAGACAATCTGGCTCTTCGTCTGTTTTTGCGGAAGGGATACAGAACAATTCAAAAAGGAGAAAAGGCGGCTAAAAGCGGAAATCGAAAGATCAAATTCATTCAGCAAAGAGCCTACAGTTCCCGCCAAGTATCCCCGAGTTATTACAGAATATAGGTATTAATTATTTATTACCCAAACCAAAAAATGATGTTGCCACTCGGGTAAGATCAATAAAAAACGCACTCAACTTTATCGAGTGCGTTCCAAAAAATTGGCAACAGGTACGGGAATCGAACCCGTGTTGCCCGCGTGAAAGGCGGGAGTCCTGGACCGCTAGACGAACCTGTCACTGGATTTTGTTATTGGACCGTATCGCCAACAACGCAGGCAGAGTTTAACAGAGAAAATGCCCGCTGACAAGCCAAAAATGAAAAATTTATTTTTTTCCGGGAAAAAGAATTTGTTCTCGCGAAAAACGTGCTTGGGAAAGCCATTGTTCAATACCCTCTTTGTTTTGATTTTCAAGCAATTTGATCAATTCTTCCAAATCTTCGATACAGTTTCCGAGCGTTTGGCGCACAGCGACATCGTTTTCCCACAAAATATCAGCCCACATGGTCGGCGAGCCGGAACACACACGTGTCGTATCGCGAAAACCGGTCGAAGCCAGCTTTTGCATGCCGCTCATATCGCCGCCTACCGCCGCATTTCGGGCGCAAAGAGCCGCCAGTGCGTGCGGAACGTGCGATATTCGAGCCACTGTGCGGTCATGAGAGATTGCCGTCATTTCGTGGCATATCCCGCCCAGAGCCCGCCAAAACGAGGCAAGACGGCTGATATCAGCGCACGGGGCGTTCTGATCATTAGTCAATACAATGCTTGCCCGAACAAAAAGATCTTCTCTGGAGGCTGAAAGCCCCTGTTTTTCCGAACCTGCCATGGGATGCGAACCAATAAACACCGCACCACTGCTCTGCAAAACAGCCCCAGCCCGACGATGGACATACGCTTTGACTGATCCGACATCCGTCACAACAGTGCCACCTTTCAACACGGGCAAGATTTTCCGCGCCAAATCTTCAAAACACCCGATGGGGGTGGCCATGACAACAAGCTCTGCCTCAGCTACCGCTTCTTCAATATCCGTAAAGAGGTGGGGCGTAATACCCATAGCCGACGCTTCATCAAGCGTTGCCTGACGACGCGCCCAAAGCCGAATTTGCACCTCGGGCAAGTACCGGCGGACAGCCAACGCAAGCGAGCCGCCCAAAAGACCGGGGCCCAGTATAGCAACAGAGCGAAAGGGGAGAGGGCGACTCATCGCTTCTACCTTCGGTGCGATCAGGGAACGAGGAAAATCACTTTTGTACCGGCGGGCGCGTATGGATCATACAATTTCTTACCGCTCTTCTGACGATTGCCGAACCTGTCGACAATCTTCACTGTTTTCGTTGGATCGGAAGGGCTGTATACGCGGGTAGGATCGCCCGGCACCTGTGTGGCAACAGGATATTTTGCCGTTGCCGAACTCTGCGGCGTCGGCACGGTTGTATTGGGATACGTATTAAGCGTGGGAACAACGGGAGACGTTGTCGTTTGGGGTGTCCCGGTAATGTACGGATTGGGCGTACTCGGTTGCAACGGAAGTTGCGTGGATGGGGTCGTCTGGTATCCCGTGTTCATTTGAGGCGACATGAGACCGGGATCCGACATTCCGGAAGAAAAATCGGTATATTGCAACCCCGTAGGCTGTTCGGTCACAGTACTTGTCGCTATCGGACGGTACGGACGATCATTGACACGCTTTACCGTATCCATTTGCGTACAGGACACAAAGGAAAGAGCAACGAGAGCGCAAATCGCAGGAGAAAAAACTTTTTTCTTCATATGAACAATCCGATATTAAATACAAGGGCAGAATAATGCTTTAAGATTCTCGCGTCAAGTCTATTTTATGCATATGTGCAGTGCGAAGAAAAGAACAAGGGGAGAGTTTTGCTAACTCTCCCCTTGACTTGAGCAAAATAAATGGGTGTACTATGCGTTATTTTCTTCGAACGTCTGTTGCACCAAAGGCTCTTTCTTTTCTTCTACCGGTTGCAAGGTATCCGTTTCACTGCGGTCTTGGCGTTCATTGGCTGCACTGACCATCATTTCCCGTCCCATGAAAGGCTGTCCGTGTAATACTTCCACGCAACGCGTCGCATCTGCCATTTCACACATTTCCACAAAGCCGTAGCCTTTGGATTTATGGGTGCGCGGGTTGTAGATGATTTCCACGCTGCGAACGCGTCCAAAGCCTTTAAAAAGGTCTTGGATGTCATTTTCGGTCACCTCATACGAAAGATTGCCAATGTAGAGGCGAGGGGCTTTCGTGGGAACGCGCGAATATGAAGCGTTGCGTTCTTTTGGTTGACCGGTTCGCGCATTGCGCACGTTGACTTTCGGCGTTGTCCGCTTCTTGGGAATAGCCGGCTTATACAAACCAACAGCTTTCAGGATCTTTTGCCAAAAAGTCAGTTTGACGGGTGCTTTTTCCGGGCGCGGCATGCGATGATACCCCCCGCGCCGATTGTAATTTTTGTTATAGGAACGCCGGCGAGAACCTTGCCCTTGGCGTCCTTGTGTATGGTGCTGTGACATGTTAGTCTGCGTATATGTCTTATTATTATGATAATCTCGGCTTTGTATTCAAGCGATCGTATTTTTCATACAGTCGAGAACGAACCCATGCGGACACGTGGTTTTATGGAAACCGACACCGCGCCGTTGCTCTGGGCAACGATATTCTATCCGCTATTTTCAAGATGACAAGCGCACTTCTCGTCATGAGCTTAAAAATCGCTTCGGTGAGGTGAATACATTTACAAAAAAGACGCTTGCCCGAAAGCAAGCGTCTTTGAAAAACAGTCTGTTTAATGCGCAAAGGGATCAATAAACCCCCACGGCTTCTGAAGCACAGGCAATCATGTAATCGCGATTCAGCTTGGCAATATTGTCCACGCTAATGCCCTTGGGACATGCGGCTTCGCATTCATACTGGTTGGTGCAGTTGCCAAAACCGAGAGCGTCCATTTGGCGCACCATCGCGAGGACACGTTTGTTCTTCTCCGGCTTGCCCTGCGGCAACAGGTTCAAGTGAGCCGCCTTGGCAGAAGTGAAGAGCATCGCCGATGCGTTCTTGCACGAAGCCACACAGGCGCCACAACCAATGCAGGCAGCAGAATCAAACGCCGCATCCGAAGTTTGTTTGCAGATGGGCATGTTGTTGGCATTCGGTGCAGATCCTGTGCGGACGCTGATGTAACCGCCCGCCGCAATGATTTTATCAAGAGCAGAACGGTCTACCATCAAGTCGCGCAAGATCGGGAATGCTTTAGCGCGGAACGGTTCGATCCAAATGGTATCGCCGTCTTTAAACTTGCGCATGTGCAACTGGCATGTTGTCACTTTCTTTTCGGGGCCGTGCGGAATGCCGTTGATCGTCAGCGAGCACATACCGCAAATACCTTCCCGACAATCGTGGTCAAATGCGATGGGGTCTTTCCCTTCGGAAACGAGCCCTTCATTCACAATGTCGAGCATTTCCAAAAAGGAAGCATCTGCGGGGATGTCTTTGGCGGCGTAGGTTTCAATGCGCCCTTGTGCTTGTGCGCTTTCCTGTCTCCAAACCTTCAGTGTGAGATTGAGAGTTTTTGCCATGGCTATCTTTTATGGTTATGATTTGTGGTACGGCTCAAATTATTTGTAGTTACGAACGGCGAGATGCACATTGTCAAACGTCAGCGGTTCTTTGTGAAGGATGGGCAGGCTGTCTACGCCGGTGTATTCCCATGCCGCCACATAGGCGAATTTTTCATCGTTTCGCTTCGCTTCACCGTCCGCCATCTGATGTTCGAGGCGGAAGTGTGCTCCACAGGATTCTTCACGCGCCAAGGCGTCATAGCAAAGAAGCTGAGCGAATTCGAGGAAGTCTGCCACACGGCAAGCTTTTTCAAGCTCGGGGTTAATTCCGTCAGCGGCACCCGTTACGCGTACATTCTTCCAGAAGTCTTCTCGGATTTCGGGGATGAGCTTAATCGCCTTTTCCAAGCTTTCCTCCGTGCGGGCCATACCGCAATGTTCCCACATGATATGTCCCAGTTCGCGGTGGAAGGAATCAACTGTCTTCGTTCCCTTCACGTCAAAGAGCTTTTGGATGCGTTCTTTCACGGCATCTTCGGCGGCTTTGAATTCGGGGGAAGCCGTTGTAACTGCCCCCGGTTTGACACCGGTCAAATAAGTCGGCAATGTGGCGGGAATCACGAAATAACCGTCGGAAAGCCCTTGCATCAGAGCCGATGCGCCCAAACGGTTGGCACCATGATCGGAGAAGTTGGCTTCACCGAGGACATGCAAACCGGGTACGCTGGACATCAAGTTGTAATCCACCCAAAGACCGCCCATCGTATAGTGCGATGCGGGATAGATCATCATGGGCGTTTCGTGGGGATCGTCATCGGTAATCTCTTGGTACATATCGAAGAGATTGCCGTATTGACCATCGATCCATTCGCGCCCCATGCGCTTGATTTCGTCCGCAAAGTCAAGAAATACGCCCTTACCCGTAATCGCAACACCGCGTCCGTCATCACATGCCTCCTTGGCGGCACGAGAGGAAATATCGCGCGGAGCCAGGTTACCGAACGAGGGGTATTTGCGTTCAAGATAGTAATCCCGTTCTTCATCCGGCACATCGGAAGGTTTAATTTCTTTTTTGCGGATCTTTTCTGCGACTTCACGCGATTTGGGCACCCAAATACGACCACTGTTGCGCAACGATTCAGACATCAGCGTCAATTTGGATTGGTATTCGCCCTTCACGGGGATGCATGTCGGGTGAATCTGCGTAAAGCAGGGGTTGGCGAAATAAGCTCCGCGCTTGTAGGCTTTGTATGCAGCGGTCACATTGCAACCCATCGCATTGGTAGAAAGGAAGAACACGTTGCCGTAACCGCCCGTGCAAAGCAAGACGGCATCACCGGCGTAGGATTTGATTTCGCCCGTGACCAGGTTGCGGGTCACTATACCTTTGGCATGACCGTCAACCACCACAAGATCCATCATTTCATGGCGTGTGAACATTTCAATGTGACCTTGGGCAATTTCTTTTTCCATAGCCTGGTAGGCACCCAGCAAGAGCTGTTGCCCCGTCTGACCGCGAGAATAGAATGTACGTTTCAATTGTGCGCCACCGAAAGAACGGTTGTCGAGCAGACCGCCGTATTCGCGACCGAAGGGAACGCCTTGTGCTACACACTGGTCAATGATGTTCGCCGACACTTCGGCAAGGCGGTACACGTTGGCTTCACGGGCGCGGAAATCCCCTCCCTTGATAGTGTCGTAAAAGAGACGGTAGACGGAGTCGCCATCGTTTTGGTAGTTTTTGGATGCGTTGATCCCACCCTGTGCGGCAATGGAGTGTGCGCGACGCGGGCTGTCCTGGTAGCAAAAACATTTCACGTTATAGCCCTGTTCGGCAAGCGTTGCAGCGGCAGAGCCGCCCGCAAGACCGGAACCAACGATGATAACCGTGTATTTGCGACGGTTGTTGGGATTGATAAGTTTGGCATCCCGCTTGTACTTTGTCCACTTCTGTTCGATGGGACCTTCGGGGATGCAGGCAGACGGCATTGTGTCGCTGACGGGGAAATTAATCATGGCTAAATAGAAGGTTAAAGGTGACAGCTTATTTGATGATACCCAAGAGAACGCTGACGGGGATCGAAATAAACGCCCCGCAGACGATGACGGCATAAGCCAAAGAAATCACTTTGTAAAGAGGGCGAACCTTACGCGTACTCAAACCAAGCGTTTGCAACACAGATTCAAGCCCGTGATTCACATGGCATGCCAAGCAGAATACGGCAATGATGTAGAATGCCGAGCAGAACGGATCGGAAAACCCGTTCACAATAAGAGAAGCGCAATCGGGCATGCCGTTCACCTCTTCCACTTGGGCAGGGAATTGATAGATGTGAAACAAAACAAAGCAGAGGATCATCACCCCTGTGAGTACCATTGTACGCGAAGAAAGCGTTGCCTGAATCGTGTCCGCATATTCGTAATGCTTGCGAGCCGTCACGTTTTCATACTTCAGCGTCAGTGTATAGATGACGTGAATCAGAGCAATGACAAGCAATCCCAAGCGAATCCCCCACAACATCCACGCAGGCATGGAGTGCAGACCGAAAGCGTAACTGTTGATCCAATCGCCTCCCCCGTAAATGGTCAGGTTGCCGATCAGGTGTCCCACAAGGAACGCGAGAAGACACGCCCCCGTCAAAGCCACAATAATCTTGCGACCGATCGAAGACGTGACGAACTTACAGGCTGTTTGTACAATAGCGTTCATAAGTGCAATATCGTCTGTGCACATTTTTATTACTTCATTTTCCCGCCGATTGCAAGCCCCAAC
This sequence comes from uncultured Akkermansia sp., assembly GCA_964418985.1. Classification (GTDB taxonomy): domain Bacteria; phylum Verrucomicrobiota; class Verrucomicrobiia; order Verrucomicrobiales; family Akkermansiaceae; genus Akkermansia. The sequence goes on along the minus strand of CAYQNL010000004.1, from coordinate 28,763 downwards.
ATGAAATCCTTGCGGAAAATATCGAAGAAGCGCCCTCTTTGCTCCCCACACCGTTGCAGGGAAGCTTTTGCGTTCAGCCCGCATTTTCCGAGTGGCTTCCGATCTGCGATTTTCGGAAAGAGCGGGCGGCGGTTCATTTCCTTGCTTGTCAATTTATCCGATCTTCGCTAGAATGTCGGGCATGACATCTGCATATTGCTCGGACTTGTACGCCTATACACGGCGCGTCTCCCGCGAGGTAATGGTAGGGAATGTGGGCGTGGGCGGTTCAAACCCGATCCGAATCCAATCAATGCTGACATCAGACACCCGCGACACGGCAAGTTGCGTCAAAGAAGCTCTCGAATTGGCTGAGGCAGGATGCGAGATCATCCGTCTGACGGCGCAAACAAAAGCTTACGCCACCAACTTGCAAAACATTGTGCGCGAATTGCGGGCAGCACACTGCAATGTTCCCTTGGTCGCAGACATCCATTTCAAACCCGATGCCGCTATGGAAGCTGCAAAGTGGGTAGAAAAAATCCGCATCAATCCGGGCAATTATGTCGACAAAAAACGCTTCGAAAGCCGTGACTACACTGATCTTGAATACGAAGAAGAATTGGAACGTCTGCGCACCGCGTTCACTCCCCTTGTCCTTTTCTGCAAAGAACACGGACGCGCTATGCGCATCGGCTCCAATCACGGTTCGTTGTCTGATCGTATCCTGAACCGCTACGGCGACACCCCCGAAGGCATGGTGGAAAGTGCGCTGGAATACGCCCGTGTGGCTCACGATTTAGGATACCACCAACTGGTTTTCTCCATGAAGGCATCCAACGTCAAAGTGATGATCACCGCATACCGCCTCCTGACAGTGAGACTGAGCGAAGCAGGCGAAGGATGGAATTACCCCATTCATCTGGGCGTTACCGAAGCGGGCGCAGGCGAAGACGGACGCATCAAGAGCGCAGTTGGAATCGGCGCACTTCTCCTCGACGGTATCGGCGATACCCTGCGCGTTTCTCTCACCGAAGACGCCGTTCACGAAATTCCTGTGGCTCGAGCTTTAGTTGCCCCCTTCCAACCCGATACCAAGCACAACGAAAGCCCCCCTGTTGCGCTGACGCCAACACCGTCATACAATCCGCTTCGGTACAAAAAACGCCTCGCCGGTCTCAACATGTCAGCAGGTGTCCGCTACGGATGGAACGAGCCTGTGCGCGTTGTTTTGCCCGTCGAATCTTGCCACGCCCTGCAATCCCGACGCGGGGAATTAGGTGACATGATACCGGAAATAGCCTTTGAAGACCTGGACGTTGTAGAAATTGATCCGCGTAACGCATCGGCTGTTCAAGCTCTTCAGCAACTGACGGAACCCACCATGGTAACCGTAGCAGACGACGTTGACATGTCTGTAACGGCGGCGTTCCGTTATCTTGCCGCCGTCATCGAAGAACGCCACCCCATTCTGTTGAAAGACACCTTACACCCCCTGCCCCAAGCACAGGATGCCACCCTTCAAACCGCCATGAATATCGGCTCTCTGCTTTGCGATGGAATCGGCAATGCCGTCTTTATCCGAACGGAAAGCGACCCCGAACGCGCAGCCCGATTAAGTTACGACATCCTCCAAGCAACCGCAGTTCGCTTAAGCAGGACAGAATATGTATCCTGTCCTTCCTGCGGGCGTACCCTTTACAATATTCAGGAAGCTACCATGCGAATTCGTCGCGCAACGGGTCACCTCAAAGGGGTAAAAATTGCCGTGATGGGGTGCATTGTCAACGGTCCGGGCGAAATGTCCGATGCGGACTTTGGCTACGTCGGCGGCGCACCCGGGAAAATCAATCTTTATGTGGGGCATACCCCCGTCAAACAAAACATTCCGCAGGAAGAAGCCGTCGATTGCCTCATCGAGCTGATTCGCGAACACGGGCGATGGATCGACCCGCCAACGAAAAGTTCAGCGGAATAATTCCGTCCGCCCCTGTCATCCAACGCCTTCCCATTATTTTCCAATGCGAAGGCGTTGTTTTTGATCACGCATCCACTTCAATATCAAAGCGGGAAAAGACCGTCTGAGGTTCTGTCGCAAGATTCAACGCTTGGTCGACGACTGCTCGTGCATCGTCATTGAAGCGGTAAGCATGGCAATCCGGACACACCGACGCTTCCCGATCCGCAATATTGCCGCAAACCGTACATACTTTATATGATTGTGCATCATTGACAATCGTATTGACCAGCTCTTTTCGATCCTGTTTCATGTTCTGAGGATATAAAACAAAGCGTCTCCAAACAAGGAGACGCTTTGTCAGTAAAAAGAATCGCGCAACAACGCAGGTTCAGGCAATCTTGGCGATTGCTTTTGCCGCCTTGCTCTTGTAGTTGGCAGCGCGGTTGGCAGGAATGCGCCCCTTCTTGGCGGCTTTGTCCACCGCAGAGGCAAATGTATTATATGCGTTGCTTGCGGCTTCTTTGTCGGCTGCGGCTACAGCCTCTGTAACTTTTTTACGAAGAGTGCGAACGCGAGAAACGGCGGCGCGATTGAGAGCCGTGCGCTTTTCGGTTTGGCGAATGCGTTTCTTAGCTGATAAAGTGTGTGCCATATGAATATATAAGATATTGTTGCGCTTCTGCGGAGCGCAAGAATACATGATTTTTCCGAATTGTCAAGCATGGAACATAAAAAAGATTCAAAACCAAATTCTCCAAGATACCCCCCCCCTTCCGAAATTAAACCCAACATCTCGCAAATAGCATTATTCTACGCACCTGTTCGAAAAAGCATACTCGCTTACCTCGTTTCGCCCGCCTTCATGACATCCCGCCTCACAATCAATAAAAAAATGGGGTGCCCGATGGGATTCGAACCCACGACAACCGGAACCACAATCCGGGGCTCTACCGCTGAACTACAGGCACCATGACTCGAAGTCGGGAGAACTTTACAGAAAGCAGATCCATTTGGCAAGCCCAAAATAAACTTTCTCTGAAATTTTATATTTCATCGGAACAAACAGTCGTTTTTAAAAAGAAATATAAGATCCGCGTGGACGGCGATCCGGCGGAGAAGGAAGAGAAACAGGCGTCCCCATGAAATAAGGCTCGCGATCCAAGAGAAAAAGATCGATCAGCAAAGCAACACGCGCGGCGCGTTCGCGAACCCACAACCGAAAACTCGAAGAAGCCAATTCGACATCCTCCGCATCCACGGCTCTCGCTTCAATACCAAAGTGAGCGGCAATCGCTAGGGCACGTTTATTGTGAAATTCTTGAGACACAACAGCTATCTTATCCGCTCCGAAAATTTTGTGTGACCTCACCACGGAATCAAGAGTCCGCAAACCGGCATAATCACACACGATGTATTTCTCGGGGACACCCCGCTTTATTAAATCTTTTTTCATTTCCTCCGGTTCGTTGTAATTTGCGGCACGATTATCACCAGAAACAATCAGGCAACGGACATTGCCCGAACGCCACAATTCTGCCGCTTTTTTCATGCGATGCGTAAAATACGCATTTTCCAGATTTCCCAACGTTGGAGAGCAACCAAGCACAAGTCCCACATAATCGGACGGTAAATTCCCCGCTTCGGAACTGTGTTTTTTCGCTGATTGTACCCCCACATAAATTTCTGCCGTTATCATCAACACAACGGAGAGAATAATGGCAACGATCCCTGCCCGCCACACGGCACACCACCATGGGTGACGATGGCAATTCTCCGTCTTTTTCGGAGACGTTTTTTGAGGGGATATCCCGCGTTTGCGAGATTTTCCGCCGTTTTGATCTCGAACGGTCGTAGAGGAAGATGGGCGTCTTTTCCGTACGCGGGGTGTTTTTTCCGATGATGCACCCGCCTTGTCCGTCATTTTTCACCCCCTTCCCGAAGAAGATCTGCCAGTGTTGCACCCTCAAGATAATTGTCAATCACACAGTGAAGACCCTTCCAATAGGGCAAAGTTTCGCAATCTGCGGCACGGGGACACGACAAGGCATCCGCGCCTAAACAGGCAATGGGTGCCATGTCCCCCTCCACGCATTTCAAAACACGTCCCACCGTACATTCGGAAAGATCAACCGCTGGGCGATAGCCTCCGCTTTTTCCCCGCAAACTGCTCACCAAGCCGCCACGAACCAATTCAATCATAATGCTTTCCAAGTATTTAACGGGAATACTCTGTCGAACACTCACCTCCCTGAGCGAAACGGGCTGTTCTCCGGCGTATCGTGCCAGATCCAGCATCACCCGCAGTGCATAACGACCCTTTGTGGAGATTCTCAGCATGTTTCTTTCGGAAAGTTTTTAGAGGATGAACGCTTGCAAAGCAAGTTTTTTATACGGATTCTTTTTCATCGCTCCATGTACCGCCCGACCTCTCCGCTTGACATTTCGAAGGAAATATCCCAATATGCAAAGTACCGCATGTCTGATTCTTCCATTCTTTCATCCGCTTTTTCCGCCCCCTCGCAACAATTGTTGAAAGGTGCCTGCATCATTGCGCAATCCGGCGGTCCCACCGCCGTCATCAACGCCAGTGCGCTGGGTGCTATCGAAACGGCTCTCGATTCTCCCTTTATCACTCAAACGCTCGGAGCTGCCTATGGCATTGAGGGCATCTTGAAAGAAAATCTTTTCGACATGGGACTTGAAGACCGCGAAGAGCTGAAATTATTGCGGTACACCCCCGCTTCCGCTTTGGGGTCTTGCCGTTACAAAATGAGCAATCCGCAGGATAACGAAGCAGATTACAAAAGATTGCTCGAAGTCTTTACAAAATATAACGTCCGTTACTTTTTTTACAACGGCGGAAACGATTCGATGGATACCTGCAATAAAGTATCCAAATATATGGAATCCGCAGGATACGACTGCCGCGTAATCGGCATCCCAAAAACCATAGACAATGACCTTTACGGCACAGATCATTGTCCCGGATACGGTTCTGCCGCCCGCTATATTGCCGCCTCATGCATGGAGCTGCACCAAGACGTACACGTTTACGAAAAAGGGCGGATCACCGTGGTAGAAATCATGGGGCGTCACGCCGGATGGCTGGCAGGAGCCGCCGCGCTGGCATCTGTTGCCAATGCCGAACCGGATTTGGTCTACTTACCGGAGGTTCCCTTTAATATGGAACAATTTTTGCATGATGCCGAAGCCATCCATAAACAAAAAGGGTCTTGCATGGTAGCGGTCTCCGAGGGAATCCGCTATGCGGACGGGCGTTTTGTCGCAGAAGCACTGGGAGGTGACCGCGATGTATTCGGACACGTGCAGCTGGGCGGGCTGGCATCCCTTCTTGCTGAAGCCGTTCGCAAACAAACGGGTATCAAAGTGCGCGGCATCGAACTCTCTCTTTTGCAACGATGCGCCACCCACATTGCTTCTGAAACGGATCGCAACGAAGCGTACACCGCCGGAAAATTTGCCGTGGAATCTGCCTTGGCGGGGGCTACCGACCGCATGGTAGCTTTTCAATGCAAGAGAAACTCTGATGGTTACGCCAGCAAAATGGCTCTCATTCCACTCGGTGAAGTGGCAAACCGTGAAAAAACCGTACCGCGCGAATGGATTAACGAAAAAGGCAATAACGTCACAAAAGAGTTTATCGATTACGCTCTTCCTTTGATCCAAGGTTCGTCTTCCTTCCCTACGGAACACGCCCTGCCCCGCTATGCCCATCTGCGCAAAATAAAAGCACAACCGCAGCAAGCAACGTAATTTCTTGCATAGCCCGGTTATTTTTCAATAATAACTGTTTGCTTTGCATCTCAACCCCCGATGTTTGATATCATATTGTCTTCGGGGAAACACTTTTTGCAAGGGGAATCCGTTCGAAGAGCTTCGCCTTTTTTTATCGTCTTTGTCGTTTACGAAGTTATCGAATCGATTTTTGTAACTCTCTGGAATTTCCCTTCTTCAGATTTACCGTTCAACCGACTCTTTGCCGCAACGATCAACCTGATATGCGAATTCTCTTCTTCCTTTTTATTTCAACTGCTTCCCTATTGGCTTTATTTAGCGGCACTTCCTTCCGTTTTTCACGGGGGAGCAACCGACCGTCGCCTCACTCTCCTGTTTTTTATTCTCTTCTGTACCGTCAACTGTTGTGAGGAAACCGCAGAGATTTTATGTGGCGGCAATTTATCTTTCTATTCTTTTCAATTTTTGCACAACCCTATACAAACTTGGAACAATTTTCTCTCATCAGCACCTTTTTTCCCCTTGCTTTCGAGCATACTCAGCATCGTAATCCTCACCGTATCGATCGGACAAAAATACCTCATTCCGAAAACAGGCATCATTCCGCATACAGCTGTACGCTATTCCGTACCGCTCTTTGCAACGTGTGTTGCTTTTGGTACGGCATCAATCGGAGAATGGATACAGCCTTCAACGGATCAAGCCTGCTTTATCGGCGAAGCGTTATTTAATTTCTTCGGCGATTTATACACCCTGACACCCATGCCCGATTTGCCAAAGATATTTACCATCCCCGTATATAGATGCACCATCACTGTCCTTTGCTTTTTCACACTGTTTACCATACTTCGGAAAAGGTCTGCACTATTTCCTCTCCGTAAAAAATACAACTGGCATTTCCGTGTATATCACGCAATCTTCGCGTTGCTGACTGCTACACTGGTTTTGCGTTTAGCGAGCCTTGGAGCATACCCGCTAATGGATACAACCGAAGCACGCTACGGAGAAATTGCCCGCAAGATGATCGAAACGGGCAATTGGCTTACCCCTCAATTTGATTACGGCATACCGTTTTGGGGGAAGCCACCGCTTTCTTTCTGGGCAAGCGCATTTACCATGCGAATCTTCGGCATTGGAGAATACGGAGCCAGACTAGCACCCTTTCTCGCCTCGATTGCTCTGGGATGGCTTCTGTTAAAGTGGAAGTATGAACGGGATGAGTCAACTCAAGCCCTTGCCGGATGGCTTGTATTTACCACATCAGTCATGGGTTTTGTGGCTTCGGGCGCAGTCATGACTGATGAGTTCCTCACCTTGGGGGTTACCCTGTCTATGATTTCGTTTTGGAAAACCCTTTCACGCACAACGGGCAAAAAATGGGGATACCTTTTCTTTGTCGGATTGGCAATCAGCGCATTGAGCAAAGGTCCCATAGGGATCGTTTAACGGGAATCCCGATTTTTCTGTGGGCAATCATCAGCAAAAGGCTAAAAGAATGTTTCTCCCTTATTCCGTGGAAACGCGGTCTCCCTCTCTTCCTGTTGCTCGCACTTCCTTGGTATATTGCTGCCGAACGCGCCACCCCGGGGTTCCTGCACTACTTCCTCATCGGCGAACACATAGAACGTTTTATTATTAAAGGCTGGCAAGGAGATCTTTACGGATCCGGACATTCCCGCACGATCGGTACTGTTTGGGTCTACGGTTTCACCATGTTTTTACCGTGGAGCGTCATCCTTCTGCTTTCCCTTTTCAAGCGCACCCCTAAAACGCAAAACCACCCCGAAGACGAAAAAAGAATCCATTCAGAAACCCTTTTCCTCGCCTTATGGGCAACATCTCCGCTTATTTTCTTTACGATGGCACGAAACATTCTCCCCGCCTACGTTCTCCCCGGGCTTCCCGCCCTTGCCATCTTGACTGTTCGCCGTCTATGGCAACTTGATATTCACTGTCCCGGCATCAAAAAATTAATTTTTGTGCCAACCGGAATACTTGCCGTCATGGCTCTTTTCCTATACGGTAACGGATTTGAACATATCGAATACCGTTGCCAAGCCAAATTAATGCGAGCATGGGACGGCATTTCTCCTCTCTATTATCTTTGCGAACAACGCGTACCGTACTCTGCTCAATTTTACACCAAAGGGCGCGCCCAACATTTCGAACATATGCTACCATGTGCCGATACCGTCTGGCTTGCCGCCCGAAAAAACGATAACATTAAACTTCCGGAATGGAGGCACTGGCAACCTATCGCATCGGAAAAAGAGTGGGTTCTTTATCGATCCGAACCTGTCCCTAAAAACGCAGACAAACGTTAGAAATTCATCTGCACCGATGTTTTTTGAAAAATTCGGACATTTTTCTCTTGCCATCGGCAAAAGTTCTGATACAGTAACCCCGCGCATTCATCAAAAGTGCACGGGTAGCTCAGTGGTAGAGCGGCTGTCTTACACACAGTTGGTCAGGGGTTCGAATCCCTTCCCGTGTACCATTTTTCTTTAATTGTCGCGTACTACCTCTTCATTACCCAATTACAGTTCGAACGGGATTGATAGGAGCGTGTATATTTTTGCATCAGGCGAAGAGCCACTTCCTCAGCGTTCCTTCTCTTTCAGCAACCATGTGTCACCGTCAATGACGCGCAAACGACGGGGAGCGCGAAGTTTGCGACGCATCAATTTCTTTTTGCGACGGCTGATACGCACCTGTTCATCTTTGAACTGAGGTCCGCGCTGTTCGACCGTTCGCTTATCGAGAATCCCCCATTCAGGATTCTCTTTGGACGGAGCGTGGTGTGCCTTTTCCTCTTCGTGGCGTTCCACACGATTCTCTTCTTTTGGAGGCGAAGCTACCAAATCTTCTCCGGGGGACTGAGCGCGATCGGGATGGTTGCGCAAAAAGGCATCAAATTCCGGATCGGGCGTTGCCCCGGCCTGAACGGCACGGTCGTAAGCGCGACATGCATCGGGGATTTTACCGGATTCGGCATACAAGCGTGACATGTTATAATGAGCATCTGCCAGCTCAGGGTTGAGTCGCACAGCGGCAGCCAAGTGAGAAAGAGCTTTATCCGTTTCCCCCATCAGCCCTTCCAAATTTCCCAAGTAGAAGAATGAATCGGCATGCGCAGGATCCAATTCCACGCTCTTTCGGAACATGGCTATAGCCTCTTCATCACGATTCGCCCGATAGAGAGCACTGCCGCACAAATAGTATGCCACAGCCAAATCCGGCGAAAGCGTAATCGCTTTTTTAAAGGATTCCACAGCATCGGCAGGCTTATTCCTTTGTAGGAGGATGGTCCCCATGTTAACCAATGCGGGCAAATGGTCCGGGCGACGGTCAAGCAACGTGCGATAGAGCTGTTCTGCCGCGCCGTAACGCCCTTTAGCAAACGCATCTTCCGCACCTTTTCCCAGAGCTTCAATTTCCAGCGTTTCTCGTACTGCGCGTGCAGCTTGCGCCTCCATATCCGTCAATTTTTTCTCAGTTTCGTTATCGTTCGGCGTTTCTTCTCCCGCAACGGCACGAATGAGTTCCTGCTCGGCAGACGTCAACTCTACTGTGCTTTCTTCCTCGATTTTTTTGAGAGCTTCTACCATGGCAGGATCTTTCTGATTCTGCGCGGCATAGGTATCAATTAAAAGCTTACGCCCCTGTTGCTGGGTTTTTAACGTGCGTTTCTGCTTAGCAACAATTTCGCGCAAAATTTTATTTTCTTCCAGCATGGCGGGATCCAATTCGGGATCATTAGCTCTGCTTTCCAGATCGGCTTCCAAGTTAGTCAACTGTGTCGAAAGATCGGAAATGCGTCGGCGATACCCCATGTTTTCGTCATACAAAGCCGCCATTTCTTCTTTAAGGCGCACTATTTCTGCCCGCGATTCATTTAACGAATTTTGCAACAGTTCCGTTTGATCTGCATTGGCGGTTGCCTGAGATTCCAACTCGGCAATGCGATCCTTCGCTTGCTGAAGCTGTGATGCCAGCGTCAAGTTTTGATCAAGCAGGGCTTTCGTTTTTTCGGGACTGTTCAATTCTACAATAGCACGCAACTGGCGACATTCTTTTGCCAAATCATCGCGTTCTTTGGTGACGGCATCCAGCGCACTTTTCGTTTGCGACAATTCGTGTTCCAGCTCTTGTACACGAGCTTCGGCGGCAACGCGTCGTATTTCGCTGAAACGATAGTCTTCTTCCATTTTTGTCAGCCTATCCGTCAATGAACGCACCACTTCGTTTCCGGCGGCACGTTCGGTTTCTATTTGATTTTTCAGCCGATCATATGCGCTGCGGTGGGCTTTTTGTTTATCTTCCGCAACCAAAAATTGTTTTTTTGTGGCGTTCAACTCTTCCTGCACTTGTTTATACGCATTGACGACCGAACGCAACTCGGCTTTGGTCTTTTGTAATTCTTCATAGACTTCATCATAGTTTACCGGCACGGAAGGCGTCTTATCGCCGATATATATCGATGAGCCTGAAACGATCCCTTTTTTCGGCTTCTTTTTCTCTTGCGCCGTCCATTCCTCATATGAAGGAAGCGTTGGTGACGAACTGCCGCGTTCTATCACATCCGGCACACGATCCAGCTTGCTACCGGGACGGCGGCGCGTTGGGATGGGGGCTTCCCGCGATTTTCTGCGGTACTCCTCCATATTTTTGGCAAGGAGATTGCGACGCGCCGACACAATGTTTGAATTCCATGAGGGGAAATCCCGTACGATGCGGGCGAGAATCTTCTCTGCCAAAACGCCTTTTTTGATGGCTGCGGCATAATTCTGCTGAATCGCCATTGATTCAGCTTCGCGACAAAGGCGATATGCGTTCAAATACAGCTCAGAAGGATTCCTTTCATCCACGCCGAATTCTTCATTCGCCTCGGCAACACCTCCCCCCCGAACAGCAGGTGTCCCCGCAATCGGAATCAACAGCAAACAACAGATTGGGCAGAGAGCAGAAAACTTCATAGCCAACGCAACCTTCCCGTCGAAAGAAAGCACGGGCATTATAGACGCCGAATGCATCGCGGGCAAGGCTAAAAAAGGCGTTCATCCGCAACAAAGCACAGGGTGCACAAACAGCATAAACCGGCATGCTGGTATCCCCTTTTCCCCCTCTCATCAAGATGAAGCTTGACGAATACCTTTTGTATACTGTATTCTTCCTTGAGAAAAGCAAAGTCCTTTGACATGAAGATTCTTCTTTCATCTTACTCTTTTGGTGCCGGCAAAGGTAGCGAACCGGGAGTAGGATGGAATATTGCTTCGGGGCTGGCACGCAGAGGACACGAGATCACCGTTGTTACCACCACAGAATACGCCGAACAAAACCACAAAGCCCTCGAAAATGAGCCGTTGCCGATTCGTCTTCTGGAATGGGATGAAGGGCTTTCCGATTTTGCGAAGCGTGAAACATACAATCTCTGGCAGAAAAAGATCGGCAATCGTTTGAACGACGTTGCCCGCAACGGAGATTTCAATCTCGTTCACCACATTACTTTCAACCAATATCGGGGTATTTACGATGTATTTGCGGCAAACCTTCCGTTTCTCATCGGTCCAATCGGCGGCGCGGAAGTTGTCCCCTACGCCTTTTTGACAGGGAAACATCTTCCACCGTCAATGACGATGAAAGAGATCTTGCGACACTGTCCTTGGGATGCCCAAGCCCTGATCAGCCGATTCAACAACAGCGGACAACGGGGGCTTATTCTGGCATCCAACAAACCGACAGCTCAACGCCTCAATCGCAATTTTCCTTTCAGCTTGGCGAGAAAGGCACGGGTATGTCCGATCATCGCTGTGCATGGCAGCGAAATTCTTGACGAACCGCCCGTCCGCGCGGATCATCCCTATTTTGTCTACTACGGTGGTATGCGACCGGAAAAAGGAGCAAGTCTGCTTTTCCCGGCACTTCGCCGTATTTGGGATGAAGGGGTATGCATCCCGGTCATGATGTCGGGAATGAGGGATGAAGATCTCCCTCTTCTCCGACAAACAGTTTCCCTCTTCGGATTACCGCAAGAAGCCGTCAAACCGCTGGCATTCATGCCCCGAACTCAACTCTTGGAAATCATGCGGGGGGCTATTGCATTTATTTCAACTTCTCTGCGCGACAGCGGTTGCATGGCATTGCTGGAAAGCGTGGCGCAAGGTGTTCCTTCTGTCTGTTTCGACATCCCCAGCCAAGACTGGCTTCTTCCTGAATTTGCCCAAAAGGTTTCCATGTCACCCCGTGGAGGAAAGGTTCGCGCCGAATTTTGTGTTGAAGGGCTCAAGAATGCCTTACTCAAAGCGGCATCCTCTGCGCAACACGATTCGGAATGGCATCGTAACCGCGCTTCGTGGTTGCGCCAAACCATGACATGGGAGGTTCGCCTCACTCAAATAGAAGAAGCCTATCAACACATATTGTCACAATCATGAAACGTGTTCTCATTGTCGGCACCGGTCTGGCAGGATCCGTCATAGCCCGATCCTTGGCAGATCAAGGAATCCCGTCTCTCCTCATTGATCGTCGTTCGCATGTCGCGGGCATGTGCTATGCCGATCGCGATGAAGAAACCGGCGTCATGGTTCATCGCTTCGGACCGCATATTTTCCACACAAACCACGAACAGGTATGGGAATTCGTCAACCGCTTCGATGATTTTGCCCCATGGATCAACCGCGTCAAAGCTGTCAATCGGCACGGTGTCTTTTCTATGCCCATCAACCTACACACCATCAACCAGCTTTTCGGCAAGTCCATGTCACCCGCCGAAGCGCGCCGATGGATCGAATCCAAACAAGACCGTTCCATCACCGAGCCGAAAAATGCCGAAGAACAGCTTTTACGGTTTGTGGGCAAAGAAATCTACGAAGGTTTTTTCTGCGGATACACCACCAAGCAATGGGGCGTTTCACCAAAAGAGCTTTCTGCTTCCATCGTCAAACGCATCCCCATCCGTTTCAATTACGATGATAATTACTACGTTTCCAAGTATCAGGGTTTCCCCATGGCAGGTTATACTGAACTGGTGCGACGAATTCTGAAACACGAACTCATCGATGTAAAACTCAACACACCGTATGAAAAATCGATGGGAAGCGAGTTTTCCCACATTTTCTTCTCCGGACCGCTCGATGAATTCTTTGATTACTCGGAAGGCGAACTCAGCTACAGAACGGTCGATTTCCAAACAGAACGTGGCGAAGGCGATTTGCAAGGGAACGGCTGTCTGAACTACACCGAGCTTAACATTCCCTACACCCGCTCTCACGAACATAAATATTTTTCGCCATGGGAAACGCACCAAAAGTCTGTTTTGTTGCGAGAATTCAGCCGCGAAGCGAGTCGCACCGACGATCGCTTCTACCCCAAGCGCATGGCACATGATATGCAAACGCTTGAACGCTATATTTCGCCGGCAGAAGTCCTACAAGGTGTCTCCTTTATCGGACGACTGGGTTGCTATCGCTATCTAGATATGGATGAAGTAATCCGCATCTCGCTGGAATACGCCGATCATTGGCTTTCATGGGCTCATGGGAAAACAGAAAAACTCCGCACATTCGCCGTATCCCCTCTCTAAATTCAACCTAACAATTATTCATTCTCACATGGGACAAACCTCGCCCGCATCATTTTGGCAAAGCATCGATGGCATATGCGTTATCAACCTCGATCACCGCACGGACAGATGGGAAAGCATCCATGCACAACTGCTCCGGCTGGGTATTGCGGATGAAAAAATTCACCGTATCAGTGCCGTATGGGGGAAAAAACTGCCCGGATACAAAAAAGGTCGTCTGTTCCGCAACTGCACGGAAGACGAAGCTCTCTTTTGGGCCGGAAGAGCAGGTTGCGAACTCTCGCATGGCAAATGTATCCGATACATTGTTGATCACGGCTGGCAAAAAGCACTCATTCTCGAAGATGACGCCGTCTTTGTACACGACTTAAACGGAGAGGTAGGCGAAATGCTTTCTGCCGTAGCCTGTCAATCCGACAAATGGGATCTTTTCTATTTGGGAATGACACCGTATTTCTCTAAAGCAGAAAAGCTAAAAGAAGCAGGAGAAACATCGGTAGCTCGCATCATGGGACCTTTGTGTACTCACGCCTATTTAATCAGCCCCCGGGGTTGCAAAAAGATTCTACCGCACATACCCAGAGAAGAGAGCATCTGGCGATGGCTTGCCTTCCACGTTTCGTATGATTCATGGATTGCCAATGAATTTGGTCGTGCTCACGGTTGCACTGTTTTGGGGTGCTATCCCAATCTGTGTGTCCAAGGCGAATTTTATTCGGATATCGAAAACGCTCCAATTTGCCACAATCTCGGGGCATACGGCGGAACACCTCACCCCGTCACATATATATTGGGCAAAGAATTCCGCTCCATCTATCGCTCTCCCTCCTTCATATTCAAAAAGCATTTGAAACTTCTGGCTCACTATTTGCTGGGCATTTACTACTATGCGGTTGGTTACAAGAAATTTTCCGTATCCATCGAGAATGCCGGATATTTCGGTGCATTGAAAGCTGCTCTCTGCGTCCTGAAAAAACGCTCCGAAAGCAACCACCGACAACAATAAAATTTCGTCACAACAGAACTCCAAAGGAAAATTACATATACTCGGGAGCGTAACAAATGGAAATGAATGCACAACCAGAAATCAGCGTCATCATTCCCGTGTACAATGCGGAATTATACATTAAGAAATGTCTGGATTCCCTGTCGGTACAAACAATGACTGCATGGGAAGCCCTGTGCATTGACGATGGTTCACCGGATAACTGTGGAAGCATTTTGGACGAGTACGCCACCCGCGATTCACGCATTCGCGTAATCCATCAAGAGAATGGGGGCGTATCGACAGCGCGAAACAGAGGGCTAGATATAGCACAAGGGAAATACGTTATGATGGTTGATCCTGATGATTGGATTGAACCGGATTTTCTGGAAACCTTGTACATGACGATAGAACGCGATGGTTCGGACATGGCTGTATGCGGACATTTCGAACACACGATGAACGGCGAAGTAATTGAACGAGATCCTCTCAAACACGGCAAAAAAGATGAAGGGCACCAACCTATCACAGCTTCCGTGATCGAATCGATATCCCGCTATTCGTGTGACAAGATATTTCGCCGCGAAATCCTAAATAACCACGCCTTGCGTTACGAAGAAAACATCCCTTTCAGCGAAGATCACTTTTTCATTCAGCGTTATCTTTTGTTGTCGCATTCCGTCTCGCTGATTCGCCGCCCGCTATATCACTACAGGCGATGCGATTCATCGGCAACAGTTCGTTTCGTACGCGGCGAAGCACCGACTTTTCACTACGAATGTGCCGTCAACCTCCTGCCGCGCATTCCAAACTACTTCCCTCCAACCATGAGCAAGCGGGACAAGCGCATGTGGTATACGGCATTGTTTGCGCAAAATTTCCATCAGATCTATTTGGTTGAGCGTTGCATACGCCAACCGAAACACCCCGCTATCAAACAAATTCGCCGCACCGAACGCAAAGCATTTTGGTCTTTGTTTGTCCGCACACCCAAATGTGCGGCATTGCGCATTATGTTTTCTGATGTTGTGCTCTTCCTGAAACGCCTGCGAGGATAATTCCAACGCTTCATCCGGCAAAGAAAAAACATTCCTATTCCATTGGCGCACAACAAAAAACTCCTTACCGACCATACGAGAACGGCTCATCGAAATGAGTATCGATGAAGAAATGGCGCAAGCTGAAGATTTAAGCTGGAAGTGCTGAGGCAAAAATGCTAAGCTCAACGTGACCGTTACACCATGAGCGAATATATCCTTCCCCACGTCGACGGGTACTTGAAAGTTGCCTTTGAGTACGGCTGTTCGGACGTGCATCTGGCAGTCGGCAGCAAGCCGACATGGCGTCGATTCGGACAGTTGCAGGCCATCTGGCAAGAAGCCCCGCTTTTGACGCCGGAAGATACCGAACAGCTGGTAAAAAGCTTCCTCTCGGATCGCGAATGGGAACGCCTTCGCGTCAAAGGGGACGTTGATTTCGCCTACCAAAACGAATATGGGCGTTACCGTTCATCCGTAGTCAAACAGCGGATGGGCTACGATATTTGTTGTCGCTTAATCAATACGAAAATTCGCAGTATGGAAGAAATCGGCTTACCCGTGGACGCCCTGACACCGCTGACCCGCTACAACAACGGTCTCATCCTCGTTACCGGAGCGATCGGTTCCGGCAAATCGACCACACTGGCAGCTATTATCGACTTTATCAATCAAGACCGGACGGATCATATCATCACATTGGAAGACCCTATCGAATACGTCTTTGAATCCAAAAACTGCCACGTCAACCAGCGAGAAGTTCACCTGCACACAGAATCATTCGGAAGAGCACTTCGCGCCGCCCTGCGCGAAGACCCCGATGTGATCATGGTGGGAGAAATGCGTGACTTGGAAACCATCCAGCTGGCACTTACCGCCGCCGAAACGGGGCATTTGGTGCTGGGAACCCTACACACAGGATCAGCAGCCCGAACAATAGACCGTATTCTTGACGTTTTCCCGAACGAACAACGCGATCAAATTCGCATCATGGTCAGTGAATCATTGCGCGGGGTCATTTCGCAACAGCTGTTACCCCGAGCCGACGGATCCGGACGCGCCCTTGCTCTGGAATTGCTGGTTAACACAGCCGCCGTTGCCAACAGCATTCGAGAAGGCAAAACGTTTATGATTCCCGGATTCATCCAAACGGGCAAGCAACAAGGCATGATCCTCATGGACGATTCATTGCAAAACCTGTATAAAGCAGGCATCGTCACGGCAGAAGAATGTCTTTTCCGCGCCGACAATAAAACTTTGATGAAACAATTCCTCGGCATCAACTAATCATTTTCTCCGGACTATGCACGAAATCGATCACTATTTTCAATATTTGGTGGAACAAGGCGGTTCTGACCTGCATCTCAGCGAAGGAGAACCTCCGAAGATTCGTATCCACGGAAGTATCACTCCCATTTCCGATCAGCTCCTTTCGCATGAAGCGATGAACTTGTTGCTCAGCCAAATATGCGATCCAAACGCCTACAAAGCCTACCTTGAAAAAGGCGATCTGGACTTTGCCTACGAAATGGATGAAAAATCGCGTTTTCGTTGCAACTATTTCAAACAGCAACGAGGGCTTGCCGCCGTATTCCGTTTAATTCCAACCGATATCATGACACTTGAGCAACTAGGCATTCCCGAACCGGTGCGGGAGTTTGCCCATATGCGAAGCGGGCTTGTTTTGGTAACGGGACCCACCGGGTCTGGGAAATCCACAACACTGGCCGCCCTCATTGATTACATCAACACAAACCAATCGCGCCACATCATCACGGTAGAAGAACCGATCGAATTTGTTCACCGCAACAAAATGAGCATCATCACCCAGCGCGAAGTCCCCGCACAAACGCCTTCTTTTGCCGATGGACTTCGCGCCGCCCTGCGCGAAGATGCCGACATCATTCTCGTAGGCGAAATGCGCGATTTGGAGACAATCAAGCTGGCACTCACTGCGGCCGAAACAGGCTTGCTCGTTTTCGGCACGTTGCATACCAATAATGCCCGCAAAACCATCGACCGTATCATCGATGTGTTCCCCTCCGATCAGCAATCACAAGTACGCACCATGCTGGCAGCTTCATTGCGTGGCGTTGTGGCACAGTTGCTCATGAAACGCTGTGACAAGCCCGGGAGATGCGCCGTCAACGAGATCATGTTTGCCACGCCGGCCGTTTCTTCGATCATCCGCGAAGGTGCTACGCAAAAATTGACCGATGTGATCGTAGGCGGGAAACAAATGGGCATGCAGTTTATGGATGATGCTATCTGGCAAAAACTCCAACAAGGATACGTTTCTCCCGTAGAAGCATACATGAAGGCGATCGACAAAGCGCGTTTTCGCAACTTTCTTCCTCCGGACGATCAGAACCTTGCCAACAGCAGTGGCGGCGCATAATCTCCCGCGCCCTATTCCGATATGAACAACATCAAGTTCATCGTTGTCAAACTGTTCCTCTTTGCCGTAGCTTTGCTCTACCTGATCGGAGATCTATATATCTGGCACGGTGTCGTGGCGCGGCAATTTGACAGCAGTTCTGCCTCTCTCCGAATTCCGAACGGCGATTCATCACCCGTCCGCACAGAAGTTTTCGGCGAAGGCATCACCGAAAACCAACTGGTACGGCGTACCGCAGAACTCGCCCTGCTTGCCGGCAAAAAAGATCCGCAACAGATCGCAAACTTGCGCGCCAATGCCCGCACAGACCTCATCCGCTCGGCTATTCTGCGAATCAAAGCGCGCTACAATGACCGCGAATTCCCCAATCTGCGTTCCGACGCACAACGTGAAACGATGCGCGAAGCTTCGCGCTTCGATTCCCCTGCCATATTCAAAGCCGCGCTCAAATCGCAAGGTTACACAGAGACTGTGTGGACAGATCGCATTGAAACACGCCTGAAGGAAGCCTTCATGTTGAATCGCGCCACAGAACCTGCCATGCAGATATCGGATGAAGATGTACATGCAGCATACGTTCAAGTCAAAGACGAGCTGACCGTACCGGCATCTCGCATATGCCGACAGATCTTTTTGGCAAGCCTCGGCAAATCTCCCGATGAAATTAAAACTCAAGCCGACACCATCATGCAAAAATTGCAAAACGGCGAAGATTTTGCCACCCTAGCTCAACAATTCAGCGAAGATGACAACAGCAAACAACGCGGGGGTGACCTCGGGCAAATTTTCGATTCCGCACGACGTCCGCTGAAAGAATTACCCTTGTTTGACGAAACAGTCGTCCCAAATCGACACCCCGTCCTGTTGCAAAGCCGTTGGGGGCTTCACATCATCACGGCAGAGCCCATTTTACCCGCCCGCACCGCTACCTTCGAAGAATCGGCGGATTCATTGCGTACAGCCCTGCTGAATGCTCATCGCGAACTGGCGGTACGCACCTATTTCAACATCCTTCTTCGCGAAGGATTTTTTAAAAAGACAATCCGCAACCATGATCAATAAAACACTGAGTGTTTGTCGAACCAACGGACTTCGGGGAGAATTGACCGTTCCCGGAGACAAAAGCATTTCTCACCGCGTTGCCATCTTAGGCGGACTTGCTCGCGGGCAAATGGAAGTGACCAACTTCCTTTGCAGCCACGATTGTCTGAATACACTTCGCGCTATGGAACAAATGGGCGCACGCGTTGCGCCGCACCGTAGCCGCGAAGGTTTCGGTCCCATCGATTTCACCTTGTCCGGTTGCGCCATGGCAACTGTCCCGCCCCGCACAGCCATCGATTGCGGGAACTCCGGGACGGGCATGCGCTTGCTGGCGGGCATTCTGGCAGGGCTTCCGTTCGAAAGTCGTCTCTGCGGAGACGCCTCGCTTTCATCGCGCCCCATGAAGCGCATCATCGACCCTCTTTCCCTCATGGGAGCGCAAATTGAAGCCTGCGGAGAAAAAGCGGGATGCGCACCGCTGATCGTTCGAGGGCATGCCCTTCACGCGATCGATTATAGGCTTCCCATGGCCAGTGCACAGGTGAAAAGCGCAATATTGCTGGCAGGCATGCTTACCAAAGGCAACACAACCGTGCGGCAACCTGCCGTCACGCGTGACCACACAGAACGCCTTTTCCGACATTTCAGCATTCCCTGCTCAACAGATGGTTTGAACATTACCGTTACCGGTCCTGCCGTCCCGACCGCAAAAGACATCACCATTCCGGGGGATATTTCCTCTGCCGCATTTTGGCTTGTGGCGGCAAGCATTTGCCCGAACTCGGAAATCACCCTTCGAAAAGTCGGCTTAAACCCCACGCGCACAGCCGTTTTGGATGTTTTGCGCCGCATGGGTGCCGATTTTGACATAGCCCCCACAGCCGATCCCCTTAGCGGCGAACCTTTCGGCGACATTACCGTACGCACCGCACCCGCATTGCACGGCACGGAAATTTTGCCACACGAAATCCCAAACCTGATTGATGAAATCCCGATTTTATCCGTTGCGGGAGCCTTCGCCAAAGGCATCACATCCATTCGCCATGCCGCTGAATTGCGCGTCAAAGAATCGGATCGCATAACCACCACAGCAAACAACCTTCGGGTTATGGGCGCACATGTGGAAGAATTTGACGATGGTCTTGCCGTCACGGGCGGCACTCCTCTGACGGGCAATTCTCTCCCGGGATTCAGCGATCATCGCATTGCCATGAGCTTTTTGATTGCCGGTCTTGCGGCTTCGGGCGTCACCACACTCGACACGACAGAAAACATAGACACATCGTATCCGGGATTTGCCGAAGACCTAATCCGCTTGGGAAAATAAAAAAATAGGGGCTTTTTGCCCCGTCGTCGGATCAATTCCACACAACAACGAACTCTCCGACAAGAGTTCATCGATGGGGGTTGGCAAAAAACCATACCTCACGGAAACCGCCTCAGTTATCCGAAGGCGGCAACGTGTTTTCCGTTGCAATTACCGGATCGAGCGAATTGGCAACGGCAGGTTGAACAATCATTGCTCCGATCATCATTCCCAATGTCAAAACGAACGCTTTCATAGCAGTTATATATCCATCCGTCATACGGACGCACACGGGATATGCTTCTCATGGATTTTTGTCAAGCATTTCCGACAACTTTTTTCGAATTTTTTCTTTTTTTGAAAGAAATTTATTATTCGTTGATATTTAACAAAGCAAAACAATTAAAATTCTCTTTTTTTGCACTGAAAAATCTTTCATTGCGCCCCATTACACGACAAATGGAAAAACTTCTTCCAAGCCGAAAGTCAAAAAAGGAAATCGGGCTTCGGCTTGACACGAATGGCGTATGGCGTACAATACATACGCCCCGCAAAAAGCAGGGATGCACGCAGATGAAATCACCGTTTTCCTCATTGTTGTTCATAGCCGTCCTGTTTTGTATCAGTCTTCCCTCATTCGCCGTGAGCTTGGCAGACTATCCCCCCGCAAAGCAGGCCGAAGCCTTCAAAAACTGCACAAAAATTTTAAAGAAAGCCAAAAACACAAAAAGTGCCGACTCGGCAGCCACTCAAATCGAAAAACTACTCAAAACGTTCGAGGGGAAATCCACGCCCATGGGTGAACAGGGTGCGCCCGATGCCGACCCGAAAGAAGAAAAGCGCATGAACGACAAGAAAAAGAAAAAAATCGCCCAAGATTATCAAAAAGAAGTATCCCGCTTGGAAAAAGCCGAATATTTCCGTTCGGAAAAACTGCGCTCTGCCATCGAAAGCCTCCCCGATCCCGCCGATATCACGGAATCGCCGACCAAGGAAAATTCCGATTCCTCCCTCTGAAAATGGATCTTTTCACACCATTCGGGGACGATTCGGAAGCCGATGCCCGCTTTCGTGCCGATGCGTCCATGCCTCTTCCCGCCCGCATGCGTCCGAGGACGATTGAGGAAGTCGCGGGGCAAAAGCACTTGCTGGCTTCGGGAAAGCTGTTGCGACGAGCTATTGAAACGGATCGCTTCTCTTCTTTGATCTTTTACGGTCCTCCGGGAGTGGGCAAAACAACCCTCGCCGCCGTGATCGCACACAGCACAAAAGCCTTCTTCGTCGTGCTGAACGGCGTAGAGTCGAACGTTTCCGACATTAGGGAAAAGATCAGCGAAGCCAAAGCGCGGCAGACACTTCACGGGCAAAGAACCATTTTGTTTGTCGATGAATTGCACCGCTTCAACAAAGCCCAGCAAGACGTCCTTTTGCCACACCTTGAAAAAGGCACGGTTCGCTTCATCGGTGCCACCACGGAAAACCCGTACTTTGCCATCAATTCCGCCATGCTTTCCCGTTCTCAGGTCTTTCCACTCGAGCCTTTGGAGCAGGAAGATTTGTTGAGCGTCCTCCACACGGCATTGACAGACAAAGAACGCGGGCTTGGGAGGATGCCAATCGATATTGACGATGAGGCACTACACCACATCGCACTAAAAGCAGACGGCGATGTGCGCAAAGCACTGACAGCACTTGAAGTAGCGGCTCTTTCCACACTACCGCAGTGCAACGGGCGCATACGCATTGATTTGGGGGTTGCCGAAGAATCCATTCAGAAAAAAGCACTGCGATACGATCGCGCAGGCGACGGTCATTACGATACCATTTCCGCTTTCATCAAATCAATGCGCGGTTCCGACCCAGATGCCGCGCTGTACTGGCTCGCCTTCATGCTCGAAGCCGGAGAAGACCCGCGCTTCATCGCCCGTCGGCTGGTCATTGCCGCCAGCGAAGACGTGGGACTTGCCGATTCAAACGCGTTGCGCGTTGCTATGGACGCCGCCCGCGCCGTGGAAATGATCGGCATGCCCGAGGGAAGAATTCCGCTGGCACATGCCACAGTTTATCTTGCCACCGCACCCAAAAGCAACTCTGCCTACAAGGGGCTTGATGCCGCTCTGCAAGACGTCCGCAACGGGAAAACATTGGCTGTGCCACCACACCTTTCCACGCCCACGCGCAAAAAACTAGCCCAAGCGCGCGGTGTCAGAGAAGAAGACCTCGAATACAAATACGCCCACGATTACGAAGGGCATTTTGTCCCTCAAAAATATCTTCCCGAAGGGCGTCTCTACTATACCCCCACCGATAACGGAATGGAAAAACGCATTACCGAGCGCATGGAATACCTGCGCCGTCTGTGGGAACAATCCCCGCATGACTGAACCGAAGGGCAATTTGAGATGGCAACATGACCAACGTTGCGCTATAATGCCCCCGTGAGCCATTCTGTTCTTCCGCGACGCGATTTTTTGAAAACGCTTTTCGGCGCAGTCGGCGGCATGTTGCTGACTGCCGATTGCGCGTGGGGAGGAGAATCCCATCCTGCTCCGAATACCATCAAAGTGGGTGTTGTGGGTTGTGGCGGACGCGGTCTCGGAGCCGCCGTCAATGCGCTCAAAGCCGATGAGGGCGTTGTTATTCACGCCCTTGCAGATGCATTCTCCGAACGGGTGGAAGAGGGGAAACGCTTACTCGGCGAACAATTCCCCACACGGGCGCAAATACCCGATGCGCGTTGCTTTGTCGGACTGGAAAGCTATCGAGATTTGCTGGAAAGCGATGTCGATGCCGTCATTCTGGCAACCCCGCCCTGTTTTCGTCCGGTCATGACTGCGGCGGCAGTGAAAGCCCGTAAACATTTATACATTGAAAAGCCGATGGCAGTGGATGTACCCGGGGCTTTATCCATTCTCCGCACGGCACAACTGGCGCGAGAACGCGCCCTCGTCATTCTCGATGGCTTTTGCTGGCGGTACGACCCCGCAAACCGCGCGGCACACAGTTTGCTTGATTCCGGACAATGGGGAAAGTCTCTCTCCTTTGACGCCAAATATTTCACTACACCGCCCAAATCACCCTTGTCTCTCGATTCCCGTCCGCAGGGTGAAAGCGACGTCTCATGGGCATTGCGCAACTGGACGGCTTGGAACTGGCTCTCCGGGGGGCCTTTTGTCGAACAGGTTTGCCACTGCATTGACGGCATGCTCTGGTCCATGGGTGAACGGATTCCCGTGGCCGCCATCGGCAGCGGGGGGCGAGCCCGCCGTACCGATGACGGTGACGTTTGGGATCATTACGACGTCTATTTTGACTACGGAAACGGTACGCAAACCCATATATCATGCAGACAGTGGCAAGGATGCCACGGCGAAATAGAAGATCGCACCCTCTGCGAAAAAGGAACACTCATTACCCCGTACAATCCGCGCTTCCTCGGAGATGAACGCTGGCGTTATCGCGGAGAAAGAAGCGGTACAAGCATGTACGATCTCACGCATGTGGAGTTCTTCCGTTGCATCCGCGCCGGCAAATGGAAACAAACGCTCGAATCGGCGGCAACGAAAACGCTCGTGGCGTTGCTGGGGCGAAATGCCGCCCAATCCGGTCGCCGCCTTACGTGGGACGAACTGTTGGAAGACACAAGCGTCCTCATGCCCGAAAAACTGACGTGGCACACCCCTCTGCCCTCGGCGCAGATTATTCGTCCCGGCATATAACTCCCCTCCCCATGGCACTGCGCTCCATTCCGTTCATCACCATTTTGTTATGCACTGCCGCAACAATCGGCATTGCCTTGACGTACCTTGCCGCATGGGCATCACCTCCGTATGCGCCGACACAACCCGTTCCGTTTTCGCACAAGACACACGTCCAAAAATTTCGAATCAATTGTTTGGCTTGTCACACAAGTGCCTTGCACAACGCCCGCGCCGGCGTCCCCGATGCCCTCTCTTGCCTCGCCTGCCACAAACACACCTTGGCAGACGATGCGAGATTGCGTCCCGTCCGCGAAGCCGCTGACCCGGACTTTCGCGGATACACGGGAAAACCCATCGAATGGGTGC
Source organism: uncultured Akkermansia sp. (assembly GCA_964418985.1). Lineage (GTDB taxonomy): Bacteria > Verrucomicrobiota > Verrucomicrobiia > Verrucomicrobiales > Akkermansiaceae > Akkermansia. The sequence goes on along the minus strand of CAYQNL010000004.1, from coordinate 4,649 downwards.
GGGTACAAAGCTTGCCCGCTTACGTGCATTTCGATCACTCCGCACACGTCTTGAGGGGAGTATCATGCATGGCATGCCACGGCGATACCGCCAACCAACCTGTTACAACCGCCGCTCCCGGTCTGCACATGCGCGATTGCCTTGCATGCCATCAAACACCGCACGGCATTCGTCCGCCTAAACATATTGCCGATCCGAATTACGATGACGCATCAGAAGAAAACATACGCCTTTCCGATGAACTGGTTCGACGTCGAAAAATAACCCCTTCTCTCAACTGCACTGTCTGTCACCACTGATGTCTGAAAACAAACACCGCCCGTCATGGTCTCGTCGCGATTTTCTGAAAACGCTGGGCGCCTTGGGCTTGGCATACCTTCCGTCTTGTCGCCGCGCCGAAGAATACCTCATTTCTTTCAACGAAGGAACAGAAGACGGTGGCTTCGGCAATGTCTACGCCACCTGTCTGCCGCACGAAGGAGGAAGCTTGCCCGTCACCGTCGTTTGCCATGACGGCTATCCAACGCTGATCCAACCGAATCCGCAATACGCAAGCCGATCCGGCATCAGCGCACGCGATCAGGCTTCCCTTTTAAATCTCTACGATCCTCATCGCTGTCGGAAAATCCTTTTCCACGGCAAGCCCACAAATAAGGGAGAATGGGAAGGAGCCTTTGCCGCATGGGCGCAACAATGTACCGGCAAAGGGAAACCCGCCTTCCTTTTCGGCGCAACTCCATCGGCAGTACGTATGCAAATGCTCGATGAAATCTGCCGCCGCAACCCAAACGTGCGCTTCTTTGAATATGCGCCGTTTTCCTCGGGCAATAGCCAAAAAGCACTGACCCGCATGATTCAGCCGGGCGCAACATTCCGCATTGATTTTGCCGAAACCCGCGTCTTGCTGTCCGTTGGCTGTGATTTTTTGGGAGATGAACCGATGGGACGCCTTACCGATTTTGCCGTTTCGCGCACACCTGAAGGCGAAAATTATGCTCGCATACCCTCGCATCCCGACAAACTGACATGGCTTGCCGTAGCAGAAGAATCGCCAAGCCTCACCGGGGGCATGGCAGACATGCTGATATCATGTCCGAACGGGCAGGAAGCCTTCATCGCGGAATTGCAAACCGCCCTGCTCTCCTTAGCCCATGAAAGCGGGGTGGTGACGGGAATTCCTCTTCCCTCACTCACTGTGAGAAGCGAAATCGAGGATTGCGCCCGCCGTCTGTGGAGATATCGAGGAGAAGCCCTCATTCTCATCGGTGACAGCCTCTCTGCCGATGCACATGAAATCGTCTTTTCGCTGAATGTCTTGTTACAGGCTACAGGCGGTGCGCTTCATTTCCTGCAAGGGCAGGAAAACAAAGCAGAATCCCTTGCCGACTTGACCGCTGCCCTGCGCCGTCAGGAAATAGATACCCTATTCATTTGCACACCGAACGATCCCGCCGCAGAAGACGCTGATTTTGCCGAAGCCCTGCGGCAAAGCCGAACCGAAACCGTGCGCCTGTGCCTGTACGAAGACGAAACGGCACACGCCTCCTCATGGGTCTTGCCCGGCACACATCCGCTTGAAGAATGGGGGCTTGACCATGATGCAGAAGGGCATCTCTGCCTGCGGCGTCCCGTGATCCTCCCCCTGTACAACGGTATCTCCGAAATCGAGTTGCTCGCCGGGCTTCTCTCTTCTCGCGGGCAGCTCTGTACGGCAGACAATACCCCGGATCACACTTCCCCCGCAGCCAAACGCGTTCGAAAGGCATTCCTGCAACTCTCGTCTTCCTTGGCGCGAGGCAAAGAACAAGCGTGGGAAGATATATTACAAAAAGGGTTTACGGATAAAGGGTTCCCAGCAATCCACCAAGTCCCGCCGCTTTCCTTCCCTGCGATCTCTTACCCGCCAGTACGAGCAAACGGGCATATACCGATCCGCTTTTGCCCGGATGCCATCTTCCGCATGCCCGCCGATTGCCGAAACCCGTGGTTGAACGAGCTGACGCACCCGCTGACAGGTGTCACCGGGGAGGCAACAGCACGTGCGTCATTACCCTCCCTGAAAGCGGGCGAACTGCGTCTGCTGTGCCTGAGCCACCCTTCCCTTCCCCCGCTGATAATCCCCGTTATCGGCGATCCGCTCGAACACCGATGCAACGGTGGATACCACATCACGCTTCCTTTTCTTGCCAACGGAAAGACCAACACCTATGCATGGGCAAAAATCACAAGCCTGCCGCACGAAGCCATCCGTCTGCTCCCGCTTGATCGCCCCTTGGTGTACACCCCCGTAACACTCTGTCGCGAAGGGGATGAACCCGACATGGTGCGCCCTGCCGCCCCAGACCTTACCCAAGGGGAAAAACCCTCTCCCGATCTCTCTGTTTGCCGAGATACCCATCATCAATGGGGCATGGCGATCGACCTCAACCTCTGTATCGGTTGCAACGCCTGTCTCATTGCCTGTCGCGCGGAAAACAACATCCCCGTTGTCGGCAAACGCGAACTCTTACGCGGGCGAGATCTTCAATGGATTCGCATCGATCGTTACCTCTGCCAAAACGCACGGCGTGTTTCGATCCCCGTCTCCTGTCAGCATTGCGAAGCCGCCCCGTGCGAATCCGTTTGTCCCGTCAATGCAACCGTACACACCGATGACGGGCTTTCGGCTATGGTCTACCCCCGTTGCTGGGGAACCCGCTACTGCGCCGCCAACTGCCCTTACGAAGCCCGCCGATTCAACTTTTTTGACTACGCCCGCGCTTCTGCCGACGAAACGCGCCGTCGCAACAATCCCCGCGTCACCGTCCGCTCGCGCGGTGTCATGGAAAAATGCAGTTATTGCGTCCAACGCATCCGCGAAACAATCAGCCGCGAAAAAAAAGAAAAAGCCCTTGCAGTTCTTGGCAACGCCCCCGAATACACGTGGAACGACGATGATCTGCGCCTGCCGCCCAACGCCGTCCAAACCGCTTGCCAGCTCGCCTGCCCCATGGGGGCAATCTCCTTCGGCAACATCCTTCCGCACAAAACCCCGGATCGCGTATTCATGGCCCAGAGCAGTCCCCGCACCGTACGTCTTCTCGAAGAGCGCGGCACGCGTCCACGCACAGCTTATTTAAAGCGAACGCAACCGCCCTGTCCTTAATGGGGTGACCCACATTTCCTCTCATGCTCCAAATGCGAAAGCCGTTCATCCATCGTGCGTAAAATTTCCGCCGTTTTGGCGGCTGTGGCAGACTGTTCTTTCACAAGCTCTCGAAAATCATTGTAAACAAAACACATCAACAAAATACCGCCGAAAGTGAACAACTCTCTCGTATATTCCCGCGCCGTCCCCATATATTCTCTGAATCTCTTGCACATACTTCGTTCTTTTCTCGCAACGGTCTGAGATCACCGCGCACCCCTACCTTAGCAAAAGAATCCGCCATCCCCCATCCCCCATCATCGGATCGCTTGCCCTACCCGCAAAGCAACGTATTTTGCTTGTGCAAATAAGAAACAACCATACAGGGAAGCCCTCATTGAGCTTTTCCAATCCCCACTTAACGTTGAGAACACCTCGGAGAAATAAATCCGTGTTTAGGAAACCAACTGCACATTAGCCGATACAGCTCATTCCCCATTGGTACACTTGATCAATATAAGGGCAATTCACCTTTTCCCGATGAGATAAATCATGTATTATTTTCAAGCCAAAGGGGAAATCTTCTGTAAAATATCTGCTGGAGAAATCCGGCATCCACCCTTCATTCGTTTTCTTCATTGGTGATTGAATGGAAGACAACGCCTGTATACTCTGTAATTTTCTCGTCATTCCCGCAGCGTCATTCGCTTCGTAATGTTCAAGCAAAGTATCGATATTGTCTGTTTTCACATGAAGTGCATGGAGCAACGCAAAAAACTCCTCATCCATTTTTATCTCGATTTCAGAAGCTTCATAGGTCCATTCTTTGTAAAAGAGCGGGCACCGGGATAACGGCTTCCCATCCCAATCTTTCCACATCGTGTACAGCCTTCCCGTATGAAGAATCGGATTACTGTTGCTCAGCGTTACTTCGTAAAAACTATCCGCAAAGCGAATCTTTTCCGCAAAAAGCTTCTGACAGACTTCCCGAAACCCTTCTTTGTCAGCAATATTTTCCGTTGCTACAATCAGCTCATCACGAAATCCCAGCAAATTTGCAGAACTCCCGTATTCTATAATTCTTGAAATATATGGAACACGCTGAAACCCGAACAAAGGTGTCTTTTTCGGCAATATATTGTGACAAAAAAGGAAAAATCCGGAAGAAGCCACCACCGTCCCCACCAAAGCAGAGTCCGAAAGCCACGGCTCAATATCGGCAATCGCCTTTTCAACCAAAAAAGCAGGAAGACATAACAAAACCATATCGCTTTGCGGAATAACTTTTTCCGGTTTATCCGCAATGCTATTCAGTTTTCCCTTCAAAACTCCGTTGGGTGTATACAAATCAAACGTCTGATGCCATAAATCTGCTTTAGATGTAAGCATATTGATCTTAACGTCTTCATGTTGAGAAAGCATGCCCGCACAGGTATGTCCCAATCCTCCGCCTCCGTAAACAGTAATAATCATTTTTCAAAATCTTTCAATGCAGCGATCAATCTGGCATTGTCTTCATGAT
>CAYQNL010000003.1:0-161669 GCA_964418985.1 uncultured Akkermansia sp. | reverse complement strand
TTACCAATTTTTACCCCTTCCCGAATAAGCTCTCCCATTACGCGGAAAATCACAGGAAAATCCGTTTCTAATGAGTAATTGGGAATTAAAGTTGGCTGAAGCTAATATCTTGCCCAAACTACAAAAAGAGCGGTGAACACTTACCGTGTTCACCGCTCAGGATTATAAAAACTGGTCGGGCTAGCGGGATTCGAACCCACGACCCCTTGCACCCCATGCAAGTGCGCTACCAGACTGCGCTACAGCCCGTTCTTATCTCGTTACATCGGGCACTACCCCGCGGCAACGGCGCAGAGTGTATCGAAGCACTTTACGCTTGTCAATACATTTTTTTTGTGACAACATCAATTTTGACATGAAACGCGTGAAAGTTGCCGTTGTCGGAGCCAGCGGATATACCGGGCAAGAATTGATCAGAATCCTGTTGCGTCATGCGGGCGTAGAGCTTGTGTGTGCCACATCTCGCCAATATGCGGGGAAGAAGCTGGAAGAGGTATTCCCTAGATTTCGACATGTACCGGGAGCCGAATTATTGTTCACCGATTCCGATGTGGACGCCATCATCGCCACCGATGCCGAAGCCGCCTTTCTGGCATTGCCACATGGGGTATCGGCTTCGTATGCGCGGGGTCTGGTGGATTCCGGGATGAAAGTCATTGACCTGAGTGCGGATTTTCGTTTAAACGATCCGTCTGTTTACGAAGAATTCTACGGGAAAGCCCATCCGGATACAGAGTTGTTAAAAGAAGCTGTATACGGAATGCCCGAATGGAGAAGCGAAGAAATACGCAAAGCCCGCATCATCGCCTCACCCGGCTGTTATCCCACCAGCATTCTGTTGCCCTTAATTCCGTTGCTTAAGGCAGGACTTTTGGAAACAAAGGGCATTGTGGTCAATTCGGGAAGTGGCGTCACGGGCGCAGGGAGAAAAGCCGACATTTCCCTTTTGTTTTGCGAATGCAACGAAAGCATGCGCGCTTACGGCATTCCCAAACACCGCCATTTGAGCGAAATTGAACAAGAATTGAGCGCGGCGGCAGGTGAATCATTACACATCACCTTCACACCGCATCTTATTCCGCTCAATTCAGGCATCTGCACCACCATCAGTGCCGAGCTCAAACCAAATACAGATCCCGCGCGTATCGGTGCTGTGTTGAAAGAGGCATATACGAACTCACCGTTTGTGCGTCTGCTGGGTCAAAACGCCTGTCCCGACACAAAAAACGTATCGCGCACCAACTTTGTGGACATCGGCTGGGCATGGGATGCGCGAACGGGACGCGTCCTTTTGCTGAGTGCGGAAGACAATGTACTCAAAGGCGCAGGCGGGCAAGGTGTCCATGCCTTTAACGTATTATTCGGTTTTGACGAAACCGAAGGGCTGTGGCTTTTATAAGTTGCGGTTCCCTTACGCATTCGGGATGAACAACACTTTCAAGCCCATTCTGCTGATCGTCGATGACGAGCAAGCCACGTTGCAAGCACTGCGCATGGCTCTTGATGATCGTTACGATGTCTTCACGGCAGCCAGTCGACGAGAAGCGATCGCCGTGCTTGACAGCCAACCTGTGGAGTTGGTATTGACCGATTTGCGTTTAGGTGGCGATTCCGGCATGGACGTATTGGAAACGGCACGTTCTCTGCCCAAGCCACCACAATGCATCATGATGACTGCCTATGGCTCTGTTGACACGGCAGTCGAAGCCATGAAGCGGGGGGCCTATACATTTGTCACCAAGCCGCTGAACCTCGATGAGGTGGAAATGCTCCTCATGCGGGCATATCATGCCTCTGCCCTCGAAGAAGAAAATCGCGACCTGCACGATCGTCTCACGCCCACAGGCGGACTGGACAAATTATTGGGCAACACCCCGCAGATGATTGAGCTTTTCAATAAAATCAAACGGGTTGCACCCAGCAAATCAACTGTCCTGATCGAGGGGGAAAGCGGTACGGGCAAAGAGCTGGTAGCACACGCCATTCACAAATTGTCCGGTCGGTCCGCAGATAAATTTGTGGCAGTCAACTGCTCTGCCCTGTCGCCGCAACTACTGGAAAGTGAATTATTCGGACATGAAAAAGGAGCTTTCACCGGAGCGACACAACGAAGAATAGGTCGCTTTGAACAGGCGGTCGGCGGCACTCTTTTCCTTGATGAAATAGGGGAGATCGATCCGATAGTACAGGTAAAACTACTCCGTGTGCTGGCGGAAAAAAAGATTGAGCGCGTAGGCTCCAACGATTCCATCCCCGTCAATGTGCGCGTTGTGGCGGCAACCAACAAGCGGCTTAAAGACCTTGTCCGTACGGGGCATTTCCGCGAAGACCTGTTCTTTCGCCTGAACGTCATTTCCGTCCAAATGCCTCCGTTACGAGAACGGAAAGACGATATCGTCTTGCTGGCTCAATCTTTTCTGAAAGAATCCTGTACGGAAAACAACATGAAAATCAAACGTTTTTCGCGCAAAACACTCGATATATTGCGGGCATACAACTGGCCTGGAAACGTGCGCCAGCTTCGCACGGCGGTAGAACACGGCGTCATCATGTCAGAAGGAGAAATCATTACACCAAACGACCTGCCAACGCTTTCTTCCGAGCCCACCCAAAACACAGAAGAGAAAACCGATGATGATTTTAGGCTTGAACCGCCCCCTGTCTTTAACCTAGAATTGCTCGAGCAAAAAGCCATACAAGCGGCACTCCTCCATACGGGCGGCAATCGCAATGCCGCAGCCAAGCTTCTGGGCATCAACCGCCGCACCTTACAACGCAAACTGAACGAATATTCAAATACCAAGACGCAAACAAACTCATGAGCGAGCGTAAAACAGATTCTCAAAACAATCAGCACACAATTCGGTTGCTAATCGGCTTTTTGGCTGTCTTTCTGACCCTTTTTCAACTTTTATTCACATTTCGCGGGCTTGACCAACCAGTTGCGATGGATCAAGCACAAATTGCCCGAGAAGTGGCACGAGGTAACGGATTGACCACGAAATTTCTTCGACCGGTGGACATCGTTTCTTCCGCACATAAGCAGAAAAACGCATATGATCCGCTCCAAACGAGAGACACAACCTATGCTCCTCTGAACATTCTCGTTGAATCTGCCGCACTCAAAATCACCGGGACGGACGATGCATCGGCAATAAAAATGACAGAGGAAAGCGGAAACATCTACGGTCCGGATCGCATCATTGCTGCCGTATCTTCGCTTTTCTTTTTGATTGCTTTGGGGTTAAGCTATCTCTTCCTGAAAGATTTGTTTGACGAGCTGATCGCCTCTGTATGCATCTTACTTATGGCGTTAAGCAATCTTTTCTTGGAGTTTGCGGCAAGTGGGCTTCCGCAAATGATGATGCTCTGCTTGTTTATCGGATCTAGCCACACGCTTCTTCTCGCCATACGTGCATCGAATGAAGGCAACAAGCACGCGCAACAACGGTGGTTGATTATCAGCTCCCTGCTAATCGCCCTCGTCTGTCTGTCAGGCTGGATCGGCATCTGGCCGCTGATCGGCTATTCGTTGTTTGTTGCATTTTATTTTCGTCCCTTCGGCTTATATAGCCTGATGCCCATCGGGCTGGTTTTGGCTTTCTCCTTCTATTTTCTGGCACAAAATTATTCCGCTACGGGGTCACTCTTCGGTAATGCGGCATACAGCATTTACAATTCATTCGGGGAAGGGGAAGAAGTCATCATGCGAGCGGCCAACCAAAGTGCCGTTCCTCTGGGTGCATCGGATTTCATCTTGAGACTTTTCGGACTTTCCTTATCGCAAATGGATCGGCTGTACGTCAATCTCGGCTCGATTGCCGTCACGCCATTCTTTTTTCTTGCCCTATTCCACTCTTTCAAAAAACCCGAAGCGCAAGCCATCAAATGGGCAACATTTTCCATGTGGTTTTTCTCGATGATCGGCATGACCCTGTATGGGACAAAAAATGCCCTTTCTGCCGGTCAACTGAACATTCTTTTCACCCCGATCATGTGCGCCTTTGGGCTTTCGCTGGTGCTCATTATGCTGGCTCGTCTCAAAATATCCGAAGGCGAATCCTTTGTTCGCAATTTCATCTTGTTTTGCATCGTGCTGATTTCATCGGGTTCATTCCTGACTCAGTTGCCAGACAACCTCAGAATGGGGCTAAGATCTTCCGAAAAAGGAATTCCTCATTGGCCGCCGTATTACCCGCCCGCCTTGGCAGGAACACTGAACGATAGCTCAAGCGACAAGCAAATCATCATGACGGATATGCCATGGGCAGTGGCTTGGTACGCAGACCGCCATGCCCTGTGGATACCCAAACGAATTGAGGATCTTGAAACAAAAATCATGCCCGTACTGAACGCCGCCGAAACAGATATCCAGGGCATTGTCATTTCGCCCGTATCTCATTCCCTCGAGGGAGGAATGAGTGCGATTATTTCGAAATACGGAGACTTCGCCCCGCTGGCAATGGAAGGCATGTTACTGGCTCTCAGTCCCAAGCACAATTTCCGCTACGTAGAGCTTTTCCATGAAAAGGAAGGCACGGCGTCTCCGTTGGGTGATTGGGTTTCCAACACGGGAAAATACGATAACATCACGAGCCTGTTAGGCGCACAGCTTCTTTATTACAGCAGAAAATCAGACACGGCAAACTGAATTCATTATGCCTTCATCCAAAACAAACAAAGAAACTCTCGGCTTCGAGCAAACCATCTCTCGTTTGGAAAGCATTAAAGAAGAGATGAACGATCCCGCCACTGAGCTTGAACACATGATTTCTCTCTACGAAGAAGGGTTAAAGCTCGTCCATCGCGGGCGAAAAATACTCACGGAAGCGGAATTGCGCATTCAAACTCTCGAATTGAAACAGAAAAAAGGCGAATCGACTTCACCCTCCGAACCGGAAGAAAACGATGAGTTCACCCTCCTTTGAAGTCCCGCCGCTTCTTTCGGGGATCGACGGACCGAAAGACCTCCTCAGCCTGTCGCCCGATCAATTGCCCGAGCTGGCATCGGAAATTCGCTCTGTTCTCATCAACACATTGTCCCAAACAGGGGGGCATCTGGCTCCCAATTTGGGAATCGTGGAGTTGAGCATTGCCCTGCACAGGGTCTTTTCCACCCCGCGAGATAAAATCCTTTTCGACGTATCACACCAAGCATACGTCCACAAAATGCTTACCGGAAGGGCATCAATGTTGCACACCATCAGGCAATTCGGTGGGCTTTCCGGTTTTACTAAACGAAGCGAATCGCCTCACGACGCCTACGGTGCGGGACATGCAGGAACAGCTCTTTCTGCGGGGTTAGGCATGGCAGCAGCTCGTGACATGCTGGGAGATGATTACCACGTGATAGCCGTTGCAGGCGACGGGGCTTTCACTTGTGGCACAACGCTTGAAGCCCTCAACAACATATCCCCCACAACTCGTCGTTTCATTGTCATCCTCAACGACAACGAATGGTCTATTGATCGCAATGTCGGCGCATTATCCCAATATTTCGCCGGTTTACAAGCCACTGAAACATTCACATGGTTGCGCGACAAATCCAAACAATTGCTGGAACGCCTTGCCGGCACGGAAGCGAAAAAACAAGCTGAAAAGCTTATTGTGGCAGCGCGCGGTCTTATCTCTCCTTTCAGCTTTTTCGAACATTTGGGGCTTACTTATTACGGACCCATCGACGGGCATGATATCAACAAGCTTTGCAAAATTTTGAACATCATCAAAATGCGCAATGAGCCGGTCATCTTGCACCTTCTCACGGAAAAAGGGCGTGGCTACAAACCGGCTCTTGAAAACCCGAATAAATTCCACGGTGTAGGCAAATACAACGTGTCGGACGGATCGGTGCGTCCGTCCCCCGTACCCACGTATTCCGAACAATTCGCCCGTAGCCTGATCCGCATGGCGGAAGACGATCCGAAAATAACAGCCATCACTGCAGCGATGCCTACGGGAACCATGCTGAACCTGTTTCGCGAACATTTCCCCAAGCGTTTTTTTGACGTCGGCATAGCAGAAGAACACGCGGCTCTGTTTGCTTGTGGCTTGGCTGCTCAAGGGTTGAAACCCTACGTTACCATCTATTCAACCTTTATGCAGAGATGTATCGACATGATCGAACACGATGCAGCTCTGCAAAAATTACCCGTCAAGTTTTGCATGGATCGCGCCGGTCTCTCGCCGGACGATGGTCCGACGCATCACGGACTTTTCGATATTGCTATGTTACGTTGCATCCCCGGTCTCCTGATCATGCAACCCAAAGACGAAGCGGAGCTGGCAAGCATGCTCGAAACGATGAACGAATACAACGAAGGACCTTCTGCCATTCGTTATCCGCGCGGATGCGGGAGCGGCGTTACCATGCCGAAACACCCCGAACCATTGCCTATCGGAAAAGCCGAAGTTTTATGCGAAGGCAAAGACATAGCCCTCTTTGCCTTGGGGAATCAGTGCGCCGTAGCCGAACGCATACGCAGTCTGCTGGCAGAACAACACATTGACGTAGCTGTCATCAACGCCCGCTTTGTCTGTCCGCTCGACTCGGATTGCCTGCGACATTACGCCGAAACGAGTACCCTTCTCTGCACACTGGAAGATCACGTTATCGCTGGTGGTTTCGGCTCTGCCGTGCTAGAAGAACTCAACCGCCTAAGAATCTGCGTACCGACAGAAGTAATCGGCTGGCCGAATGAGTTTATCGAACACGGATCTGACACCTTGTTGAGAGAAAAACACGGATTGACACCCGAAGCCATTGCCGAACGTATTGCCTCTCGCTATCGCGCCGTTTGCATTCAATGATCATTAATTACGGCACCATTCTCAAAACGTATTTGCTGGGCGAAAGCGGATTGATTGTGGTATGGAGTACTGAAGAATACGGCATCATCAGAACTGCAGCAAGATACGCATTGCGCCCGAACAGCGAATTTTCAGGGCGCATCGATCTGTTTCATGCCTGCGAAGCAGAATGGAACCCTACCAGCAAGGGCGATCTCCACACCCTGACAGGTATCACTTTGCAAAAACCCCGTCTGGGATTACGCAAAAACCTCGCTTCGTTGCAATTGGCTTCTTACATGGTACAACTGCTGTTGCACACAGTCGAAACGCAAACCCCCATCCCCGATTTTTACGTTTTAATGGAAAATGCGCTCGATTACCTCAACGATCACGAAGCGAGTGAAAAACTCTTGCTCCATTACGAAAAACGGCTGGCGCAGGAACACGGGCTTCTTTCCTCGGGAAAATCGCCCATTGAAACATTAAAAAACCATTTCGGGCGCATCCCAGACGAAAGAGAAAATCTAATCGCGATTTTGCAACGCGCCAAACCTGTTCGCTGACAAGTTTTGTACTTGCCATATCATCCGTAATGTGGTAGAAAACCAGCTATCACAGATATTTGAATTACTATGGCTGACCAAGTACGTTTCTTCGACACGACATTGAGAGATGGGGAACAATGTCCGGGCGCATCCATGAACCTTCGCCAAAAACTCGAAGTGGCGCGTCAGCTGGAAAAGCTTCAAATCGACATCATCGAAGCCGGCTTCCCCTGCATTTCTGATGGTGATTTCGAAGCGGTACACACCATCGCCTCAGAAATAAAAGAGTGCGTCATAGCGGGGCTGGCACGTTGCGTCCCCGGTGACATCGAAGCGGCGGCGCGTGCCATTGCCCCTGCCGAAGAGCGCGGGCGCATTCACACCTTTTTAGCAACAAGTCCGTTGCACAGAGAGTTCAAGCTCAAAAAGAGCAAATCGGAAATCCTGAAAATGGCGGTCGAAGGGATTCGTCTTGCCAAATCACATGTTAACGATATTGAATTTTCCGCAGAAGACGCTTCGCGCACAGAGCTTGATTATCTGGCAGAAGTTGTCGAAGCAGCCATCGATGCCGGAGCAACAACGGTCAACATCCCGGATACGGTGGGCTATACCACCCCTGATGAATACTATCGCATCATTCGTTACCTGAAAGAGAACGTTTCAAACATCGAAAAAGCCATCATCTCCGTACATTGCCACAACGACCTCGGACTTGCCGTTGCTAACTCTCTGGCGGCGCTCAATGCCGGTGCCCGCCAAATCGAAGGTGCGATCAACGGCATTGGTGAACGTGCGGGCAATGCCGCCCTTGAAGAAGTCATTATGGCGATCAACACCCGACCGGAATCGTTTGCCCATGTGACCCACAACATCAACACGCGCGAAATCGTCAAATCATCGCGTGTCGTAGCAAGGATGAGCGGGCTTTCCGTACAGCGTTCCAAAGCAATCGTTGGCGAAAATGCTTTTGCCCACAGCTCGGGCATTCATCAGCACGGCATCCTCGCCAAGAGAGAAACCTACGAAATTATCGATCCAACGGCTATCGGATGGGGCGAAACGGAACTTCCGCTCACCAAACATTCAGGACGCGCAGCCGTCAAACAACGTCTCGAAAAACTTGGGCATGTGCTCACGGAAACGGAACTACAACACGTTTTTGAACGCTTCAAGCAAATCGGCGATTCCAAAAAGTTTGTCTACGATGATGATCTTTCTTCCCTTGTCAACGATTCTCTCGACACGCACGAAGGGCTGTGGAGCATGGATTTCATTCAATTTGTCGCCGGCACTAGTGCTCGCCCCACGGCAACGGTACGCTTAGTGAAAGCCGGCAAAAAAACCGAAGAATCTTCCACGGGGAATGGTCCCGTAGATGCCGCCTTCAAAGCCATCGACCGCATTACAAAAACAAAGGGAACGTTGATCGAATACAACATCCGCGCCACCTCACAAGGACGCGATGCTCTCGGCGAAGTCACGCTTAAAATCGATTTCGGCGCAATGCGTCCGACACCCGGCAAAGGAGCCGCCACCGACATTGTGGAAGCTTCCGCACGGGCATATCTCAATGCGGTCAATCGCTTCTTGGCGACTTCAGACCAAGACGAGAAACCCTGCTCGGCAGCACTCTGACCCACCTCCCTTTCGGACGTCATGAACCCTATTTTGCCGCGCATTATCGTTGGGCTGGGCAATCCCGGCAAAACCTACGCAACAACACGGCATAACATCGGCTTCATGACGCTGGATCGCCTTGCCGAACGTTGGGGATGCGCCTTTAAACCGGACAAAGCCAGCAAAGGCGAAGTGGCAACGGCTTCGGGCGTCTTGCTCGTCAAACCGCAAACGTTCATGAACGAATCCGGGCAATGCATCGGGGCATTGGCTCATTATTTCAAAATTGCCCCAGGGCAAATCTTTGTCTTATATGATGATATGGCATTTCCTCTCGGGAAAATCCGCTTGCGCCCCGGCGGCTCAGCCGGCGGGCATAACGGCATCAAATCGCTGATCGCCCATTTAGGAACAGAAAAATTTCCTCGTTTGCGCATCGGCATCGGAGCAGCAGGCGGAAAAGAAATGGTCTCGCACGTCCTCGGAAACTTTCGTCCCGACGAACGCGATTTGCTTGAAAAAACACTAAATCACGCCTGCGAAGCCGCCCTTTTCACCGCGCAACACGGCATCGAAGCCGCCGCAAACAAATACAACGCCACCACATCCGAGGATTGACCCGGCGAGCTTATATGGTAGACTTTTTAACGGACATGGGAGACAATCACACCACAGAACAAAACACCCCCGAACGCAAACCAGCATGGCTCAAAGTTCGTTTGCCCCACGGGCGGGCTTTCCAAGAAGTACGGCACATGGTTGAGGGCAAAAATCTTTTCACCGTGTGCGAAGAAGCCATTTGTCCTAACAGATACGAATGTTGGAGTCACGGGACAGCCACCTTCATGGTATGCGGTGACATTTGCACGCGGGCATGCGGTTTTTGCGCCGTAAAAACAGCACGTCCGCGTCCGCTCGACCCCGATGAACCGAACCGCGTTGCCGAAGCCGTAGCGCACATGAAGCTTCGCCACGCCGTCATTACCATGGTGACGCGCGATGACCTGAGAGACGGGGCTTCCGGTCATATTGCCGCCACAATTCGCGCCATCCGCAAAGCCAGTCCGAACACCATCATTGAAGTACTCGTTTCAGACATGAATGGCGACGAGAACGCCCTCCGCACCATCATGGATGCACACCCTCACATTTTCAATCACAACCTTGAAACCGTCGAACGTCTTTCTCCTCTTGTGCGCTTCCGCGCCAAATACCGTCTCTCGTTGAAAGTCCTTCAAACGGCTCTTGATCTTGCCCGAGGCAAAGTAGCCACGAAAAGCGGCATCATGCTGGGGCTGGGAGAAACAAAAGAAGAAGTTCTCCGCACGATGGATGACCTTCTCGAACACGGAGTTACCGTTCTCACCATGGGACAGTACCTGCGCCCCGATGCAAAACACCTTCCGGTCATCGAATACATTCGCCCCGAACAATTCGATGAATATCGCGATATAGCCCTATCCAAAGGCTTTCGTCATGTGGCGTCCGGACCGCTCATTCGCAGCTCGCATCACGATGCCAACTTTGCCCCCGAAGCTGATGTTCTCGATGCAATCAACGAAGAATTGCGCACTTTGGGCGAGTTGCCGCCGATCGCCCCGCATTGCGATTAACCCCCTATCGAGCACAAGACATCGAAACGCCGTTCTCCTGTATGCGATACCTAAAACGTCTGACACAAGAACAGCTTTACAAATGACGCAGACGGGGCTATGTTATGAACGCCTTCGGGCATGATTGTATGGATTGCCGTTTTTTGTCTTTCTTTCTCATCGCAACAGCTCCGCTTGTATCGGCAGAACAGCCGCAAACATTGTCCTCAACAAGCCATACGGCAACTGCCCCGCAGGGACATCCTGCGTGGAGTGCTTCTGCATGGCTGGACATTTGCAGTGATTACGATTTTCGCGGGCTGGTGCTGAGCCATTCATGGCTCGAACCGTGCTGCACCACATTCGATGTACGTAGCAGATACAGTCTTTCGCCCGGCTGGGATATAGCCGTATCATGGACTTATCGCACCATTGACGACGGGGACGATCCTTGGGACAAACAACTGCAAAAATTGCAAGATTTCAACGGCAAAAACATATCGGCTAAAAATGAATCTCAGCTGTGTCTTTCCGTAAGAAAAACCGTCAGCAAATACGGAATGACGGCAACCGGCGGTTACCGCAATGTTTACGGAGGCTTCGGCGGGTTGATGATGCAAGCGGGGCGCGACGGCGTCTCTCCGCGCATCAACGAAATGTTTATCGACATACGGAAAGACATTGTCGGCGGCACAGCCTCATCCGATTCGAATCACGTCTGCGCAGGCGCAGAATTCGCGTATGCCTTTGACAACATATCAGGATGGTGGATAGATTTTTACGCCTCATATAACTTTACGATGAGCAACCGTCTCGATATGGAAACATCGCTTCATTTCAATTATGCCGCTTCCTATTGGAACAAAGACACGGTCATGCCGGGTAACGGAGCGCAATCTTTCATTTTGAAAGTTGCCATGCCCATCCACGTCGGTAAAAACACAGATGTAATTCCTTTTATCAGCGGTAATATTACTGCGGCGGGCGCAAAAAAATTAAATGACAAAATGTCTTCATCAACGATGTTGCGTAATTTTTCAATTATCGGGGGAGTCGGCATTACCTATCACTTTTGACCGCATATCATGGAATTGCCGTCCATGAAAGAGTTGTTCTCCCGCGTGGCAAACGTACCATCGTTCGCCAAAGCGATGCGGCAATTACGCGAAGGAAAAAATCAACGCACCCCTCTTGTCTTTGATCAAACGGATCCTGCTGCTTTTTCCTTCCTGATATCATTACTTTCAACAGCTTCTCAGAATCGAAAAAAACGCATCTGGGTTGTTACCTCGGCACTGCCGCTTCAAGAAAGGCTGGCAGCAGAATTGTCCGTGTGGGACGTTGGTTGTGTTATTTTCTTGCCGGAAAAAGAAACGGTATTGCATGAAGGAATCACCGATCCCGAGCTATCTGCCGAACGACTGGAAGCTCTGCGCCGTCTCTCTTCCCCACCGGACGGAATTCAATTTGTCATCGTAACAGAAGCCGCTCTGCACCAAACAGTCCCTGCGCAACGAACGATCGATGAGCGTACCGTTCGTCTTGCCGTTCAGGATGAATTACCGCCAGAACGGTTCATTGACCGCTTGACGAAAGCGGGTTTTGAACGAACCGATCAAGTGACGGAACGCGGACAGTGGGTCATGCGCGGCGGAATAATTGACGTTTTCCCTCTGCAATCATCCCATCCGTTACGTTTGGAATTTTTCGGTGATACCCTCGAATCGATACGCGCCTTTGACATCGATTCTCAAATTTCCTTTGAAAAATACGACAGTCAAAGCCTGATCTTGGAGGAACCGCGACAGGATGCCGAACTGATGAGCCGAATATCCAAAGAGGACTGGATATTCGTAACGCCGGGTTGTGGCATCGGCGGTCATGTTGTCATGCTCGAATCGCCTGCCGACACGATCCCCGCCTACACCGGACTTGACGAAGTGAACGCAAGTGACACCGTTGCCTTTCGCGGACAACCTCTGGGGAGCTTTGCCACGGGTGACTTCGTCATGCAGGAAAGCAGCCGCAACTACGCCCGAACTTGCATGAACAAATGGAAAGAAGAAGGGTGGCTTTGCGCGATGTTCTTTCCTCAAGAAGGCGAAGAAAAACGATTTCTCGAGCTGTGCGGAAACGATCCCGCATGGAAACACTTACTACGCATGCGAGGCGAATTGCCACAGGGATTTTCCGTGCCGAGCGCACGCCTTATCATTCTCTCGTCAGCCGAAATTTTCGGTCGCTATACGCAACCTCATGCCAAAAGACGCGCTGACCGTGAAGAAGAAGCACGGCGCGAACGAGCCCAAGCACCCTTGCGGGAAATTAAACCCAACGATGCGGTCGTGCATGCTGCCCACGGCTTGGGGCGTTTCATCGGCATTGTAACGGACGAGGCTTCCGGCGAAGAAGAAATGCACATTGAATACAAAGGGGGCGTCATCCTGCGCATCCCCTTGCGACAATCATACCTTGTTTCAAAATACATCGGTCTTGGGGCAAAAATGCCGGAATTGAACCGCTTGGGCGATACTCGCTGGGCGCGTGCCTGCCAAGCAGCACAAGAAGCTGTAGCAGACTACGCAGCGCAACTGTTGGAGATCCAAGCCGAACGCGACACAAAGCCAGGCTACGCGCATCCTGCCGATTCATCGTGGATGTGGGAATTTGAATCCTCCTTCCCCTATCGGGAAACACCCGACCAGTTACGTGCCATTCGGCAAACCAAAGCCGATATGGAATCCACCCGTCCGATGGATCGCTTAATCTGCGGCGACGTGGGCTTTGGCAAAACAGAAGTCGCCATCCGCGCTGCCTTCAAATGCGTTACGGGAGGAAGACAAGCCGCTGTCCTCGCTCCCACCACGGTTTTGGCAAACCAGCACGGACGCACTTTTCGGGAACGCATGAGCGAATATCCCATCCGCATTGAAGTCCTCAGTCGACTGACCCCACCCAAAAAAGCGCGAGAAATAATTGAGGGCTTAAAAAACGGCTCTGTCGACATCATCATCGGCACCCATCGTCTCATTTCAAAAGACGTTCAGTTTCATAGTCTCGGACTTGCCGTCATCGATGAAGAACAACGTTTCGGCGTTCGCCACAAAGAACAGTTCAAAAAGAATTTTCGTTTTGTCGATATGCTCACCCTCTCCGCAACTCCCATCCCGCGCACACTCTACATCGCGCTAATGGGTGCTCGCGATATGAGTACCATCGATACCCCCCCTCTGAATCGACTTCCCGTGCAAACATTCGTCTGTCCCTATGACGAAACACTCATTCGCGATGCCATCGAACGCGAATTGAAACGCAACGGACAAGTCTTTTTCCTGCACAACAGAGTTCAAACGCTCGAACACACTGCCGCTACACTCAAAAAAATTCTCCCTCAGGCACGCATCGTAATCGGTCATGGACAAATGGACAAAGGAGAACTCGAGACAATCATGCAAAAATTTATCTCGGGGCAAGCCGACATTTTGCTTTCCACAACCATCATTGAAAGCGGGATCGACATTCCCAATGCCAACACCATCATTATTGACCGCGCAGATCGTTTCGGTCTGGCAGATCTCTACCAACTGCGCGGGCGTGTGGGGCGTTCAGATCATCGAGCCTATGCCTACCTACTCTTGCCTCGCCATACATTGACCACAAGCGATGCCCGCAAACGCGTCAATGCCATCAAACAATACACCGAGCTGGGTTCTGGCTTTAAAATCGCCATGCGCGACTTGGAAATTCGAGGCGCAGGAAACCTGCTCGGCACACGCCAAAGCGGTCATATTGCCGCCATCGGATTTGAACTGTACTGCCAGCTCTTGAAACAGTCCATTGAGCAGATACAAGGCAAAGCTCCATCCTTCCGAACGGAAACCATCCTCAAAGCGGATTTCCTTTGTCTCAGCGAAGCCCGCATGAAAGCCCCAGATTTGCCGTTCGGCACCATCGGTGCCTATCTTCCAATCTCATGGCTCGATTCGACACGCTTGCGCATTGATGCATACAGAGAGCTAGCCAACACGAGAACAACGCTCGAAGTAGACACCCTGCGTACCCAATGGAAAGATCGCTTCGGAGCTCTGCCCAATGAAGCGGAAAACCTCCTCCTCTGCCAAAAAATCAAAATAACGGCATCGCGAGCACGTATCTCACAAGTGGAAATAACCGGGCAGAAACTCATGCTCACCCGCAATCGAGAACTCATCTTGCTCAACACCAGATTTCCCCGTCTCAAAAAAACAAAATCTGCCGCAAAATTGGCAGAAACCCTCGCCTTTTTGGAAACATTCTGAATTAACGCACCTCATCGCGCATCAAGGTGCGTTCTCTGCATCTTGCCCTTCCCGCTCCCGTCCGCTTGAAATATCCCCGAAGGCTTGACTTGAATTGTCCGCGTGGGTATGATGAATTTGCTTCATTACGTATGCAAACAATTATCACATGGTGCGGTCTCGCCGGCGTGCAAGAATGGGTCTGTTGCCCGGGCGGGCGCAACATTGCCGTACTTCAGGCTCTTTCTCATTGCAAAAACCTGAAGCTGTGGACACATTTTGACGAACGTGCTGCAGGATTCTTTGCTCTTGGACGCATACAAGATACCTCACGCCCGGTTGCTATATCAGTCACCTCCGGAACGGCTGTAGCAGAGTTATTGCCAGCCGTCATTGAAGCCTACTATCAAAAACGCCCTCTTGTGGTAATTACCGCAGACAGACCGCCCGAATATTCGGGGACCGGTGCGCCTCAATGTATCGAACAAAACAACCTGTTCGGAACATACGCGCCTACGTTTAATTTAACCCACCCGATCTCGGCAACATCCTTACCCGATCTGGACTTCCTCATCTCTGAGGGGAAACCCGTCCATGTCAACATTCACCTGCCCGAACCCCGTGCCGACAAAGAATTACCCGTCTTTTCCTGCCCAGTGGCAGAAGTCCCACCACCACCACCTTTTCGTTCCTCTCTCAGTGAACTTTCACGCATGTTGCGTTTCAAAGCTCAAGAAGGACTTGTTCTCTTACTGTCGGGCTTGGAACCGGAAGAACAGGAACCTGCCCTCTGGCTGGCAGAAACATTGCGTGTCCCCATCTTGGCAGATGCAACATCCGGCTTACGGGAAGAAGAAAGCATTGCGCCCTACATATTGCACGATGGGGATCTCCTGTTGCGCCAAACGCCACCTCCATTCGTCTTACGTGTTGGCGACATCCCGACCGGGCGATTCTGGCGAGATCTGGAGGCATTGCCCAAAACAGAAGTTTTCTCTCTCACGCGAACGGGTTTCAGTGGATTAGCTCGTCCATCTCACACAATTGAAGGCAACCTTGATGCCATCCTGAGAGCCTTGGGCGATATCCCCCATGTGGGCGATGTCCTCAACCTACGTAAAGCATCCCATCGGCGCGAAGCCCTCATCGAAGAATTAATCCTCACCTATCCCGAAAGCGAAGCGGCACTGACGCGAGCTCTCTCGCAACAAGCCTGCTTGGGCAACCGTATTTTCTTGGGCAACTCATCCCCCATACGTCTGTGGAATCAATATGCGCAACGACAAGTACCTGTTTGCTACGTCAGAGCAAATCGCGGCGCAAATGGCATTGACGGTCTCATGGCAACTTTTTTGGGCAATGCTGCTTCAGGAGGTGAAGCTTGGTGCTTTATGGGTGACCTATCGGCACTCTACGATGCCAACGCAGGCATGATGCTTTCACAACTCCGTAACGGTAAACGCGTTGTTGCCGTACTCAACAACCGCGGCGGAGGCATCTTCAGGCAATTACCCGGCGGAAACAACCTCTCTTCGGAAATGGAACGACTGCTCATTCAACCGCACAATCACGACATGCAAGCTCTTGCCGATATGTGGGGCGCTCGCCTCTTGCGTCTCTGTTGCACCGCCGATTTCGAACTATTGGAACAACTTTCGGAAAATGATTTTGTCCTTGCAGAAATCATCCCGGATGCCGACCAAACCGAAGCCTTCAACCACCGCATGACTCTGAAATAAAATGACACAGCGTCCCATCCTCGTCTACAACCGCTACACCGGACAAACCGAAGAAGAACATGCTCCTGCAGAAGGCATCATGCGCTTTCTGTACGGGAATCCACTCGGGAAACTTGCTCTACATACGCTCGTCAAAAGAGCCATCTTCACCAAATTAATCGGATGGAGCAAAAATCGCCCTGCCAGCACCACTGAAATAGCTTCATTTATCAGTCGCTACGGTATCAACATGAGCGATTTTGAAATCCCCGAAGGCGGCTATCGACACTTCAATGACTTTTTTTACCGCCGCCTTGTCGCGGGCGCACGCCCGCTGTGCAACGAACACGCCGTGGCATTCCCCGCAGATGCTAGACACAGCGGTTGGCAAAACGTTTCCTGTATGCAAGGTGTATTTGTCAAAGGACAAAAATTTGACCTTCCCGCATTGCTGGGAGATCCCACCTTGGCAGAACGTTTCCGCTACGGAAGTGCCGTTCTCTCACGCCTCAGCCCGATGGACTATCACCGCTTCCATTTTGCTGCAGACGGAATCCCTTCTGCCGCAAAGCGCATTTCCGGGGGCATGGCAAGCGTATCGCCCATCGCTCTGAGACATCATCTTGCGTGGCTTTGGACAAACAAACGGGAAATCACCCTGCTGAAAACGCAACACCTCGGATTGATCCTCATCGTAGCCGTGGGCGCAACGGGCGTAGGAACTATCAACCAAACCTACACTCCGGAAACAGCCGTAAAAAAAGGCGACGAACAAGGCTTCTTCTCCTTCGGCGGCTCAACCGTCATTACCTTCTTTGAAAAAGGACGCATCCGCTTGGCCGAAGATTTGCTCTCCCACACAACAGAAGGGATTGAGCTATACGCCCACCAAGGTGACGCCATGGGGGAAATATCCTAAAAAAGAACACTGGCAAATAATCGAATCCGCAGGACAAGAGACACAGCAAAGCCCACTCTCAAGTCACATTAATCATGTTCCTTTTTTGCCTTTATTATAAAAAGCACCTCCCATTGTCGCGCATTCCCTCCCCTGCCCCATTGCCACACAATCAATATTCTCACCCGGTCTCACTTTAGCCTTGTCTGCACAAAAAAAATCGGATATAATACCGCAGTCATTTTTGGGGCTGTAGCTCAGCGGTTAGAGCAGAGGACTCATAATCCTTTGGTCCAGGGTTCGAACCCCTGCGGCCCTACCAATTTTCCCAAAGCCCTTACGCCTATGCGTTCGGGCTTATTTTTTTTGCATCCCTCTCCCCTTTTGGGACATTTCTGCATCTCATTTCTCAAAAATGGGCGAAGATCCGCCCACCTCAGCACTCAGAGTAGACTATAAATCTGCCTCAAGCTCCTAATAATTCGGCATCACAGCAAATAAAAACGCATCCGAAATGTACTGATAAACTATAATAATCTTCTCTCTTTACAGCACCAAGATTTTAACCGACTTTTCCAGTTAAAACTATATGGCGGACAGGGTGGGATTCGAACCCACGGAGCCCGGAGGCTCGGCGGTTTTCAAGACCGCTGCATTCAACCGCTCTGCCACCTGTCCGCTGAGTCGGATGCGGAGAGAGGCTAGCACAAAAAGAATACAGTGGCAAGCTTTTTGTAGCAGAAGAAAAATCAGACGGACTGAATCTGCAATACGACGGGAAAAAAATGATGAACCAGAGGTTCCTGAACGGCAAACATGTCTTCCCTCAGTTCGGGCGTTTTGTCAAGATAGCCATGCAGATGGACAAGTCCGTGAACCATATATCGGAAAAGCTCTTCTTTGGGTGAAAGTCCGTGTTCGCAAGCGTAGCGTTCGGCAGTCTCTGCACTGACGATGATTTCGCCCAGCCCGTCTCCGTGCGGGAAGGTGATGACGTCAGTTGCGGACGGATCGTTTAGGAATTCGGCATGTACGGCAGCAATGTCATTGTCGTTTACGATGCTGATTTCCACGGTTTGCAAGGTACTCAATACGTGTTCAGGACCTTGCGGGTGGCGCAACAGATCCGGAAGCAGAATATTCAAAGCCTGTTCCATGGCTTCGATTTCATCATCCCGAAGCCACTGTTCCGACGTGTGGGGATAGACCTCGATAACGGGGATCATGATTCGATACTTTCAGCCGTTTCTTCGTTTTCTTTTCCTTCGGGGAGAGCGATGGGGGCTTCCGTTTTCAATGAGGCTTCGTTGGCTTCCTCCTTGGGTTTTTGGGGATAAGCAATGCGATTGTGCGCCATTGTTTTCAATGTGATCAGGAAGGCATTGCGTATTTTGTGGATATCGCCGAATGTGAGTTTGCTGTCGCACAATTCGTCATCGTTCATGCGACCTTTGATGACTTCGTCAATTTTGGCTTCGATTTCTTCCGGTGTGGGTGTTTTGAGAGATCGCGTGGCACTTTCCGCAACATCAGCCAAACTGATGATACCGGATTCACGACTTTGCGGGCGAGGTCCTTTGTATTGGAATAGCTCAATCCGAACGGGATCCGGTTTTGTGTCCGTTTGACCTTCGTCAAATTGTTTCAGGGCTTCGTTGTATCGCATCAGGGCTTGATAGTAAAAATACGAAGCGGTGGTTTTGCCGTGATGTTCGCGGATGACGTCGATAATGCGTGGGTTAAGTTTGTATTTTTCAGCCAAGGCAACACCTTCGTCCACATGAGCAATAATTTTCCGAGCACTCATTTCGGGCGTAAGCTCATTGTGCGGAGACAGCACAAAATCTGAAATATTCTCCGAAAAGAATTGAGGGTAAGCCAATTTACCAACATCATGATACAGAGCAGAAACGCTACACTGGGTTGCATCTGCACCGATGGCTTCCGCAGCGGCTTCTGCCATGCGAGATACAACGATGCTGTGATGGAATGTTCCCGGGGCATTCAATTGTAATTTTTTGATCAACGGGTGGTTCATGTCACCCAGTTCAAGCCATGTGATTGGAGTGCATATGTTAAACAGAGATTCCAACCACGGAAGAATTCCGCCGATGAATATGCCTATGGAAATGCTGACGCCGAAGGCACAAAGCGCGGCTGTGCCGAGATGACCGCCCGATGAGGAGTTTTGCATCGGATGGAGGCATTCAAATAAAGCAACGCATATAAAAACCAAAATGCCGACGATGAAACCGGATATGAGAATTTGATTTCGCTTGCGCAAGGTGACAGTCAGCACGATACTGACCAGCCCGGTAACAAGACTTATCGCCATATAGGGCGGCACATATTCGGGCGGCAACAAGACCGCGCCGTAAAAGATGACGCACAATGTGGCAAATGCACCCAAGTAACGCCCCAGCAAGACGGACGCCAGCACCGGCGCAAACATGTAAGGGATGAGGTAGAGCATCAGAGGCTCTGCATTACCCAATGCCGGGATGATACTTTTTTGCAACAAAACGATCAATCCCATGTGAACCCAAACAATCAGTGAAGTGACGAGGATTGTTTTGTTGGAAAAAACGGTTCTGCCGGCAGAAAGGCTGTAGAGAAACCCCATCCCGATGAACATGAGGACGATCAACCCGCATCGAAACGCAAATCCGATGATATTCTCGCTTCCCGGGAACGCCATCAGCAACATAACGATCAAATTGGCAAGCACAAGAATTAACGTAAGGCGACGATCCAAATCTGTGGGATGCTTGGGAGTAGTCTCCCTCGGCTCGGAAGACCGCTGAAACCATTGCAGGAAAGAGTGAAGAATTGTCATCGTAACGGAAGTATACAAGTTTGCGTAGAATAACGCATGGTAGGCGCAAAGGCAATATTTCGCTCTGTCATTGAGAATACCGACCTCTTCCCGACAGTATTGAATATTGATTCGGAAAGAGGCTCGGCAATGATTCTATAGAGGTATTTATTTTTTTGCCCCTGCCTTTTTGGCGGCAAGACGCACTTTTTCTTCTTCGCTCAAAATGCGAGGGAAAACCGGACTGGGCGATTGAACAACATGCCCGGTCGGTAAAATGCCCCAGCTCAAATTTTGAGGCGTTGTTGCAACAAAAAACGCATCGGCTTCCAGCTGTTTCAACATGCGGGACGAAGCATCAGGCAACACACACCCCAAAAGGTAGGCGGCATGGGCGCAACTTTCGAGCAAGTGACGCAAAACACGGTCAAGTTCAGCCTTCTTTGACGGATCTTTGGCAAGTACCCACGGCTGTTTTTGTTCGATGTAGCCGTTGCAGGCTTTCACATGTGCATTGAGTGCCGTGAGGGCTTCTGCCACTTGGGAGCGATTCATGGCGTCCGCAAAGACTTTTTCCGTGTCTGCGAGCGAGGTTCGCAATGCAGCGGACAACTCATCATCCCCATCAAGCTCGGCAATGACGCCGTTTGCGTACTTAATGCACATGTTGAGCGATCTGTTGCAGAGGTTGCCCAAATCGTTTGCCAATTCCGTATTGTATAGCATGACGAGGCGTTCGACGTCAAAGTCCGCATCATGCCCTGTTTTTATGTCGCGCACCAGATAATAGCGCAGAGCTTCCTCGCCGAATTGATCTGCCAATTCGTTGGGGTCGACAATGTTGCCGAGAGATTTTGACATTTTGCTTCCCTTGATATTCCACCATCCGTGGACGAGCAAGCCGGGCATAGCTTCGTCCGGGAAACCGATGGCATGAAGCATCGCCGGCCAATAGATGCCGTGGGCGGGAACTAAGATATCTTTGCCGATAATTTCGCAAGTGGCGGGCCAAAGCTTGTCAAATTGCGGAAGACCGGCGGTTTCATCAGCCAAATATCCGGCAAACGAAATGTAATTAATCAGTGCGTCAAACCACACATAGGTGACGAACTCAGGATCAAACGGCAACGGAATCCCCCATGAGAGACGGTCTTTGGGGCGGGAAATGCAGAGGTCATTTTCAAAGGCGCGTTCCACTGCATAGAGAAGTTCTTGTTTGCGGAATGAAGGCTGTACAAACGTAGCACTTTTTTCAACGAAGTTTTTCAGCCATTCGGCTTGCTCCGTCAATTTGAAATACCAGTTTTCTTCTTCCAGCTCGATCACTTCTCCCCATTCAGATCCGTATGTGCCGTCTTCTTGGCGTTCTTTGTCGGTCAGAAATTGTTCTTGACGCACGGAATAGTATCCCTTATAGCTTTTTTTGTAGAGCAACCCCTTGTCTTTCAAGTCTGTCAGGATTTTTTGCACACAAAGCTCGTGCCGTGGGTCTGTTGTGGCCGCCCATCCGTTATAGAAGATGCCAAGGCGTTTCCACAGCGCAAGGAACCGTTCTGTGACTTCGTCGGCATATTCTTTAGGCGAAACACCCATTTTTTCGGCAGATTGCTGTACTTTCTGCCCATGCTGATCCACCCCGGTGAGCAAAAACACGTCTTCCCCTTGCATTCGATGCCAGCGTGCCAGAACGTCTGCCAAGACTTTCTCGTATGCATGCCCGAGGTGGGGTGACCCATTTGTGTAATCGATGGCCGTGGTGATATAAAACATAACGGGGAGCATTCTGACACGGGCAACCCGGAATGACAAGGAAAATTGCGGTGAAGGCGAGCTGTCCGAACGTATTGCGCAGGCGATGCGCAGATACATACACGAATACGACATGACACCTCCTCGGGACAAGGCGGAGACGGAATGGAAACTTGACCAAAGCCGCTTTTATTGGTAAGATTTATCGGTATTGGGCAAAAGCGCATGCGGTGCGTTAATCAAATAAGGATGTGTTTTGCACTTGCTGTTGTGACGGCAGCGGTGAGTGCGCCGTTGTTTTCTGCGGAAGCGGGGCTAACCGTCAAAAAGGCTGATTTGACGGTCACTGTTGTGGGGCGATTCGCAGAGCAAAAGTTGATTTTAACGGTAGAAAATACCACCGAGACGGAGAAGCAGGAATACATCACCCTGCCCTTACCCGAGGAGGGCGTAGTTTTGGGCTATTCCATCGAAGATGCTCAGGGGCAGGAGGAAGAAGCCGTCTGCGTCCCCGATGTTCCTCTAGCCGCAAATGAGAGAAATTCGTCTGCAAGCCTAAAATCGGCAGGAAATATTCCGAATGGTGTTTCCGTGCCTGTCACGGTAGCATCCCATGGTGTACGACGTATTGTGTTGCATTACGCCGAGCCGCTGAAGGAGTCGGATCAGGGCGAATTCATCTGCCGCCCGTATTGCGACTTTGGCGGGCAAGGGGTGCCGCTGTCGATCCAATGGCAATTGCCGCTGTTGCCTGCAGCACACCAATCAAACGGAGAAACAACACCTTTCACGCAACAGGGTGCATTTTATGTCGGCAATGAAGTGCTGAGTGAAGAACAACGGCATCAGGGGAATTGCCTAATCTTGCCGAAATCTCTGCCTGCCGAATGTATCGAAATGGCAGACGGCGTGTTTTATGCAAGCCTTTGCCCGCATTCACCTGCTCCGCGAAATGTTGATTTACCCTCGCCCGAAACTCTTTCTCTGGTGTGGGATGCCTCGGCTTCCATGCCCACCGAAGGGAGCTCTGCTGCCATCAAATTTTTGCGGGAATATTTGAAGCATGCACCTGACGTCAAACAGGTGAACCTTGCCGTACTGAGGCATCGCGTGGAAAAAGTAACGAATTTCTCTGTAGCGGAAGACGGCGGTAAGGCTCTGACAGAATATCTCGCTTCGCTGAAGTGCGATGGAGCAACTTCTGATTTGGCAGAAGCCGTCAAAGCCTTGAATCCACAAGACGTTTGTTTCATTTACAGCGACGGCATTTCTAATTTCGGGGCAATGAATTCCTTTGTCCCGCCATGTCGAGTGATCGTCTTATTGCCAGAGGAAAGCGCGGGAGGGCTGACACCGACATTGGCTCGCCTCAATGCAGAGGTGATTTGTTTAAAGCGGGGTTCAACCAAAGAACAGGTAAATACCATGTGCCTCTTGCCTTGGCGTATCGCCCGTATCAAATTGGATGGGAATGACTGGTTCGGTGCGGTGTATGATCCGCTGAAAGATCCATGCGCCACTTCTTTCGAAATCATGGGGACACTCCCCCCCGGGAAGCATGACGTTGAAATAGAATGGGCAAGCGGTGAGACCAGACAAACAAGCCAATATGAAATATTAACCGACACAGCAAGCAACGGCATCCTGTTGCGCGCTCGATATGCCCATTTACTGGCGCGACGCACGTTGCTTGAAACCTCCCCGCTTCTGCGGCAGAGTGCTTTAAAATCTCTCTCTTGTTTATATAAAACAGCCGTCCCGGGTTATCGCTTCCTTCTTCCGTCAATCAACAAATCTTCCTCTGATACACCCTATGCCGATGTGAAGAAGACCGCCGAAAGGTGGCGCACCCTACGATCCGGCATACCGCCCATGCGGTGGCTGAAGCGCACTGCCCAAAACATGGTCAAACACGGAATGGAAGCCTTGTCATACCAAGAAGAAACTTCCGGTGTAGCAACAGGGAAAATGCCCGAATGGCTGAAAGAGGACGGAGAAAACACACGACCAAAAGGAGAAGCAGGGAAAAAGCTTCCCGCAAGAAAGGATGCGAAAACCGCTCCAAAGAAAAACCTTGTCCCTTGGAATCCGAATGCATCGTTCTTAACAACCCTGCAAGCAGCCAAAGATCCGCTTGCGGTTTATGAAAAATTGCGGAACGAAAATTTGCGTTGTCCGGCTTTCTATGCCGAATCTTCCTACTTTTTCGCAACGCGAGGGGAAAAAGAAAAAGCGTTGTCTGTCATATCCAATTTATGCGAACTGGCTCCCGATGACCTTACTCTGCAAGCATCTTTAGCTATGCGATTGATGTTTATGGGAGAATATGACCTATCAGAATCTTGTTTGCTGAATATTTTGGAAAAGCGGGAAGACGCCAAACAAGCGTACTGGATGTGGGCATTGCTGGAAGAACGCCGAGGAAACACAGAAAATGCCGCTGAGATTTTAGTGCGCTTACTGCGATTTCCCGACATAGACGAAGGCTTGGCAGATGCGGCTCTTGTTTCTTTGAACAGACTGAGAATACAATCTGAAGAGAAAAAAACACCGTTAAAAGAAGGGTTAATCCCGCAGGAATGGATCATCCCCATCGGCGCGGATTTGCGCATGGAATTACTGTGGGATTCCTTTGATTCGGACGTTGACCTGAAGGTGCGCGATCCAGCCGGGAACGAATGCGATCCGGAGCACCCGGAAACCTTTGTCGGCGGAATCCACTCCCCCGACACAACACTGGGCTTGGGTATTGAATCTTTTACGATGCCCAAGGCGCAGGCAGGCGAATATACTGTTGCTGCCAATATATACGGTCCGGTCAATCAAAAACGTTTTTTGCCCGTGACGCTGTACCTGCTTATCTATTTCAACTACGCAAAAGATGGCGAAAATTGCTCGGCACACGTTTTTCGTCTGGAACAAAGCAACGGTACTGCCGACTTGGGAACTTCCGTACTGGGTGGAGAGTTTCGCAATTCCTCCGAAACGGAATGAACCGCCCTGCAACAAAGCATCGGTCTCAAATGTCTTGCCATAATCACAACGTTCTGATAAAATACACGGCGTTACGCATTGCGCTCCGTTAGCTCAGTTGGATAGAGCAACAGCCTTCTAAGCTGTGGGTCGAAGGTTCGAATCCTTCACGGGGCGCCATTTTTTGCGCTCTCACCCGTTAAACAGAAGCGTGATCGTTCTCTTTCTTTTCTTCTGTTTTGTGTGTATCTGTTTCCGAGGTGGCAATGACCTTCTTTTCCTCTGCATCAGACGCTTTCAGCAACTCATCTTCAAATTCCTGACGGGCTTTTTTGAACTCTCCCAAGCTTTTGCCTACGCTACGAGCGATCTCCGGCAGTTTTTTTGCGCCAAACAATAAAAACAGGATCACCAATACAACAATCCATTGGGTCGGGGAAAAAAAGTTCGCAATCATATGACATTCGTTTCCCCATCACTCTAGCACAGCAAAAAAAAATGACAATCCTTTATTCGGTTCACACCCGATTTTAACGAGAGGCTATGTGCAACATCAGAAAACTCATTCCATGCTTGCGCGGGGCGGTCGCTTGATATAGAATCGCCCCCGTTATGGTTCGCATCAATGATAATTTCCTGAAATTGCAAGCCGGGTATCTTTTCCCGGAAATAGGGCGTCGCGTACAAGCATTTTCGGCAGAAAATCCCGACAAAGCACCTTTTGTCATTCGTTGCGGCATAGGAGATGTGACAGAACCTCTTCCCCCCGCAACCGTTGATGCCATGCATCGCGCTGTAGATGATCTGGCAACTCGCGAACGTTTTCATGGCTACGGTCCCGAACAGGGATACGAATGGCTTCGCGAAGCGATTGCCCGCGTATCGTACCAAGAACGCGGCATTGACGTGCATGCCGATGAAATTTATGTATCGGACGGCGCAAAATGCGACACCGGAAATATCTTGGACATCTTCGGTCAAGGCAATCGCATTGCCGTGCCGGATCCCGTATACCCGGTATACGTCGACACCAACGTCATGAACGGCAATACGGGGAACGTCCGCAATGACGGCTCTTACGAAGGCTTGACCTACCTTCCCTGCTCTCCGGAAAACAACTTCATCCCCCAACCGCCGACCGAACCTGTGGACTTGGTCTACCTTTGCTTCCCGAACAACCCCACTGGAGCCGTTGCCGATCGCGCCACGCTCGAACGCTGGGTCGCGTATGCACAGGAAAACAACTCCATCTTGCTCTACGACGGTGCTTACGAAGCCTTCATTACCGATCCTGCCATCCCCCATTCCATATATGAAATCCCCGGGGCGCGCCGCTGTGCGATAGAATTCCGCAGTTTTTCAAAACACGGTGGCTTCACGGGGGTACGATGCGGCTACATCGTCATTCCGAAAGAGCTGACGGGGCGCGACAAAAACGGCAACGAAGTACAGCTCTCCCGCCTGTGGGTGCGGCGTCATTGCACGAAATTCAACGGGGCTAGCTACATTGCCCAGCGCGGGGCAGAAGCCCTATTCTCTACGCAGGGACAAGCAGAATCCAAAGCTCTCATCAATCACTACTTGGGCAATGCCGCATTGTTGCGTCAAGCCTGCCGCAACGTGGGCTTGAAAGTGTGGGGCGGTGAAAATGCTCCTTACGTTTGGGTTCAGTGTCCTCAAGGAATGGGCAGCTGGGAACTTTTCGACAAAATGCTTCACGAAGCCTTGGTTGTCATCACCCCCGGCGCGGGCTTCGGGGCCATGGGTGAAGGTTTCTTCCGCATCTCGGCATTTAATTCGCGCGAAAACGTGGAAGAAGTATGCCGCCGTATTGCCGAACTTTTCGCCTGATGCACCGCTTCATTTCCAAAGCCGCCGCCCTGCTCATCGGGGTGTGCGGCTTTTTTTGCAACGCGAAAGAACAAGCGTATTTTTACAGCGAAGCTGCGGCAGGTACAGTTTTTACATTGCGATGTTACACCTCTGCCCCACCGCAAGAGGTGGAAAAAGGCGTCAAAGCGGCATTTGCCTGTCTCAAACACTGGGAAACTGTGCTTTCCGCCCGCGACGCGCGAAGCGAGCTGAGCCGCCTCAACACCGCGCCCACCGGTCAGGAACACACCATCAGCAAAGAACTGGAAACCGCATTGCGCTTTGCCCTGCACATGGCAGAAAAGACAAACGGAAACTTTGACCCAACCTTGGGTCCCCTCATTCGCCTTTGGCGGCGAGCAGCACGCACAGGATCCTCCCCCACCAAAGAAGAATTGGACAAAGCCGCAGTCGCCTCCGGATATAAAAAACTGCTCATCTCAGACGGCAAAGCCGTCAAAACCGTCCCCGGAATGTATATTGATCTCAGCGGAATAGGGAAAGGATACATGCTTGATCGGGCGGCAGAAGAGTTACACCGGCACGGGATTTTTTGCTATCTGCTTTCAAGCACAAGCGATTACCTTGCGGGCGACCCGCCTCCGGAACAAAAAGCATGGAAAATTTCCGTCAACGGGGAAACCACGGAGCTTTTTCGCAGTGCTCTTTCTGCATCTGGCGGCAATTACCAAACAGCATCAATAGACGGCATCGAAACAACACATATCATTAACAGCAAAACAAAAAGAGGCGTTCCCAAAAAGCCATTCGTTGTCGTAAAAGCAAGCACCGCAGCAGAAGCTGACGCACTCGCCACAGGAAAATATGCAGAAAAATAAAAAAAAGACTTGTATTCCTTTTTTATTTTGATAAACTCTCTCTGCACCCTGTGGGGTACGGTGAAAAACCGTTAAACTCAATAAAGCGGATGTAGCTCAGGGGTAGAGCGCAACCTTGCCAAGGTTGATGTCGTGGGTTCGAATCCCATCATCCGCTCCATTTTTATCTTTCCTTCGAGCGCAACAACCACCCAAAAACAGCGTATTAACTTTGCGATTTGCGCCTCAACTGTTCTTTCCGAGCAATGATACCGTCTCTCTCTAAGACCTTATCGTTTAGTCCGACCGGAGTATCTGCGCTCATCGTTTGATTCCGCATCGCACCCACTTACGCAATTCTTCTGCACGGCAATCCCGCGCAAGGAGGAGATTGCAACACGTGCAACGAACTCTGGCGGACTGTAATTTTCACTTGTTTTATAGAAACATATCGTGCATGGTGAGCGTATTCTTTCACCACCCATAACTCTACCTTCTTTCTCTGCATCTGCCTTTCTTCTCCTGTTCTTTCCTCCCCTTTTTAATGTGAGCGAATGTGCTTTCCGGGATTTTGCCATTTGATTTTACAGATGTTGCCACCCATAGCGAACTTCTGTCAGCAGTAATCTGGAAGGGGAGCTTGTGAAACGGTATTCAACGCGCCGATAGAAGGCAACAGTCGATGAGAATATTTTATATAGTAAAAACAATAGGTTACGTTTGTGCAACGATTTTATCTTTTTCTGTTGTTTTTCTTTTTTTGTCGCTTTCAAAGCGACATTTTTCGAGAAATTGATTTTTTTATTGATGTGCGACTTTCGTTTGATATAGCTGACCTTATGAATAACATACCTCCCTACGAATTATCTAAAACTCTTCGCTTTTCCCTGATCCCTCAATTTGAAACCGCAGAACACATCAAAAGTGGCAATCTGATTGATGAAGACAAGGATCGAGATGAAGCCTACTCAACGGTTAAAGATATTCTGGATAAATACCATAAAGACTATATTGTACAGGCTTTGGGTGAATACAGCTTCCCTGATGATTTGCTACAAAAGACTTTGGAGTGTTACAAGGAAAAGAGTAATAAGACAGATAATGACAAAGAGAAAAATGCTCGATTAAAAAACCTAAATAATTGCTATGCCGACTTGCGCAAGAATCTCGTTGAACAATTTAAAGATGCACCAAAATCAACAGAAAAGATTTTCAGTGTATTATTAGCTAAAAAGAAAAAGGGATCAGACGGTGATGGCGATTCTGAAAAATCGCCGTTAAGTGACAAAGAAGTTAGCCTCCTTAAACAATTTGATGGGTTTACCACTTATTTTAGCAGATATGATACAAATAGGGAGAACCTATATACGGGCAAAGACCAAGCAACGGCTATCGCCTATCGGACCGTCAATGATAATTTGGATAAGTTTCTTTGCAATTTGCAGAACTGGGAAAAGATTCAAGAGAAACTGTCTGACAAGCTGGATATTCTTCAGCAACAATTATCCGATGAATTAAAAAAGCTTGTCGGCAAAAATGAAGGGCAAGTGCTCGAATTAAAAAAAGTGTTCGAATTAAAAACGTTCAATCAATGCATTCTGCAAGATGGGATCACCCTTTACAACGCAGTACTGGGCGGGAAAAAACTGGAGAATGGCGAAAATATTGAGGGTATCAATCAACTGATTAACAAATACAATCAATGCGTTGATAAAAAAGATCGATTACCTCGCTTAATTCCACTTTACAAGCAGATTATGGGGGATGTGGTCTCTCTTTCATTCGTTAAGCCCTGTTTTGATTCAGCTGTTGAATTATGGAATGCAGTTAACGATTATTATTTAAAAGAGTTATTGGGTGATGCCGAGGAAGAGTCGTACCTTTCACAAATTGCTCATTTGATTGAAGACTTGGATGCCGATTCGGCACAAGGCGTATACATCAATACACGAAAAATCGCTTCTGTTTCGCATCATGTTTTTGGTGATTACAGCTATATCGAAAGACTTTTTGAAGCAGAATGGAAAAATCAAAAAAAGAACAGAACGAAGGAAGTTACAATGCCGGATGTATGTGAGCTTTCCGAAATTCTCCGTATCGTAGGAGAAGAAAAACAACAAAAAACTCTCGATGCCCTCAAAAGCGTACATATTCCCTATAGAGAAAAAGCTCAAGACGAAGAATTAGATAAATATTCACCAAAAGAAGCCGTTGCCGAAATCAAAAATCGTTTCGATAAGATCAAAGGATTGTGTAACAATACTAATAACTGCCGATCCGACATTGATCTACTGAAGGATTCTTCTGAAAAAGACCATTTAAAAGCATTCTTAGATGCCTTGTTGGAGTTCTGTCATACAGTTTTCTTTTTCCGAGCAAGCTCAAAAGATAAAGATAAAGATAAAGATTTAAAATCAAAGCGTTCTGAAGAATTTTACAAGGAATATGATGCTCTTGAAAAGAAACTTCGTATCATGCCAAGCCTTTACGACAAAGTCCGCAATTACGTAACAAGGAAACCCTACAGTACAAAGAAATATCGTGTGTTTTTCGGTGCTAACACAAGATGTGATGGATGGTCGTACTCGCAGGAAGATAGCAATAGATCATTTATACTGAGAAAATATAATAGCTCTAAAGGTAAATATGATTATTATCTTGGAATTTATACAAAACAATGTGATAAAAATGAGTATTTCAACGATGACGAAGGAAACTTGAATTATCCTTCACTGAATAATAGTACTCCATGCTTTGAAAAAATGATGTATTATCAGAATACGAATATTGTTCAGAATGTGGTAAAAAATTTTTTGTTACCTTTAGCAGATGAAAAGATTCTAGATGCTTTTACGGAGGAAAATGAAAAGGCAGAGATTGCTAAATTAGGGAAAAATCCATATATTCATAGACTTAAAAAAGAAAAAAAAGATCATCGTCTGATTGAATATATAAGAAATAAAATTGTTAATAAATACGGAATTAATTTAAAAGAATCTGCTAGCTATAACACATGGACAGAATTTATAAATGACGCTTCATTAATAGATTACTATAAGATTTGTATTAAAAACGATCCTAATTTATCCAAATTAGATCTTAAATTTAATTCAAAATATGAATCTGTGACTTCTTTTCTCGATTACATAAAAGAAGTTGCATATGCGGTATCCTTTAACCCCGTTCAGGAAGAAATTGTCCGCAAAATGGAGAAGGATGGTAAATTACTTCTTTTCCAAATATACAACAAAGATTTTTCCGAACGATCGACAGGACGTGAAAATCTGCATACAATGTATTGGAAGGCACTTTTCAGTCCTGAAAATTTGGAAAATCCTCTATATAAATTAAATGGTAAGGCTGAACTGTTTTTCCGAGAAGCTACTCCCGATCTTAAGAAAGAGCCCACCCACAAAAAGGGAGATAAGAAGACACCAAAGTCCAACAACTCCAAACCAGGTCGTTTCCCGCATGACATTGTTAAAGACAAGCGATTTACAAAAGACTCCTACCAGTTCCACGTACCGATTACCCTGAATTTCCGAAAAGGGAAAACTACACAAAAGGCATTCAACGAATCTTGTATCGAATATATAAAACAACTACCCGAAGACGATATTCACTTTATCGGCATTGACCGTGGGGAACGGCATTTGATTTATCTTTCGCTAATTGACCGTAACGGAAACATTGTAGAGCAGAAATCATACAACACCATCAAGAGCAAAACGACAAGGGCAGACGGAAAGTCGTCCACTTCGGAATACGATTATCATGAGGCTCTCGACAAAAAAGAGGATGAGCGTCAGAAAGCCCGTGTCAATTGGGATGCCATCACCGCCATCAAAGACCTTAAGAGCGGCTTTTTGTCTCAGGTTGTTTCGGATATTGCCCGAATGATGGTAAAATATCATGCCGTTGTGGCATTGGAAGATTTGAACTCTGGCTTTAAGCGAGGGCGATTCAAAATTGAAAAACAGGTTTATCAAAAATTTGAAAAAGCTCTCATAGACAAGCTGAATTATCTGGTATTCAAAGACAAAGATCTCGATAAAGAGGGAGGCATCCGCCATCCTCTACAATTGACCGCCCCATTTGAATCTTTTCAAAAACTTGGTAAACAGACCGGCATGCTGTTTTATGTGCCTGCCGCATATACCAGCAAGATTGATCCGACAACGGGATTTGTCGATCAATTGAAGCCCTGCTATATCAATGAGAAGCAAGCTCAGGACTTCTTCAAAAACTTCGAATCGATCACATACAAGAAGGATTACTTCGTCTTCGAATCGATCACATACAAGAAGGATTACTTCGTCTTTACGGCAGATTATGAAAAGTTTGGAATTAGTGAGCAAAAACAAACATGGGAAATCTGTACCCATGGCGGGGCGTGGCGTTTTATATTCTGTCCTAAAGAAAAGAAGTTTCTCTCCGTCGATGTAACGGAAGACCTTAAAAACAAATTAGAGAAAAGGGGCATTGAATACGAACAAGGGCAAGACCTGCGCCCGGTACTGGCAGAAGGGGATGAAGACATACTTAAGCCATTCATTGATGGCTTAAAAGTCGTTCTTCGCTTGCGATACGAGGATTATCAGGGGAACGACGTCCTTATTTCTCCTGTAAAAAATGCGCAGGGCATCTTCTTTAATTCAAGTCGAATAAAAAAAGAAGACAAATTACCGATAGATCCGGATGCCAACGGAGCTTACCACATTGCTTTGAAAATGCTGATGTTGTATGAACAAGAAATCAAAAAGGATGATTCACAGTTAGATTTAAAAATTGAAAACAAGGATTGGTTCGATTATGCCTCTCAACGCTGGTCGAATCACAACAATTAACTGTGCCACATGAATGAAAACGGGTATATCAGCGTCAGCCAACTGAACGATTTTTGCTTTTGCCCGTATTCTCTGTACCTTCACAGCATTTATGAAGACCGGGATGCCTCTGCATTTAAGGCTCACGATCAAGTTCGGGGAATCGCTGTCCACCAATCGGTGGACAGCGGATCTTACAGCACAAAAAAGACAGATCGTTGCGCCATGTCTGTTTGTTCCAATGAATTGGGGATCGTGGGCGTTGTCGACCTCTATCGGGAAAGCGAAGCCTTGCTTTTGGAACGAAAATATAAAATACACACAATCTTTCCCGGGCATATTCTCCAAGTACACGGGCTGTATTTTTGCCTCATAGAGATGGGATTTGACGTTCAAAAGATCAAAATTCATTCTCTCTCGGACAACAAAATCTATCCTATCTCTTTACCGACAGAAGAAGACCACCTCCGCATGGAACAGCAAATTGCCCAAATGAGAAACTATGATTTTGATACTCCCTTTCCAATCAACGAAGCAAAATGCGCCCATTGCATCTATTCCCCGCTCTGCGAAAAATACACACCGGATTGATTCTTACCTCTCATGCTGAACAAACAAGACGTAATGCACCGAAGTATCTTTGTCATTTCTGCCTTTCAATCCAAGGGATTAAGCGTGCGCAATGGAGAACTTCTTCTGACAGATACGGAAACCGGAAAGACGCTCACCAAAATGCCTTTCCAAAAAATTCTTGCCCTGATTGTTATCGGCTCGTTCACCCTCAGTTCTGCCGTGCTTGAAAAATGCACGGCTCATGCCGTTGCTATCGTGTTGCTGAAACAAAACCTACGCCCGATCATGGTGCATGCACCGCATGCGGAAGCCAATTTCCTTCTGCGAAAGCAACAGTTTTCCCATTTGCCTTTCCATTTTTCCGTGGCACGACAACTTGTCGCAAACAAAACAGAAAACCAAATTGCCGCACTGAAAGCAACAAGAAGGCGAGATTTATTAACGCTCAATGCATGCACCCAGTGTGGCGCATTTCTGAACGATATAGAAACCGTGCAAGACCCTGAAACGCTGATGGGTATGGAAGGTCGCTGCGCCAAAATGTTCTTTGCGGCTTTTTACCAAGATATGGAATGGAAGGGGCGTTTTCCCCGAACTAAGCAAGACCCCCTGAACGTCTGCCTTGATTTGGGATACAGCATGCTGTTCAACTGGGTAGACGTGATGTTGAGACTGTTCGGTTTTGATCCTTATATCGGCGTATATCACCGCCTATGGTTTAAGAGGAAATCGCTCGTCTGCGATTTGATGGAGCCGTTGCGCCCCATTGTGGATCGCACTGTGCTGAAAGCCTTCCATCTCAAGCAATTTTCGTATGAACATTTCGCTCTTTTCAAAGGGCAATACACCCTCTCCCGGGAATTTTCTTCATCCTATTACCGGCTTTTTTCTGAAAGCTTCATGCGGTACAAGACGGAAATCTTCCTGTTTGTTCGCGGATATTACCGTGCCATCATGAAAAATCCGGATCATCCTCAAATCCCGCATTTCGTTTTATGATTTTGATCAGTTACGATATTTCAAACACTAAGTTGCGGACGAGTTTTTCAAAAATGCTGACGTCGCACGGTGCTATTCGCTTGCAATACTCCGTATACGAACTCAACCATTCTCCGCGCATAATCAGTCTGCTTATGCATCATATAGAACAGCGTTTCCAACCGCTGTTCACTCCGGACGATAGCGTGGTTATCTTTCCTGTTGACGAACAAAAAGTCATCAAAATGGGTAATGCAATCCATCGAGATCAAGATGTCCTGTTTTTCGAATAGCAAACCTCTTCTCTTCCTTTTTATTTCACAACGCTGAAATAAAACCACAATAAAATCACTATAAAAGGATTAACAAATCCACGCCATAAGAAAAAGAAAATACCCCCCCTTTCCTTTCTTCCGTTAATTCTTTTTACTTGCAATTTTTGCTTGCTCTTTATCAAAGATTCCTGTAAATTGCCTCCGTCAGATTCAATTCTGAGTGGCTATACAGCCACAATAATTTCTACTCTCGTAGATCCACAGCGCACGTGCATGACACATGGGGGCTATACAGCCACAATAATCCCCCCCCGCGCTGGTTCAGCAGGAACGAACGGTTCGACAGGCAAGCCAACGTTTTACCGAGGCGGCGATCATTTCATCAACTGTTGGGATGGGACGGGCAAGGCGGGCAGACAGCGCAGAGTTATCCATTGCGGTGTGTTGGGGTCTTGTGTCGCGGAAGTTTACCATATCCGCCAATTTCAGTTTTTGAATCAACGGCATCTTTTCTATTCTCCCGAGACGGAGCAACGCATCGGCAATACGCATGGCATAGTCGTGCCAAGACATCGGTTTACCGGTAGCGCAAAGATGCCAAATACCGCTCGCATCTTTTCTCATTGCCAAGTCTTCTGACACGCGAACAATTTCTTCAACGTCTGTCGGCAAAGAGGTTTTATCGGCTATGGCGGCGATCGGTTCTCCCTTCACTATTTTTTCTGCCATGCTTTCGGCGAATGATATCTTCATTGGGTTACCACAAACCCACGATACGCGTAATACGGACGCTTCGGGCATCTCGCGAAGAACGTGCAATTCCCCCTCGTATTTGCTTTCGGCGTACACGCAACAGGGACGGCATTTCGCCGTTTCGTTCTTCAAGCCTTTCCGTTTTCCGTCCAGCACGTAATCCGTACTCAGGTGAATATAGCGGATGCCCATGCGATGCGCTGCCCGCGCCATCATTCCGGGAGCAACGGCATTCACCCGATGAGCCGTCAGCGGGTCGTCCAGCGCAGTTTCTATACCGCTTACGGCGGCACAATTCAGCACGCATTCCGGAGATGTTGCCTCTATGAGTTTTTCGGTATTCTCCCCGTTACACAAATCTGCCTCATGCCGAGAACAGGCAATTACTTCGTGTCCCCGTTCTTTCAATCGTCTTGCCGCAACACTGCCTACGCGACCTGTAACGCCAAAGATCAGGAACTTCATGCCGATCACTGTAACAACCCTTTCGGATTCCGTCAAGGCGTAGACCTCTGCGCTGGGGAAAAGGCACACCATCGCAATGTGCTGTGTGTTATATATAACATATTGAAATTGTTAGCTGAACATATTTCCAAACAAGAATATCATACGAAAAGACGCATCGCGTCTCTCTTCATTTCAACGAAGAAACCACATTATTGAGATATGAAAATCACGCTACCAACCAGCCTGAG
Organism: uncultured Akkermansia sp.; assembly: GCA_964418985.1. GTDB lineage: Bacteria > Verrucomicrobiota > Verrucomicrobiia > Verrucomicrobiales > Akkermansiaceae > Akkermansia. The sequence goes on along the minus strand of CAYQNL010000003.1, from coordinate 125,903 downwards.
AGCCGCCCTTATTGCCGCTCTGTCTGTCACGGTATACTCTACCACCGCCTCCGCCGATTTTTCCGGCGAAATCACCGCCGATACCTCTTACGATACGGCTCAAACCGTATCTACCGGAGCTGAGGTAACCGTCAGCAATTCCGCAGTTGCTACCATGCCATCTCTGACAATAGGCGGCACGGTGAATGCTTCAGACGGCACCGTTGTTCTTCAAACGGAAGCTTCGGCGGCTGACGTACCCAAGCTGGAAATCTCAAGCGGGGCAACAGTCCGCGGAACATTCCGTTTCCAAGAAAAAGACACTCCCGCCGGCAGCATCACAGTCGGTTCGGGAAAGCTCATTTTGAATACGGGTACGGGATCAAGCGATCTGAGCAACGCAACCTTCGAGGGAACAGCCGATATTGAGGTAAGCGGCGGAACATTTACCGCCGGGGAACTCTCTGCCGGCAATTCGGTCAGCATTTCAGACGGCGAATTGAGCGTCAACTCATTATCTACAAAATCGCTAACCATCAGCGGCGGCACATTGACTTCGGACAATACGATCAACGCCGCCACCCTGACAGCAGGGGGCGGTACCGTCACGGCGAATGCGGGTGCATCGGTCTCCACGCTCGACATCACGGCGGCAACCGTTTTCAACCTGAAAGCGACCGAATGGAACGACACGGCTTTGTTGCGCTATGAAACGCTGAGCGGCACGCCTACCGATCTGACAACAAACCTTACCCTGAATATCGCTGAAAAAGCAACGTTAGGTTCAACGCTTCGCGTTTTCTCCACCGATAATCTGACGCTCTCTGCCGTGTCCACAACACAGGGTGACGGCTACAGCATCGCTTCATCGGGAAGCGGCAAATGGGTCTATACATACAGCAACGGTTCTTCCGTTTGGAGCTTTACCGTTCAAGAGCAAAACGGCTCTCTCGTTGTCATCGGCAACAGTGAAGGCGATTCTTCCGTCATGTCCGGTGCTGACACCGATGTTGCCCTTGTTATGAACGGTTCGGGGGAATCACAAACCCTCACAGCCACCGGCACCCTTGCCAATGCAACGGCAAGCACAGTAGCCGGGGGTGGTTCTTCTCTGGCTACGGGCGGAGCAACAGTTGATGTATACTCTATCGTCACTACCACGTCCGATGTTTCAAGCACAGAAAATTATATATCGGCAGAGGCGTCCGAAATCACAAAAATACAAAATGCCGACAGTGTCACGGTCAATCGCCTTACGGCTTCCGAGAGTGCCGGGATTTCATCGGCATCAACCTCGGAAGTCAACACGGATACGATCCATGTCAGCGATGGCTCCGAACTGACTCTCGATGGTGTCAAAGTTGGCGTTTCGGGAGATGCCCCGAGCGATTCTATGCAAGGAATCTTAGCAACAAACGGTATTGATGCGACTTCTTCCGAAATCAACGGTTCCGTCATTTTGAAAAACAATGCTGAACTTGCCGCATCCGGAGATTCCGTTACTGTCAACAACGGTTTCATTGGCGGCACGGGGAGTATCAGTGGCATTACCCTTGTCGGCACAAATACTCTGCAAGCCGGCAATTCTCCCGGTGTGTTGAGCTTGAGCGACGTCACCACGTCGGCAAACGGCACCAATACTTGGACCGTCACCGCAGTCACAAACGCGGTGAATGCCGGTACGGTGAACAGTAACACCGATACGCAAATCTCACAATTCCGCCTTACGGACAATATTGTTCTCAACGGGAAAAACACCTTTGCGTTGAATCTTGAAACAGCCGTTCCCGATTCGGATGGAGCAACGACCTACGCCGCCGCCACGGACGAAGAAAAAGCGGCTTTTGCCCAATCGCTCACCAAGGGGACTTCGTTCCGCTTCTTTGATCTGAGCAACGGATCGTTCAGCGGCTCTTTCTCATCCTACGATTTCGGAGGCACCCTCTCTGCCCTGCTGAACAAAGGGTTGATTTGGGACGTGAGCAATTTGACGGAAACCGGGGAAGCCACGGTACGTTCCATCAACGAAGGGGACGGCACCCGCATCGCCAATACTCTTGTCAGCTCTGCACAAACACTGTTTGCTTTTGCTGACGGGGCGCGGAATCACGTCTACAGCGATCGCCTCACCGGTTCAAATCTCTGGGTCAGCGGGCTGGGGAACTTCCAAGACGTATCAACCCACAACGGACGAGCCGGCTATAAATTCAACGGCGGCGGCTTTGCCGTCGGCATGGATCACCAAACCGGGAAAAACTCCGTCATCGGTCTGTCGTTCGGTCAAATGTACGGTCGCTTGAAACCGAAGGAATCTTCCTACATTTTTGATCGCGGCAAAATCGACCAAGACACCACCATGATCGGTCTCTACGGCGGTACATTGATCAACATGTGCGGATTCAAACAAGGGCTTCAGCTGGACGGCTATGTCGCTTACGGCACAAGCGACAACAAAAGCTCCCGTTCATCCGTCAATTCGCTGATCGGTCCGGGATTCTCGACCGGCAATTGGAATGAAGATGTCTTTGCCGTTGGCGGGCGGGTCGGTTGGGTGTACCAAGTATGCCCCGCATACAACCTGCGACCGTTCATCGGGCTGGATTACACAGCATCACGCATGGACAGCTTCCGCGAATCGGGCGTCAACGGGATCAACAATAGCTACTCCGGCGGACATTATCAAAACCTTGCTCTTTCTGCCGGCTTCGCCATTGATCGCACCTATACGTTCAAAAACGGTATGGCCCTCACCCCGTCTGTCGGGATCGCCTATGTGGGCGATGTTGTCCGCAAAGACGGAAAAGTCACCGTGGGCAACCCGGACGGATCTTCCTTTACCGAACGTTCTGTTTCCCCGGGTCGCAATGCATTCCGTGCCAATGCTATGCTGACATGGAAAATATGCAACACATGGGGTGCAAACGCCGGTTACGTCTTCGAATACCGCAGCGGAGCAACCCTGCACGGCGTCAATGCCGGCATCAGTTACTCTTTCTGAGGAAAATTACGTATTCTGTTGCATGAAAAAACCTCTTCGGCTGTACGCCGAAGAGGTTTTTTCGTAGGGGCATCAAAAAATCACTTACCGAGCACCTCGCGCAAAACAGCAATGCAACGGGTGTTTTGCCGATTCGTACCAATTGTGATGCGGATATATTCGGGAAGACCATACCCATCTTGCGCACGCACGATCACCCCTTTTTGAAGCATTTCCCGAAACACCTTTTTGCCCTGCCCCACCTTCACCAGTACAAAGTTGGCTTGGCTGGGTATCCACTCCAGCCCCATATCGCGAAAAGCCGATTCGTATGCTTTCATTCCTTCGCGCGTCATGGCAACCGTGCGTTGCACATGTTCATCATCATTCAAGGCGGCAAGAGCCGCAACTTGTGCCAACGAATTCAAATTAAAAGGTTCTCGACATTTGTGAAGCGTCGTGCAGATTTCTTCTTTTGCCAACCCGTACCCCACACGAATACCGGCAAGACCGTATACCTTTGAAAATGTGCGCAGGACAATGACGTTACGTCCCTGCTTCACAAACTTGACGGTATCAATCTGCTCATCGGCAAATTCACGATATGCTTCATCAAAACACACCAACACGTGATCCGGAACCCGCGCCATGAAATCGTCCACCTCCTGCTGTGTTACCACCGTACCGATCGGATTTGTCGGGTTGGTGATAAAAATTACGCGCGTATCAGGCGTAATTGCTGCCAGCATGGCATTCAAATCATGCGACCAATCGGGCTTGTTTGGCACTTCGACATAACGAGCCCCAAACAATTTCGAAACAATCGGGTACATGGAAAAAGCATGTTTGGCGGCAATCACCTCTGCCCGAGGATTCAAAAATGCATGCGCCGTCAGCTCAATAATTTCGCTGCTTCCCGTTCCCACCACCGTTTCATTGAACGAAACGCCACAACGCTTTGCCAGAGCACTGCGCAATTCAAACGCCGCGCCGTCCGGGTAAATATGTACGCCCTCCGCCGCTTTTTGCATCGCCTCCACCGCCATGGAAGACGGACCAAGAGCATTTTCATTCGATGCCAACTTGACAATATCAGCGGGTTGTAGCCCCAACTCTCTCGCTGTTTCTTCAATGGGCTTGCCCGGCTCGTAAGCTTTCAGATCAAGCACAAACGGATTTGCATAATCGGATATACTCATCACAGTTGCAGTGTACACCCAATTTACCCGCATGACAAGCATAGGAGAAAATTATTGGTTTATCACTGACAATAAAGGCATACTAATCCACAAAAAGCAAAATTGTTTAAATAATGTAAAAAATAAGGCTTGCCATAGAGTGAGAAAAAGAGTAAAAGTGTGCCCCGCAATGCCGCGAGCTCTGCCCAATGCGGTTATAACCTCCTTATTTCAACAGATACAATGTCTAAGCACTCCACACTGAAAGCAACCGGTACAGTCGGCGGAAAGCGTTCCGTCCTCAAGCGTTTTGAACGTGTTAAGATCCTTAAGGAACGCGGTCAGTGGAAGAAAGGGCAAAGCCCCGTCGGTCTTCCCAAAACAAAGTTCGAAAACTAAAAAAGGAAAGCAACCGGCTTTGCGCCTTATTTGAATATCCTTTCTGGAGCCTCCCGGACATCCCGCGCCGGGAGGCTTTTTTCCTCTGCCGAAACATTATCCACCTCGTGAGAGGTCATTAAATTACAACCATGTCTGAACAAATTATCCCTGAAAGCGACAACACTGCCGTAGACGGCATCCGCCTGAATAAATTTTTGGCATTATGCGGATATGAATCCCGTCGTGCCGCCGACCGTCTTATCGCCGAAAAGCGCGTAGAAATCAACGGACACATTGTCGAAACGCCCGGAGTGCGCGTACAACCGAACGATTTCGTCAAAGTAGACGGTCACCGCGCCGAACCCAAAGAAGAAATCGTACTTTTGCTGAACAAACCGCGCGGATTTGTATGCAGCAGAGCAACGCAAGGAAAAGAGAGAACAGTTTATGCGCTGATCCCCGCCCGATACAACTACGTCAACTACGTGGGACGTCTCGATTCCGATTCCGAAGGGCTGGTTCTTTTCACCAACAACGGTACTCTTTCTCAGCAACTTTCTCATCCTCGCACAGGCATTGAAAAAGAATACTGGGTAACGCTAGATCAAAACTTCGACAATTCCGTTCTCATTCAGCTGTTGAAAGGTTTGAAACTGCCCGAAGGGCAAGCCAAAGCCAAATATGTGGCTCGTTTATCGCCACGCCGCGCCTGCGTCGTTCTCGAACAAGGACTGAAACGCCAGGTGCGACAAATGTTCGCCTGCATGGGGCTGACCGTGAAAAAACTCGTCCGTGTCCGCATCGGTTCGTTGTGGGGCGGCGAACTCGAACCGGGCAACATCAAAGTATTATCACCGGAAGAAATATCACTCGCTTCAAAAAACCCCGCCAAGCGTCGCCAATTGATCGGCGTTCGGCAAGCATTTGCACCGCGCAACAATGAAGCGACTCTAACGTCTGCCCCCGATGCGAACGATGATGAAAACTACGTCTTCGACCCGGCAGACTTTGAAACGGGTGACGACGAAACAGAGCGCGGCAACACTCTTTTCGACACAAACGAAACATACGATAAGAAAAGACGACCGCCTCAACGTGCGCATCGACCTCAAGGTCGCCCCCAAAGCCGCCCGCAAAATTATCCCCGCAACAACAGAAATTGGCGCGAAAATTTCCAAGCTTACCGCAACAACGGCGAAGGAGGCAAAACCGAATACACCAGAAAACCTTTCGGTGACAAACCTTTTGCCCAAAAAACTTACGGCGAACGCCAATACGGCAACAAACCATTCACCAAAAAGCCGTCTGGCGAAAAACGCTTCGGTGATAAGCCCTTTGCCAAAAAAACATACGGCGAACGCCAATACGGTGACAAACCATTCGGCAGAAAGCCTTTCGGCGAAAAACCGCAAGGCGACAGACCTTTTGACAAAAAGTCTTACGGCGAACGCCAATACGGCAGCAAACCATTCACCAAAAAGCCGTTTGGAGAAAAACGCTTCGGTGATAAGCCCTTTGCCAAAAAGCCCTACGGCGAACGCCAATACGGTAACAAACCATTCGGCAGAAAGCCTTTCGGCGACAAACCAGAAGGCGACAGACCTTTTGACAAAAAGCCCTACGGCGAACGCCAATACGGCAGCAAACCGTTCACCAAAAAGCCGTTTGGCGAAAAACGCTTCGGTGATAAACAATTTGGTGATCGCCCGCACAACAATCGTTCTTCATACTCTGCCCCCCGTGGGGATCGTTTTTCGAAGAACAGATCGGGGTGGGCTGACCGCCGTTCGGGGGGGAATCCCCGTTTCAACAATCGTCCACCCCGTGAGCAAAACAGCGAAGAATAAACCATGAAAAAATCTTCTTGCATGGGGAAAGCGTTGGTGTGTCGATTTGTGGCAAAAGCCCTCCTACCGTTTGTCTTTCTTTGCAGTGCGGTGAACATTCACGCATCTGCAAGCCAAGACACCTCTCTTGCGCCCGAAAAGCAAAGCATACCGGTCCCCTCTGAAGATTTCGAATCGCGTCTGCGCGAATGGAAAGGAAAGGCGGAACAAGGCGATGTCGAAGCAATGCACCAGGTGTACCTGCGCTATGCCATCGCCGGATTTCAAAGCGAGGCTTTTGAGTGGGGAAAACGTTATCTGAGCGCACTGACGGAACAAGCGCAAAAAGGCGATGTGAGATCCATTCTCAAACTGGCAGAGCTGTATCTGACGGGAAACGACATTGTGCCCCGCAACAAAGAAACCGCCGTTTACTGGTTTGGCAAAGCGGCCGATGCGGGGAACCCTTCCGGCGCCTATGTGGCAGCACGTCTGCTTGAAGAAGATAAAGAACACCCGAACCCAGAACAAGTTTCCGAATACGACCGCAAAGCTTTTTCACTGTACAAAACCAAACTGGAAGCGGACGGCACAAAAGCCGCAGATGCGGCGTATTGGCTGGGCTATATGTACCTCAAAGGACAAGGCGTTTCTCCTGATGCAAACGAAGCTCTGCGCTTATTGAAACAAGCCGATGAAAGCGATCTTGCCACCGCAACCAACCTCTTGGCGGTTATCTTCACACAGGGTAGCGAAGGCATTACTGCCGATCCGCATTTGGCATTTTATTACAACAAGCGGCTGGCAGACAACCATAACTCTCCGAAAGGCTGTTACCTGACAGCTATCTCTTATCTTCGCGGACAAGGCGTGACAGCCGATCCGACGCTTGCTGAAGAGTACATGCAAAAAGCCGCCAAAGGTCACTTCCCGCAGGCTCTCCTTTATCTGGCGTCAGAGCATATGCGCAAGCAGGAATACAAAGAAGCCTATATCCTCTACCTGCAGGCGGCTTCTCTGGGGCAAGCGGATGCCCTCACCCAAATCGGGAAAATGCTCATCGCCGGACAAGGCATCGAAAAAAACGAAGACAAGGGAGCGGAATGCTTGGAACAAGCCGCCAACCAATTCGGCGATGCCATCGCGAGCTTCGAATTGGCACGTCTGCGTGAATCGCAAGGAAAACAGGATCAAGCCGATTCTTGGTATTTCTTCGCCTCGGAACGCGGACATCCATCTGCTATGGCAAGGCGCGGTCTGTTGCACCTTTTGCCCTCATCCGGATATGTCTGGAATCCGGTACGCAGCTACCTCTGGTGGCGGCTCGGTCGAGATCGCGGTGACGAAACATGCGCCCGCTATTTCAACATTCTCCTCTGGGGCGGCGTTCCGCTTACCGTCCTCGTCCTTTTCGGCATTCCCTCCTTCATCGTAGCCCGCATACAAAAAAAACGCCTCAAAGAAGAAGCGGCTCGGCATGAACAAAACGAGCTGGATCGGTGATTTGCACGGAGGTTGCGGAAACGGCTCTTTGCTTGAGAAAGAACCTCCCAACCAACCTCCGTTCTAAAAATGCAACTGTCACAAATTTTTCTCCAAACCACTGAGGCACAAACTCCCCCGCACACGCAACAACTCGCCGACGGCGTTTTACTCTCTCCGCGCAACATTTTCGGCATCTACAAAGCAAGCAGCTAAACCTCCATCGATTAAAAGCAAATCCCTTTTCAAAAATACAGGATACCATCCTGCATTTCAAAAAAAACTTGACGCCAAAGCGTTTCGGGTGCATCCTTACAGAGGTATGAATCGCATCGTCGATTTAGTTTTACGGAATTGCTCCGCATTGTTTATCTTTGCTTTATCCTGTTGTCAATCAACATCAAAAAGCACGACAGACACATTCCCGCCATCAGGTAAATTACCATACGGATACGAACAGTTTATCCACAGCGAAGGATACCGTACTTCGCGCGACATTTGGAAAAATGATGAGCAACTTACCCTTGCCAACGGACGCAACAGTGAAGTACACATCTTGCGCGACATGCAACGCGGGCGTCTGTATGTCAACGGAAAAATCGCCATGGATTTCCCTGTCTGTTCGGGCAAAGGCAATCAGAAAACCCCGCCGGGCAAGTTCCGGATTTCACAAAAAGCCAAAGAATATCATTCTAATCTCTACGGAGCTGTATTGGACGCATCGGGCAAGATTATCAACAGCGGTGCCACACCGTCTTCTCCCGTACCCGAAGGCGGTCACTACGTCCCCGCCGAAATGCCGTATTGGATGCGCTTCAACGGAGCCATCGGCATGCATGTCGGCAACGTCTATCGAGAAGAGAACTCTCACGGCTGTGTGCGCATCCCTCAAGAAGCCTGTACCGTCTTATTTGAAAAATTGTCCGCAGGTTCAACGGTAATCGTTAAATAAACCATCTTTTTGAAATATCCATCTTAACATCCACGTATTAAACACATGCACTTACGTTCAACAATCGTAGCGATCCTTTGTGGTCTCTGCTTTACGTCGATATCCGCTTCGGCATCGCCCGAAGCCGTCCTCAACACACAAGTACCGAACGGAGAAAAAGTTACCTTTTCCTTCGGGGGCGATAACGGGCAGGAGTTTCTGCTGAACGGAAAGCCTTTCCAAATTCGCGGCGGTGAAATGCACCCGCAACGCATCCCCAAGGAATACTGGCGGCATCGTATTCGCGCCGCAAAAGCCATGGGGTTGAACACCATTGCTTTCTACACATTCTGGAACGATTTCGAACAAGCAGACGGCAGTTTCGATTTCAAAACAGGCAACCGTGATATTGCCACTTTCATGCGTATATGCCAAGAAGAAGGCATGTGGGTGCTGTTTCGTCCCGGACCTTACGTATGCGGCGAATGGGATCTCGGCGGTTTACCTTCGTACCTACTCAAACGCGAAGGCGCACAGTTGCGCATCACAAAAAACGAAGAATTCATGAAAGCGCAGACGCGCTATTTGGAAGCCATTTCCAAAGTGGCGGCTCCCTTCCTCTGCAAAAATGGCGGTCCGATTCTCATGACGCAACTTGAAAACGAATACGGTAGCTATAACGGAGAAACAGAAAGGGCCTACATGGAATGGTTGCTGAATTGGTGGACAAAGAAGGGCTTCGGACCGTTCTACACCTCGGACGGCACCTCCCCGCGCCATCTGCGCCACACGCTTCCCGGAGTAGCCGTTGGGCTGGATCCCGGTGAGAATGATAGGCATTGGGAGGCGGCCAATAAAGCCAACCCCGGCGTACCTGTCTTCTCCTCTGAAACGTATCCCGGCTGGTTGCGCCACTGGGGCGAAGGTAACTGGGCCCCCTCAGACATAAGAAACGTGGTGCGTTGGTATATGGAAAAAGGGCGTTCGTTTAACCTCTTTGTCTTCCACGGCGGCACCAGCTTCGGGAAAACAGCGGGTGCCAATTCGGCAAATGAAGCTTATCAGCCGGATCTCACCAGTTATGACTACGGTTCTCCGCTGGGTGAAAATGGCAACACTACCGATGCTTATTTCCAACTTCGAGAAATAATCGCATCCAAACTGCCGGAAAGCGTCAAATTGCCCGAACCGCCTGCCGCTATCGAAACGGCTGAAATTGCACCATTCACCCCCAAACGTGTCACCTCGTTACGCAATCTTTTTGCCGCACCGATCGCGAAAAACGCCCCCAAGATGCCTTGGTTTGAAGCCTTTGGACAAAACCAAGGCATGGCTGTTTACTCCACGACCGTCCCGGCGGGAAACGAAGCTGAGCTTAAATTTGAAAACGTGCATGATTATGCCTTGGTCTACATGAACGGACAACAAGTTGGCAAGCTCGACCGCTGCCCGAAAGAAAACCAGAAAGAAAAACCCTCTCGCTCTCTCACTCTCCCGGCACGCGACAAGAAAGCTCGCCTTGATGTCGTTGTCGACACAATGGGGCATATCAACTTTTCCGTTGATATGGAAAAGGATCGCAAAGGAATCTACGGAAAAGCCACTCTTGGAGACAAGGAGTTGAAAAACTGGACGGTTTTCCCCTTGGCACTCGATTCGCTTCCCGCTCCGGTTCGTAAGGCAAAGAAGACATCATCTCCGGGCATCGGCAAAATCAGCGGTGCTCTCTTCCGAGCAAACGTTAATATTGATACACCGAAAGACACCTTCCTCGACATGTCCCGCTATGTGCGCGGATACGTCTGGGTCAACGGACATTGTCTGGGGCGTTTCTGGAATATCGGGCCGCAACATCGCCTCTATTGCCCTGCTCCGTTCCTCAAAAAAGGAGCCAATGACATTGTTATTCTTGATATAGAATTGAACGAACCTCAACCGGTTCGTGGCATGACAGACCGGAATCGCGAACCGGGCAAGGTTAACACCAAAAACCTTAATAACAGCTGGTAAAGCCATCGAGCAGGAATTCCTATTTCTCATGAGCGGCAGTTCCCACTGCCGCTCATTTTTTATTACCTCACACGATGCAACCTACCCACCCGATAATGAATAGTAAAAGGATCACCATGGCAATCGCTTACTACAAGTCTTCCGAACAAATTTTATTCTTGACCATCATTTCGGAAAGAGATACCTTACAAGGGAAAAACGGTTTCTTTTCAGCATGCGCTATCTTTATCTCTTCCGCAGATTCTCTTTCTTTTTGACGGCAGACAAAGCTCCAAACGGATCTCCTTTAACCCGGAGCGTCCCATCCTTCGCCGACACAGCATTTTGAACTTCTCGGAAAGATTCTCTTTCTCATCGCAACACTTGAAATCGCACATCGACATGAGCTCTCACCTTCCCTTTATTGTTACATGGTGTTCTGTTGCTTTTCTGCTCGCGGGCATATTGGGGAAAGCCGAAACCGCCGACACGGCAACTTCATCCTTGATACAAGCAGCCCTCAAGGGAGACACATCAGCCGTCACTCTGTTGATCTTAAACAACGCAAACGTCAATGAAAAAAGCAAAGGAGGCATCACCCCTCTGATCGCTGCCGCCTCACAAGGTCACACTGATGTCGTCCGCTTGCTTTTGGACAAACAAGCCCGAATCAACGATGAAAGCGGGAAGAACATTTCCGCACTAACCGTGGCAATCTGGAACGGCGATGAAAAGACTGCAAAATTGCTGATCGCCTCAGGCGCAGACAGCGTAACCCTATTCACCGAACTGGCAAGTTGCGGCAATTTCGCCATGATCCAACACCTGAAAAATCTCGGTGCAAACATCAACGGTCAAAACAAAGAAGGAAAATCCCCTCTTTTTCGAGCCGCCCAAAGCGGGCATGCCGAAGCTGTCTCTTTACTGATCCGGGCCGGAGCAAACATTAACGCTAAAAATACAAAAAACGAAATCACTGCCGTCATGGCAGCAACGCTCGGTTGCCACGAGGAAGTTGTCAAAACCTTAATCAATGCCGGGGCTGACGTCAATATACAAAGAAAGGATCCGGCAGATGCCCCCCTTCATGTCGCATTATGGCTGGGGAATGAGAAAATCGTCAAAATGCTGTTGGAAGCCGGCGCGAATGTTTCGGCAAAAGATATCAACGGACTAACTCCTCTCGAAATTGCCAAAAAGAAAGGGCATACCCAAATTATCGGTCTGCTGAACGCTAATAGCACAGACAATAACAACCTCAATCCTTTGAAAAAGGAAACTCTCGAAAAGAATACAGAAATTGTCAAGTTGCAGACTGAGGCAGATGCGAAAAAAACGCCGGCTGACCTTTCCAAGGCTCTTTTCATCGCCATTGAGGAAGGCAACAAACAAACCGTCAAAGAATTGATTGCGGCGGGCGTCAACGTAAACGCCAAAGACAAGCAAGGGAATACGGCTCTTTTAATTGCAAGCCGATTCGCACAAAGAGAACTCAACGAAATATCCCATATTTTGCTGGAAGCCGGGGCTGACGTGAACGCAAAAAACAATAATGGTGAAACCTCTCTGATGCTGGCATGCAACAGCTCAAATATAAACATTATAACAAAACTGATCGAGGCAGGAGCTGATATCAACGCCAAAGACAAGCAAGGCGAAACGGCTTTGCTTAAAGCAAAAAACAAAAATCATGACCAAGTCGTCAAAGTGCTGACCGAAGCGATAGCAAAAAAAACAAAGAACAAACAAGAGGAAGAGCTGTTCCGCGCGATAGAAAACGGAAAACCGACAATCGTCAGAAAATTGATTTCGGAAGGGGTTAACATCAACGCAAAAAAAGACAACGGAATGACGGCTCTTTATCTGGCTACAGAAAAAGGTCATTTTCATATCGTCAGGTTACTACTGGAAGCAGGGGCAGACGTTAATGCCGCGCTTAACAAAAAGGGGAACGATAAGGGCGGACAGACACCGCTTTTTGTCGCCGTCCAAAAAGGCGATACGAATATCGTCAGACAATTGATCAAATGGGGAGCCAATGCCCGTTACGAAGACATCGACCATAAAAATGTCATCTATTACGCTCACAACAAGTCAATTCAAAAATTCCTGAACGAAGCTTCGAGAAGTTCCTATCAATTTTCTTCCTTCATGAACAGAAATGATCTAAACGAAATAAAAAAATTGCTCCTTAGGGATTTACCAATTAACTGGTGGTATTCGGAATACTATACATTGCTCATGTATGCAGCGAAAATGGGGGAAGAAGACGTAGTCGACCTGTTGCTCAAAAAGGGTGCTCTTGTCAATTTGAAAAACATGAACGGAAAAACGGCAATGGATTACGCAAACTCAGAAAAAATAGAAAAAAGAATCAAAGCCGCCGGCGGAAAGAAAGGGAAGGATCTACCTTAAGCGGAAAAGAACGGGCGATCTCACCGCCGTGATTAGACTTCCGCACCGAAAGCTTCGAGGAGCCTTCTGTCTACGGCAAGTCCCTCATGAACGTTAAATTCCAAATCGCCGCGCAATTTTTCAACGGATTTCATCCGTCGGAGCAGTTGTGCCACGGTGAATTTTTCTGCCGCTTTTTGCACGGACGGCACAATCGGCTCTAGATCGGGAGCATGCGATGCAGCCAAAACGGCTTGTCCCAAACAAAGAGTCAACAGATCCATCACGCGTGACCGCTCGCCCAAATATTCCGTTTCGATAAGGGCGGTTGTAGCATCCTTTTGCGAAGCTTCCCAATCTTTGATATCTGTACCGGCAGAAATCGCCTTGGCTTCTTCTTTCAGCGCGTGCATGAGGTTTTCTGATATTGTTTCACGCCTCTGTGCCAAAAATTCAAGCAGTGCACCGCGCAAAACAAGAGCCGTCACATCACTGCCCATGCCATCCATAGCGCATTCAACGTAAGGCAAAAATTGTCGTTGTGCTTCCGTCAGCATAATGCCGCTCCCGGGTTCACGCAAATCGAGCCGAATACAACGGGACAAAATGGTGGGCAAAAGTTGCGAAGGATGTGCTGTCAGCAAGACGATCAGCGTTTGGGGAGGCGGTTCCTCCAACGTTTTCAAGAAGGCATTGGCGGCTTGTTCATTGATGCGGTCTGCTTCCGAAATCACCACAAACTTAGTCTCGTTTGGCTCTGCCTTGAGCTGCAAAAACGGTTCAATCGCCCGCATATCCTCTATCAAGATGCGACGAGATTTAGAACCGGGGCGTACCACGCGGCACATCGGATGCCGCAAGCATTCAAGTGTTTCGGCACATGCCCCATTTAGTTCTTTTGCCAAAAACAAAGCCAATTCATGCGTACCTGCCAACGCAGACCCCGTCACCAACAGAGCATGAGGCAACCGCCCGGAACGGCGGGCATTCATCAAAAGATCACAGGCGTGATGAAGGGTAAAAGCCATCGCAGGGGTATTATGCCATTTTCCCGTGTCAGTTCAACGGAAAAGAATCGTCATCCGATGAAAAATCGTATAAGATAACATCGTTATGAACAATAAGCGCATTGTATGGAGTGCTCGCGGCAGCCACGCGGAAATCGAAAAGAACATGGCGTTTGCTCCCAAGTTTGACGCCGCTGGGTTAATCCCTGCTCTTGCCATGGACTACCGCACCCGCGAACCTCTCATGCTGGCATACATGAATGAAGAATCTCTTCGCATGACGCTCGAAATCGGAGAAGCGGTCTACTATTCCCGCAGTCGCCAAGAAATTTGGCACAAAGGTGCCACCAGCGGTCACATCCAGAAAATTCACCAAATCCTTGTGGATTGCGACCAAGATGCTCTCATCCTTCTCGTAGATCAAATCGGCGCAGGCGCATGCCACACGGGGCATCGCTCATGTTTTTACCGTTCGGTTCCTTTCGGCGATCTCATCGCAGACGGAAAGCCTGTTGCTCTCAATGCGGCTGATAACGGAGAATGTTTTGATGCCGAAGCCGTCTACGGAAAAAAATAAAACCGCATCATCACGCGCCTCGCCCATCGCTTGTTCCGATGGGCGAGAGAGGCTCAAAAATCATCTTCTTTTCACACATCTCCATGAAACATTCCCTGTCGCTCTTGCTCCTCCTGCTGACGCTCTCTTTGACAACGCAGTGTGCCTATGACGGTCCGCCGCCCGTTGGCTCTATCCGCGTATCAGATCCCAAAGCAACAGCCTTCATGAAAGAGGGACGCCAATGCGAGAGCAAGGGAGACACCAAAGCTGCCATCAAACAATACAACAAGCTGATCGACTATAACCCCATCGATGAACATGCCGCCGAAGCCTATTATCGCATCGGGCAATTGCGCGAGCAACGTCATGAATACATCGATGCCTTCGAAGCCTATCAAAAAGTCGTTGAAAAATACCACGGATCGCACCTTTACGAAAAAGCTCTGAATCGTCTGCTGGCACTGGCGCACGGAGCCGTCAGCGGGCAAATCAAAAATAAGGTACTTTGGATTTGGGATGTGAACATGGATGCAAGTATCGTAACAAAATGGTTGCAATTTATTCGCGAAATTGCGCCCTATAATGATATGGCTGCAGCCACTACATGGATGCTCGGCAAATACCTCATCGATCAGAATCGCCCCGATGAAGCCCGCGCCGTTTATCAAAAACTGGTGGACGAATACCCTGCAAGCAAATACGCACCGGAAGCCCAACTGATGGTTGCCCGCCTCTGGGCTGATTCAGTCACCAAAGGGAGCAAAAACCAAGTCAACCTGACCAATGCCCAAGAGGCATACGAAGAATTCCTGTTGCG
This sequence comes from uncultured Akkermansia sp., assembly GCA_964418985.1. GTDB lineage: Bacteria > Verrucomicrobiota > Verrucomicrobiia > Verrucomicrobiales > Akkermansiaceae > Akkermansia. Next base: position 110,383 of record CAYQNL010000003.1, on the reverse strand, counting down.
CTATCCGAACCACCCCGAGGCAAAAAACGCCAAGCTGGGCGCAAATACCATGAAAAAAGCCATTGTGCGCCAGCAACTTGAAGTAGGAGAATTCTATTATCTTCGCGCTCATGACCTCAAACCGGCAATCTTCTGTTTTGAAGACGTGGTGCGCCAACGAAGCATCAACCCCGAAGCAGCCGCAAAAGCGCAAGCGTACCTGAACGAAATTCGACGTCCTGCCGCACAAAACTAATCATAGCCATGACTTTCCTATTGAAATCCCTACCCGTCATCGGCATCATTTCGATGCTCATCCTTGTCTTCCCCTCCTGCGGATACCACCTCGGCGGATACAAACCGAACGTCTTGGCAAACATGGAGTCCTTCTCCGTATCCATGATGGCAAACTACTCCCTCGAGCCGAAAGCCGCCGTTCTCATCTCTTCTGCTGTAGCAGACACTCTGCAACGAGACGGCACCTACCGCCTCACTTCCCGCAACAAAAGTGATTTTCGCATTGAAGGAGAAGTTTCGGATATCGCATACAGCTCTTTGAGAACCAATAAAGATGACACCTACATCAGCGATGAAATCTCGATGAACGTCACCGTTAAATACCGCATCGTCAGTAGCGTGGGTAATCGCACCCTAATGCACAGTACCGTCACCGTCTCATCCCCGTTTTACAATTCAGGGAACGTGCAAACAGCCCGTACCAACGCTCTTTCTTACGCGGCACAGCAAATCGGGCAAAAAATTACAGACACCCTCACAAACGGCTGATTTCTCCCCCACCCATGATCGAATACCCCGTCAGCTTTGTTTCTCTTCCCATCGGCAACCGAGATGACATTACGCGCCGCGCCCTTGACGTTTTGGCAAGCGTTGACATCATTGCTTGCGAAGACACCAGACGTACAGGCATTTTGCTGGCTCATTACAACATCTCGCGTCCCCTGCTCAGCATGCATGAGCATAACGAAACCGCCAGAGCACCTGAAATTGCACGACGTGCGCTTGCCGGGGAACGCTTTGCCGTTGTAACGGATGCCGGCATGCCCGGCGTCAGCGACCCCGGCTATCGGCTGATCCAAGAGCTGAAACATAGCAACGTCGCATTCACCGTACTGCCGGGTCCTTCGGCTGTCACAACGGCTCTTGTTGGTTCTGGTCTGCCCAGCGACTCCTTCTTTTTCGGTGGCTTTCTGCCCGTCAAATCAGGAAAACGCGCAGCCCTGCTCGAAAAAGCAAGCTTAGCATCACACACAAGCATTTTTTACGAATCTCCGTTTCGCATACTCAAAACGTTGGAAGCACTTTCCACCATCGACCCCAACACGCCCGTATGCGTTGCACGAGAACTTACCAAAGTATTCGAGACCTATCACAGAGGCAGTGCTGCAGACGTCCTGAAAGAATTAAGCGCAACCCCTCCCAAAGGCGAAATCGTTCTGGTAATTGGCGGATGCAACGCCCCGCGCACCGTTTCGGAAGAACACACCCTTGCCTAAAAACGTGCGGTGTCCGTTGACAGGAGAGCATCTCTTTCGCTCATACTTACCGATCTTACCTCACAGGGTCGGTATCTCTTGTGTTTTCGGCAAACAATCGGGCGATTCGGTCGACAACTTCTGCGCATCTCCAGAATAATCTCCCGCTTTCTGCATCGGACTTTCAAGCGTAGGAACAGAGATGAAAGAGGGAGCTGCTCCCTGCCCTTCGGAAACAGGCAACGAAGCCGGCTTAGCCCCATTTTCGATCGGTACAGAGGCGGGGCGCAAATTCAGCATCACCGGTTGTGGTGAAACAAAACCACCCGATGTCGATCCTGCCGCTTGACGGGCTGCTGTAAGCAATTCAGACACAGTTACCAAGCGAAAACCACGCGCCTGAAGCCCCCTGACAATCCCTTCCACAGCATCTGCTGTGGAAGCATGGATATCATGCACCAAAATGACAGAGCCGGGCTTGGCACCGTTCACAGCGCGGTTAATCACCGTCTGCACACCCGGTTTGCGCCAATCGTTCGTATCAACATCCCACATCACGGCCGGTGTACCGAAGGTGGAATATATCGAATGAAGCAAAGAAGAATTCATAGCACCGTAGGGCGGACGCATTAGAGCGGGGTATTTTCCCGTTGCGCGACAAATCGCTTCATTTGTCCGCGAAAGCTCGGAACGGACACGATCGTAACTCAACGCCGTAAGCTTGGGATGAGACCAACTGTGATTGGCTATCTCATGCCCTGCCATGGAGGCTCTCTTCACCACCTGCGGATACAGGGAGACATTCTTCCCCAACACAAAAAACGTACCTTTGGCTCCGTAACGATCCAGCACATCAAGAATGCGCGGCGTCAACACCCCGTGCGGACCGTCATCAAACGTCAGTGCCACCAATTTATCGGGAACGCTGACACGGCTGATGCGAATGCCGGGCTTCTTCGGTACAAACGGTTCTGACTTCTGCAGATTTTCAACCGTTTTCGGCTCTTGTTTCAAATGTGCTGAATTCAAGGGCTTTTTATTAACCCCTGCGGGCGCGGTAACCGGCGACGGATCAACCACTTCCGCTTCGATATTTTTGTCCCCTCGGCAAGCAACCAAATTCAACAAACCGACAGCCAACACGAGCAACAAAACACCATATCTTTTCGCATTCATAGAAACCGCAGCAGATTTTACCCTCGCCCCTCTCCTCGTGCAACCCTTTTCGGCGGCTTACACCGGCATCCTGCCGTCCGAATCGTCGCGGAGCATGGCTCTACAACAAAAACGCCGATGCCGTCCCCCCTCACCCCCGAAGAAATCGCCCTCTTCCAAACCTTGGCGGGCGGCATCAACGAAGAAACTCTTCACGCCGATGCCCGCGCCGCAGAAACCGCCCTTGCCGATGCCGTGCAGGGCAACGGCACAGAACCGGCACACCCCGTGCCAAACCCACCCCAAAACAGGAAAAACAACCCGCAAAACGGTATAAAAAATACCGATTTGACGGATAATTTGACGGAAACGGGCAAATCACCCCTCCTCCCCGCGAAAAATGCCGAAGAAGAGAACAAAGAGGAAGAATACATCGAAAACAAAGGGTGCAACCACTACAGACACAGCAAAGACTGCAAAGGTCACACCATTCACGCAAGAAAGGGTGGCAGATCCACAAAAGGCAAAACGCATACCCAATCCCAAAAAGAAGACAGGCAAAGCCAAGTTGACGATGTAGAAAAAGCCCTCAAAACAACAGCAAAAAAAGGAAAAAGAACCGTCACCGTTCAAGGGAAGCCTTTACTCATTGAAGCGGGGCATCCGGACTACGCCGGAACCCGCCACGCCGCCCGCCACTTTTCGCCCAAGCAAACGGATGAAAGAAAAACAGCCAAAGCTCTTGTCCTCGGAGAAAGAGAAAAAGTTGATGGTGGAATAGCACACAAAAGGAGGATGACAACAGCCATTACCAAACAGGACAAAAAAAGCAGTGACAAATTCATCACCGCTTACAAACACAAATAAAAAATCCCCGATGGAGTGCTCCGGGGCTACGGACAGACGGCTCGATGTCGTTGTTCATCCTGCCTACGGTCGCCACCCCACTGTTGGTCCTGACAGGTGAACGACTGTTGCACGCCCGGACATTCACAAACAACTCTTTCTTTCCACAAGTCAAGCAAAAAATCATAAAATCATAAAAATGCCATCAGAACCCACAACTTTCGCCCTCGGGTTGGGGATCTTCCTGCTATCCGTCAGCGCAAGCCTCATCCTCACCTACAGGCTCAAACTGTGGGTAGGAATGAAGGATGCCCACTACATCCTAGCCGGAGCCATCATCACCGCCGGTGTAGCCACCTCATGCCTCCTCATCGCTCTTCTTCCAAACTAAAAAAAATGGGACAATTCTACACAGAAAAGACAGAAAACAGCACCACCGTCTGGCTCACGCCCCGCGATTTGCTGGAGCGTCTGGGGCAATTCGATTGCGACCCCTGCGCATGCGATGAACCCCGCCCGTGGAATTGCGCCGGCACCAACTACGCCAAAGACCAAAACGGTCTCCTGCAAGAATGGCACGGGCGCGTCTGGCTCAACCCACCCTACGGGCGGGAAAGCATCCCATTCCTCAAAAAAATGTCAAGGGAACGCCCCCGTGGGCTGGCATTGCTCTTCGCCCGCACGGAAACAGCCGTCTGGCAAGATGAAATTTTCCCCACCGCATGCGCCATCCTCTTCTTGCGGAAACGCATCCGCTTCTGCCGTCCCGACGGAACACAGGCACCCCGCACAGCCAACGCACCCTCATGCCTGATCTCTTGGCACGAAAGCGAACTTCCCCTGTTCCGCGCCCTTGAATCCGAAAACAGGGGAAAACTAATCCTCCTCAACCAACCGAACTGTGACAGAGAGGAGTGAAGAAAAAGCCACACCACACACTAAAAAAATAAAGAGAACATCCTAAACAATGAAAACTTATCACGCAGACGCCTTCACCATCCTGCCCACGCTGGAAAAAGAAAGCTTTGACGCCGTCATCACCGACCCTCCCTACTGTTCCGGCGGAGAAGCCGCTAAGCGATGGGGAACCAAAAAACACGCGGCGAAATACGTCCGCGATGCCACCAAATACCCCGACTTTGACGATGGAAACCGCGACCGCTTGGCACATTACTACTGGACATGCGACTGTGCCTGCCCCTGCTGAAAGAAGGCGGATATCTCATGGCATTCACTGATTGGCGCACATTGCCCAACACCGCCCTAGCCGTACAAAACGCGGGCTACATCTGGCAGGGCATCAACATCTGGCACAAGCCCAGCGGCAGACCTAATTTGGGCAGATTTTCGCGTATTGATGAATTTGTTGTGATCGCCACAAAAGGGACACCAAGAGGGGGACAATATAACAGCGAGATTCGCACGACATTCAGTCAACTCTGGGAAGGAAGGCTCTCGCCCCTGCGCAACACCTTCGCCATAGCGAACGCTTGCGTCAGCAAACCGCGCGTCTCAAAGCGATACCCGCCAGGAAGAGCCCGATTTATCTCGTTCACCAGCTCTACCGCCGTAAAAAACGCCTCCAGCGATTCCGTCTCGCGCACCTTCTCATTGGGCTTCCCCCACACCGTTGACAGCACATTGACTCGCTTCAGCTGGGTCTCCAGCCTCCGCCTCATCGCCCTCATCCGCTCACTTCGCGCCTCATCCAACTCCTCATTTATCCAATGCATTGACATATCCGCCAGCGAAAACGAAGCATCCCTCTTGACAAGATCCGCCTCTGTGATAGTATTTTCATTGAAGCCTTGAGCGACCGCTAAGCGCACAAGATCGGGGGAAAGCCTCGGCGCGCCGTTAGAGGAACTCAAGGCTTCTTTTGTTTGTTTGCTGTAAACTAACTTACCTTCTTTTAATTTGTTCTTTATTTTATCCAGCGAATCCAGCGGGTATGCAGAAAGCATCCACATTCCGTTATCTTTTTTCAGCCCGATAGCGGCTTCCACTGGCGCGAGAACGTCCTTATTATTTTTTGCGGCCATATCCAAAAGGAACAGGTATGAATGCTCGCCATCTTTGAATACAAGAAGGGGGTCATCCATCTTTCGCACTACCTCTTCGATCTGTTCCTCGTTCAGTCCGTGATTATTATAAAGCTTGCGTAAGGTGTATAGTTTCGCCTTGATTTCGTCCACGTCCTCGCCCAAGGCGCGAAGCACACGCGGTGCTGTACACAGCGGGATCACTGTGTTTTTGCTGACGTGCCTGTCGTGAATCTTTTGGAGGTTGTCGCGCAGGTTCGGGCTTATCGAGAAGTTTGTGGTGGACGGTTTTCTTGCATTCTTGACTGCGGTGTCGCGCGTGGCTTTGCATGCTTCGCGGATGCCTTTGCCTTTTTGGAGTTTTTGCAATCCAGCGTTTTGTGCGGGTTGGTTGTTTTTCGCGGAGCGTGCGATGAACCAAGCTTGGTCGAGCGTGATGTCGTTTTTGCGGAAGGAATCAAGCACGTCTGGAGAGGCATAGAGACCGACTTCTACCGCTTTTTTGTTTTCGGGGGTGTTGAGAAGCCCGAGGGAGACGGCTTGCGTTTTGGTGAGGTGGTTGTCTTTGATGTAGCCTGCGGTTTCCTGAGGGGTTGCTTGGCCGTTGCGGATGGAAAAGGAGGAAGTGCCGAATTTTTCCTCAATGCCTGCGCGAACGTTGGCAAGCTCTTCGGCATATTTTTTGTTGTAGTCGATTCCTTCAGAAAGCCTTCTTGCGTCTGCAAGGATCTCTGCGAGTTCATATTTTATCTGATTTCTTTGGGTTTTGTATTCCCCAATAACTGCATAAGCCTCATTTACTTTGGGATGACTTTCAAGCCATGAATAATAGTCAATATGTTTTTCGGGATACTTTTTCAGCATCGCGTCTATATACGCGTCAGTGGCTTTATCTATTTCTTCTTCCGTTTTGCCTTTAACGGCAATGCCCAGTTTTTCTAAGTCGGCTTTTCTTTCCTCCAGTTCCGCAAAATAGCCATCCAGCCATTGTTCATTGCGAAGGAAGTTATCTGCATTGTTTACCCAGTTTTGTGCCTTTTTGAGGTCTAGATAACCGAGAAACTTTGCGTTGCGCAAGAGGGGTTCGCCATCGCTTCCTTTGCCGATTTCTTCGCCCGCAAAGAAGTTGATGATTGTTCCTTCGGGGTGAATCCATCCTGCTTTATTTTGTTTCATCAACCGAGAGAGAACATTCTTCCGCAGTTCTTCCTGAGTATCGGCGGTTAAGTCAATATCCCATACAGATAGACCGGGTTCATAGTCTCCTGTTGCCCAGTTTTTACTGCGGAAGTTGGGGTCGGTGTCTTTGATGGGTTCTTTGCTCCAGCGGACGTAGATTTTTCCTCCGTTTTCTTTCGCGGCTTTTTGGAGTTTTTCTATGGTGTCATCTACTTCTGCATTTATTTGAGAAAGTAAGCGATAGTACTTGACAGCGGCTGAATATTGCAGAACTCTGTTTCTAGCCTCCTTCCTTTCCATCCCGCTCGTATTTGTAATACGACCCACGTGCTGGAAACCCAAGGGGGCTACTTCATTTTGTACGAGGATCTGTGGCGCATGGTTGACATCGTAGACGAATGTGCCGTTTGTTTTTTCGGCAATGTCGATTACGGCATATACTTTGTTTTCGGCGTTTTCGTCTGGCTGGTTTTTTGTTTGATATGCCTTGAAGCCCTTTACGTCAACGCAGACGAGGTAGTAGTGGTATTGTTTGATGTCTTGTTTTTGGGGTTATCCTCTTGCGTGTTGGGGGCGGCGTCGAGGTAGAATGCTTTGGGGAGGAGCTTGTCTATGTTGCCGATGATGGCGGCTATGCGCCTGTCGGCGATGTGGCTGGAAACTTTCCTGATAGTCGTTCCGTTTACCTTGATTGTTATCTCCTTTCCGTTTTTTTGATTTTTATTTCTTTTTTTATTTGGCTGAGGCGGTTCATTTCCTCGAGCTGTTCCGCGCGAGTGCGTGAAATGGAGAAGGATGACGATCTTTGGGGCGAATTGGGAACGTTTTGTTCTGCGGGAGTATTTTGCTGGTAGGTCGGCTCAACGTCTAATGTTTTTTCGTCCTCTTGATGTTCTTGTTGAAGGTCTTCATAAGAGGTGGATTCTTCGCGTCCGAGGGAGGCATCCGCTTCGGCTTGTTGAGCCGCGCGAGTCTCTGCAAGGCTTACCTTTAAGTAAATAAGCTATGGACTTCTGCTCTTTTTCTTGATATATAATGAGTTCTATATCTTCGATCAGTTTATCCTTGAAGCCTTCTACCTCAAACGGTGAATAGAAATGCAAAAGCCCCTTCCGAATACCAGTGTCTTTGTATACGATTCAAAGTCTGTACTTTCTGCGTTTTAGAAAAGACTTTCAACATTCCATTCCCGTATGCCGTCCAGTGTAGGGTATGCGCCTCTTCTTCGGAGAATCCCTCTTTAATAAGATTGTCTACAGTGCATTTGCTGTAAACTAACAGTCCTTCTTTATATTGACACCGAAAATAGAATAAAAACAAGCTCACCATCACCTACAACGACACTCCCTCTTACACCAAAAGCATTAAAAGCCTCTTTCAAAAAAACAACAAACCGTGTCTCCCCGAAGGTTTCTGTTTTAGCACATATATTGGCGGATGAGTGTCAGTAAGTGGTACATGTCTTTCTCGTCCAAGCGTTGATCTATCGGCAGGGGCAAAATTTCGCATACGGTACGACATTCGTCCGAGACCGGCTTGTCCAATAAATGTTGCCAAAAGACAGGGAGATGCACGTTGTGTTCCAGCAAATGATCGCGAAGTCCGGTCAGATTGGTACGAAAGGGGTAACAAAAGGGGACACTGACCGATTCGGGATCGATCCTTAATTTATTGAGTGGTGCAAGCTCTTGATGCAAGAGGGAAAAATTCGCGCAACGCCGTTCTGCAGCTCCTTGGTAATCGATCATTCCCATCAACGTTTCCGTCAAACGGGACATTGCACGCAAGGGCGTGTGCGCGAGGCGTTGCTCGTTTGCGCCAGCGGCATTTGACGCCGCTTCCAGCCCGCAATCTGTTGCCTGCAAAAGAAAGCCCGCACTTTTATACGAAGTATCTCGTTCCAAAGGCAACGGTTTCTCCTCTACTACACAGGCTATTCCCCCATCGGGAAGTCCCGAAAATTTGCGCGGGCTGTAAAATGCATGTACGCCGTCACGAACGGGAGAATAGAGAGCCAATGCATTATCAACGATCAAATGCTCACCATAGCGTTCGCACAAATCATCGACAGCCTGTTCTTTTACGCCAAAGTAGTTCGTGTACAGTACATATTCTCCCTCTTTCGGACAGGGTGGCGCATACGAATCAATTCCCAATTGATCGTCCACAGCGTAGAATTCATAAGGGATGTGCAGTCTCAACAAAGGCGTCAGCACAGTATGGCATGTGTATCGCGGCACATACACGCGACGCACGTTGCCCAAGCTTCGAAATATATACTCCAATGCATTCCGCCCGGAGTTCAGTCGAACACCCTTTTGCGGAAAGGCATCGGCAGAAGTAGGACACTCTAAACCGAAATAACCGCCCATTTCGGGGCTGTGCGATGCATTCCCCGCCATATCTGTCATTTTCGGCGGTAATGCCCCGTCAAGCGAAATTCGAAAATCCCCTCCTCCTCCTGAACACCTGAGCCGATATTGTGGATGATCAACGGTTCATTCTCATCGTTGCAACGGTCCGAAACAATGAAAATGTGAGGCAACGAACCGCCCACCAGACAGGTGACCAAATCACCCGGCAAATAATCGCTCGCCTTGTACGTCACTGGTATGCTCCACCCACGCCGCTCAAAATACTTCATCAGATTGGGAACGCGCCGATGATCGATATTCTTATCGGTTCTCTTCAATCCCCAAAGTTTCGGATACGCAGCAAAATGCGCAGACATATCCTCGTGAACGGCTTTCTGCAAATCAAGCCCCATGAGGCGCAACGCCCGAATGATCACATCGGTGCAAACACCTCTGTCGGGCGGGAGATCACCCATGGGATATTTGATTTGGACGTAAGACGGGTCATACGAAACCGTCACGCCGATTTGCTTTCGCGCAAGAGCCGGCAAATCTTCGTTGCCGGCAATCGCCACAGCGGTGGCGTACCCGACAAAGACGGTGACGGCAAGCCTTTTCATTCTTCCGATAAGGGTGCGGGCATTGTGTGCAAGCGGCGCAAAGATTCCTCTTTGCCCAACAGTGCAAACACATCGCCAAACTCGGGACCGTTATGCGAACCGACCAAAGCCACACGAATAGGATACATCAAAGCACCCGGCTTGACGCCGTGTTCTTTTGCCCAAGGTTTCAGCATCTCGGCAACGGCGTATCCGTCAAAGGCAGACATGGCTTCCAGATCGCGACAGAAAGCCTCAACCAGTTCTTTGGCATTCGGTTGCATTTTGGCAATCATCTCTTCATCGTGTTCGGGTGCTTCCAAAAAACGGAAATGAGCGGGAACCTCGGAAAGCAATTGAACCTTTCTTTGAATCGCGGGCAAAGCCGCTCGCAATGCCGGCGTATCGGAAAGACCGGAAGCCACACAATACGGTAAAGCATCTCGAACAAACTCTTGTGATTCAAGAGCTTGTATATGCTTTTGATTCATCCACTTACACTTTGTGATATCAAACTTTGCAGCAGAACGGTTCACCGCCTCAAGGCTGAAACGATCAATCAATTCCGCTTTGCTGAAGATTTCCGTATCGTCTTTGGGATTCCAGCCCAGCAGAGCAATGAAATTCATCACTGCTCCCGGCAAAAATCCTTCGTCAGGATATGTGCCGAGCGCGGCTCCTGTATCGCGTTTCGACATCTTCGAACCATTCGGATTTTGAATGAGAGGAATATGTGCGTAGATGGGGGATACTTCTCCAAGAGCTTCAAAAAGCTGCAGATGCTTAAACGTATTCATCACATGATCTTCACCGCGAATCACATGTGTGATTTTCATTTCAATATCGTCCACCACATTGACAAAATGGAAGATATACGAACCGTCCGAACGGCGAACAACCATATCAGGGGTATTTTCTTCATTGGTGTAATCCACGGTAATATCGCCGCAAATCATATCATGCAAGGTCATCGCCTTCTCGCGGTTAAAGCGAAACCGCCAAACCGTCCCGTCAGACGTACCGGGGATGTCGTTGCCGTCCTTGTCTTTTCGGTTGGGTGCAGGTGCTTCGTAGACGCGCCCGGTTGCCATCAATTTTTCAAAATACCGATCGTAAATATCATTGCGTTGACTTTGGAAATAAGGACCGTAGTCACCGCCGACACCGGGACCTTCATCCCAATCAAGACCCAACCACTTCATCCCATCAAAGATAGCCTGGGTTGCTGCTTCTACATGGCGTTCGTGATCCGTATCTTCGATACGCAACACAAAAGTACCGCCCATCTTGCGGGCGAAAAGATAATTAAACAAAGCTGTACGAGCGCCCCCGATATGCAAATACCCCGTGGGCGATGGGGCAAAACGAGTACGGACAGATGATGTCATGCGCTTATCCTACCGCAAAACCGTATTGGTGCAAGCCATTTTGCTTTCATTCGTTGCGGATTCTCCATCCTGCAAGAGGAATTGTCACGGTTGAGAAGACATTGCCACAAATATTTTGAGGCAACGTCTTCTCCCTCATTTTCAATTTCTTCGCTTCTTTTTCTAGACGCCCCCCTTGCAGGGAAAGTTGCCTCACCCTTCGGCAATAACGCCCGCCATCGCCATGCCACCCTCATGCGAAAGGCTCACGAACCATCGGCGTATGCCTAATTTTTCAGCGGTATCATGCGCCACACCGGAAACATTCAAAAAAGGCGCACCGTTTTCGTGATGCCTCAACTCGACATCGCGCAATGAGCAATGCGCCCCGATCCCCGTACCCAGAGCCTTCGCTACTGCTTCTTTTACGGCAAAACAAGCAGCATATGAATATACCGCATTGGCATGGGCGGAACAGTATTCTCGCTCAGCGGGTGTGTACACCCGCTCCAAGAACGCTTCGTTTTCGATCATGCGGTTGATCCGCTCTACGGAAACGAGATCCGTGCCATACCCGATAATCATGTCCAACACTGCGCGGCAACAGCCGTCTTCATTTCTCGAACCGCCGCTTCCATCCCGACAAAAAGCGAACGTGCTACAATCGTATGTCCGATATTCAATTCCGTGAGATGAGGGACGTGCGAAAGCTCCGGCAACATGGGGATGCGTATCCCGTGTCCGGCGTGTACTTCGACCCCCAGTTTCGCCGCATTTTCAGCGGCGGCGGCAAGGCGGGCGGTCTCTACCGCACGGGATTCTTCGAACGAGTTTGCAAAACACCCGGTATGGAGTTCGACCATAGGTGCGCCCAAGCGGAACGAAGCTTCCACTTGGCTCACATCGGGATCAATGAACATGCTAACCTTGATTCCCGCTGCCGAAAGCGCATTCACGATGGGAATCAGCTCCTCATAGTGAGCCACAACATCCAAACCGCCCTCCGTGGTGATCTCTTCCCGTTTTTCCGGAACGAGACAAACAAAATCGGGGTGCAAAGACAATGCAAAATCCAGCATTGTAACGCTTGCCCCCATTTCCAAATTAAGTGGCAAGGGGATCTCGCGACGCACGGCGTAAGCATCGGCATCTTGCATGTGCCGTCTGTCACCACGCACGTGCAGAGTAATGGAATCCGCACCGCCTTTCATCGCGGCATACGCCGCTTCAAGCACAGACGGTTCGGCGTTGGGAGAATCCGGCATCGCGGCATAACGTGCTTGGCGAAGCGTGGCAATATGATCGATATTTACCCCGAGGTGCATACTATGAATTGTTTTGTTGAATTTTTGTTTCATGGGGAAAGAGTGCACCGACCTCACAGCCGGTGCACCTGAAATGGTTGGGCAATCAATGGGTGATTGCGTCTTCTCAATGCAAGAAGTGACGATGCCCGGTGAATACCATGGCTATACCCGCCGCATCGGCAGCTTCAATCACTTCTTGGTCGCGAATGGAACCGCCCGGCTGGATGCATGCCGTTACGCCGGCATCGATCGCCGCTTGCAAACCATCGGCAAAGGGGAACATAGCATCAGAGGCAATGACACTACCCTTCAGGTCAAGCCCCGCCTGCCCCGCTTTCCAGATAGCTATGCGCACGGAATCCACGCGACTCATTTGTCCTGCACCGATACCGAGTGTGCGATCCGTAGATCCGAAAACGATTGCATTGGAATGCACCTGTTTGACAACGCGCCAATTAAAGCGCAAAGCAGTCAATTCGGCTTCGGTGGGAGGTCGCTTTGTCACAACCTTGGTTTCAAGATCGTCCAGCCCCATCACTTCCGTATCTTTCTTCATCGTCATGATACCGCCGGGAGCGGAACGGATAATGGGCGCCTTGCGTGATTCGAGCCATGCCGGCACATTCATGCGAATGATACGACAGTTCTTTTTCTTTTGAAGAATGGCGCGAGCTTCCGGTTCATAATCCGGAGCAATAATCACATCGGTGAAAATAGCCCCCACCACACGGGCAAGGCTTTCCGTCATCGGGCGATTCATCACGATCACGCCACCGAAAGGTGCTTGCGTATCGGTTTCGTATGCGCGTTGCCATGCCACACGGAGATCTTCATCGTCTTGTCCGACGCCGCAGGGATTCGTATGCTTCAAAATACCCACCGTGGGACGACGGAAATTCGTAATTAATTCTGCAGCCGCATCGATGTCAAGCACATTGGTATACGAAAGTTCTTTCCCTTGCAACTGGGTAAAGATTTCATCAAAGCTACCGTAAAGAGCCGCCGGTTGGTGAGGATTATCGCCGTAGCGCAATGTCTGGCTCAACGGCAGGCAAAGGGAGAAACTGCCCTTGGTAGACTCTTCCGCCTGATGCCCCAAGTAGTTTGAAATCGCGCTATCATACGATGACGTACGCAAGAACACCTTGACAGCCAACTTTTCACGCGTTTTAAGAGTCGTACAACCGTTGTGACGTTCCATTTCATCGAGAATCATCTCATAATCAGAAGGATCGGAAACAACCGTCACCGAGGCATAATTTTTTGCGGCAGAGCGCAACATCGAAGGTCCGCCGATATCGATTTTTTCAATAGCTTCTTCCAAGGTCACTCCTTCACGAGCCACCGTTTCTTCAAAAGGATACAGGTTGACACAAACCAGATCAATAGGTGCAATATTGTTTTCCTTGGCTTGTCGCACGTGTTCGGGATTATCGCGTTTGTGAAGCAAGCCGCCGTGAACTTTGGGGTGCAAAGTCTTCAAACGACCTTCGAACAATTCGGGTTCGCCCGTGTAATCGGAAATTTCTGTCACTTCCAGCCCCAGACCCTTCAGATAAGCTGCGGTTCCGCCGGTAGAAATGAGCATAACGCCTCGGGCGGCAAGCCCTTTGGCAAAAGTATCAAGCCCTGTCTTGTCTGAAACAGAAAGAAGAGCGCGAGTAATTTTAGGTTGCAGTGCAGATGTTTCCATAGCAGTTATAGTGTGTGCCCGACAGGCGCATCTTGTATCATGGTATTCCTTTTCATGGCATCATGAAAAGGAATACACCCCGCTTACAGTTTGCAAGGCAAGCACAGAATACTCTTCCCGCTTTGCAAAAGCAAGACAAATATCCCGCCCGAAGTTTTCATACCGAATCGGCTTGAAATGAGCGTGACAAGACCGGCACTCTCGGTTATATTGTCCGCGAGATATGAAATATCGCGGTCTTTACACAGCTCTGATCACCCCGTTCCTCGATGACAAAATCGATACCGAAGCATTTTGTGCCTTAATCGAACGGCAGATCGCCGGCGGCGTTTCCGGGATTGTCCCGGTCGGCACAACGGGCGAATCCCCTACCCTGTCGCACAAGGAACACGCGGAAGTCATTCGGTTGGCCATTGAAGCGACACAAGGCAGAGTTCAAGTTATAGCAGGAACGGGTTCAAACTCGACGGCAGAAGCCATTTCAATGACTCAGGAAGCCGAAAAAATGGGCGCGAATGCGTCTCTGCAAGTTTGTCCGTACTACAACAAACCGTCCCAAGAAGGAGTCTATCGCCATTTCCGAGCCATCGCAGAAGCGACCTCTCTCCCCATCATTCTCTACAGCATTCCCGGGCGAAGCGGCATTGAAATTTCCGTTGAAACCGTTGCCCGTTTGGCAGCAGACTGTCCGAACATCGTCTCGCTGAAAGAAGCGGGGGGCAACGTAGACCGCGTCAATCGCTTGCGCGAATTATTGCCTGATGATTTCACCATTTTGAGCGGTGACGACGGCTTGACCGTGCCGTTCATCTCATGTGGGGCGCAGGGCTTGATTTCCGTAACATCGAACGTTGCGCCGCAAATCATGAGCAAACTGGTTGAGACCGCTCTTTCGGGGGATCTCCATGCAGCACGCGCCATGCAGGAAAAATACTATCCGTTGATGAAAGGGCTGATGACGCTCGACACCAACCCCGTGCCGATCAAGGCGGCTCTTGCGTTGCGCGGCGAAATCAGTTGGGAAGTGCGTCTGCCCCTCGTATCCCTTGCGGAAGAAAAGCGGGAATCTCTCCGCGCTCTGCTCACTCGTTTTGAACTTCTCTGATCGCCATGTTAAACATCCTCGTCACAGGCATATCGGGACGCATGGGGACAGCTGTGCGCCAAGCCGTCGAAGACAATCCGCAAACACAAGCAACAGCTACGCACGACGTTGGACAAGACATTGCCACTGCCCTTGCCAAAGCCGACATCGCCATCGACTTTTCTTTTCACGGTTTTACGCAAGAGTTGCTCAACGAAGCTCTTCGACAACAGAAGCCCTTGGTGATCGGCACAACGGGACACAGTCCCGAAGAGCGCGCCGCCATCACCGAAGCGGCAGAAACGCTCCCCATCGTCTTCGCATCCAATTACTCCGTCGGCGTCAACACCCTGTTCTGGCTTTCCCGCCACGCCGCCGACATCCTTGGCGATGATTTCGACATAGAAATTGTTGAAATGCACCATCACCACAAAATCGATGCACCGTCCGGCACAGCGCGTCGCTTGGCAGAAGTCCTTTGCTCTGTGCGTGGTCTCAATACGGAAAACGATGTGACGCACGGGCGTGTCGGTCTTGTAGGGAAACGCCCCAAACGGGAAATCGGCATGCACAGCATGCGCGGCGGTGACGTGGTGGGTGACCACACCGTTATTTTTGCAGCAGACGGCGAACGCGTTGAACTGACGCACAAGGCATCCAGCCGCATGACATTCGCCTCCGGAGCCGTACGCGCCGCTCTCTGGCTGACAGACAAACCGGCCGGTTTGTACGATATGGAAGACGTCCTTGGATTGCGCACACGCTGATCAACGGTCGGAGGAAATGGGGGCTGCACCGACATTCGGACAAATCAAAAGAAGAGACCGCGAAGTCACCTCTTTTGTAGAGATCGCAGAAATCTTGGCAAAATGCCCCATCGCTCGAGTGGCCTTTCACGGAGAAGAATACCCCTATATCGTTCCGCTTTCATTCGGCATCGAAATAACGGACGAACAGCTCGCCATCTATTTCCACTGCGCTCCGCAAGGTCACAAAACAGAATGCATTCATCACAACCCGCACGTGTGCGTTGAGGCTGACTACTACATCTGCACAGAACAAACCGAGCAAGGCATCACCGCGCGATACGAAAGTTTTATCGGCTTCGGAATCTGCGAATTTCTCGAATCCGACGAGGAGAAAATACGAGCGTTGCACTCCATCACCGACCGATACGGATACAACAATTATCCGATAGAAAGTTGCGGAGCATTGGCGCGAACCTATGTCGGCAAAGTCACCTTTGAACAAATCAGCGGGAAACGGAACTTGCCCGCTTCCACCACAGACAACATCGGAAATCCGTGAATGCTCCCCTTCCATGCGGGTTGGCGTTAGGCTCCAACCTCGGAAATCGCGCAGAGAACCTGCGGCAAGCCGTTTCAGCCTTAAAGGAGACGTTCGATACAGTCCTCTGCTCTCCGTTCTACGAAACCGAGCCGCAAAACTGTCCGCCCAACTCCCCACCATATCTGAATGCCGTTACGGAAATTTCTTGCAATTGGGAGCCGATGCGCCTGTTGAGCTTTTGCCAAGATCTCGAACGCCTTGCCGGACGCGTTCGTTCCGGGATTTACGGAGAAGCCCGCCCGCTGGACATAGACATCCTGTACATGGGAGGACTGACCATCGAAAGCGAAAGGCTGACCCTGCCCCACTCCCGCGCCCACCTGCGACGCTTCGTCCTCAAACCGCTGGCAGACATTCGCCCGCACCTCATTCTACCGTTGCAACATTGCGATGTGGCAACCCTGCTGGCAACATTGCAAAGCGACGAACCCACCCCTTGTCTTTTTTCACCGTCATGAACACAACAGAAACCATCTCCCACCTGCAATCACTTCGCGGGAAACGACCGCTCACCATGCTGACCGCCTACGATTATCCCACGGCGAGAATGCTTGATGAAGCAGGCGTTGACATGATTCTCGTCGGCGATTCGCTCGGCAACGTCGTCATGGGATTTCCCGACACCACGCACGTCACCATGGCGCACATGTTGCACCATGGTGAAATTGTCGCTCGTGCCGCAAAAAACAGCTTGGTCATCATTGACATGCCCATTCACACCTACGACACGCCGGAACAAGCTGTCGAATCGGCACGAATACTCATGAGTACGGGTGCAGGAGCCGTCAAGCTGGAAGGCGGGCGCGAAAAAGCCGCCCACATCGCCGCCATCACTCATACGGGCATCCCCGTCATGGGACACATCGGACTAATGCCCCAAAAGGTCATTGAAGAAGGCGGCTACAAAATGAAAGGCAAGAGCGAAGCCGATGCGCTCGCCCTCATTGAAGACATCCAAGCCGTTGCCGCAGCAGGCGCCTTTGCCGCTGTCATCGAATGCACAAAAAGCGACACCGCCGCGCGTATCACAAAGCACAGTTCTATACCGACCATTGGCATCGGCTCCGGACACGGCACCTGCGATGGCGAAGTGATAGTCTTCCATGATCTCGTGGGAGCATGCCCATGGTTTACCCCCGCTTTCGTCACCCCGCATGCGCATATCGCCGAAGACGCGTTACGCGCCGTTCGGGAATGGATCGAAAACCTCTCTCTGCCATCGTAAAAGAGAAACCTCAACCGCCGTGTTGCAAATCAACTTTCGGTATGGAAACTCTTTTTCAGACAAAGCGAGCTTTCTCCTTGTAGAGAAACTTTATCTGTGGCAGAATACCCGCCGGCATGAAAGTTATAACCATTTACGGAAGCAAAAGCGACCTTCCATTTATGGAACCGGCACGCCTCTATTTCCAAGAAAACGGCGTGCAAAATGAAGAAGTTGTCTATTCTGCGCATCGCGATTTGCCAGCACTTTTGGAATATTTAAGCGACATTGAAAAAAGTGGCGAAAAAGCTGTCATTCTCGCCGTTGCCGGTCTGTCAGCAGCATTACCCGGCATCGTTGTCATGAGCTGTTCCCTGCCCGTCATCGGCGTCCCCGTACCGGGTGGTCCCCTGAACGGCATTGATGCTTTGCTGGCGATTTCTCAATTGCCCGGCGGTGTTCCCTGCACGACAGTCGGATTGCACAAAAAAACCCCGGTGAATGCCGCCATGGCCGCACACCGCATCCTTAAGTTGGCAGAATAATTTCTCACCGCCTCATGAACGAACCCTCAAATATTTTTGCAAACAAAGCGGGCATTGAGGCAGCCCTTGACAAAATGGCGGTTCAAATTGCGGCACATCCCGCAAACGAACCGCTGGCTCTCGTCGGTCTTCTCAGCAGAGGGGACGTTGTGGCTAAGAGACTCGCGGTGCGTCTGGAAAACCTTGGGCAAAAAGTCCTCTGCGGAGCCATCGACATTTCTCTCTACAGAGACGACATGTTCAAGATCGAAAACAGACCGGCACTGCGATCTTCCGATTTGCCGTTTTCCACGGATGGCATGCGCCTTGTGCTGGTGGATGACGTACTCTACACCGGGCGCACGATACGCGCCGCGCTGGAAGCCGTTTTCGATTACGGGCGTCCATCACGCGTTGAGCTGGCGTGCCTGATCGATCGAGGTGGACGGGAATTACCCATCCAAGCCGATTACATCGGCTTTACTGTACCTGATTCTTCCCGTTCCGTCCACCTCAGCCTTGAAGAGACAGATGGGCGGGATCAAGTTATCTTCTGTTAAAACTTTCCAAAACCATGAAGCCCCGCAAGGATCTGCTGACCATCCAATCGCTGAGCGACGAGGACATTCATACAATCCTCGATTCTGCTACAGCCATGAAAGAAATTTTCACGAAAAGCGTGAAAAAAGTCCCCGTTCTCAAGGGAAAATCCGTACTCACACTTTTTTACGAACCCAGCACGCGCACCCATTCATCCTTTGAAGTAGCGGCTAAACGCCTCTCCGCTGACGTCACCAGTTTCACCGTATCGCAATCGTCAGTGGTGAAGGGCGAAAGCGTGCATGACACGATAGACACCCTGCAATCCATGAAAATGGATTACATCATCGTGCGCCACAAAAACAGCGGCATTCCCTCCGTGATTGCCCGCCATACCCATGCTTCCGTCATCAATGCGGGGGACGGCGCACACGCGCACCCTTCCCAAGCATTTCTCGACGCCTTCACCATCCGCGAAAAATACGGGGTCATCTCCGGGAAGCGCATTGTCATTGTCGGTGACATTCTGCATTCCCGCGTAGCTCGTTCCACTTCGCTCATCCTTCGACGACTTGGTGCACAGGTAGCGTATCTGGGACCGGGATCTCTTGTCCCGTCGGAAAAGCACACGGGCATCCCGAGATTCACAAATTTCGATGATGCTTTTGCGTGGCAACCCGATGTTGTCTACCTGCTTCGCGTCCAAAACGAACGCATGGATTCTCCGTTCTTCCCGAGTGCACGGGAATACCACCGCGTATACGGCGTAACAGAAGAACGCCTCAAGCGCATTGATGACCTAGATCTCTCCATCATGCACCCGGGACCCGTTAATCGCGGTGTTGAACTTTGCGACATGGCGATGGAATACCGCAACTGTCTTGTTAACAAACAAGTTGAAAACGGCATCGCTGCCCGCATGTCGATTCTCTATCACCTTACCCCACACACTCAACAAGCATGAAAAGCAAGACCCCTCTCTTTGTAAAAGGCGCACGCGCCGTGCTTACGGGCGAACAAATCGACCTCTTTTTGGCAGACGGCGTCGTGGTGGCAATCGGACCGAAAGGCAGTATACCCCCCCCGACAGGCGTAAAAACGATCGATGCTGCAGGCAAATTGCTTATACCGGCATTATTTGATTTGCATGCCCGCATCGGCATCACCCGCAAAAGCCAGCAAGAATGCGTCAAAGCTGTCTCACAAGCAGCAAGACAAGGGGGTGTATCGGGGATTCAATGCATGCCGGATACAAACCCGCCTCTTGACAATCCCGCTTCGATCACGGGCTTGGCTGAAGCAGCGGCGGAGTTCGCCGAAACGGACATCATTCCATCGGGATGCATCTCTTGCGGCATGGATGGCGAACAGCAAGCCCCTTACGATTCTCTGCGCGGCAAAGGTGTCCGCATGCTGACCGATGCCGGACGTTTCCCTCACAATATCCTCATGTTACACCGCGCCATGAAATACGCGGGAGAACTGGGGCTCACCTTTGCCCTTCGCGGCGATGTACCGTCTCTCACTGAAAAAACGTATGCCCACCCGAGTACGACTTCGTACCGCCTCGGCTTGCACGGTTCTCCTGCATGTGCCGAAGAAATCGGCATAGAAACGGTCATTCGACTGGCGGAAGATGCCGGTGCCGCCATCCACATTCAAACAGTCAGCACACGCGGCGGCGTTCAAATCATCCGCCGAGCCAAAGAGCAAGGCAATCGACTCACGGCAGAAGTTGCCCTGCACCACTTGCTCTACACACATGAAAATATCGGCGATTACGACACCTGTTTCAAAACATTGCCGCCCCTGCGCGACAAAGAGGACTGCGATGCTCTCATCGATGCGGTAAACAACGGCACAATTGACTGCATTGTCAGCGATCATACGCCATGTATTCCCTTCTTCAAAAAGCAGGATTTCTGTTCGGCTCCCGCCGGCATGATCGTCCTAGACACATGGTTGCCAGCCCTCTACACCTCTCTGGTGAAGCCCGACAAAATCACATGGAAAAAACTGTTGGATGCTTGTGCATTCAACCCGCGTCGCATTCTCGGTCTCGACATTCCAGAGCTGAAAGAAGGCGCCCCCGGCGATTTTGTGCTTTTTGCCCCGGAGGAAACAACCGAAGTAACCACAGACTTCCTGAAAGCCGGCACAGTCAACACACCCTTGCTCGGCTCATCTCTTGCAGGTCGCGTCTACCCGCTGTAACGGACATATGATCATTTGGATTGTCAGCGACGGCAAACGCGGGCATACCTCACAAACTTTCGGGTTGGCAGAGGCTATAACGGAAGAATTTATGCGTCGCACCCCCGGTGCGTCCTGCGAATCGCACACGGTCAGCGTGGAAGGTATGGCTGGAACAGCCAAATTCTTCTATTTGGGCAAAGAGTTGGGATTACCGCATCCCGATCTCATCCTCGGGGCGGGACACGGCGTGCATATCCCCATGTTGCATATGGCAAAGCATTACAAAGCACTCAGCATCGTTTGCATGAAACCGAGTCTGCCTGCCTTCTTCTTTGATCTCTGCATCGTTCCCCGGCACGATCTTACCGAAAAGAATGTTGGTTCTGCCCACATTTTCCCCACAGTCGGTGCGCTCAACGGCATCAAAAGTTACCCGAATCAGGACAAAAAGCACAGTCTGATCCTCATTGGCGGTCCCAGCAAAGAATACGAATGGGATTCCGAAATGATCATCACTCAGCTTGCCGACATTGCCCGCCACACCAGCGTTCCCATGGTGCTTACCACCTCGCGCCGTACTCCGCCCAATTTCACGGCAGAATTGGAAAAAACCTGCCCCAGCATCCACGTCGTACCATTTGAACAAACCGATTCGAACTGGGTTTCACGCCACTTGGCTGCCGCCAAAGAAATCTGGGTATCGCAAGACAGCGTCTCCATGGTATACGAATCCCTCTCATCGGGTGCACCCGTGGGCATCTTGGATATGCAACCCCGTACAGCCAGACCTTCCCGCGTAGCGCACGGTCTGCACATGCTTCTCGATGAAGAGCGCGTCACACCCTACCGCACATGGGCATCCACCCATCATCTCATCACGCAGAAATCTCCCCTTTTCGAAGCCGAACGCACCGCAAAATACATATTGGATAATTTCCCACAGCTTCTTTCAGCCCCTGCCCGCTCATGAAAATCATGCATCTGCTTCCCTCCCTGCAATCCGGCGGAGTGGAACAAGTCGTTCTCGAACTTGGCGAAGGTCTTACAGCCGCCGGAGAGGAAAACACCGTTGTCTCTGCGGGCGGTGCCATGGTATCGGCTCTTGAGCAAACCGGAACGCACCATATCCCTCTCGACATCGGACGCAAATCTCTTACAACATTTCTGCAAATCTCCAAACTGCGCAAACTGATCGTCCAAGAACGACCGAACATCCTGCATATGCATTCCCGCGTCCCCGCGTGGGTCGGATACTTGGCTGTGAAAGGCATGTCGGAATCTGCCCGTCCGGCTCTTGTCACCACCTTTCATGGTTTCTATTCCGTCAATTTTTATTCCAAAATCATGACGTGCGGGCAACGCATCATCGCCGTCTCCCAATGCGTCCGCGAACACATTCTCAAAAACTACCCGAAAACACAGGAAGAACGCATCCGCGTCATTCCCAATTCGATTGACCCCGCATCCGTCTTCTTCGGCTACCAACCGACGGATACTTGGATGGACGAATGGCGGCACAGTTTCCCCGAATTGGAAGGCAAATACACCCTGTGTCTTCCGGGACGCATCACCCGTCTCAAAGGGCATGAAGATCTCGTTCCCATTCTCTCGTCCCTGCGCCAACAAGGTATCCCTGCGCATGCCGTCATCGTGGGCGAAACCAAACGGGGCAAAGAAACCTATCGCCGCGAGTTGGAAACCGCTTTCGCCGCCTCCGGACTGACAGAAGCCGTCACATGGACGGGGCATCGCACAGACTTCCGAGACGTCCTGTGTGCCTGCGACATCACGCTCTCCCTCACGCACGTCCCAGAATCCTTTGGGAAAACGACCCTCGAAGCTCTCGCATTGGGGCGTCCCGTTGCCGGATACTCACACGGCGGTGTTGCGGAACAGCTCCAAACATTTCTGCCGGCAGGGCTTATCCCGCCCGGTGATACGCATGCTATGGCAAACCTTCTGGCGAAATGGTATACGGAACGTCCCGCCACGCCGAGAGAGATCCCATCCCCTTACCGCCGTGAGGATATGATCAACGCCCACATCAGCCTATACGAAGAGCTATTGCACCCGCAAAACTGATTTTTGGGGCAACAGGCATTCTCCTTGACAAAAAAAACGCAGGCTGGTATTGCGCAAAACTCTTTTTGAGAATCCTCCTGTCAGCCGAAAAAAAATGTTGCATTCGGGAAAAGACGGCATACGATATCGCAACACCTTCATCGAAAAGCGCAATAGATTTTATTCGCTAAAAGTAAACATCTTCACCATATGCACACGGACATTACGGCATTGCAGGACAGACACCATGATAAAGAACAGGCAGAAAGTACAAAAGAGCTGTTAAAAACTGTCGTGAATGTCGCAGATGAATGTGGCAGAACACTCCTCATGTTGGCTTCGCTGGAAGGCGATGCCCAATGTGTCAATGCGTTGATCGAAGCGGGAGCGGATGTAAACGCCAAAACAAAGCACGGGAATACGGCACTCATGAAAGCCGCCATGGCTGGTTCAACGAGATGCATAGAAGAATTGATCCAAGCCGGAGCTGACGTTCGCGCAAAAAATGAGTATGGTGATACGGCACTGATTCAAGCATCATGGAAAGGTTTCCCGGAATGCATTAAAACGTTGCTTCAAAACGGCGCCAATGTGAATGAGCGCAACATCTATGAGAGAACACCTCTCATGGTGGCGTCAAGAAATGCATTTTGGGAATGTATGCAAGAGCTGATCCATGCGGGTGCAGATGTCAACGCTCAAGACAGATACGGGTATACGGCACTCATGATGGCTTCTTGGAGAGGATCCCCGGAATGTGTAAAAGAGTTACTCCATGCCGGCGCAGACGTAAACGCCAAAGACAACTATGGAGATACAGTTCTGATGTGGGGAATTCGGGAGAACAAATTATCGCTCGTCAAAACTTTGCTCGAAGCCGGGGCCAATGCAAACACAACGGATAACGAGACATGGTCTGCTCTCATGAGAGCATCACGGCATAATTCATTGGATTGCGTGAAGGCTCTGATCCGAGCCGGCGCGAACGTAACTGCCAAAAGCAACGATGGGAATACAACGCTCATGACAGCTTCTTTGGCCGGGGCGCGGAAATGCGTGCAAGAGTTGCTCGAAGCCGGAGCGAATGTAAATGACAAAGACCAATACGGAGAAACGGCTCTCATGAAGGCGTCTTGGAAAGGGTCCTCGGAATGCGTCAAAGATCTTCTCATGGCGGGAGCGAATGTGAACGCCTCAGATGAGGATGGATATACGGCTCTCAGTATGGCTTCTCGGAAAGGAGCTACGGAATGCGTGAAAGTATTACTTCATGCCGGCGCAAACGTGAACGCAAAAAACAAATATGGGGATACACCCCTCATTTTTGCTTTAAAAAAAGCTTCTTGGGGATGTGTACAAGAACTCATCAAAGCAGGGGCAGATGTAAACACTCAAAACAATCATGGTCTCACGCCACTCGAGGTAGCTCTCAATCAGGGAGCGAGCGATTGCGTGAACGCCTTAATCAAAGCAGGCGCAGATAAACAAAACGGTGACAGTGCTTTATCTACCGCCATATGAAAGGCGCATTTTGATTAACCCCACGGCAAAGAAAACATGCCTCAGGCGTGTTCTGAGGCAAAGCGAAGTCTGACAGGCACTGAGGAAAATTATTCTTCCGGGAGTGCTCCGATGATTTTGTGGCGTTCGTAGAGTTCTTCCAAAGTGAATGTTTCTTCATCCGTCAGCATCAAATCAACAGCCCCAACGGCATCGTCAAAATGTGCAATGTTCGTCACGCCAACAACGGGTGCCGCCACACCTTTCTTCAAGAGCCAAGACAACGCGACCTGCGACATGCTTGCATTGCGCCGGCGAGCAATTTCTGCAACACGGGCAATGACAAGCAGATCATTATCCATGGCGCGGTCGTATTTTTTGCGATTCGGGTTTTCCGTTCGGCAACGCAGGGAATCGGTTTTCCATCCGGTACGCGTAAGGTGACCACCGGCAAGGGGACGATACGGAATGAGAGAAACACCGTATTGACGGCAAATGGGAATCATTTCGCGTTCGTCTTCACGATACAGGAGGTTGTAATGATTTTGCATAGCGGAAAATAGCGTCAGTCCGTTCCGTTCTGCCGCAACCTGCAAGTTGTGGAATTGGTATCCGTACATGGCAGAAGCCCCGAGAGCTCGTACTTTACCCGCTTTGACCAATGAATCGAGAGCTTCCATCGTTTCTTCTATAGGCGTATCGTAATCAAACCGATGGATGTAATAAAGATCCAAATAATCAGTTCCCAAACGGCGAAGCGAAGCTTCCGCTTCGCGCAAAATGGCTTTCTTGCTCAGCTTTCCGGGGTTGTAATATACTTTGGATGCCAAGACAACCCGATCGCGCGGCACACTCAGTCGGCGCAAAGCTTTGCCAATGTATTCCTCGCTTGTGCCGTAAGAATAGCAATTTGCCGTGTCGATAAAATTAACTCCCGCCTCCAAGGCGTGGGCAATCACATTGATCGTTTTTTCGCAATCGAGCGTCCACAGCAAAAATTCTTCGGAGGCTTGCCCAAACGACATGCCACCCAAACACATTTGAGAGATTCGTATTCCCGTTTTGCCGATTTCCGTGTATTTCATGAGGATGAGACAGCAGTATCACACACACGCGCACAGTTTCCAATCACTTTGCGCAGTCGGTTAAAAGTTAAAAGAAGAAGCGCCAATTTCAAGCCATCCCCCTAAAAAAACCGGCTTTCGCTCAATAAACGCAAAAACCGGTTTTTCAGAAAGAATTTTCAGCCGAGTTCAGAACAAGAGTATTGTTCCGGATAAAAGCAACAACAGAGCGCACAATCCCATAATCAAGCCACTGATAAAGGGGACGTGTACCGGCTCGTCTTCTTCCCGCGCCGACACCCAGTACATGGCGCGAATCACTTTAAAGTAATAATAGAAACCGGTTGCAGCGCACACAATTATCACCGGCAATAGCCACCATACCAATTCCAAAATCGGAAGATTCTCCATCAACCCAAGCACTGCCTGGAAAGACAAAAGTTTGGCCAAGAACCCCGCAGTCAGAGGAACACCAGCCAAGGAAGCGAAGAAGACCACCACGCAAAATGCTGTCAAGGGGTTCGTTTTGCCCAAACCTCGAAATGCACTGATCTCATCACTGCCACGCGCAATGCGTATCTGTGCCAAGGCAAAGAATGCGCCCATCGTCGCCAGCATGTACGCCGCCAAGTACATGGAAACCGTTTGCGCCACAGGGATACCGGACCCCGCCAAGCAAAGCGGCAAAATGAAGCCGGCTTGTGCAACGGATGAATAGCCCAGCAAGCGTTTCATATTCGTCTGCCAAATCGCACCCAAGTTCCCCACAAGCAATGTGGCAACTGCCACAGCGGAAAGGAAGAACGAGATATGCACACCGCCTTCCGTTGAGCATTGGAAGGGAAGAAGCACCATCAGTAAAGCGGTAAAACCTGCCACTTTGGACGCCACGGAAAGGAAAGCCGTCACCGGCGTCGGCGCACCTTGGTAGACATCCGGAATCCAAACATGCATGGGGAATGCGCCCGCTTTAAATGCTACAGCTGCAAAAACCATGGCAAGAGCAAGGAACAGACCTTTCCCAAGCGACGTTGTCAAAGTGGTGAATACAGCATCTTGGCTGATAAGAAATGTCCCCGTCATGCCAAAATACCACGCAATGCCAAAGACTAAAAAGCCCGTGCTGAGCGCACCCGTGATTAAATATTTCACTCCGGCTTCAACAGAACCATGATTACGCTTATAAAAGCCCGCCATGGCATATGAGGAAAGCGAAAGTGCTTCAAGACCAACAAAGAACATAACGAAATCCTGTGCTTTGCACAGCACCGAAATACCGGCACAGGCAAACAGAGGAAGGACATAAAATTCGCCCGTTCCTTCGGCAAAGCGACCTTCGGCGCATGTTTCTGCAGTGATCGGCGCATACTGATGAGCCAACAACAGGGTCAACCCCGTTGCAATGCACGCCAAGGATGGGAATAAGATCATTACGTCCCACTGCGCATACGCCGCGCCGAAAGCCCCCAAGGCACCGATAATACCCAATGTTTTCTTAGGGAAGCTTTTCCAAAAGCAATCAACCATCAGCAAGGCGATTGCCAAACCGACCAGAAAAAGCTCCGGAGCAAATGCGCCCCACGTATACACGCCGCAATATTGAAAGGATGAGGTCATGGTAAGTATAAAATCAGTTGTTTAGGAGAAAAAGCCTGTCACGATAAAGGGGAACAGTCCGAAGAAAACAAGGCAAAGAGCCAAAAAGATCGCCGCCGCCAGTTCACAGAAACGGCATTTGCCCGTGCAAACGGCGCGATCGGAAGCGCGGCTTGTCACCCCTTCGAAAATATTGCGGAAGGCGCGCAACATATACACAGCACTGATCACCAGTCCCCACAAAGCAATAATCGTTGCTACTTGAACCGATCCAAGAGCCAAAAGGCCGTCCGAAGGATGCCAGCCGGCAAAGCCGGAGAAGAAAACAGTCAATTCACCGGGAAAGTTCGCCAGTAAGGGCAAGCCGATTGACGCCATGGCAGCCAAGCCGAAAAGGAAGCCCAGCCTGGGCAGTTTGGAAGCCAAGCCCCCCAGAGCGGAAATTTCCAATGTGCCGGTTTTGTCTTCAATGCGGGAAGCCAGCAAGAAGAGCAAAGCAATGCTTAAGCCGTGTCCCAGCATCAAGAGAGCCGCCCCACGAATGGCCCATTCATTATTGCCACCACAGGCAACATACGCAGCGAACGCCAAGAAAATGTAGCCCATGTGCATCACCGAAGAATTACCCAGCAACATGTCGAGGCGTTTCTGGTTCACGGTCACATAGCCCACCCAAATCACGTTACCTAACAAGAAGATCAGCAAAAGCTCATTCCAACAGGCGAAAGCCGAAACCTGAGCCCCCAGAGCGGGCGCGATCATAAACAACCCGTAAAGACCGAATTTTTTCAACACGCCGGCATGCATCATGGCAATTGGCGCGGGAGCCGAAGCATACGCCGGCGCAGCCCACGAATGGAAGGGGAAAAGCGAAACCAACGTCCCGAACCCCACCAGCAAGAGCCCCGTTGTCAGGCACGGATAAGAGAGCTCCTGACCTCTGGCAACCGATTGAGAAATATTAGAAAACGCATATCCCATATCGTTTCCCAGCAAAAGCAAACCTGCCAGCAAGAACATGGAAGCCGCGCCCAGATACAAAGTGATTTTCCAAGCTATGGAGCGACGATCACCACGCCCGTAAAAACCGATCATCACAAAGGTTGGGATGAGAGCCAGCTCATGAAATGCGAAGAACGAAACTATGCAGTCGGACATAAATGCCCCCGTAGCACCTGCCGAAATGAGCAAGGTTGACACGCTCCACGATTTAGCGGCACCTTCGGGTGCTTTCATTCCGAAAACAGAGCTGAATGTCACCAACACGGTCAATAACACCATCACTTTCGCCAACGCCGGAGCCAACGTGAATTGCAATGTCTTACCCGAAATACCGAAACTCCAGTATTCGGGACAAGCATCGTATGTTGCCACAGCGGCAATCCCCATGACGAGCGTCAGGGTAGCCGAAAGGCGCGACAGACCGCGAGCCGGGAAGTGAGCAAGCCCGATCAGCGCAGCCGCCAAAACAGGAATGAGAAAGAGCCAAATAAGCATGATAAGAAATCAGTTAACTGTTCAGAAGATAATAATTGCCAAGCAGAAGATGAAAAGAAGAAGCCCCAATGCCATCACATAGGCATATGCTCGCAGAGAACCGGACTGCAAGCAACGAAGCATTCCGCCGATTCCCGAAACAAGGCGGGCTATACCCAAAACGACCACTCCGCCGATGATGAATTGATCCAAGAAATCAATCAAGCGAGCGAACCATTTTTGAATCCCGTTGATCAAGACACTGTCGTAAAACTTGTCGATGTAAAGGCGATTTGCCAGCGCACGAGAAATACAATTTCCGGAAAGAGCGTCTTTGCCGGGATTGCGCCCATAGAAAGCAAACGCCCCCACAAGCCCGAAAATCAAGGCACCCAGTGAGACGTAGAAAGGAAGCCCCACCGCGAAACCGTGTGCGATGAAACCGTCATATGGGGTCAATTCATCGGCCATGAATCCGTAACCGGAGATCACCGCCATGACGGCAAGAACGATCAGAGGAAGTGTCATGCTGTACCCGGCTTCGGCGGCATGTTCCGCTTTCTCGCTACGAGGAGCTCCGTAAAATGCCACCAGCACCAGACGCGTCATGTAAAACGTTGTCAAGAGAGCTACACCGGCACCCACCCAGAAATAGAATGGATTCTTTTCAAGAGCTGCATCCAAAATCGCTTCCTTCGAAAAGAAACCGGATGTTCCCGGGATGGCAATCAGCGCAGCCGTACCCAGCAAGAAGCACAGCGTCGTCACCTTCATTCGACGGGAAAGCCCACCCATCAGCCAAATGTTTTGCTCATGATGGCAAGATACGATCACCGCCCCGGCACCAAGGAAAAGCAAGGCTTTGAACCATGCATGCGTATATAGATGGAACATAGCGGCTTCACCGGCGCAAAGACCGACAGCCATCACCATATAGCCCAACTGCGAAAGTGTCGAATAGGCAAGAACGCGCTTAATGTCGTCTTGCTGTATCGCCATGAATGCCGCCAAAACAGCTGTCGCTGCACCGATGAATGCTATCACCTGTCCGGCACATTCGGTGAAAGCACCAGCCCCCATTGATACCTGCAAGCGAACGAGCATGTATACACCCGCCGCCACCATAGTCGCAGCGTGGATCAATGCCGACACGGGCGTTGGACCTTCCATGGCATCAGGCAACCATACATGCAAGGGAAATTGAGCCGATTTGCCCACAGCCCCGCAAAAAAGACAAAGAATCGTCACTGTAAGGACACAAGACGACACGCCTGAAAGGTCAACATGCATATCGGCAAAGTTCAGTGTACCAAACACACCCCACGTCAATAAAATACCAGCAAGGAAGCCGAAGTCACCCACGCGGTTGGTAATGAAAGCCTTTTTGGCAGCATCTCCGGCAGAGGGCTTTTTAAACCAATGCCCGATGAGAAGATAGGAAGAAAAGCCCACCAATTCCCAGAAAATGAAGGTCATCGCCAAGTTGGAGGCGAGAACAATACCCGTCATGGAGAACATGAAGATGCTCAACCCGGCAAAGTAACGTCCGATGCCCTCTTCGCCTTTCATGTAACCCCAAGAGAAAACGTGTACCAACAAGCCGATGCCCGTCACCACAACCATCATGCGGGAGGCCAGATCATCCAGCGTCAGCCCAATAGAAATACCTTCATTGCCGGAAATAGGAATCCAAGTAAACGAACCGGGGTCCGCTCCCTCAGTACCGTCCAAAGCAAGCATGAGCGAGAGAACAAAGGTAACCAAAACGCCCAGTGTCCCTGTCAATGCGGCAAGCGAATCACGACGGGCAAAAGCAAACCAGTTGACGGCGGCTATTGCCAACGGCAGGAAAAGAAGCACCCATGCAAAATCAGCCATATTCATTGTATGATAAAATGTTTGTTGTTAAATTGCGCGGTTAATCCTTCAAGATATTCATGACAGAGATATCCGTTGTACGGCGGGCGCGATAAATCGCCACGACCAAAGCCAACCCGATGGCAACTTCTGCAGCAGCTACAGCAACGACAAACAATGCCATAACATGGGCATCATAGACAGGCAACCCTTCTGTACCCTGCGCACGGGAAAACGCGATCAATGACACATTGGCCGCGCTGAGCATCATTTCTAAGCACATCAACACCACAAGCAAATTGCGGCGTATCAGTACCCCTGCCAACCCCACGGAAAACAAAATTCCCGAAAAAATCAAATAATGTGATAACGGAATCATGACTGTGAAATATTAATCCTGTTTTTGCGTGCGGCGTCCCAGCGAAACGGCGCCCACTGCGCCAATCATCAGAACAAGACCGATAAAGGTAAACTGAATGTTGTACGATTTAAACATGGTGCAACCCACAAGTGCCGTATCGGGGAATTCTCCCTGTTGCAGACGATTCTTCAAATCGGCAGACGGTACGACGTCGGCATTCTTTTTCGGATCGATAACGGGAAGTTTGCCACCGATACCTTCTTCTGCAGACTGTTGAGAACAGATAGAAGAAGACGTCAACTCAGAACAAGAATCCGTTTTACCCACGGAAAGCTCGTTCATCGCCGAACAAATGCGCCCGGACAGGCAAAAATTATCACGCGACCCGGGCAACGAGAAGCTCACTGCAGCGATCACCAGTGCCAGCACAAAGGCAACCAATGTTCCCACGCTGAAAATCTCTACATTGGTTTCGCGTTTTTCTTCTTTCTTAATGTCAACCATCATGATGACAAAGAGGAAGAGTACGATAATCGCACCTGCATAGACGAGGATTTGCACAATGCCGAGGAAATACGCACCCAGTCCGAACAGAACGGCAGCAGTAAAAGCAAATGCCAGAGCCATAGCCATGGCTGACGACACGGGATTGCGGAAGCCTACAACCAGCATGGATGCAAGGATTGCCAAGGTGGCAAACACATAAAAAAGAATATCACTGACGAGAAAGTCCATAGCAAAGAATTATTTATATTGATTCCACTTATTGACGAGTCCACGCTTAAGACCGCCCAGTTCGTACAATTTCTGTTTATTGTGAACGGCTTCTTCATGAGTGGTCGGAGTAATGGTATACCCCTTGCTCAAAAAGATAGCTTGCTCGGGACACGCCTCTTGACACATACCGCAATAGATGCAACGCAACATATCGATTTCGAATTCTTTCGGTGCTTTCTCCGGCTTTTGGTTGGAGGCATCGGAAGAAATCGCACCCGGCGTGATCTTGATAGCGCGTGCAGGGCAAATAAATTCGCAAAGCTGGCAAGAAACACAACGTTCTCGCCCGTCTTCGCCACGCACCAGAACGGGATAGCCACGATAATATGAAGGCAAGTGCTCATCCCAAGTGTGTTCGGGATACTGCATCGTCACGCCGATCCCGGAACCGCCGAGTTCTTTTTTATTACGGCTTTTACCCAACAAAGAAAGAACGCAGTGCTTCAGCGTGATCCACAACCCCTCGGCAATTGCCTTGAGATAGATCCTGTCCCAGAAGGAAAACTTGGGACGCTTGAGCGGTGTATAAGACATAATGAGAAGAGTGTATATTGCTTATTTGAAGAAATAGAGGATACCGGCTGTCAGGAAAATATTGATAACCGCCAGTTCAAAGAAAACGAGCCAACCCAACTTCATTACTTGGTCATATCGGAAGCGTGGCAACGTCCAACGCACCCAGACAAAGAAGAAGGTGAAGAAAAGCAACTTCAGCAAGAAGGCAATAAAGCCGAAGAGAATTGCCCACCACGCCCCCCAATGGGTCACAATCCAGCCGTCTATACCCAGACCGATAGACCAGCCGCCAAGGAAGAGCGTAATCACAATGGCAGATCCCACCACCATGGCTGCGTATTCCCCCATGAAGAACAAGGCGAACTTCATCGAAGAGTATTCCGTGTGATAACCGCCTACGAGGTCAGTTTCGCATTCAGCCATATCAAAAGGCAAGCGATTGGCTTCCGCAAAGACGGATGTCAGGAAGATGATAAAGCTGATGGCGATCGGAATGAGAAGAACCCAGCGCACTTCGCTGAGACCTTCGCCCCAAAGAGGCAAGAGCATCCAGCCGTTGTCAGCTTGATATTGGACGATGTCCTGCAAATTCAAACGACTGCAAATCATCAGCAAAGGAATGATCGAAAGGCCCATGGAGATTTCATACGAAATCAGCTGTGCCGAAGAACGCATGGCACTGATGAAGGGGTATTTCGAATTCGAAGCCCAACCGGCCAACGCCAACCCGTAAACGGAAAGACCGGCAAGAGCAAAAATCCACAACGGACCGATATTGAGATTCGCCACGCACATGGAAAGATGCCCGTATTGCGTTTCCACGCTACCAGCAAAGGGTATCACTGTCGAAGTGACCAGCGGGGGACCCAGCACCAGCGCAGGTGCAACCCAGAAATACGCTTTGCGTACAAATGAAGGTGTAAAGTCTTCTTTCAGGAAGAGCTTCGCACCATCGATGGCCGGTTGCAACAAGCCACACAGTTTGATGTCGCGGTCGAGGCGCAAGAAACGGAACAAACGAGCCATGCGCCCGTCATGCGGGAAGCCCCAATAATCCAAGACATTGGCAAGAGGCTGTTCTGCTTTCGATCCGAAACGTGAGAAAATGCTCAGCGGAATCCCTACGCGGTTCGGA
Organism: uncultured Akkermansia sp.; assembly: GCA_964418985.1. Lineage (GTDB taxonomy): Bacteria > Verrucomicrobiota > Verrucomicrobiia > Verrucomicrobiales > Akkermansiaceae > Akkermansia. Next base: position 77,128 of record CAYQNL010000003.1, on the reverse strand, counting down.
CCGACACGGTCTTGAATCCACGATGCGACGCGCCGTTCAATCAACACGGAGATCGGGATGAAAGCAATCACGACGGCGAAGCAAACCATCAGCTTTAAAATCAGCGTGATGATGTAAAACCAAATCGGGTTCGCCAGCACGTTGTCGCAATATTCAAGAATGGAGTTTATCATTGCCATATCAATAATCGAATAAATTGTTTATGCCGATTTTAGGCTTTCTTCCGTTCCAAGAAAGGGATGCCTACCCCCGTTTCCGTGACTTGAACGCCGGCGTTGCCGATCGTTCCCCATGTGATCCCGGCGAGACATTCATGCGCTTGCGCCAATTGCAACAGGACATCCTGAGCGGAAGCAAACGATGCCGCCTTTCCATTGCCGAGGCGGGTTACCAAATCTTTCAGTATAATCCAGTCATCATGCGATTCGGCGTAAGGTGCGATCGCACGGTTCAAACGCTGGATACGCCCGGCGACGTTGATCATCGTACCGTATTTTTCCGCAAAGGTCACCCCCGGCAACACCACATCGGCAACCGCCGTCGTTTCGTTTGCCGTATGTCCCATTGCCAACAGATAATCGAGCTTCGCCAAATCTTCCTTCGTAAAACCAACTTCTTGCGTCAAGTCTTCCCCCAATGCAATCAAGCCCTTGATCGTTCCGTTGCGGACACCATCGCGAATGGTAGCAAGCTTCGCCCCCGGCTCATCCAAACCGAGTATGAGCTTTGCACCGGTCGTATTCGGGTTGCGATCCGCACTGATCAGCATACCATCGCTTTCTCCCATGCGAGGAACGATGTCCACATGATCTGTTCCCAATGCTTCGGCGAGAAGCTTCGTCATGTAAAGCTCTTCATCCGTCATGCGAGCAGACGCAACAACAGCCAATTCATGCGGGGCAACTTTGCGCAACTGTTCAGCCGTCACATTCAGGGTCGCTTCCCATGTCGCGGCACGTTGCGGTGCTTCCGCATCGGTGCGAATCATCGGCGAAGCAAGACGTTCCGTAGAATTGATATACTTGTAATTGAGACGGTGAGAATCCGGCATCCAGCATTCGTTCACGGCGTCATTCTTCCGAGGTGTAATGCGATAAACGGTATTTTCACGCGTCCAAATGTTGATATTTGTGCCGGTACCGCAATTCACATCAATCGTCGGAGTGCTCTTGAGGAACCACACTCGCATCTTAAAGCGGAAATCTTTTGAAGTGAGAGCACCCACCGGGCAAAGATCCACCACGTTCATCGAATAATTACTGTCCAGCTCACGTCCGGGGAAAATTGTAATGCGGTTGAACGTGCCACGTTGGCTCATGCTCAACACCGGATCGCCCACCACATCGCGCATGAATCGCACGCAACGTCCGCAAAGCACACAACGCTCTTGGTCGAGATTGACGCGCGGACCCACGCTCAAATTCTTGCCTTTCTTTGTTTTGGCTTCCGTAAAACGATGGTATCCCTGCCCATAATCATTGGCATATTCCTGCAATTTGCATTCCCCCGCCTGATCGCAAATAGGACAGTCGAGCGGATGATTGGTCAGCAAAAATTCCAACACGCCGCGACGCGCTTCGGAGGTCAAGCGACTCTTGGTGCGGATGCCCATATTCTCTGCAACCGTATTGGCACAGGCGATGATGGGACGAGGCATCCATTGAATAGTTTGATAGCCTTGTTCATCATATGTCGGCACCTGCCCGGGAGCAAGGCGCGGCGGCATCCCCTGTTCGACCAAGCACATGCGGCATGTACCCGCTATCACCAACTTCGGATGATAGCAAAAACACGGCACATGCGCACCGACCGAATTGCAGGCATCGGCTATGCGCGTTCCTTTCGGAAAACGATACCATTTCCCGTCGATCTGAACATTCACCTTGCCTTCGGCTGCAGCGAGATCTTTCGGTAACGAGGAGGTTGTTGTACTCATGATGAGAAGAATAAATGGTTAATCGCGAATCAGAAATTGACGGGCAGCTTTCTCTTCCGGGCTGTGCGGCATTTGGGCATTGATCGGTTCGGTAAGAGCCAAAAACTCTTCGCGGAACTTCGCCACCATGGCTTCGGTCGGCCACGCGGTAGCTTCCCCAAAGGCGCATACGGTCTTTCCTTCAATCTGGTATGCCACTTTTTCAAGCAACTCCACATCTTCCGGGGATCCCTTTCCGTTGAGAATGCGCGTAGAGAGTTTCAGCATCCACGGGCAACCTTCGCGGCATGGCGTACATTGCCCGCAAGATTCATGCGCGTAGAAACGGTTGATATTGTTGAGAATGGCGGGCATACTGCGCGAATCGTCCATAACAATCACGGCTCCCGAACCGGACATCGAACCGTACTGTGCAATGGAATCGACATCCAAAGGAACATCAAAAATGGACAAATGACGCACGGTACCGTCCGGGTTTCTGCCCTTAAGCACTTCATCACAACGCATCACCTTAGAGGATGAGCCACCGGGAATAATCGCTTTAAACGTGCGACCTTCACGCGGACCGCCGCACAAATCGTACAGCAATTCGCCAAAGGTAATCGAACCGGAAACGATTTCGTAATAACCGGGCTTTTTCACATCGCCCGAAACGCCGATGATACGCGTACCGGGTGAACGCTTGGCACCAATTTGGCTGTACGCTTCGCCACCTATTTCGAGAATGTGACGCACCTGACAAAGAGATTCCACATTGTTGACGATCGTCGGACAACCGTAGAGACCAATGGCAGCGGGAAAAAAGGGCGGTTTGATACGCGGATACGGACGCACCCCTTCAATAGAATTGATCAATGCTGTTTCTTCACCGCATATATACGCACCGGCACCGCGATGCACGATAATCTCCAAATTGTAATCCGTACCGCAAATGTGTTCGCCCAAAAAGTTTTTCTGTTTGGCTTCCTCCAACGCACGGCGCATCAGTTGTGCCGCTTGGGGGAACTCTTCACGCATGTAGATCACGGCGAAATGAGCACCCACTGCATAGCATGATATAATCATACCCTCAACCAATTGATGCGGGTCTTGATGAACGATAAAACGGTCTTTGAACGTACCCGGTTCGGATTCATCGCAGTTGCACACAAGGTATACGGGCTTCGTGTTGCCTTTGGGGATAAACGTCCATTTCACACCCGTTGGGAAACCGGCACCGCCACGTCCGCGCAAACCGCTCTTTTTCACCTCATCGATAACGGCGGCAGGTTCCATAGTGGTCACCACTTTCTGAAGCGTTTGATACGCGCCGTCTGCCAGAGCCGTTTCGATAGACGGATCCCAGCCAACGCGATCAACATTCTTGAAAATTCGGCGGGTTTCCTTGGGATGCGGCTCCCTTCCCGGTTTGTAGGTAATGTCCATGATCTCGTCCGGTGGTTAATTTTTATCGGTATACTGCGCAATCAGATCGTCTGCATTTTCAGGGGTGACGTGCTGATGTATTTCATCATTCACCATGACAGAAGGACCAAACCCGCATTGCGCCAAACATTCAACAAATTCAATACTCCACAATCCATCGGGACTAACACCGATGGGATGTTCGTGATCGATTTTACTGCGATCGATACCCACTTTCTCGCAAAGCACGTCAAACAAACCTTCGCTTCCCGCCATGGAACAAGCCAAGGTGCGGCAAACGCGAATATGAAACTTGCCAGGACAGGTTTGGCGCAAACCGGGATAAAACGTAACAACGCCCAGCACATGCGCGGGCGTAGAACCGGTTTGCTCTGCCACCCAAATAACGGAATCGCCGCAAATATACCCAAAGCGCATCTGCACTTCGTGAAGCAACGGCAAAATCGCGGATTGCGCTTTGCCTTCGGGATACAAAGCAATCAAGCGCTTCGCTTCGGCTTCCAATTCCGGCGTTACGGTAAATTTTTCATAGTGCCGCTCCCCGGGTGTAGGATGAGGAGCAACGAGAGAGTCGAAGTTGTTTTCTCGTATCGTTGACATGGTACAAATAAAAGTTTTTCTTTTAACGGTCGCATTCACCCTGCACAAAGTCGAAAGACCCCAAGATGGCGGGGATATCAGAAATTAAGTGTCCGGGCAACAATTCAGGCAAAACGGACAGCGTACAGAACGACGGAGAACGCATCTTCAAACGGTTCGGCACACCGCCACCCTGAGAATCGATAAAGAAGCCTAATTCGCCCTTCGGATTTTCAGCGGCAAAGAAAACTTGCCCAACGGGAGCATTCACGCTCATAGTCGTCACCATGAATTGACGGATCAATTCTTCCATCCCCATCATAGCCGCTTCCTTGGGCGGCAAGACGCCCTTGTTGTCCTGAACGCAAATAGGACCCTTCGGCATTTTTTCGCAAACCTGACGAATGATTCGCACGGACTGCCGCATTTCATACGCACGAATGACAAAACGGTCATAGCAATCACCTCCTTCCATGACTGGGACATCAAAATCGTACTGTTCGTAGCCGAGATAGGGGTTTGTTTTGCGCAGGTCGCGTTTCACGCCGGCAGCGCGCATATTCGGACCGGTTAAGCCGTTAGCCAGAACTTGTTCACGCGTCAGCTTACCGACGCCGATCAAACGATCCATCCAAATTTTGTTTTTCAGCAACAGTTTTTCCATTTCATCAATGGTCTTTTCGCAACTGTCACAAAATTCAAGCACTTGATTTTCGAACCCTTCGGGAAGGTCTCGCGTCATCCCTCCAATGCGCGTGTACGAAGAAGTGAATCGCGCACCGCAGATCTGTTCGTAAAAGTTATGTACTTTTTCCTTTTCTTCGTAACAAAGCAGGAAAACCGTCATTGCGCCAACGTCCATAGCGTACACACCCACGCCCAACATGTACGAAGAAATGCGAGATAATTCCGAGCAAAGGACACGAATGGCTTTACCGCGTTCGGGAAGCTCCCAGCCCAACAATTTTTCCACCGCGCAGGCATAGGCAATATTGTTACTCATCGGTGCCAGATAGTCAAATCGATCCGTATAGGTAACAAATTGGTTGTAGTGACAATTCTCTGCGATTTTTTCCATACCGCGATGCAAATGTCCGATCACCGGATCGCAAGCAACAACGACATCGCCGTCCACCTCTAAATGCAGACGAAGCACACCGTGCGTCGCCGGATGAGACGGTCCCATGTTCAACATCATGGTTTCTCCCTTTGTCTCAACAGTGTTCGACATATAATCCCACGCTTCGGCAGAATCAGGAACAGATAAAATGGTACTGGTCTTCATAAATCGGTACGCTCCGTGCGGGCGGAATTGTGCGGGGATATTTAACACCTTTTCCGCCCCCCCTGCAAGTATAAATTTATTGATTCCGCCATCGGCGTCCCTTGTAAAACAAACGGGACGGTGCATAAGTCAGCGAAAAGAAAAACGCGCCGATAAAAAAAGGCGGGAAGTTCCCCGCCCGTCGAAAAACAAGTAGGCATTCCGCACAATGGACATCGCCCACATTTTGTTTTCTCTAACAATGTCTTGCCGCAAATCCCCCAGCGACATCTTCTTCGAAGCCTCTGTTCCCCCTCGATCATATTGCCGACTTTACATCAAGGCACGGCGCGGAGCATAAGACAACGGAGAAACCATCCCGTGAGAAAACGCTTCGGCAAAGGTACGGGCAGCATCCGCACTGTGCGAAGATTTATCATGCAACGGCGTTTCCCCTAAAATGCCATTCCTGCCTTCGGGAGACGTGCGGTACATTTCCAAACACGCCAATCCGCTCGGCTCTTTTGCTCCACGAAGATTGATCCCCGATGCCAATGTACGAACGTGAAACCAACTGTGAGAAAGCATATCACGCAATATATTGATCCCCATCCATATATCGGTTGTACGCGGAACAACGCGCACCCGAGCAATTCCGCAACGTGCCAAGCTTTCGACATAACTGTGTCCGTGCGGATCTCGTCGAGCTGCATCATGAGGCAAAAAGTGTTGTTCTATCGAACCGTATTCTCTTTCCCACGCGAAAATCTTTTCGGCGTAATGCTTCAACGGGTATTGGTTTGCCGAGTAATGATCCAACCAGTATACGTTTCCTCCGTACATTTGGATGAGCCAAAGGGACGTATGATCGCTCAGTCCGAGATCCCACGATGTGTAAAGAGGTTCATCGTGGCAAACTTTCCATTCCCCTCCCACGCGTCCTTCCTCCCGCAAGCGGGAAATTACAGCTCCGTAGATACTGTTTTCATCGCCCGCCTCAAACGCTTCGCCGGGGGTAGAGGGATATTCTTGCTTCATGGATGTCCCCATGGTACGAGCCATGCGGGCATACCATCTCTTTTGTGGCAGGGTGAGCATAACCCCATCATTCTTTTCAAGTTTATCAAAATAGAGATCCATTTCACGCCCCCATCGTCCGGAACCGTTCAAGGTGTATTCTTCATGATCAAACCAACTGAAAAAGAAAAAGCGAAAATCAAGTGGGCTGAGCTGTTTTTCCGCCGAATTTTCCATAGCCTGTTTCGTCAATTCGTAATTGATGCCAAAACGTCCCCCTTCATGCGTACTCTCCTTTATGATCATCCCATCCGAAGGCACGGTATTAATGGCACCGTTGCGTATTTCTCTCGCCCGCCACGGCATGTGAACCGACACATGTGCCAGCTCCGACACATGCAAAAATTGCAATGTCCCACCGCGAAGGTTAGCCCCCACGCGAATATCGCTGCCGTTAGCAAATGCAATGCGCGTGCGCGTATCGCTCAGCGGAGTCCAACGACCGCCTTTGTTTCGTCCCGATTTTTGTTTCAGATGTCTGCCTACCCACGCCAAGGCTTGCTCGCTATCGCCACCTTCTGACGAGGCGTAATCCAAATGCTCCCACGCAAAACGGATTTTATCCAGCTTTTGCCGCGCGTCAGGTACTGTTTTATCGATGATTCCCGCATGAAAATTGGGCGTAAATAAGCACATATCGAGCATCAAAATCGCCACATAAGTTGATATACCCAATTGTCGCGCCTTCAGGATATCATTCCTGTACCACAAATTTTCATGCAAGCGCATCTGAGCTGCATTCAACTGAAAACGTTCCACCTCTCCGCGTTTGTTTTCAATCCAATACAGATTTTGAAGTCGCCACAATTGATTGTCCAGTCTTCCCCGCACCAGCATCTCTTCTTGCTCATTCATCGCCATCGCTTCAGTTCACTTCCTTGTTTCTGTTTTTCGGCATTGCCGTTTCTTTATCCTGCTCTTTGCTATATAAACGCGACAAAGCTTTAGCTACGGAATGCGATATTCTTTTGACAAACTGTTGTCCGTCCATGTTGTAATTGAATAGCAATTCAGGATGTTTCAGAGCATTGCGATATGCTTTCAGCAAAAACAGATCCTCGGGATTCATCATTTGCGGCGAAAGATGTTGCCAGCGTTCGCGAAGCCCCAATTCTTCTTCCATTCTCAGCATATATTCCAACAAATTGGGGAATGCCCCCTTGCGAAAATCCATATGCCTCCCGATGCGTCTCATTTGGCTACCCAACTGCATGAAATTCATCAATCTTTGAGAACGGTCGCTTTGATTTGCTTCATGCCTAACCGCTTCCGGAATCCACTTCATACGAAAACGCTCCATGGGGATGTATGAGCGATACATGCGTGCCATGCTGACAGGCAATCCGTTTTCATCCAGATACATCCCGTTGTACGAGTGAACTACATACGGTGCACGCGCCAAAACATTGGATGCATCGGGGAAGCCCGGCATCAGCCGAACCACATGTCCGGGGTCTTTCGGATCTCGATAAATAACCATCGTTTTCCACAAAGGAGGTTGTTCTTTCCCCAATCCCAACAACTTGATGTTGAAATTTTCAAACTTGCCGTCTACTGAGCGAAGCAACGCACGCGATATTTCCAGCGGAGCATGGACGCTCCACGAAGCATCCACCCCGCGCGGTCGGTTCTCGCCCGATTGCGAATAAAGCCGCTTTTTCCACAAAACACCGTGAGACGTCATGGCGGGCAAATAACGGGAAACGCGCCTCAACGCATCAAGGGTACGGAGCGCCGACACCGCATGAGGATCATCTTTCCACGCCTTTGGCAACTGAAGCCCCGTTTGAACGACATAATCTTTCTTTGGCAAAACATTTTTGTAATCAGCATTATATTCATCGCGCAGAAAAAACGCGTTCACCTCGTCATTGTCCTTTTCAAAAGAAATCCTTCTGAACTTACCGGGATTTTTCTTATCGAAAGACCACTCCTGCAAATCGGGATATTTTTTCAAGGCTTCTGCCAAATGATGCAACCGCATTGTGGTTCTCTCGCTCCATAATGCCCGCGCAGCAGAATCGTTTTCGGACAAGAGGCCATATGCGCCGGTCAGACGCCCGAACACCCCCCTCAGCACATCATAGGCAGGCATCGACATACTTTCACGCGGTTTATCGGGCTTAGCCGACATCAGCATATGTACAATGCGATCCATCAACGACGTAACTCCCTTTGCCTCTGGGAAAAGTTCATTCAGCCACGCACGTTCTGCCCTCACTCCGCGATTCAACCCGGCGGCATCCCGCAACATGTTCAAAAACCTCGGTTCGATACTCTTGTTTTTTTCCGCATCGATCAAAACCTGCGTCCGCTCTGCTTCGCAATTAATCAAATCGACGGCAGCACGTATCTTCCAAGGGCGCAAATACCCTCTGAGATTGGCAAGTACAAAAGAGCCAACTGGTTCGTTTTCCTCCAAGTAGTTATTAATAATCTTGGGGGAAATTTTTTTGACCGTTCGGATGTAATTGAACCACTTGCGAACCATAGGAGGCATGATGGGATCATCGATATGCCCTAAAAAGTATGTTTTGGTCAATTCCGTCAATTCGGCAATCAGCTTGTCTCTATTTTCGCGTTTCACCAGCGATTCATCGTACTGCCCTTTACCGTAAAGATTCAAAAAGCGCAACGCTTCTTTCGGCTCAAGAGCTCGCATCTGCAACACACGATTCCACACCGCATCGGATTTCCCCTGCATCAGCGCAATCGGATTGTCCAACGGCACAGGATCGTGCGACACGCCTACGAGACTGCCGTCAAACAGCTTTGCGCGCGAGTGCGCCCGAATGATATCCCGAACGGGATTTACCAATGGAACGGTCGATGTGCGGCTGTTCACATCTTCGTCAACGCCCATCTCGGAAAGCCCACCGTACCAACGTTTGAGCAGATCGTATGACGTTGCCGCCGTAAAGAGATCAAACACGCATCGTTCCCGCTTCCCCCTCATCGTTATAAAGCGCATAAAATCCTTTCTGTCACGCTTGGAAAGGGGAAAACGGCTCCAATTTGTCAACAAGGTCATCTTGGAATCCCCGATCGGCGAAAACATCCATGCCAAATGCGCTCCCCAATCTGCCAACATCGCGTCCCGGCTTTCATGCCAACGCGTCAACGACCCGTCAGGATACCGTGTACGCCAATAGAGCTTGCCGTCATCTCCTTCAACCGTATCTGCTTTGAGGTGACTTAACTTTTCATATTGATCGTAATACGGCGCATACCGCCGCGCCAGCCTTTCGGGCGCATCCACGCTCTGCCACAACGTTTCGTCTTTGTCGTCCAAATATTTTTTGTGTTTCCAAATTGTTTCGACGGGCAAATCCAGTTCTCGCCTCAACAGATGAGAATACGCCTGTTCCGGAGTCATTCCACGGCTCATCGCCACGTCGTAATCTCTCAAAAGCGGCATCAACGTATACAACATGCGTACATCGGCCTGTTGTCCCCAGACAATGCGGCAAGCTTGCCGAAAATCGGGCGAAAGTTTATTCAGAGCCTCTGGATTTTTTCTTCGCATCGTTTCGCTAGCTTCCGCCAAACGAAACACCGCACCATCTTTCGCCGAATATTCTTTACAAACTACAGCTTGCGCATCAACCCAATCACCATTGATTCTCTCACCCGATGTCACGCCAGAGGTCCACAATTCCCACATATCCCTTGCCACATCTTTCATCACTGCATCATTGTTTTCACCGCGCCAGAGCCTCATAACGCCTTCGAACGTTATTGTTTTTATCCGGTCATCTGTCGTTTTGGTTATTCCATCCCAAAACTTCCCCGTCGCGTCTTTCGTTAAAAGGCCATCCAACGCCTCCCGTGCCATCAGTAATTTGAACGGACGTTCGCGTACCTCGCGAATGCGATCGTACATCAAAATGCGGGCATCTTCTGCCATACGGGGTTGATACCCTCCGGTTGACCTCGTATGTTCAGGCAAAATATCTTCTACGATTTCCGCATTCAATTCTCTCAAATTCAACTTTTCGCGTCTCAGAAGATTTTCTCCGAAATCGGTAGCAGAGCGAATAACCACTCCGTCCTTTTCCGTTCTCAACAATCCGCTTCGTTGTAACCAAGAATCCCAAACAGCAAAGGAAGACTTCGCCCGTTTCCCTTGGACAAGAGGCGAGCCTTCGCTGAAATATTTTTGTGCCTTTTTGACCTCACGAGACGAGCGTTTCAAAGGTAAAGGCTGATAATCGGCTGGAATATTCAGAAAGTCCCTGACGGCCTCGTCATTGCGGAAAACCCCCTTGGGCAATGCATCAAACAACGCCATCGGTCCGTCTTCCGCACCGTATGCCTGCGAATCCCTTCCTTCATTCAGCAAACGCAAAAACATACGCGTTTGGCTGACAAACTCCGGACCGCACCAGCGCGGCGAACGGCGAATGGCCTCTTGTAGCATTTTCCCTTGGCGCACGCGATCACGCTCTTGCAAAATTCTGCGTATGCTCTCACTCGGCACACCCCATTCACGCAGTCTTTCCCCGTTTCCCAGAACAGAGGAGGGCGAACGGAAATGATGCAATGCGGTACGCCCTGCACCGATCAGCACCAACGGAAGAATTGATGCGGCTTCGCGACGATAAGTTTCCCAATCCGTCAAACTCTCCCGCCATTGGTTCCAATCGATCCCTGAATCGTACTCTCCGACTTGAGCTGCCAGCTCATGAATACCCATATTGGAAAGCTCGCTTGTCTTATTCGTGGCAAGCATCAGTGCTGAATCGGCTGTTGCTTGCTTCGCCGTATTCCCTGACGCCACAAGCCATACCTTCACCGAGTTACTCGCACTTTTGGTTGCGGTAAATTGCTTAAGAGAACGATCCAGCATCCTCATCCCGGTGCGACTCATCAGAATATTCGCCCCGGCATCCGCAACGCCACCCAACACAGATGCTCCCATCTGCATGGAACGCTTGCCTTCCGGGTTTCTCTGTCTCGCATCGGCAAACGATGCCCCCATTCCGGAAAGAGCCAGTGTGGCAAATCCCGCCCCGCCAGCAAACGTCAATGCAGCGGGTGCAACACTGCCGGCCGCATCAACCAACGTCTTTTCTGCCCATGATGCATGTTCGTCCGTATTCAAAGGAACAATTTCCAATGCCAAGGCACGCCGCATTTCTTCCAGTATCCGCAATCTGGCATCTGCTTTTTCGGCAGCACCCCTGACGTCCATTCCAAAGAGCGTTCCCGTCTCACCTCCCAGTTCATCCAAGCCCTGCACCGCCAAATTGCCACCGGCCTGAACGACATTCCAGAATGTATCCGCAAAGCCACGTTTCAAAGAACGGCTCATCTGATCCAAAATCGATTCTCCGCTCTCCCCTTCTTTCAAATGAAGGGCTTTATTCAACTGATGATCACCCGTACCCCGTCCGTTTTTTATTTCTTCAGCAACGCGTTTTTGAAGAATGCGATACACCTTCTGCCGATCTTCTTTTTCCAAATTGCTCAACAACTCGGCAGATATAAGCAAATCAGGCATATGAACAGCCGCCCGCAAATGATCGCCTGACATCGGAAACGGAGAAACCTTCTCGACAATGCCGTAAAAACCTTCGGATTCATTTGCTGGGACTTCGTGCGGATAAATGGCTTTCATCCCGTCCCAAACACGATCGGCAACAGGAGAAATGCGCTTTCTTTCGGCACATCCGTCACGGTATGCCCGTTGGGCAATTTCTCGCATCGATGTACGCTGCACATCGGAATATGCGGAGAGATCGGGCTCATCGGGAAGGTTTTCTCCATCAAAACCTCTTTCATATGCCGCAGCATCCCATTCTCTCACCGATTTTCGGGCGTCGTTCCAATCGCGTCTATCCTCTGATATGGCGGAAAAAAGCTCCGTTTCGTTCTCTTCGTCAACAACGAAACGCTGTGCAATCTGCGAACGGATATTTTTCCAATCGTTTCGCACCTCTTCCCGCGTTTTTCCGAAATAATCCACAGCCCATGAGCGATTCGCCACGCGTGAGATATACTCATCACGAGGAATCCCCCATTCTTCTGAATCAGCAGAGGGTTTCATGGAATCGGGCAAAAGGCTCGGATCTCCCGCCAACACGTTATCCCAATACTTTTCTTTATCTGCTCCATCCATATTCAAGCTCCTTTGTTTACTGAAAAATCAATCCACTCATTAAATCCTTCCGCTTTTTTGCGGAAGGATTCCACCACTTCATCGGCTTTTTTCTCTCTCAATTGCATCAATAATTGTTCTTGCCGAAGCTCCCATGCCCTTTTCACTGAAGGATCGTTCGGATCGCCCAAACATCCATTCGCGAAAAAGGCTTTCACCACGTTGTATACCCTTTCGCGTTCCCTTTTGGGAATTTGCCTCATGGTGTCTAAACGATCGAAGAGCTTAACCCTCTCTTCTTGCGGGAGTCCTGATGAGGCAATGCCGATGCAAAGCTGTTCATAGGCAGTATCGTCTTCGTCTGCCAAATCAATTTTTTCTTTCCACTGTGCTTTTTCTGCCTCGGAAAGATACGAAACGGGCTGTTTCCCATCACGCTCGTGTGTGTTGCGGTAACGCTCCGCCTGTTCATTGTTCATGAAACCGATGGATTCAACAAACTGTAAACTTTCTGATGTCAGAGCATCTCCCCGCCGTTCCGATTCGACCAGCAAACGGACAAATGAGGCACGCAATGCAGATATTTTCTTTTTGTTTTCGGAATCCAACCTGCGCCGAAAATCTTTTGTTTGGGGCAGATCGTTCTTTTGTTTTTCAAACAATGCCGCCTGCACGGGATCTTCATTCCACAGGCGCTCCCAGCGGGAAAGACACGCCTCGTCCATCGCCCGCGTTCGGTATGTTTCCCAATTTTCTTCCGGCACAAAAACACCCTTCCCGCTCCAAAGGGTCGTTTCCACCTGATTCGGGTCTCCGCTTTCAACCGCGCGATCCAACGCGCCCTGCCATCGTCCCCGCGCCTGTTGCAATGATGCCAAACTGCGGCGTTTTGCAGCTTCGGCAAAACCCTCTGCCAAATACTGTTCGGCAATGGGCGTCATAGTGAGCCGGGCACCATCGGACAGCGGAGACAAAACTTCTTGGACCTTGCTCCTCGCTAGACGTTCCCATGTCTGTTCACGATCCGTCGCGTCATCATTCAGACGAATCATCTCGCCCAAGCACTCGTTAACCACAGCTTTGAGCTTCGTGTCTGCTTCCAAACATTCGCCCTTTTGTTTTATCTCTTCAGATTTATCCTTCCATTGATCTTCCAGCAGTAAAACCTGCCGCGCCATTTCGTTCAAACCTTGTCCCAAACCGGCAAAGCCGCGAGCCATGGATTCCCCAGCTCTCCCGACAGATTCAACTCCGCTCATCGGAACAGTGGGAGCAGCGGCCGGTGCCGGAGCAATTGCCCACTCTTTCATTCGTATCGCCATGCCCCGACTTTGGCAAAAGGCGATCTCTTCTCAAGGATCAAAGCGATTGCGACATCCATGCCTTTGCGGGCATTTCATATCCTCACAAAGCGCAATTCAGGTAAAAAGAGACCGCAGACGAATGAATTCGCCTGCGGTCTCTTAAAATTGAATGATCTCTGCTTATTCTTCCGTCTTTTGCCCTGCGGGTACAGGAGCTGATTCTTCCGACGGTACGTTTTGTTGTTCAGGCGTCGGCGCAGATGCGGAAGCGGGTACGGGCATCGGCGCGGGCGTTTCAGCAGAAGGAAGCAACTTTGCGCTCAAATCAATTTCGGGCTGAGGCACGGGTGTAACCGTTTCTTCTTTTTCCGCCTTAACGGCAGGAATGCTCCGCGTTGCCAAATCGGATTTTTCAAGAGCATATTTCTTACTGATCAGGATGGTCAAAACAAGGCTCAGCCCCATAAACAGGACGCCGAAAATCACAGTTCCCTTTTTCAACACATCCGTTGTACGAGCACCAAACGCCTGATCCGTCATTTGCGAACCGAAAGCGGCGCCCAGACCTTCTTGCTTTGGTCTCTGCATCAAAACGACAAGAAGCAACAAAGCACATACAATCAACAAAAAGCCGAAAACAAGATAGATGCAGATATCGAGCATAACGCAAGAAAGAATACCTTAAAGAACTCTCAATGTAAAGTCCGGGAAATGATTTCGTTGAGTTCGTTGCATATAATTTTTTGAGGGACAATAGGTTTATCGTCCAGCGCAAAACTCATGATAACCACTCTTTCGCCCGCCTTAATCAAATGCGCAGCCCCGCCGTTCACAATGATTTGTCCCGTACCGGGAGGTCCTTCCAACACATAGGTTTCAAACCGATTGCCCGATGTAACCGAAGCGACAAGCACTTTCTCGCCGGGCCAAAGCCCCGATGCATCCATTAAATCGCGGGGTATTTCAATACTGCCTTCGTATTCGACATCGCCTCGGGTAACCATGGCGCGGTGTATTTTCGACTTGAGCTGCGAAACTAACATATTTGCACAGGAAATGTGTTGGGGGTGATATAACGCTCAACCGAAGAAAAGGTCAAGAGAATTCACGTCCTATTTGTCATCAATCAATAAATTTGTTTTCGAAACGGGTTTAGAGCACAGTGCTTACAAATTCTTTGAATGTTGAAGCAAATTTTGCATCCACGAAGGCACTTGCCCGCCCTCGCTTTGCGCCGTCTCTTGCAACCAAGTCAACATATCGGGCATCCATGCCTGAAACAACATCCCACTCAGGTACAAAGAGCAAAAGACCACAGCCAACGCAGTCAATATCCTTTCAGCTCCGCATGACTTCACCACCTTCGGGAAAATCTTACATCGTGCATCCCACAACGTCAAACCGCGCGTCCGCACATGATACAAGGAAACAGCCATCGTCACCAAGGGCAAAATCGAGTACATAAACCCCATGCCGAAAAAGAACACCTGCAGACTGCGGTTGATGCCCTGTCCTGTGGTCAGGTGAGATCCATCCAAACGGCTCACTTCGATTCCAAAGAGCTTTTTCCCGGGCGTTGTCCCGAAAACATGCAAAAGCCACCCTTCTGCAAAATACATGGGCAACCAAAGCAATGGTGTGAAATACAGCGCATGAAACGGCATCTGTAACGCCCTCAACAGAGCGAATGCCGCCAACATGTAAAGCGAGCTGTCAACCACGCGAGCCAAAAAGCGCATCATAGGCAACGGGGCAGTAATCACCTGCACCGGAATCGGCGCAGTCTGATCATTGACTGCATCCTCTTCTTTTTCGGGAGAATCCGCCTTCTTTTCCCTCTCAAAATAAAAAGACAGCGCAGGCAATTCTCGCAATGGACGCCACGCCTCGCAACCGGAATGCCACCCCCGCGTTTCGGCAGTCAATTCACCAGCTTCGATTTTAGAGATGACTTCCGACACCGAAATCGGACCGCACTGTTTTTTATTTTCAACCCAGTATATTTCCATATATTAATTGGCACGAAGAGTTTTTGAAGGATCTTGGCGAGCCACGAAAAAGGCCGGCACAGTAGAAGCGACCGTCACCATGACAAAGGCTTGCAGAGCTTGGTAAATCAGAACCCGCGCTTCAATATGACACGGCAGAACAATCCCGTGCGCTTCCATCGGGAACGGATCTAACCCTACTCCCGCCAAGAAGGTTTGAATCTCCAAGCGGTAATGAAGCACCAACAATGCCAACCCCACACCCAACACCGCTCCGGCAAAGCCGATAATCACCCCCTGCCAAATAAAGATGCGCATAATGGCTAAAGGCGGTGCGCCAAGAGCCTGCATCACGGCAATTTCACGTTTTCTCTGCATCGACATGGTAAACATCACCGCCATAATGCAAAACGCAGCAATCAAGGCAATTGTGGAAAGCACAAAGCTCATCATCGTCCGTTCGTTTGCGATCAGACGAAACCACGTCTCAAAGCTCTTTTGCCATGACGTAATTCCCCAAAACGAACCGAACGGCTTCTCCTCCGAAGGCATCGCTTCGGGAGGAAGGCAGTAATATATCTGTTTGGCAAGATCCCCGGAATTGTTAGGGTCTTGCACTCTCACAGCGATACCCTGCACGGCATTTTTGCCATCCGTATTGAACCCCATCATTTGTTGACCTATTTCGAGAGGGACAAAAACAGCAGGACCGGGCATATTTTCCGGTGGCTGATAGATCCCGATAATCTCCAAATCGACAGGCATGATGAACTCGTTGATATTTTTGACGGCACGTCCGTCTTCTTTATCGCGGTCAAGAGCGGAAAGAGTTTCCGCACTCTTCTTCCACACACGCTGTTCTTCGGGGGAAAGCACCAACATTTTATCATAATCAACATCTTCAGGGGCAACACTTTCCAACACTTCCCACAGAGAACAAAGCTCATCGTATTCGCTGTCCCGAAGATCCTCTCTCCGAAAACTGCGAATGTGTCCCCGCAATGCAGCAATCTCTTTTCCGCTCACCGTTGCCGTTTTCCGGGTTATTCTCCCAGCCACATCGCGAATTTCTGCCATGAAGGCGGTGTTTTGCTGCGTTGCCAGCGGTTTTTGAATCAAGGCATAAATGCGGGCAACCTCATCCATGTTGCCAATCGGGGTAAGATGCACCGTATCACCCACCGTCACACCCAGCGCATTCGCCGTTTGAGCGGACAAGACCGCCTGTTCATCCAACCCTGCTCCGAAATCAAACGACCCGTAGCGCAACAAAGGCTTCAACGCTTCCATCTGATTGGTATCCGTGCTGTCAATGGCGCGAAAAACGCAGGACATACGCGCTTGTCCCGCCTGTGCCACTGATTCGCTTTCCAACTGGGGGTATGCAGTCACCACGCCCGGCAAGGCTTTTATTTTCTTGATTATTTTCGGCCATTCTGTTTCTTCTTCCGTCAACACAGCCCGCTGTGCACCTTCGTGATACGAAACAACATAATGAGGCGTAAATGCCAACACGCGCGTTTCCATCTCTCTCTGCAATCCGCTCATTACAGATAATACAACGATCAATACCATCACCCCCAGTGCCACCCCCATCAAACAAATGAGAGTAATCACCGAAAACATGGTACGCAACGGATTGAGGTACCGCAGTGCAAGCATCAGGCTCAAATGGCGACGAAGCAACTTTTTCATAAATATGTCCTCCCGCAGTATGCCTTACTTCCTTATTTTCTCCAAGTCTAAAAGCAGACATTTAATGACACTGAACGCTTCATGTAATCTGCAACATAAAATGTTTTGTTTGACGTTTCATTCCGCATTACGTTAGAGTATGCTCATCGGCAATTAACACACAATCATCTGCCCGATCCGAACGGATTCGTTCCCTTTCAGACTGTATTTCACCTATTTTCGTGAAGAGTACTCCCGATCACACCGCAATAAAAGGCGTTATCCCCCGGCAAAAAAGTTATAACATACAGATACAAAAAACAGTTCATATAAAACATGCTCAATATTATCGCCAATTTTGACGAAGCTCCGAATACCGACATCCGCCCATTGACGAAATTGCAAAACGACGTCCTATCGCATGAAGATGAGGAAGAAGAATCCCTTTTCTTCCTTATATACGCGTAGAAGATTTGGAGCAAGGCAGAAATCACATATGGACACACTTCCGATTCTCTGCCGGCACAGTATTTATCTCCCAGAACAGCACACCTGTCCCATATTTGATTTTGCAAACAAGACATGCGTTCGTGCTATGTAATTCTCGTGCAACAGGGAATGGCTACACAGAAAAGAGCTATCCTTTGCATCAGACGATGAAATATGCGGGCAAAACAGAATACGAAAACCTCGAAAAACTGAAGGGCTACTGCGGTTGTCCGGCGTACTCGTCCAATGACGACGCGATTATTCTCTGAAAAACCAAAGTTTTACTAAGGAGTGTATCCGAAAACTTATCTTTCAACCACAACAAAGAAACAAGGGTCAATGTTTTTACTTATAAATAAAGAAATGTGGTGAAACGATCCGTTTTCTTTCCTCAACGGGAAAGGCAAAATATACTCATGACGTAAGGAAAGCTTGCCCGAACGAACGGAACCAAGCTACCCTTCATCGCGTGAAAAAACTGTTGGAGGCAATAATCAGTATTTTGTGGGCAATGCCTGTTTTGACTGCCCAGCATGTACAAATTACCCGCGAAACAGCTATCTGGAAGCCTAACGACAAAATAAACCTCTATTTCTTTGATTCCTCCCAATTTCGCTTGCTCATTGTCGATGAGGATTCCGTTTCGGCACCGCGATACGGATCGATTGCAAAAGCCATGACAGCCAACGCCTGCACAGCAGGAATCAACGGCAGTTTCTTTTCCGCAGACAGTGAGGGTACCCCCTTGGGATTGACCGTTTCATCGGACAAGAAAATTTCCCCCTTCGCCTCCGGTTCTTTTGCCGTGACAGGACTGTTGTATGATGACGGCAAAAAAATCGTTCTCATTCGAAGCAAAGATTTTAAACGATGCGAACAGGCAAATCTGCGTCAAGCCGTTCAAGGAGGTCCGTTTCTCATTGAAAACGGGCGTCCCGTCCCCGGATTGCACGACACCAAAATCGCCATGCGCACATTTGTAGCAACTGACGGAAAAGGAAAATGGTGCATCGGCAACAGTTCTTCCCTCTCGCTGAAAGCTTTGGCTGAATGGCTCTGCACGCCCGATTTATTCGGCAATTTCAAAATCAAAACCGCTTTAAATCTTGACGGCGGCTCGTCTTCTGCATACTGGGTACGCAAGCCACACCTGAATTACCCGTCCATCAAGCAAGTACGCAACTATGTGGGGATTCTTCCGAGGCAACACACCCCCAGCTGCCCAGCAAAAAGCAAGCAATAAGCACCCCATCTCTGTAGCCAAAGACAATTTGCCTTACTTGTCCGAGCTGTCCTTTACTTCCCGAATGACGTTCACCTCGTCTCCTTTACGAAAAAAAAGCGCAAGCTCATTGCAATCCTCCCGCGCCAAGCAAAAAACAGGATCAACCTTCTTACCCTCGAAGCAGGATGCGATGCGCCCCATCCCGTTGGCAAGGAGAAGCTGTTTGTCGGCAGAAACATACGAAGACACATTCATACGTTCCGTTTGTGCGCCATCCAGAAAAGCCAGTCTTCCTTCCACCACCGTTTTCCCCGACAACTTTTGCGTTCCCCTGCAGCGAAGAATCGGATACGCCGCCACCAGTGTTTCGCCGTCCCAGACAAGAATTTCACGCGAATCGGGACGCACCTCCATTTTAAACGACTTTGAAGGAGCTTTCAACTTTTGCCCCAAGCGCAAGGTCACTGCTGTCATTCGGTTCAGGTAAATCAACACATCGATCGGACATTTGCACCGATCGGCAATGCGTAACAAGCTGTCACCACTGCGCACAGTCTGTTCTGTCAGCCAATCGCCTTTCCCGGAGAGATACCGTCCCGCATTCACTCTGCCGACAATGCGGCGAGCTTCCTGACCGCCGATGCCGTATGCCCGTATGCTTGGCAAAGCCAATGCACAAGCTCTTTCGGGATCACCACCGTTTTCCAACAAATCCAACGCATCCGCCACATTATCCGGGCGGCGGGGCCACAACGAATAATTTCTTTCGGTTGCTTGTAAACAAAAACTAGAGAAGACCGCGACGACGAAAATCGAATATATTGATTTCATGAGATTTCTGAACCATTTCAAGGGTAAATTTCAACAAGCTCACCTCCCACATATTGTCCACGCCCCGCAAAAGAGCCGTCTGCACCTCATCCGCTTGCCGCATTTGGTCTTCCAAACGCGGTTGCACTTGCGAAATATCCTCGTGCAACAACTCTTCCCGCACTTCCGAACGGCTGAAACGAAAACCGTATTTCATCAAGGCTTTCAGCGATGCACCGCGCGATTGCAACCACTCAAAAAACGCCTTTCCCTGATCGCTGAACCCCTCAGTGTCAATATCGCAATATTCTTCCGGGCGAATAATGCGGGGGCGTTGCGCCTCAACCCAACCGGAACGAATACGACACGTTCCCACGGTATCCATGGGTTCGGTGAGCAAGACGAATTGAAAGCGCGTATCCCCAAATGACGCAATGCGACGCACCGGCTCATAGAAAACCTCTGTATTCTCCAGAGCATACGCAATGACGTCACGGGAAGGCTCTCTGTCCATGAAGAGAAAAGGGGCGGTTTCCCCACAACAGGGAACCGCCCGATATAGAGACTCTACTGCATCTGTTAGGCCTTGGCCTTGTTGATGTAGGCAACTACATCAGCAACAGATTTCAGACCTTCGGCTTCTTCGTCGGGCACTTCAATGCCGAACTTTTCTTCAAAAGCCATGACGAGTTCCACCGTATCAAGGGAATCCGCACCAAGATCTTCAATGAATTTGGCATCGGAAGTCACTTTTTCAGGTTCAACGCCGAGCTGATCGACGATGATGTCTTTCACTTGGGATTCAATGCTGTCAGACATATATTTTGTATTTGTGGTGCCCTTACTGTACACTATCGCCTGTTCGTTTGCAATTCTTTTTTAAATACAGGGAAAAATTCTCATGACAAACACATCGGCGTTCATCTCGGTATTATAGGCGACGGGGCTGAATCCGTGTTGCGCTGGTGCGCAGAAAATTATTTTGTTCTGCTTTTTTTCGACATGCTCAAGAGCATTCGGTAGATTGACCGCCAACATGATCTGTTGTTTTCTGGCAGGGATTGCCGCAGGATTTTTTGCTAAAGCGACCAATTTACCGACAGAGATTTCGCTATTGATCATCACGGGATTTTTAGGTGGCTTTACCACCTTTTCAACATTTACGTTGCAATTTCTAGATCGGGTATGGAGTTTCCAAAACCTACTCTACCTGTTTCTTTCAGTTGCTGGGGGGGATTTTTCTCGCCGCCGTCGGGTTTGCTATCGCCAAATGAGGATCAGCAGTTTGGCAAATTACGCAAAGCAACCAGCCGCAATCCTTCCAAGGTTATGCTTTCGTCAACCTTATGAATAGCGGGTACGCCTTTGGCAATCAATGCAGCGTCTCCGCCTGTTGCCACAACGCAAGGTTGCTCGCCCAATTCTGCTTCGATGTGAGCCAAAATCTCTTTGACCAAGCCTCTGTAACCGAATACGGATCCGGCATGAAGCGCTTGTTCCGTACTTTTCCCGATAGCACAAATCGGTTCTTTGGGATCTACCGCAGGCAACAGGGCCGTGTTGCGCACAAGGTAATCGCCCATCGATGCCAACCCGGGGGCAATCACACCACCCTCATAATAACCGCGACGGTCTATGACATCAAATGTAACAGCCGTACCGAAATCAACCACCACGCACGGCAGAGAATAGCGGGAAACCGCGCCAACAGCATTGGCAAGGCGATCTGCACCGATTTGATGCGGATGTGGGTAATCGATCCCGATCCCCATTTCCGAGTTAGAAGAAAGGCGATGTGCGGGGCAAGGCAACCACTCTTCGAGAAGAGACGACACGCGGGGGACAACGGAGCAAATGACGGCGGCATCGTAATTCCATCCCTTCAACGTTTCATCCAAACGTTCGGCACTCACTTCGCGGGTTGGTATCATCGCTCGTTGGGGGAGCAACTTTTCCCGATTTGACAATACAAATTTGGTGCGAGTGTTGGAATTATCAATCAATAAATAAGTCATCATTACTTTCCGCAGATAGATTCAGCCCAATCTAGACAACGCGCACTTCCGTTTTTTCGGTTCGCGCGACGCATGGCATGTTGCATTTTCATCCAAAGTGCGCCGCGATGATACAACAAATGTTTCATCAAGGCAACTAATTCTGCGGGGGTCTCCGCCAAGCAACCGCATCCTTCGCTTTCCAGAAGCTCCAGATTCCCCTCTTCCTGTCCGGGTAGCAAATAATTGACAAGAACAGGCAATGCTGCGGCATATGCCTCATGCACACAGGCACCGCCCGCCTTGCCCACATAGACATGATGTTCTGCCATCAGCCGGGGCATATTTCCCACCCACCCCAACACGATCAAACGGTCCTGCCCTATTTCCTGAAAATGTTCCATCGGCAAAACGTCCGTTCTTTTCCCCAAAACCATCGTTACGCAAACATCAGGATGCGTCCGCAACATTGCCATGACTTCCGCTTTCGTCTCCGTTGCGTTTTTTTGCGGAACGTAAAGAACGCGAAACGGCTCGCCTTCGCTCCACGATTTCACGGGAGATGATTCCGTATCGTCAGCCGTCGGAAAACCTGTTACCTGCACAGAATCCTCTGCCAACCCATAACCGTTCAGCAACTCGCGACGCGTCCGCTCATCCGTCACCAAGCGTAAATTCGGAGAAGAAGACAGCCACGCTCGGCTGATTTTCAGCGAATCCGTAATGACCAACAAATAGGGCGGCAGAGGTACCTCGCTTTCTCGGCGCAACTCATCCATGCAGGAGGCATAGATCGGGAAAGTACATAACACAGCATCGGGCTTTACTTCGACAATCAATGCAGCCAAAGCATCGATCATACGGCGCAAACCGCTACCGCCACCAACTTCCATATCCATGCGATCCGTCAAATCAAAAAAGATTCGCCAAAGATCTGGATACGAATGCGTTATTTTCAAATAAAGTTGCCTCGTCCATTCGAACAGCAAGGGGAAACATTCACAGCATAAGTCGCGTACAGTGGCGACATCGCCCCTTTTTTCCGCTTCCGCTTTCAACGCCTTAGCCGCACTATTGTGACCTTCGCCATATCCTGCGGTCAATATTAAGTAACGCCTGTTCATGCCCCTTGATCAGAACACACCATTACCGCCACTGTGTCAACATTAAATAGCGTCTGCCTGCTCTGTCTCATTGAAAAAAGGCGATTCTTCTTTCAAAGAATCGCCTAGAAAAACAACATTCGTGTCCGTCAGGGACCTACCTTATCCGGTCGACCTTCCCAGAACGGGCGATTTTGCACGAAAATCACATCGCCTGGGCGCAGTTTCAGAGAACGGTCTCTCGCACTGAAATAATCGTAAGAACGTGTTTCACCGTTACGGGTCACCTGAATGTAGCGCGAACCGTAATCCGTAATGTCACCGCTGTCCAGAATCGCTTCAATCAGCGTCAAACCTTCGCGGTACTGCATATTCTGGCGTTTCGATATATTGCCCGTAACATGCACATAGCGTTTGCCGATTTCATCGGCTTCACCCACATCCACACGAACGATAAAAATCGGATCGCTGAAAATCTCAGCTTCCTTGTACAGCTTCGCCAGCTTTTCAGCAACCTGTTGCCCCGTCATGCCGGCAAGGCTGACAGGACGGGACAAATAAGGCAGACTCACCGTGCCATTCGAGGCGATCACGTATTTATCGCTGATGATGGATACATCTTCCGATGGCACACTCTTGATTTGTATCGTAATCAAGCCACCGGGTGTTGCACGCGGCTCTGTCGAAGCGGCGTGTGTCAGCATCGCCATTGCAACAAACATCAACAAGCAAACACGCACCAACGCTTTCAACCCGAGGAAGCTCGAAAAATCAATAAAGGTCTTCATCTTTATGTTCTTTTGTTTCAACAGATTTCCGTTTCGTGTGTCCTTCTTTAGATCCGGAAGAATCCCCCGAACCTTCATGCTTAATCCCATAGGGAGAGTAGTATGAATAATACGAAGTGTAGTATTGATATTGCGTATCGGACGAAAGATCCACATTGTTCATCACAACCCCCAGAAGACGCCCACCTGCATTCTTGATCATCGCCTTCGCTCGAATGATCGCCTTCAACGGCAAGCGTTTCGGTTGCAAAACCAGCAAGGTTGCATCACTCTTATTCACGAGAAGCGATGTATCACTCAGTCCCAAAATGGGTGGCGAGTCAATCAACACGATATCAAAGCGACGGCGCATATCTTTCAACAATTCAGACATACGGGTCGAATTCAACAATCCGGACGCGTCCGCTGGTGATACACCTGAGGGCAAAATGTACAAATTGTCAATATGTGTCTGCAATATGACATCCTGCACCTTTAAATCACTCGACAAATAGTTGGACAACCCAATGCGGGCATCGACGTTTGTGTACTTCCCCAAATGGGGACGGCGCATGTCCGCATCGATCATCAGCGTACTGTAACCACCTTGGGCAAATACAGCGGCAAGGTTACTGACAGTCGTCGTTTTCCCTTCACCGGCATTCGCCGAAGTGCAGACCAAAGTCACCAGTTCTGAATTACCTTTTTTCAGCTCAATATTTGTACGCAGAATACGGTAGGCTTCAATATCGGGCGTGTGGTTATCTTTCGCCACATGGATCAAACCCACATCCTTGGGAATCACGCCCAGCACGGGCAATTCCAAATTCCTTTCCACATCTTCAAGAGTTTTAATCGAGGTATCCATGTAGTCAAAGATGAATGCCACGACAATCCCAACAATAAGACCGAGAACGGCCCCCACGATCAGGTTCAATTTAACATTCGGGCTGGACGGCACTTGCGCTTCGATGGGATTGCTGTGAATTTCCACAATCGGCCGCGGGGCACGCATCCGGATCGTTTCAGCAATGTACTGATTTTCAAGATCGTCGTAACGTCTCTTTTCCGTCTGGTATTCCTGCATAGCATCCATGACGGCTTGGTCATCCATCGTCTTCAGCGTCATGTTGCGCTTAGCTTCGTCCAGCTCTTTATCAAGCATTTCCAAATTAGCTTTTTTAAGAGCCAACTGGTTCTGCATGGCTTCGCGCGTTCCTACAAGCTCGGTAAGCAATTTTGCCTTCGTTTCCTCATGCTCCTTATCCAGAGCCAACACGCGCGGATGCTTGGGCGCATGTCCATTCATCAGCATTTGCGAACGGGTTGATTCTTCCGTCTTATACTTTTCGTACAAGGAACGCACCATGGCACTGCCGGGATTTTCGACAGACATCAGCCCCGCGCGAATCACATAGCCCAGCAAATCGTCATCCTTCAGCTTTTGCAAGGCGTTAACGTGTGACGTCATCGTCGTAATCTCTGCTTCCAACGCTGTCTTCTGCGCACGCTTCGCTTCAAGCGCAGCTTCTTCGTTATCCAACGTCGTCGGCGCGGTCACGCCCGAACCGTCCAAAATTCTCACATAACGCCCTGTTTTAATGTAAGAGCGAAGCACTTCCAACTTCTGAGCCAAGACGT
This sequence comes from uncultured Akkermansia sp., assembly GCA_964418985.1. Classification (GTDB taxonomy): domain Bacteria; phylum Verrucomicrobiota; class Verrucomicrobiia; order Verrucomicrobiales; family Akkermansiaceae; genus Akkermansia. The sequence continues at coordinate 51,752 of CAYQNL010000003.1, read as the reverse complement.
CACCTCGCTGTTGCAATACTTCGTAAATCTTTTTAATAGCCAGCTCAATCAACTGTTTTTCGCGGGCATCGCGCAGCTCTTTGTAGCATTCTACCACTGATTCACAAACTCGCTTAGACAAAAGTGCATCGCGAGTTTTGACTGTAACGTCAACCAAATCCGTGGCACGAACCGGCTCCACGGTGATCATGTTCATCAAATTGCGCGATGCTGCAATTTCGCTCATCTGCCATTCTTTGGCAAGATTCAATTTGCGTACCACCGCCAACATATTAATCTCCGAAACCAACACTTCGTACTGTGTCGGCACATAATTCGGAGATCCCGAATTCTCAAGAATATTTTCGCCGTGCGTGATATTGACAATCGCGCGCGGCTGTTTGATCTCAAAACGAACTGTGCTGACGTACGTTGGAGGCATCAAGTATGTCATCACAGCACTGCCGGCAAAAACCAGCAGAAAGCAAAGCAACATTTCCTTCCATCGATTTTTCAGTACATGAAGGTAGTCTACAGCATGGAGTTTCGCCTCCATGGCACTTTCCGATCCGATTCCTCCCACGCTCATATGCCCGTTCAATCCTTATTCAGAAATTGTACTCAAGAGAATAACTTACCACATCGCGATTGTAATCATAGTATCTGTAATGACCGTTAGAGTACGTATAGCGGATGGAAGAACTCAAATTGGCATTGTGGCGCAATTTCAAACCACCGAATATCTGGTAGTACTGTTGCCGCATCGTTGTCAAACCGCGCTGTCCTTTGGTGTAGCGGTTGAACGTTGCCGCCACACCGTAGTTCAAGCTCAAAATATGCGTCAGAGGTTGATCGACATTAACCCCCATACGCCAGCAGAAATCATCACCGTAGTTGGCATGATTATAATACGTCCCGCCGGCTTCATTCGAAAACGTAACGAAGGCATGCACATTCGTACGCCCGGCAACAGTGCGGTTATATCCTGCACTCAACGTAGGAGACCACGAATCACTCATGCCGTTTTGCATTTTCAGCTGGACACCCACTTTTAACGTACAGCTGGAAACCGGTGAAAGGGAATAGTTCACCCCCACGTTAGCAAACAAATTTTTGCTATCCAAGCCGCGTTCACGATCCACAAACTGCTCACTCAATGTACCGGTGTATTGCAATCTTGAGTTTTGACGATAGGCTATCGATTCCGAAAGCGAAATGTACTGACGATCATCATAACTAAATTGATCCGTATCATACGAAATACCGCTGTAACGCACATTCCCGGTCAGAGACCAACGTTCATCCAACGCTTTCGACAATGAATGAGATGTAACATACGTCAACACCAAACCACGCAAATTGTTCGAGGAAATACTGGAGTCGATATGCGGATCCACATGATAGGAAATCGTATTGTTTGTAGTATACGTCAACGTGTAGTCGAAACGATGCGACATATCGAAATCCAACGCAAGATTGGAAAGCGTTTTATTACTACGCCCATAGCCACTGTTACGCGTATACAACGAGCCACCGATACGGGCTTTATACGCCAGAGATGTTTGCTTATCTTGATCGGAATAGGAAGACTCCACCCAATACGATGAATACGTCGCCGACTTATAGTTGCGACTGCTGGCATTCACACCGTTCACATTATTGTCATAACCAATGCTGGCACCGATTTTCCAGCGGATAGGGTACGATTCAGGAAGCCCAACAGTTGGAGCCGTATTATACAAGGAACCGGCTTCTACTGCAGACAAACTGAGCATCAAACCGCCGAAAAACAAAACACGAGATAATTTCATTTTAAAACTTTATTAATTGACACTAACATCGGAAGGCATCGCAGGGATCGCGATATGCTCTTCATCCGGCGTAGAGGGAGCAGTCTGCTCCGTTCTATCAGTCACCACCTTAACAGAACGATCGCTCGAACGCGCTTCGTCAACCCACAATTGAAACGCATCCAGGTTAGCAATCACCTGTTCGGATACCCCTTCTGCATACGCATCACTGTACCAATCCACCAACGTCTTGACTTGAGGAAGGACGCGTTCCACTTCATCCAACGGCATCACACCGAACACCATGCGGATCATTTCGGTTACTTCATCCGCAGACCAGTCAGAAGTAATTTTACTCAAGGCAACCCGCAACACAGCCCATGCATTACCGGGGTATTCGTGGAGCTCTTCGCTAACAGCTTGAGAAACAGCCTGTACCGTCTGTTCTGCCGCTGTAATCTTATCCAGAGGTTTAAAATCCGCTGCGGAAACTGTTCCGCCCAGCGCAATGACCGACAGAACCGCAATAGCTAAATGTTTGATTTTCATATTTCGCCGGCTGTAAAAGTAAAAAAGTGGAGCGGGTAACGGGAATCGAACCCGTATAATCAGCTTGGAAGGCTGGAGCTTTACCATTAAGCTATACCCGCGATGCGATTTCAGTATACCAGACACGCACCTCTTGTCAACGTTTTTCATCAAAAAAAAAACGCACACCTACCGAAAAAAAACTCAAAAAGAACATCTTAAAACAAAAAACAGGAGCACATATCCAATACAAAACACACAATATAAACAGAAGAGAACAATGAAACAAAAAAACATTTAACCTTTACAAAACTTTGGGGGAAATTTCATTTTTTGGCAAATGGTTCAATTTTGTGTTGACCGTTCGCACAGACAGAGGTACACTGTCACAGCCCTGTTTTGCCAGGTGGTCTGGTCGGGGTTTTCTTAACATATCAAGACATCCTCAGTTATGGCTAAATACGCTATTAATGGTTTCGGACGCATCGGACGCAACGTATTGCGCTCCATGTCTCAATCCGAGCTGGAAAAAGTCGTTGCAATTCACGACTTGACACCCATCGAAACTATCGCTCACCTTCTGAAGTACGACTCCACGCAAGGCAAGTTTAACGGCACCATCTCCGTGAACGGCAACAAGCTTGTTGTCAACGGTCACGAAATCATCATTCTCGACTCCAAATGCGGTCCCGCAGACCTTCCATGGAAAGAACTCGGAGTTGACGTTGTTCTCGAATCTACCGGTCTTTTCACCAAGCGCGAAGCCGCTCAGGGTCACATCGATGCCGGAGCGAAGAAAGTTCTTATTTCCGCTCCCGCCACCGATCCCGACCTCACGTTCTGCATCGGCATCAACGACAGCGAATACGATCCAGCCAAGCATCACATCGTTTCGAATGCTTCCTGCACCACAAACTGCCTTTCCCCGATGGTGAAAGTCCTCAACGACAAGTTCGGTATCGAAAAGGGCATGATGAGCACCATTCACTCCTACACGAACGACCAACGTATCCTTGACCTTCCGCACAAGGATCCCCGCCGTTCCCGTGCAGCTGCCATCAACATCATCCCGACCACCACGGGCGCAGCCAAAGCCATCGGCGAAGTGATCCCCACCCTGAAAGGTCTCCTCAACGGTGCTTCCTTCCGCGTTCCGACCCCGACCGGTTCTCTGACCGACTTCGTGGCAATCCTCAAGAAAGACGTGACCAAGGAAGAAATCAACGCAGCCATGAAAGAAGCTGCCGAAACTTCTTTGAAGGGCATTCTCGAATACTCCGAAGAACCCCTCGTGCTTCAAGACATCGTTTCGAACCCGCACTCCTGTGTATTCGATTCTCAATTCACATATGTCGTTGGTGGCAATCTCGTGAAGGTTTGCGGCTGGTACGACAACGAATGGGGATATTCCAACCGCGCCGGCGAAGCTCTTAAGAAGCTCGGCGACAGCCTGTAAAGATCACAAACGGAAGAGTCGGGTGTTCCTCCCGTGTTCACTCGCTCTTCCCAAATCAAGGGGGAGAACGCTTGTTCCCCCCCTTTTTCTTTTTCAAATACTCTGAAACATACATTCCTTTTCAACCAAAACAGAAAACTCAACCATGGCTAAACTTACCATTCGCGATCTCAATGTGGCGGGCAAGCAAGTCTTCATGCGCGCCGATTTCAATGTGCCGCTCAAAGACGGCGTCATCACCAACGATGCACGTATTGTTGCAGCTTTGCCAACCATCAAATACTTGCTTGAACACGGCGCACGCCTTGTTCTTACTTCCCACCTTGGGCGTCCCGCCAACGAACCTGATCCAGCTTTTTCGCTGGCCCCGGTTGCGAAACGTCTGGGCGAATTGCTCGGCAAACCCGTCACTTTCGTTCCTGAAGCAATCGGAGAACAAGCAACAGCCGCCCGCGCGACGATGAAAGACGGCGATGTCGTTCTTCTCGAAAACGTCCGTTTCTATCCGGGCGAAAAGAAGAACAATCCCGATTTCGCCAAAGCTTTGTTAGGCGAAGCCACTTTGTTTGTCAACGATGCTTTCGGCACGGCGCACCGCGCCCACGCTTCCACGGAAGGCGTCACTCACTTTGCCGAAAAATCAGCCATGGGCTTTTTGATCGAACGCGAGCTGGAATACCTCGAAGGTAAACTTGAAAACCCCGAACGTCCCTTTGTCGTGATCATGGGAGGCGCAAAGGTTTCCGATAAAATCGATGTGCTTTCCAAACTTATGGAAAAGGCTGATACATTCCTCATTGGCGGTGCTATGGCCAACACGTTCCTTGCCGCTCAAGGTTATGACCTCGGCGCATCGAAAATTGAAGGCGACAAGCTTGATCTCGCCCGCGAAATTCTTGCCAATGCCAAGGCTCACAACGTCCGCTTCCTGTTGCCTGCAGATGTACGCGTTGCCATGAAATTCGAAGACGGAGCAGCCACCTCTTGCACTGCTCCTTTCGCCGAAGGCGGCAAAGTGCAAGAAGGCGGTATGGCCATCGACATCGGCGACAAAGCAATCGCCGAGTTCTCTGCTATTATCAAAGATGCCAAGACGGTTCTTTGGAATGGACCTATGGGCGTATTTGAAATGGATTGCTTTGCCAAAGGCACGAAGGAGGTAGCCGAAGCTCTTGCCGAATCCAACGCAATCTCCATCGTTGGCGGTGGGGATTCCGTCACGGCTGCTAAGAAATTCAAAGTGCAAGACAAGCTTTCCTTCTGCTCTACGGGCGGTGGTGCATCCCTCGAATTGCTCGAAGGGAAAGTACTTCCCGGAGTGGGCGCACTGACGGACAAATAAGCGGTTTACATATTTCAACCCAAGCAAGAATCCATTCTTTGTCTTTACGGCGAAGAATGGATTCTTTGTACCATCAAGCGAGAGAAACACCTTACTTTTTGCACATGAAAACATCTCATTCCTCTCCGCCATTACAGAAGAAATATCTGCATTCCCTCACACTGTCTCCCTTCTTGCTTGACTTGTCAGACAGTGGCAGAGCATACTCACGGGCATACAAACGTAGCATATGAAAAGTCTCCTTCCCTTCACTGTTGCAACCGGCTTGCTTTTTTCTACCGGTACACTCCTTGCACAACCGGCAAACATCACTGTTGCACCAACGGCTCAACCCGCGCATTGCCTAAATGTGGTTTACTTTCTCGGCAGTGACAGAGAACCTGTCCCGGGCTACGAAGAACGCCTCAGTGATCTTCTTCTGCACCTTCAGAACTATGTCAAACAGGAAATGACACGCAACGGTTATCCGAACCGCACCTTTGGTCTTGATATGAAATCGCCGAACAGCGTTAATCTGATTGTATACAAGGCAAAGGGAATTGCTGCCGATTATCCTTACGGCGGTAACTGGCCACGCGTCCTTGCCGAATTGGACGAATACTTTGCAGCCCACCCCGGCATGAAAAAAAGCAATCACACGCTCATCATCATGCCAACGCTGTACAATGAAGAATACGACGATTCCAACCCCGGCGGCGTTCCCTTTTACGGAGTAGGCAAATCTTGCTTTGCCCTCGACTATGCCGATTTTGACATCAAACACTTGGGGCAGGATACCACCAAGGGGCGCTTGCTAACCAAGTGGTTCGGTGGCTTAGCTCACGAGCTGGGACACGGGCTGAATCTTCCCCATAACCACCAGACGACGAGCGACATGAAAAAATACGGCACCCCGTTAATGGGAGAAGGTAACTACACCTTCGGCACTAAACCCACCTACCTTACCCCCGCCAGTTGTGCTATTCTCAACGTCTGCGAAGTTTTCGCCACCGATCCTGAGATCGAATACTACAAAACCCCTGCACCGGAACTGACTTCTCTAGACATCAATTTCGACAAAGAGGCCATTCACATCAACGGTTCTTACACCGGCGAAGGCAAAGCCAGCGCAGTTAACATATACATCCAAGATCCCCCTTACCAAGTTAACGCCGATTATGATTCTGTCGCTTTCACCAAAAAGCTCGGGAAAAAAGAAGGGGCATTTTCCTTTGAAATCCCATGCAAAGAACTTCACGGTCTGAAAAATGATACATTCCGCATTACCGTGCGTCTGCTTGATCATACCGGTAATTGGAAGGATTGGAGCCAAGAATTCAAATGGTCCGATCCCCGTGCATTTTCTCAAAAATACACGGAAAAGTAACTGAATCAATATTTTCTCATAAACAAACGGCAGAATCTGCGGATTCTGCCGTTTGTTTATGAGAAAAAAGAAAGGGATAAAACAGCCGTCCCCTTTAATGAAATGGGGACGCCTCGATAAAGCGCACCTCAACCAGACAGACAAACATTCCGTCAATCAATTGCCTGTCATGCGGGTCGTATCCCACCCGCCGCCAAGCACCTTGCAAAGATTGGCAAGATTTTGGCGCAGTGTTTGCCGCGCTGTCACCACCTTCAATTGCGATGAGAGCCATGACTTTTGCGTAGCCAAAACGTTGATAAACTCTGTTTGACCCGCATTGTAAAGCTCCAACGAGAGCCGAGCAGCCTCGGCATCGGATTTTTCCTGTGCTTCATACAAAGGTAGCTGTTGCATCACCTGGGCATAATTGATCAAACAGGATTCCACTTCGCTCATGGCACTAATCACCGTCTTCCGATAGCTTTCTGCCGATTCGGCAACCTTCGTCTTTTGTAAGCGGACCTGTTCCCACAACGCACCGCCTCTGAAAAGCGTCTGACTGACGTTCCCTCCCAAGGACCACGAAGAGCCACGAGCAGTAAAGAAACCGGCAAAGTCGCTTCGTCCGCTCGTACTGGCACTACCCGTCAATGATACAGAGGGAAAGAGATCCGCCACGGCTACACCCACATTGGCTGTTGCCTGATGCAAAAGTGCTTCTGCCTTCACAATATCGGGACGACGGCGCAACAGCTCGGAAGGAAGCCCCACCGGAACGGCAGGCACACGGCTGTAGACGGCTTCCGAAGGCATGCTCAATTTGATTTTCGACATGTGCGCCCCCAAATAAACAGCCAACGTATTCTCGGCATTCTTGATAGCTGCTTCCTCTGCGGGAATGGTACTTTCCGTTGATGCCACTTGGCTTAATGATTGTTCCAAATCCAATCGCGATTCCAACCCCACACTCTGGCGACGACGAACAATATCCAGCGTTTTTTTCTGATATTCGAGCTGTTCTTTGGCAATACGAAGACTTTCCTGCGCCTCAATCCAATCAAAATAAGCCGAAGCGATGTTGGCGGTCAATGCGGTTCGGACAGCACCCGCCGCCGCTCTCGATGCATGTAAATTCGCCAACGAAGCTTCAATATTGCGGCGATTACCACCGAAAAGATCAAGCTCCCACGAGGCGTTGGCATGCGCCCCCCATTCCCCGTGTGTTGTCCCTCGTGCTCCACCTACGGGAGAGGTATTTTGCGATGCACCCGCCGAAACGGAAGGCAACAACGATGCGCCAGCAATTCTGACATTCGATTCCGCTTCTTTGATACTCAAAGCCGCCATCAGCATATCCGGATTGGCGGCAAGCCCCTGTTCGATCAATTGCGTCAGTTGCGCATCGCCGAAAAGCTTCCACCATTCTATCAACGAAGCGGGATCAGAAGCAGGAGGAAGTTTATTCGCCCATGAGGATGGCATATCCTGTGAGGGTGCTCCTATAAAATCGGGACCCACCGTACAAGAAAAAAAAGAAAACGAAATGAAACAGCAAAGCAATAAAGGAGATGAAATTTTCATGTGTAAATATTTATTCGTGTCTAAGCGCATCGATCGGATCAAGTTGCGATGCTTTGTGAGCAGGATACCATCCGAAAATAATACCGATTGTTGCGGCTACGGCTACCGAAAGAAGCATTGCCCCCGGAGAAGAGGAAACAGGCCAGCCCATTTTCGCGCTCACAATGGCAGATACGGCACGCCCCATACCTATTCCCAAAAATCCCCCAGCCATGCAAAGCAATACCGCTTCCAGCAAGAATTGCCACATAATATCCAGCGGGCGCGCTCCAACAGCCATACGCAAACCTATTTCGCGCGTCCGTTCTGTCACCGATACCATCATGATATTCATGATGCCCACCCCGCCCACAACAAGCGAAATCATGGCAACAGCCAGCAAAAGGCTGCTCATCGTTTCGCCGGTAGAAGTCACCATTTTGGAAATCTGCGAACGGTCAAACATCGAGAAATCGTCCAATTCTCCTACCACCAAACCATGACGACGGCGCAATACCTTCGTCATTTCATCCATGGCGGGGTTGGCATTTTCTTTGCTGCGAATCTGTACGGAAATCATATCAACTGTCCGGAAACGCAACGGGTGTGGCGTGTCTGTGTACGGTTGCAAATCCGCACCCGGATAGAAATTGACAGCCGTACTGGCAAAAGTTGAATAACTAGAATATTCCGATTTGCTTTGTGAGGAAGTGGGTTTCGATATCGAGGCTTCGTTTGAAGAACCCTTCAGACGAGAGCGAATACTCGTCCACGGCAAAAGCACCACATCGTCCTGATCATCCCCCATCATACCTGAGCCTTTAGCCGCCAGCACACCAATCACGGTAAAGGCTACATCTTTAATGCGCAAATCCTTCCCAACGGGGTCTTCTCCCTGAAACAACTCTTTGGCGATCGTTTGCCCAATTAGGCAAACGCGGGCACTTTTTTCTACATCCGTTTTGTTGTAAAAACGCCCGCTTGCAATATTCCACGAATTAATTCTGAAATAATTTTCATTGCCACCGGCAATTTCTCCGGGGCTCCAGTTTTGATTACCGACAACAATTTGACCGTTAGCCCTCACCACAGGTGATGTCACAATCACGGTATCTTGACATTCATCCTGAATGGCATCGGCATCTTCCGGATAAAGCGAAGCACGTCCCCCCATCCCGGTGTTGACACCGGCTTTCGTAATAGAAGCTGGACGAATAATAACTGTGTTGGCACCTATAGAAGCAATCTGTTCTTTCAGTTGTTCCTTCGAACCTTCACCGATTTCTATGATTGCCACCACAGAGGCGATCCCAATAATAATACCCAAAATCGTCAGCGCGGCACGCATCGGATTGCGAACCAATGCCCGAAGACAGGTTGTGAGAAGAGGCCAAAATTTCATACGTCAATCGGGTGCAATTCTTCAGAGATGCCTTCCAAAATTAAGCCGTCTGCCATATTAATGGCACGATCGGTAAAAGCTGCAATTTTAGGATCGTGTGTCACCAAAATCACGGTGATGCCCTGATGCCTGTTCAATTGCTTAAACATATTAAGCACTTCGACAGAAGTTGTAGAATCCAAATTACCCGTTGGCTCGTCAGCCAGCAAAATCCCGGGATTGTTGATCAGAGAACGAGCGATAGCAACACGCTGTTGTTGTCCTCCTGAAAGCTGAGCCGGAGTATGATGCATACGATCGCCAAGTCCGACCATCTCCAGCAAAGCAGCAGCGCGTTCTCGCGTTTTCGCCGTGGGTTGCGCAGGGTGAGCATATGCGGCAGGCATCATTACATTTTCCAGAGCACTCGTTCGTGGCAACAGATTGAAATTTTGGAAAACAAAACCGATACGCTTATTGCGCAGAACAGCCCTTTCATCAGCATTCAACCCGGCAACATCTTTCCCGTCAATGATAAACTGTCCGTCTGACGGATGATCCAAACAGCCCAATATATTCATCAGCGTTGATTTTCCTGAACCCGATGCCCCAGTCAATGAGAGAAACTCACCGTCTTCAATGCGCAGGGAAATCCCCTTCAGCACGGGCAAATCGATCTCGCCGAGCTTATAAACCTTAGTTATATTGCGAAGCTCTATCACAATGCGTGAAAAATTGAATGCTTATTTCTTCAAAAATGAAATGATGAGGCGATTACATAGGCGGCGGACCCTGTCGGTTGGCTCCCGATCCGCGTTGCGGTGTCTTGGCATCTGCTCCACCGGTCGAACGTTCACGACGTTTCGGAGGATTCGGTCCGAAAAGGTTTTGAGATTTGTTCGAATCGGCTTGTTTCTCGTTTCCTACACGATACGTACCCGCCACCAAACGCACGCCTTCGGGCAACGGAGAACCGTCTTCCATGGAAATCACGGACTTCGTGCCGTCATCGTCACCGCGTTTGACGCGTAGCGGCACCAATTGATCTTTCCCTTCCAACTTCCACACGGTCACCGTCTTTTCATCTCCCTTTCCATCGGGACGAGAGGGTGGTGCCGGGGGCAAATCAACGGGAGTAAAAGAAAACACATCGTTGGAAACCATGGATACGTTCTTGTGTTCTTTGACGATGAAATCCACATTGGCAGAAAGATACGGCAACAAGCGACGATCGGGATTTTCAATATCAATTTCCACAATATACGTCACCACATTCGATGACATCGTTGCATTCAGGCGAATTTTATTTACCACGCCCGTAAAAGTTTCGTTGGGCAACGCGTCCACTGTATAGTGAACGGCTTGTCCTTTGCTGACCTTGGCAATATCGGCTTCGTTCACCGATGCCCAAATTTGCATTTTGGTCAAATCGCGAGCAATCAGGAACAGTGACGATGCACTCATATTCGACACAACCGTCTGCCCAACGCTCACTTGGCGCACGATGATCGTACCGTTCACCGGAGAAGTAATCTGCACATACTTGATATTTTCCTTTTCGTAATCAAGCTGTGCCTGAGCCGATGCCCGAGAGGCCTTAGCTTCTTCCAAAGAGGCTTGGGCAGAAACCAGTGAAGCAGCAGCAGCCTCTTCTGTAGAAACATACTCATCATAGCTTGTCTGCGAGAGGGCGTCACCCGGTCCCAGCTTTTCCACGCGATCGCGATCACGCTTAGCTTTGTTGTAATTAGCTTGCGCCTGGTTGATCTTTGCCTCCGCCACGGCAATGGAAGCTTCTGCCTGCTGAACCCCGGCTTCCAAGCGGCGAATATCGAGATTTACAAAAGTATCATCAATCACAGCCAGCAATTGACCTTCCTTTACATCGCTTCCGTAGTCAATCACTTTGCCGTCATCATCTTTACCGAAAGACATGATGATTCCGCTCATTTGAGCACCAACATCCACCAGCTCCGTCGGTTCCAGCGTTCCCGTAGCCTGCACTTTTTCCGTGTAATCCCCCCTTTGCGGAGAAACCGTGCGGTAATTGACGATCACTTCATCATCATCGAAGTAATAATACACTGCCGCGCCCAGCGCAACAGGTATAACCACACTTGCCAGCCATTTGATAGAGCCATTCACGCCACTGATCATATTTGTTTCTTGATTATTGTCAAGTTTGAATATTTGCTGATTTTTAACAAAATTACCATTACCTTGTCAAGCAATGCCAAAGCTGTTTTTCAACAACGAAAAAACCGCACTCCCTGATTTGTTCCGTACAGAAAACACCGAAGTTGCGCAAAAGTTTCAAAAATATTTTTTATCGTCCTTTTACCGAGGGCGGTTCTTCATCTTTCATAAGCATCCGAAGTCGCAACCGACGCGCTATTTCTCCGGCATCTTTCGCCGCTTCGCCCGAACGCGATGCGAGATCGTCAGCTAAGGCAAGAGCCTGCTCGCAATCTCCCTTTTTCACCAGCAAAGAAACGGCGGCAAGCCCTGCTCTCTCATACCAACACCATACTCCGGCATTCGTCCCTTGACGTTCGGACGGAGTTTCGGACAACACGGCATTGCAATCAGCAAGAGCAGCTTCCGTATCGCCCATTTTTTCGTACAAGCGGGAGCGTTGCAATAAGAGAGCATACCGACGAACGGAGGAAATATTCTTTTTGAGTGCTTCATTGCAAAAATCTACCGCCTTCCGCAATTTCCCATCTGTATTTCCGGCCGTCATCTCGGCAGATGCAGCTCTCGTCGAAAGAACAACGGCAACCTCATCGTCATTTAACGATGAGTGTTCCATCAGCGTATCAAGCAACTCATCTGCCTCACGATATTCACCCAACCGGATCGCCAGCATGGCTTGCGCCACGGTGGCAGGCACGCGAAAATCTCCGGGAATTTCCGCGCAGGCACGGTACAATGCCAATGACCTTTCCAAACCATTTGTCGTTTGAAGGCGTTCGGCGGCCTGTGCCGCCAAGTACAGCGATGCCGCGCCGTAAGGCGATGCGGGGTACTCTCTTCGGAAACGTTCCATTTCCTGCAAAGTAGCTTCATATTTCCCTTCGCTGAAGAGAATCGCGCTCAATTTTAACGAGATGCGTGCCTTTTCTTCTTTCGGAAAATCCTGTTTCAAGGCAAATCGAACCAAATCCTCGGGATTTTTCCACGCTTCGCCGATGTTCTGCATTCTTTCGGCTGTCTCGATTTTGAGAGCCAGCAAGCGCAATTTTTCCTGCCACGTCCAATTTTTTGTTTTTTCATCGGAAACTGCGTCCAGCTTCGACGCAGCAACGTGAGGATTTTCCGAAAGCAACAACCTCGCTTGTTCCATGCGGGAAAACTCCGCTTCGGGTGAATCCGGGTAAAGATCTTCGATTGTCCTCAACGCCTCAACGGCTTTCTCGTCATGCACTGCTGCCATGTACCTTGCTTTTTCATAGAGCAAGGCGGCGTGAACAGACGGATGCTTTGCCGCATTTTCAATAATTTCGTCAACCGTTGATTTTTCATTGACCGCCAGAGCAGCCATGCAAACATTTTCTGCCAGAGAACGATACGAAGATTCATCCGCCATGCTCAACGCCACTTCAAACGCCCGCAACGCTTCCTCTTTTTTCCCGTTGTGCCACGCCAACACACCCTTTTCGTACAGAGAACGCCGTGTGGGCGGGTTCACCTGTTTCAACAACTCTTCGGCTTCTTCATCCCGCCCCTCATCCAAAAGCCACTTTACGCCTTCTTGTATCAATTGCTGTGCCGCCTCACTTTTGACAAATTCTGCCGCACTCAAATGAACGCAAGACAAGGCTTCTCCCACCTCTCCGCGCTCTTTGTACATTTTTGCCAAATAAAACAATGCCAACGAGGTGCGTGTTACCTCTCTGCCCTTGCTCCATTCTTCAAGCTTTACCCTATTGAGGGGCGTCTCAAAGGCTTTGCGGGCGGCAAGTCGGCGAAAAGCCTCGGGCAACAACGGCGAATCGGGCGTCCCTGCAATCAAATGCATCAACACTTCTTCGGCCTGACCGTCCGATTCCTCGTCATCTCGCAAATCACCGGCATTTTGGCGTTCCTTTTCCCGCAACTCGTAAACGAACGATTGTTCCAGTCGCGCCAAATCACGAATTAACGCAGGTGTTCCTTGGCGCACGGCAATATCTTTGCACAATTCTGCCGCTTGAGAAAACTCACCCTGTTTCGCCAGCAAACGCGCCTTCAACAGCTCAGCAAAAAGGACCGCCTGCTTTCGCTCTTTCTTCTTTTCACTATCTGAAAGTACTTTCTTAATCAAGGTCTCTGCCTCTTTCATCTGCCCGTTGTCCAGCAACAATTCAGCCTTTGCCAACATAGCTTGCACGGCAATCGCGCCATCTCCGCTTTCCAGCAGGTCATCCAAAGCAGCATTAAGAAGAGCCTCATCGCCCATTCCTCTCGCTGCAACAGCTAACGCCTCCAGCGCGGGAATCCCGTATTCCGCATCGTTCATCCCTATTTCCGAGAAATAAGGTACGGAATCCGAAAATCTCCCCAACTTCATCAAGGTCAACCCACGCCAATACGGAGAAATCACTCCGTGCGGCAGCTTTTTCATGACAGCCAAAGCTTCCGTCGGCTTCCCCATCCGCACCAACGTTTCGACCAACAGTGCGTTCAGGACAGCCGTTTCATTCTCTGTCCTCCCCTTTTCTGCAAGGGCTTTCTCCAAATGAACAATACATTGTCCGTACAGCCCTTTTTTTAGAGTAGACAACGCCGCCTGATAACGGTGATCCCCTTTCATACCCTCACGCACGGCTTTCCATGACGGAGATGCCGTTTTTTGCAGCGCGACAACATCGGGCGATTTTGAGTCAACCTCATCGGCGGCAAACGCCGAAAGCGTCATCGCCGAACAAAAACTTATGAACAGTAAATATTTTCCGTACATTTTTTTCAACGAGAGCCTATCATCAACAAGGACACATAACGTTTTCCGGATGCCGTCAACACGGGCGTTTTGCTTGATCCGCTGATGCGGGATATAGTTCGAAATTTTTGATCGAAAGGCCACGGCTTTGCCGATATGACCTTTGCTTCTTCCACCGCTTCCTCAGACGGCATCACACGAATCGGCACACCCGCACCGGTAAACGAAATATCCAACGATTTCGGATCATTGATCCGTTGCGGATTGCTCCACAAAAACGGATACCTTTGCAAAAAATCCGGTTTTTTCCCAAAATAAGGCACTCTGATGCGATACTGTTCCTCCAAACCGGCAAAATATTGCCGCAATGAAAACGGCTTGCCGTTTTGACACAACTTCAGCACTTCCGAAACATCAAATCCAGCCAAATTCAATCCGTTGTAAATACCGTGTGCGTTGGGTTCGGAAATTTTCAAACGGTCATAATGTTCCTGAAAATTGCGATTCAGCAACAGACACAGCTCCACATGCACATGGGAACGTTCGCGGTTCAGCCCAACACCGCTGTGTCCCAACCTTCCAAGGCGATTTCCCGTACCAACTCGTTGCCCAGTCCTGCACGACACTTCTGCCATATGTGCATACAAACTGTATATTTTTCCTTCTTCCAAAGCATGCTCCACAACGACATAACGACCGTAATTACTCTTGCGAGGGTCAGACGAAACATGAACGACCTTTCCCGGAGCCATCGGGCGCACTTCATCCAGAGGTTCGCCGACGGCGTCCCTCTTCACGGGACGAATATCAAGTCCTTCATGAAATTTGATGCAATACACCCCGGCGGCAAAGCGGGCAGGCGTCCGCATAAACCCGTATTGACCGCCCGTCCACGGCTTGCTTTTCACCCCCTCGAAATTCCGATCAGTATACATGTAGAATTCTTCGGGCTTCCCCTCGGTCAATGCGCAATTATCCGTAGGCAAGCGAAACACAAGGTGCGCCACATTCGCCTCGCCCGCCACCAAAACAGGCAAACAAAACAGCATCGCGACAACAGCCACTCGAACAATCCACATATTATTCATTATCAACCTTCTGGGATCTCAATTTCCGTTTGTTCGGCGGGCGACCTCCGATGTCGAATCAAATCATTGCTTGTATTTTTTGGTTTATTGATTTTGGGACGCGGACGCGGGTTTTTATCCAAAAAGCGCGGTTTTTCGATAGCAATGTTTGCAGCATCAATCGATTCGTTGATCATTTTGAGGTCATACCCGTTCAAACCGCTCCAAATCACCAAAATACCGTCTGTAATCGGTCTGTCGATCACCATTCTTTCCATACCCAACCCGTTCACCGTGGGCAAAATCGTCTTTCCCTTTTTCGCCGTTGTCAATTGCTGAATCCGCATACGCCATTCGTCTTCTACCAAAAATTGCGCTCCGTATGATCCATCGGGATTGACAAACGATGCATATTGTTTAAACATTTTCGTAGAAACGAACGGTGTCACATCATAGTATTTCCCTTTGAAGGGACGGGAAAATCTCAACCCGCCTTCGCCTTGGAGATCCGATTCCATATGGAACATCACAGGATACGGCTTATTGGCGCACGATACCGCCAACGCGGCAATTCCGACAGATAATAACCGTAATAAAAAGCTGTTCATACCTTGTACTCTCCAACGGATCATACACTTCTTAGAGACTTATGGCGAGTTTAAAATATATCATATTCTCATCATCCGCCGCGTATACTCCGACATTGACAAAGCAAACGTTTGTTATTAACATGATCCGCGCACATCATGGAGATTATTCAAACGCTGGCAATAGCTTTGGCGTTAGCCGTTGATGCCGCCGTATTTGCATTTTCGTATGGTCTCACCCAAACACACGATCGCTTCAAATCGGCTTTTCGGCTGGCGTTGTGTACCGGATTTTTTCAAGGATTAATGCCTCTGATCGGCTATCGTGGCGGCAGTCGCGTCAGCGAATGGGTCGGCGCGTGGGATCATTGGATCGTTTTCTTTACTTTCGGATGGCTCGGCATTTCGATCATCATGAAATCCTTTCACGGAGAAGAAGAAAAGATAGACACGAAAACGCTGGGGGTTAAAGCTCTCCTCATGGTCGGCATCGCCACCAGCATCGATGCTCTTGCCGTTGGTGTCTGCTTGGCGCTCGATTCGTTGGGATGCATTGCCGTCACCGCATATCACCTGAGCGGTATAATCTGCACCATTGCCGGCGTGACATTTGTGTGTACCCTTTGCGGCTTTTACGCTTCTCTCATCTTCAAAAAACTTCCCGTCCACCGGCTAGAACAGGCAGCTGGGCTGATTCTCATCGCATTGGGATCCCACACCCTGTACGTTCACATGATGGGAGGGGCATAACAAATGCAAAGCCCGTCAACTTTGCGGGCATTCGTCAGCAGAGAGATTCAGCGTTTCTCCTCGCCCCGTCTGCATGGCTTTCATCAAGCTCTCCTGAATTTTGTTGATCGTATCAAGGCTTTTGACGCGAAGTTCCACGGAATGCGCATGCGTTGATTCCGGGTATGTTTTGGTAACACATTCACTGCCGTCCAACACTCCGACATTGCGGGAAATCGCCGCACCGACATTTTTCCGAAACGAAGATTCGGTAACGGATTTTGCTTTATCCCCTGCATCGATGCAATAAATCCTAATCGTATTGTTTCCCGTCGTATCAATCACCAATTCCCAAACATTCATCGTACCGTTCAACAAATACCTTTGTTTCGAAACGGATGTCAGAGTATTCAAGCGTACCACCACAAAAGGAGACACTTTCGGGCAACTGCCGCACACCAGCGTCCAGCATCCGCGCATTTCGTTGCTCTGCCCGACCATTGATCCCGAATACCTGTTGGTTTCGTCCGCAGCGTTCAACAAGCCGCCACAAAGCAGCATTCCTGCAAGCAAAGAATATTTTATCACTCTCACAAGTCCATTCTACAACATCCGCCATTTCAGGTCAACAGCCAAACCGCCCATTCTCTCCCTAAAACCAAGTTTGCGAAAAACATAAAAAACGCGATCTTCTCATTTGCACATTGACGCAGGCTCTCGCGTGAGATAGAATACAGCAATGCTTACTGTACACCGTTTTCGCAACGGGGTGTATAGATATCCGAGAATTCAGCATCATACTTCCGTGTACTCAAACGAACCATACATTCTGGAGCTGCTCGTTTCGAGCGGCGCCATCACTTCGGAACAGATCAATGAAATTCGAAGCGAAACTGCTCCGCGAGGCAGCGTAATCGAAACCATCGTTCAAAACAATTACCTGCCGGAAGAATATATCGCCCAAGTATGCGCCAACGGCGCGGGACTGGAATACATTGATTTGGCAAACATGCAAATCGACCCCCGCCTGATTTCTTTATTCACGGCAGACATTGCCAGACGGTACAATGCCGTCCCCCTGCAGGATGACGGTTTTTCCCTCACCTGCGCCATTATTGATCCCTTTTTCTACGAAGCCCTCGACAGTTTGCCACAAATTACGGGGCGCGACATCAATTTCGTTGTAGCCGCGCCATCCGCCCTCACCCGCGTTCTGGACGAATACTATCCCGTTCACGAAGAGAAGACCGTCGATAAATCCGATGAAGACAAAGATGCGCCCATCATCCGTCTGGTTCACCAAATGCTTTCCGATGCCTTCAAAATGCGGGCATCCGACATCCATATAGAACCCATGGAAGATCGTCTGCGTATCCGTTACCGCGTAGACGGAAGATTGATCGAAGTGGCAACCCACCCCAAAAAGTTGCTCAGTGCCATTGTCGCCCGCATCAAGGTCATGAGTTCGACTATGAGCATTGCGGAAAAGAGATTCCCCCAAGACGGGCGCATCCAGATGAATATCGACGGAAAACAGATCGACCTCCGTGTTTCCTCCGTTCCCAGCAACCACGGCGAAAGCATCGTCATGCGTATCTTGGACAAATCCTCCCTCGTCCTCGGGTTACCCCAACTTGGCTTTTTCTCTGACGATGAACAAACATTCGACCAGCTCATCACCCTGCCTGACGGAATCATTTTAGTCACCGGTCCTACAGGTTCCGGTAAAACAACCACCCTTTACGCTTGTCTCAACCACATTAACCGCCCCGACAAAAAAATCATCACGGTGGAAGACCCCGTAGAATACGAATTGGAAGGCATCAACCAAGTGATGGTCAAACCTGAAGTGGGCATGACATTCTCTGCCGCACTCCGTGCCATGTTGCGACAAGCTCCGAACATCATCATGATCGGTGAAATTCGCGATGCGGAAACCGCCAACATCGCCATCAACGCCGCCCTGACCGGTCACTTGGTGCTTTCCACCCTACACACCAACGATGCCCCGGGTGCCGTTGCCCGTTTGGCAAACATGGGCGTCAAGCGATTCTTGATCGCATCAGCGGTACGCGCCGTGTTGGCACAACGTCTCGTTCGCCGACTTTGTCCCAACTGCAAACAACCGGGTGAGCTGACAGCCAAACAGGCACAGGCACTCAATATCGACCTTTCGCGCATCCTGCCCGGTCAGATTCAACGCCCCGTGGGTTGTCCCGCCTGTCGCGGCAACGGAACCAAAGGTCGCATGGGGCTTTTTGAAATATTCAAAATCGATGACCATGTGCGCTACATGATCAACGAACAAATGACCACGCCGCAACTGCGCAAACGCGCTCGCGAACTGGGCATGCGAACACTGCGCGAAGACGGTGTTCGAAAACTCCTTTCCGGTCTTTGCTCTGCCGATGAAGTCATGCACGTCACCATGGGTGATGCCAACTAAACACAAAACACCTTCCCGATTATGGACATCAACTTGTCTCTCAATGCATTTGAGAACCTCGGAATGATCGATGGCAGTCTTGCCAGAGAGATCCGCGAAGAAATGAACAACAGCGGCAAGGAGTTGCCGGAAGTTCTCGTCAATTTCGGCATACTCAGCTCGGAAGACGACTTCTGGACAATCATTGCCAACGAGCTGGGTACGCAAGTCATCGATCTGAAAAACTTCACCCCAGATCAAGAAACACTCAACGCCCTGCCCGCCAACATCGCCCGTCTTCACGGTGCGCTTCCAGTCAAAATTGCGCCGGAGGGGTTGTACGTCTGTCTGACAGACCCGCTCAACCCGCAAGTAACAGAAGACCTGCGCTTTGCTCTCGAACGAGATATCTACCAATACATCGCACCGGATTACCAAGTACAGGCACGCATCAACGAGCTGTACGGCGGCACGCAAGCCGCCATGAACGATTTACTCAACGAGCTAAGCTCCTTATCATACCACGAGGAAGCACTTTCTGACGAGGCCAACTCCGCACCAATCGTTCGCTTCGTGGATCTCGTTCTTGATCAGGCGATCCGTGAAAAAGCCTCCGACATTCACTTCGAACCGTTCGAACACGAGTTCAAAATCCGCTATCGCGTAGACGGTGCGCTTTACGAAATGCAACCGCCCCCGCTTCACTTGGCAACACCCGTCATCTCGCGCGTCAAAGTGATGGCAAACATGAACATCGCCGAACGCCGCGTTCCCCAAGACGGACGAATCGTCAAAAAGACGGGCGATCGCGAAGTTGACATGCGTGTTTCGTCACTTCCGACACAATACGGCGAATCCGTTGTGCTACGCGTACTCGACCGTTCATCCGTCAACCTCAACCTTGACAACCTCGGTCTTCCGAAACACATCTACGATTACATCCTCGACACGGTCAACAAGCC
The DNA here is from genome assembly GCA_964418985.1 of uncultured Akkermansia sp. Taxonomy (GTDB): domain Bacteria; phylum Verrucomicrobiota; class Verrucomicrobiia; order Verrucomicrobiales; family Akkermansiaceae; genus Akkermansia. The sequence goes on along the minus strand of CAYQNL010000003.1, from coordinate 31,677 downwards.
CAATGGCATTTTCCTTGTCACCGGTCCCACGGGCGCGGGTAAGACCACCACGCTGTACGCCGCCTTGCGCGAAGTCAACACGATCGATTCCAAAATGCTCACAGCGGAAGACCCCGTGGAATACGACATTGACGGCATCATCCAAATCCCCGTCAACGAAGCCATCGGGATGAACTTCCCGCTCGTTCTGAGAGCCTTCTTGCGTCAAGACCCGGATCGCATTCTCGTCGGTGAAATGCGCGACCAAGAAACGGCGCAAATCGCCATTCAAGCGGCTCTTACCGGTCACTTGGTTCTCTCGACCCTTCATACCAACGATGCTGCCGGTGCTGTCACGCGATTGATCGATATGGGATGCGAACCCTTCTTGGTTGCTGCCTGCTTGGAAGGCGTTTTGGCTCAACGTCTCGTTCGAACAATTTGCCCGGACTGCAAAACAGCATATACTCCCTCCGTCAGCGTGTTGGAACAGCTCGGTGTTTCGCCCAACGACATCATCGGGAAAAACTTCTACACGGGTTCCCGTTGCGACCATTGCGCCGGGACAGGATACAAAGGGCGAAAGGGACTTTACGAACTGCTCAACATCAATGATACGCTTCGCGACATGATCACGGACAACACCCCAACCGTTGTTCTCAAACAAAAGGCAATCGAGCTAGGCATGACCACCCTTCGCGAAGACGGCATCCGCAACATTTTTGACGGTGTCACCACCATCGAAGAAGTCTTGAAATACACCTAATTGCTTGACGATCCCCCTTGCTATCTGGTAGTATTTCTTTGAGAGTTTCGCAGTTCTCTTACCTTTTACGCATATGCCTAAATTTCAATACACAGCTCTCGACCAAAACGGGACGGCTAAAACAGGTGTTCTTGAAGCACCCGGCAAAATAGAAGCCCTCGAAGCCATTAAAGGCATGGGGCTTTACCCCACTGAGATCGAAGAAACGGGTAAAAATGCCCGCACTTCTCCCGCCAAAGAAAAAGTGCAAAAATCGAGTTCCGGCAAAGGAAAACCGAAGAAATCCTCCAAAAAAGGCAAAGCCGGCGCGAAAGTCAAAAGCAAAGAGCTGATGATTTTCACCCGTCAGCTTGCCACGCTGATCGATGCCGGGCTTCCGCTTTTACAAAGTCTGAACGTACTGAGCAAGCAAGAGCCGAACCCCAACCTCCGCGCCACGATTCTTGCCTTGGGTGAATCCGTCCAAGGCGGGTCAACCTTCTCGGAAGCATTGGCACAATACCCCAAAGTATTCAACAAGCTCTTCGTCAACATGGTAAAAGCGGGCGAGCTTGGCGGTGTTCTCGAAGTTGTTTTGAAACGCCTTGCCGAATACCAAGAAAAGGCACAGCGTCTGCGCAGTAAAATTGTGGCAGCCATGGTGTACCCAACCATCATCATGGTCATCGCTCTGGGGATTCTCGTATTCCTCATGTTGGTCATCGTACCCAAGTTTAAGGAAATGTTTGCCAATGCAGACACAGAACTTCCGTGGATCTCTCAATTCGTCTTCTCCATCAGTGACTGGTTTGTGGGATCTTCTATCATCCCGGTCGTTCCGAATGCAGGCGTTTTGATGCTGATCGGCGTTGGTCTCTATGCTGCATTCCTTGCCACCAAGAAGAATCCCAAAGGGTTGCGCAAAATCGATGCTTTTTCTCTGAAAATTCCTCTCGTGGGACGTGTTTTGAGATTGAGCGCAGTAACGCGTTTTGCCCGCACGTTCGGAACATTGGTAACCTCAGGTGTTCCCATCCTGCAAGCTCTCCAAATCACACGTGAAACAGCGGGCAACATCATCGTTGCCGATGCCGTATCGCGCATTCACGATTCGGTAAAAGAAGGCGAATCAATTGTCATGCCCATGACGACATGCCCGGTCTTCCCGCCGATGATGATTTCCATGGTTGACGTGGGTGAAGAAACAGGTCAATTGCCCGATATGCTCATCAAAGTGGCCGACGTGTACGATGAAGAAGTGGACACGGCTGTCGGCGCACTCACGTCTGCACTTGAACCGATTATGATTGTTTTCCTCGCCGTGGTGGTAGGCGGCATCGTCTTCGCCATGTTCCTGCCGCTGATGGAAATCATCAAAAACGTCTAATTTTGGGGAAACGCACATGAAGCTGCCGCAACGAAAGAACGGGAAGGGATTCACCCTGATTGAGATTCTCGTTGTCATTGCCATCCTTGCTGTTCTGTTCACCCTTGGGTGGATTGCCCTGAGTGCCATTTCCAACAGAAACAAGCAACAGACAGCGGAAAATGAAATCGCCCTGCTGAACTCTGCCATGCAGGCGTACAAAGAAGACAACGGCGGTATCCTCCCCGCAGCCAAAGGTGACATCGAAAGCTCAAATATCCTGTACAAGATCCTTTATTGCGACAGTAAAAACAAAGGCACTCCGGACAAAGACAAAAACGGCGTCCAGCTCAAGCCGTACTTGGATCAAGGGCAACTGGCATTCATGGACGGTACGGGAGAAAAATCATCCTCATTCGGCATTCCCGTCGTCAAGAAAAAGAAAAAGTATTATTTGCTTGATCCTTGGGGAGAACCCTACCGCTACCGTCCCGGCTTTCAGACCGAAACGGTAGACGGGAAGGGTCAACCGACCGACAAATTGGGCGACGGTTTCAATCCCGATTTCGACATCTTTTCACTGGGCGCAGACGGCAAAGGCAACGGGCGCGACAACAAGGGCGACAACGAAGACAATATTTCCAACGTAAAAAGTTGGAAGTAACCTCTGCCTCATGCACCTTCGGTATTATACCGTCCTATCCCGCTTTTCCCTTGTCGGGAATCTTCCCAAAGCAAGGAAAAAGATGATAAATCCCTCCATCTATCCGCGTATATCATAAAACAACGTATTCTTCGGAATACATACAGCCACAATAAAATGAACACCAATTCATCTCGCAGACGTTTCCTCCAGCAGCTCGGTCTTCTGACCGGCGGGCTCGCCACAGCTTCCATTGCCCAAGCGGCCCCCGGAATCGAGCAAGCCACATCGGCTCATTCCGAAAATGTTTCGGGCTTCAGCCCACGCCCCTTGGGTTCCGTTTACATGGGGGGCTTTGTTGCACCCAAACTGGAAAGCGTCCGCATCTGCATGATCGGTGTCGGCGAACGAGGTTTCCCCCACACCACCCAGTTGAGCGTGATTGAAGGCGCAGAAGTTGTGGGTATTTGTGATCTCTATCAAGACCTTGCCGACCGCGCTGCAGACTATGTCAAGAAAAAAACCGGGCAACGCCCCGCCACCTACTGCAACGGGGAACATGACTACCTGCGCATGCTCAAAGAACTGCGCCCCGATGCCGTCGTAATCAGCACCCCGTGGGAATGGCATGCCCCCATGGCGATCGATGCCATGAACAATGGCGCACACGCTTTCGTGGAAGTACCCCTCTCCATCACAATCAAAGACCTTTGGGACGTTATCGACACCAGCGAACGCACAAAGAAGCACTGCATGATGATGGAAAACGTCAACTATGGGCGAGATGAACTCTTGTTCCTCAATATGGTGCGTCAAGGCGTCATTGGCGAATTGCTTCACGGCGAAGCTGCCTACATTCACGAATTGCGCAGCCAAATGCACAGCGAGAAACGCGGTTGCGGCTCTTGGCGCAACTATCATTATGCCGCCCGCAACGGCAACCTCTACCCCACGCACGGTCTTGGTCCGGTTGCCCAGTACATGAACATTGCCCGCAAAGACGACCTTTTTGCCCGTATTGTTTCCTTCGGCAGCCCTGCACTCGGTCGTGCAGCATACGCCAAAGATAATTTCCCCGCCGATCACAAGTGGAACAAGCTCAACTACACTTGTGGCGACATCAGCACATCGATCATCAAAACGGTCATGGGGCGTACCATCATGGTACAGTGGGACGAAACCAGCCCTCGCCCCTACTCTCGCCACAACCTGATTCAAGGTACGCTCGGTACACTGGCGGGCTATCCGGAAACCATGATGGCGGGCGAGTTACTTGGCGTTGGCGACACCGCCCCCGTTCAAAAGAACGATGGCATCGCTCCCGAAAAACAAGCTGTCGAAAAGAAACACGGCAAAGGCAACTATCACGTCTGGCTCAAAGGCAATGAAGCCCTTGCCCCCGTCTACGCAAAATACGATCACCCGCTCTACAAACGCATCGGCGAACTGGCGGTGAAAATGGGCGGTCACGGTGGCATGGATTTCATCATGCTCAGCCGCATTGTGGAATGTCTGCGTAACGGCGAACCCTTGGATCAAAACGTCTACGAAGGTGCGTTCTGGTCTTCCGTCAGCCCTCTTTCCGAAAAGTCTGTGGCAGAAGAAGGCATGCCCCAGCTCTTCCCGGATTTCACGCGCGGCGACTGGAAAAACACAGCACCGCTTGCCATTATCAAGTAAGAAACTCAACGAGTGCGGGGACTTTGCCCACGCTCATAAAAAGAAATCGGATGCTCCCCTGCGGGAACATCCGATTTCTTTTGTCGGGAAGAAAAGCTTATTCAAACTTCACATTGTCCGCATTGCGACGGACAGTATAATCTTGCGCACACCCGGATTGTTCAAACACGTTTCCCTTGATCAACACATCACTTGCCGATTTGAGCAGAATGCCACCCTTACCTTTTAAATTAAAGCGATTGTTTAATATCTTAATCCCCGTATGCACGGGAGCTTGCGCCACATTGTTTTCCGGCTCGATTTTAATCACCGGTTCGCCACAATTAATAAACGAGCAATTGCGGATCGTCAAATCGCGCACCATGCAAGATTCATACCAAGAGCGGGCATCATCTGCTACCAGAATACCCGACATGCCCGTCCTATCAAACGAACAATCGTTGATGACGATCTTTTTGCGGCTCGTCAGCAAAAAACCGCGCGTCGGCACCATCTGTACCTTGCATTTGCTCACGTACACTTCGGGAGAAGCCGTTGCGTTTTCCAAAACATCTTCACCAACGCGAACACCGGACGGGGCATCCGCTTCCAGCGTCAGCTCCATCGTTCTTCCGTCATCAGAAAGTACGGCAGCGGTCACCCTGTTCATCCCCATGCTGTTCAGCGAATTCGAATTGATAAAATCCACCTCGTCCCCGGCGGCAAAAGCCGGGAATCCCCATGTTTGAGGATGCATGAAGCGCACCGTAATATGGCGCGGATCTTTCATTCCCACAATGCGCAAATGCGTTCCGTGTACGTTAATCGCATCATCGTTCGAGCCGGAAAAGAAAACGTTTTTCACCGCGATCTTCCCCGAACATCCCGAAAAATGCAACATATCCGCCCATGCCGCGCAAGTACGCTTTGTTTCGGCGCGAGGAGCAATCCGCACTTTGTTAAAACTAATGTCTTTTGAAAATTGCGAAACAACGCCCATTCCGTGCATAAAATGAAACGACGTATTCGTAAAGCTCACATTGCGAGAATATTCGTTGAAAACGGCGCAATAATCCCGCCGAATTTCGCGATGCTGATGGGTTTCGCCCACCCGCAAACCGGGATTTTTATCATACTTCAGCTTTAAAACACCGGGACGCAACTCTTCCGCTTCAAAGCGACGAATATCCACCCCCGAACCGCCGCCGCGTACCTGCAGGGGATTCGGCAACACGCGTTGCACCAAGCTTCGCCCGCCGTTGAGAGGAGCTTCCCAATAATCCCCCACCCAAACGACGTGCTTTTGATCATCGATACGATAGCGGCTGCCTTTGTTCACAGAAACTGTTGCCTGCGTTTCATCGGCGCTCAACACCGTCACTTCGGAAACCGTCGGGCGCAAATAATCAAACGCCACGCGATCCACCTTAATATGGGAAGAATGGTCAATGTGCATTTCCATCATCTTCCCCTTGCACAAAAAGAGTGTCTCCTTGCCCTGCAGAACAACATGCTTGCAATTCTTCAACTCAATGGCAATCCGCTTATCCTCCCAAGGTGCATCATTTGTGTTGGATATGTGCAACTTGCGCGTCATCAGCGTCGGTTCGTCCCAGAGGTATTCTCCTTTTTGAAACTCGATCACCACCGGTGCTGCCGCGCTGCCTTTCACATTTTCCAACGCCAAACTGCCCGACATTGTCCCAGGAGCTATCACCACTCGATCACCGCCTGTTAACGCCCGTTCTTTCAACGGAGCAAAAGACTTCCACGGCATTTCTGCCGTTCCTTTCGCGCGATCGTTCCCCGTATCAGGATTAACGTAATAAGATGCCGCAAAAGTCGGACTTACGGAAAACAAAAGCGCCCCCGTCAATATCCACTGCATACTTCCCGAAAAATAGTTTCCTTTCATATTCCCCGCCAGTCTACCAAATTTGCTCCTTAACACAATAAAATTCCCCTGTCCGCTCCAAGCAGACAGGGGAAATAAAATCACAAATTTGAACCCTCTCTTTTATCGGCGACGACGCAAAGCCAACGCACCCAACGCAAGCAAACTCAAAGAAGCACTCGCCGGTTCCGGCACAGAAAGATTTCGAATGGCACTGTTGACGGACGCCACGTTCTCTTGCGAAAGAACCGAATCGAACACATAAACGCCCTTCACCGCCTCAGCATACGCTCCATCGATTAGAATAGAGCTGTAATTAGCTGTAGCCTGCAAACCGCTCTTTGAATAAAATTCTGTCGCATCATCACCTATGTAAATGCGTGCACCGTTAGTTGCTGCATCTATCACCGCATCGCCGGACACCAGTGTCACCAGCAACGTCCCATTAGTGACAGAAGATGCCATTGTATCTAATGTGCTAGTAGCAAGCCCACTATAAAAATCACCCTGCCACATTCCTTGAAATTGGTTACTGGTATTAATACCCATACCCAGCGTAGCACTGCCTGAGGCTGTAACAAGCTTTTGCCCCGGGTTGTCAGCTGCAAGAGTAACAAGCGTATTGTAATCCAAGGACAAAGCTATAGAGAAATTTCTGGGAGAAAAAGTCGTACCGGAAAGCGTTATCGCACCTGTATCACTGTCTTTTTGTACGCTGACAGATGATGCGGAAGTACCGAAATCCACTGTCAGAGAACTCATATCAGAAATACCAGCAACAGATGTTTCCAATATGCTGGTTGTATCGCCTACGGCAAAAGGCGCCACCGCCATCGTAATAATTGCCGTCAGAAGTGTCTTTTTCATGATTTTTTTGGTATTCGTTTTGGTATTTGAAGAATCTGCGCACCCGCGCACACGCGGGACTATACAGCATTCCGAATGCTGTGTCAATATTTAATTCAGTAAATTCCTGAAAATAATTTATTTAGAAAAGTAAATTGTTTTTCAAAGAGATACGCCGATTGTTGCATTTTGTTTTCATATCAAACAATTATGTGAGCGTTTCACCTACAGCATTCGGAATGCTGATGATGCTGCAAAATCATATTCTTCAACAAATATTCATCATCAATCACAAACAAAAATCCATATTTTTCTCAAAAAGCAAATTTTGGATAAATTTGCACCGTTTTTGCACATTCCCCCCTTCAAACAGCAAAACAGGCGCGAACAAACAAAGTAAGCATACTCACCGCATGGGCAAAGCATAAAAGCGGGGTTTACCTGTTCAACAAAGTCGGAATACGCACCGCAAAAAATGACAATTTGTTTCTTATAGCATTATCCTCCGTTCCGTACATCGGAATCGGGTGTTTTTTGAACACGTTCTTCAATACGCTTCAACGCCCACGCGGCATGTTCCGCAATTAGGGAAGCATCCTGAAGGGCAAGCCGAAGCGCGGGGATATCATCAGCCCCGCCAATGTTGCCCAAGACGCAGCAAACGTTGCGCAAAAAGCGTTCTCGTTTGATTCGGCGCACAGGAGAACGACGAAAAAGGGCAAGAAACCCTTCATCGTCCAGCACTAAAAACTCTCGCAAGGGCATCTCGGCCAGTTCTTTCGTCATCAGCAAGCGCGTGTCGCTCACTTCCCGAGCCAACGTGTTCCATGGGCAGGATTCCAGACAAACATCACACCCGTAGAGGCGATCGCCCATGCGGATACGCCATTCTTCGGGAATACTCCCTTTGTGTTCAATATTCCAGTACGAAAGGCAACGGCGTGAATCACACAAGCCGTCTTTCAGCGCACCGCCGGGACAATTTTCTTCGCATCGATGACATGCCCCGCAACGAGACTTCACCGCATCATCGGGAGGCAAAGGCAACGTGGTCAATACAGTTGCCAAGAAAAACAGGGATCCTTTCGCCGGGCGAATGATTTGCCCGTTTTTGCCCCGCCATCCGATGCCGGACAGCACGGCATAATCACGCTCATTCACGGGACCGGCATCCACATAACAACGCTGGCGACCGCCATACATTTGCAATGTTTCATCCAAATCGGCCAGCTTTTCTTCGATGAGAAGGTGGTAATCTTCCCCTTGGGCATAGCGGGCAAATCGTCCGCATGCCGTTCGCGCATCGCACGGGGCATAATCAAAGGTCAGCATGGCAATGGCCCGCACGTCAGGCAAAACGAGCTCGGGATTCAGGCGTTTTTCGAGTTGCCGCTCCAGCCAACCCATCGAAGCTCCGCACCCACGAGCCAACCATGCGCGGTAACGCTCACCGAAAGGCGTCGGGACGGCAGGGGCGATTCGGCACGCCGAAAAGCCCAACCTCAGCGATGCTGCCACGAGCGCACCGCAAGCAGAACGGGCATTTTCTTTGCCAAAAGACAGAAATTGCCCCTCGCCTGTATTCTCTTGGTCTGTTGCCACGGTTCAGCGAATCATCCCACCTTTGGAAAGCGGCTCCAACACCAGCACCGTTCGCGGCAAAAGATAGAGAGAAAGTCTCTGTTTTTCATCGGTAAAGTGGGTGATGCTGTGATCCAACCTCCCGAATCCGCCGAATTCGGGAGCATCCGAATCAAGAACAACGCGGTACTCTCCTCGGCGCGGCGCGGGGAAAAGATAATCGGTAATGGCTTTACTACCCGACCAGTTAAATACGAAGATCAGGTTACCGCGTTCAAAGGCCATCACTTGGTTCTTTTCATCGAGGTTGAGCGGCTGCGCAGGCGGCGCAGCCGGCAAAGAAGTCTTCTGCGCCAACGCCAGCATGGCACGGTCAAATACAGCCAAGAATCGGTAGCGTAATTGTTCATTGTCTTCCAACGACCACTGCCGCCGTGCATATTTATACGACCAGCCGTTGCCCTCACGCGGGAAGTCAATCCATTCGGGATGACCGAATTCATTCCCCATAAAGTTCAGCCATCCTTCGCCTCCTGCCGCCAGCGTAACAAGGCGGATCATTTTATGCAATGCCATGCCGCGATCGATGATGAGACTCTGCTGCGATATTTCCATATTCCAATACATTTCCGCATCCATCAAGCGGAACGCCAGCGTTTTATCACCCACGAGAGCCTGATCATGGCTTTCGCAATAAGCCACGTTCGGCTCACCGTACCGCCTGTTCGTCAGGGTGTACCATATTTCACCCATTCCCCAGTCTTCATCCTTCTTTTCTTTGATGATCTTGATCCAAAAATCGGGTATCCCCATAGCCAAGCGATGGGTAAATCCAAAGCCGCCTTCATCCACCGGACGACAAATCCCGGGCATGCCCGACATATCTTCCACAATCGCATACGCCCCCGGCTTGACCTGCTGGATCAGCGAGGCCGCCAGTTGCAGATACGTTACGGCTTCATTGTCGACTTGCGTATTGAAATACATGCCAAGGTCGGTAAACGCCTCGTGTCCTCTGTGATAATAGAGCATCGATGTCACCCCGTCAAAGCGGAATCCGTCAAAATGGTATTCTTCCAACCACCAGCGCACGTTGGAAAGCAAAAACTCAATCACTTCATCACGTCCGTAGTCAAAACAGCACGAATCCCAATCGGGGTGCATACCGCGCTCTCCCGAATGGAAATACTGCCCGCCCGATCCGTCAAAATTATTCAGACCTTCCGCCACATTTTTGACAGCGTGAGAATGCACGATGTCGAGTAAAACGGCAATCCCCATGCCGTGCGCGGTATCGATCAAATATTTCAAATCTTCGGGTGTCCCAAAGCGGGAAGAGGGGGCAAAAAACGAAGAAACATGGTATCCGAACGAACCATAATACGGATGTTCCTGCACCGCCATCAGCTGAACGATATTGTACCCCTGCTTGGCAATGCGAGGCAGTACATTATCGGCAAACTCGCGGAACCCGTGAACGCGCTCTTCCTCCCCTGCCATGCCGGCATGCGCTTCATAAATGTACGGCACACCCATGTTTTCAAGAGAAAAGCGCGTATTCTGCCATTCATAAGGCGCGGTATCTTGGATTTCTCCGCAAAAATCATGCGTAACGGGATCTTGCACTGCCCGGCGAATCCACGCCGGGATGCGATCCCTCCCTTCGAGATCAGCCCCCACCACATGCACCTTCACGCGGTCTCCGTGTTTCAAAGCATCCGGCGGCAAGCTGACAGACCATATTCCGTTGCTGTCGCGATGCAAGGGGGTTGCCGTGCGATCCCACCCGTTAAAATCGCCGATCAACGAAAGTTCACGCGCCCCGGGTGCCCATTCTCGATACACCCATTCACGCGTTTCGGGGTGGCGGTTAAAGCCCATGCGCTCGTATCCGCGCGAACAGTTTTCGAGAGAGCCGAATTTCTTAACCAAGCGAGCCATCGCCAAGTCAAAAAGCCGCATCCGCGTGCGGATTTCACGCGTATACGGTTGCAACCAGCCGTCGCCAAGCACCAAACCGGGAATGGGAGGTCTTCTCATGCCTCTATCCTACCCCCGACACCTGTAAGCGTAAAGGAAAAAAGAAAGCTTGTTATGCCGATTTTTCTTTCTCCGTTTGAGCCTTCGGCAACTCATTCCGCTTGGGGAACAGCAAATCTTCCGCGTTCGTCTTCCGCCATTTTCTTCAAAGGCGGTCAGCAACCGCCTAATCAGGGCAAACATGACTTCCGGCTTGACCGTCAGGAATGAGGCGCGTATAGTCTCCCCGAGCATATGAAAGAACGAATTGCCGGCATTCTGACAGACGCCTTGGATCGCATTTCGGGTGTCAAATCCATGAAAGAACTTGAAGACGCCCGCGTGTACATCCTTGGTAAAAAAGGCACCCTCAGCCAAGTACAACAGGGCATGCGAGATGTGCCGAAAGAAGAAAAACCCGCTGTGGGGCAGGCTTTGAACGAAGCCCGCACGGCAATTTCAAGCGCACTTGAAGAACGGCAAAACACCCTGCAAGAGGAGCTGGATCGCTCCGCCGTGGCGGGAACGGACATGACCATGCCCGGGCGCACCTTGCCCGCAGGTGGCATTCATCCCCTTACCCTTGTGAGAGACGAAGCCGTGCGCGTCTTACGGCGCATGGGGTTTGCCCTTGCGGAAGGGCCGGAAATCGAAGACGAATTTCACTGTTTCGATGCGCTGAACACCCCTGCCGATCACCCAGCCCGCAACGAAAAGGACACCTTTTATTTCGACAGCGGGAAACTGCTCCGCACACAAACATCCACCGTGCAGATTCGGACGATGGAGCGGCAATCCCCGCCTGTGCGCATTGTTTCCCCCGGCTCTGCCTACCGCCGTGATGACATTGATGCCACCCACCTTTCGGCATTTACCCAAATCGAAGGTCTTTACGTCGACCAAAACGTCACCGTCGGCGATTTGAAAGGAACGTTAGAATACTTTCTCAAATCACTTTTCGGCACAGAAACAGCCGTGCGTTTTCGTCCTCACTTTTTCCCCTTTACTGAACCGAGCTTTGAAATAGACGTTCTTCTTCAAGCTACGGGACAAGAACCGAAATGGATCGAAATTGCCGGGTGCGGCATGGTTAATCCTGCCGTGTTGGAAGCGGTGGATCGCGAAAAAGGAACGAACGAATACGCCGGGCTTTCAGGCTTTGCCTTCGGGATCGGTCTTGAACGTCTCGCCATGATTCGCTGGGGCATTCGGGACATCCGTTTGCTGATCGAAAACGATGCGCGATTTCTCGATCAATTTCAGGCATAATCATATCACAACCCATTTTATATCATGAACGTTTCGCTGAATTGGCTCTCGCACTATATCGATCTTGAAGGTCTCGACACCCAATCGATGGCAGACATGCTGACATTTGCCGGCGTAGAGGTTGAAGGCATTCAAGAAAAGGGAGTTACAACAGACCTTGTGGTTGTGGCTCAGGTAAAAGAAAAAACACCCGTCGAAGGCTCAGACCACCTCAATGTCTGCATGGTTGACGCTGGAGAAGGCTCATTGCGCCAAATCGTTTGCGGCGCATCAAATTACAAAGTCGGCGACAAGGTGCCTTGTGCCCTGCCCGGCTCGGTTCTGCCCGGCAATTTTGTCATCAAAGAAGGGAAACTGCGCGGCGTAGAATCGAAAGGCATGCTCTGTTCCGCATCCGAACTCGGCTTACCCGACAAAGAACACGGGCTTTGGATTTTGCCAAATGATCTTCCTGTCGGTCAACCCGTGAAAGAGTTTGTGGAAGCCGACACCGTATTCGAACTCGAAATCACCCCCAACCGTCCCGATCTGCTTTCCCATTGGGGCATGGCTCGCGAACTGGCGGGCATTTCGGGGCGTCCTTTAGAAGAAGATCCTTCCGAAGCGGCGGCTCAATCGCTCGAAACAGCACCCGCCGGCGATTACATCCGCTTAGACGCACCGGAAATCTGCCCGCTTTACACCGCAACCAAAATATCGGGGGTCACCATTGCCCCTTCGCCCGAATGGCTGGCAAAACGCCTGTCCGCCATCGGCTTGCGCCCGATCAACAACATTGTCGACATCACCAACTACGTCTTGCATGAAATCGGGCAACCCCTTCATGCCTTCGATGCGGCAAAAATTCAAGGCGGCATCGTTGCCCGCCGCGCCGGTGACGGCGAAGTGTTCAAAGCTCTCGTCGGCGGTGATTTCACCCTTTCTTCCGATGATCTCGTCATCGGCGATCAATCCGGGGCAGCACTCGCGCTCGGCGGTGTCATGGGCGGAAGCGAAAGCGGCGTAACGGAATCCACCGTTGATATCGTTTTGGAAGCGGCTTGGTTTAACCGTTCAGCCATTCGCGCCACCTCGCGCAAGCTGGCACTTTCCTCCGATTCCTCGTATCGCTACGAACGCGGCACATCGCCGTGGACGGTTCTCCGGGCCGCCGCCCGCGCCACACAGCTGATTCTTGAGCTGGCAGGCGGCAAAGCGGAAACCACTCTCGTGGCAGGGCAAGCCCCTACGCTGGCGGCAGAAGACACGGCAAACGTTGCCTCTGTCACCGAACAAGGCACCGGTGCAAAAATATTTTATGCGCAAGATACGGTCCGTCTTGAATGGAAAGCCTTGGATCGCATCACCGGCGGGTGCATCCCCCACCTTGAAGCCTCTGCCATTCTCAAACGCCTCGGTTTGCGCGATGCGGATGGCAAGGGACTTTGGATTTGCCCGCCGTGGCGGTTGGATCTCAAGCGCGATTGCGATCTGATTGAAGAAGTGGTGCGCGTCTACGGGATCAACAATATCCCTGCACGCCAAGCGGCTATCTTTTCCGAAGAAAGCGCAGTAGACCGTGCGCATGATTTTCGCATGGCTCTCACCCGCAAGCTGGCGGGTGCCGGTTTACGCGAAGTGCAGACAATCAAACTGATTGCCGCCGAATCGCAAGACCCGCTCATCGCTCAATCCTGTCATTCTCTTCCCATTCGGCCTCTCATGCCCGGCGACACGATCAGCGTGGCTCTTCCCTTGAGCGAAGATCACTCTGTTCTGCGTCCCTCGCTTGCCCCGGGATTGCTGGCGGTTGCCTCGCGCAACGTCAATCAAGGTCTCAATGTTCTCCGCTTTTTCGAATGCGGACGCGTATTCCGCAATACGGGCGGGGGCAAAGGACGTGATATTGAAACCGATGTACTCGGCATTCTCGTATCAGGCAAACGCGTTCCCGCCTCGTGGGGCGAACGCCGTCCCGCCAACGTTGGCTTTGCCGATCTGACCGCCTTGCTTGAAATACTCGTCCCCCGCGCATCGTTGACCCTCAGCCCCGCCAAGCCGCGTCCCGAAGCCGCCTTGGGGGTTGACATTCAAATCAACGGCTCTTCATGCGGATACTTTGCACGCGTGGCAATGGGGCGTTGCCGCAAGCTGAGCTTGCCGGAAGAAACCTACTATGCGGAAATAGATCTGCGCAAATTGCAAGATGCAGCAAATGCTCCCGTGAAAGCCAAAGACCTTCCTCAATTCCCCGGCTCTTCCCGCGATGCCGCCATCGATGTTCCCGTACAAACGAAAAACTCGGAAATCATGCGTGCCGTTGCTTCCGCAAAGCAAAACCTGCTTGTCAGCGCGAAATGCTGTGATATGTTTGCAGACCCAACGGGCGAAAAACTCCCCGCCGATCGCAAATCCCTCACATATACATTCCTCTATCGTTCAAAGGACAAAACGCTGACGGCGGCAGAAGTCGATGCGGCACACAAGACTATTCTCGATGCTCTCACAAAGCAAATCAAAACGCTTCAATTCCGTTAATTCCGCTTCTGATCCCATGCTTCCCGTCATGCTCAGCATTGCCGGTTCGGACTGCTCTGCGGGAGCAGGACTCCAAGCAGACCTCAAAACGGCGCAAGCCATGGGAGCCTACGCTCTTACCGCTGTAACCTGCGTTGTTTCGGAAGTACCCGGAACAGTAAACGTTGTTTCGCCCGTTTCTCCCGATATGGTGGCAGACCAAACTCGGCTCTGCCTCGACACATTCCCCGTTAGCGCAGTTAAAACAGGCATGCTGTATTCTCCCGAAATCGTGCGTGCCGTCGCAACCGAATTGAAGGGGCGTTCCCTGCCCCTCGTTGTCGATCCCGTCATGATAGCCACAGCCGGAGACCCGCTCATGCTCGAAAGTGCCGTCAGCGTTTACGAAGAGGCTCTTATTCCGCTTGCCACACTTCTCACGCCCAACATGGACGAGCTGGGAAAGCTGGCAGGTTTCCCCATTATCGGAGAAAATGAGCTCATGCGCGCTGCCACAGAGCTGGCGCATCGTTACGGCATCCCCATTCTGGCCAAAGGCGGTCACATGCCGCATGAATGTTGCGACATTCTGGTTTTCCCGAACGGCAACACCCACATTCGGCGTCACCCCAAAATTACGGGGGTTTCCACCCATGGCACCGGATGTACTCTTTCTTCGGCCATTGCATCTTGCCTTGCCTCCGGGGACGATTTGGTAACGGCTGTTGACCGTTCCCTTGCCTATGTCGCGTCTGCCATTGCATCATCCCTGCGATGGGACACGCCGTCTTCCCATCCCGAAATCCTCAATCACGGGATAAAGGGATAAACGGGATGGCAGCTGAATGCTCAGTCGAACAGAAACGAAATCGCAACGGTGTCTTTATCTCAAAGACTGTTTGAAGCCGCGTTGGCGGCACCGGAAATATCCGAACCGACAGACTGTATGTCTTTGCCCGCGCCGCCTATTGTGTGACAGGAAGAAACGACCGCCGCTCCGACAATCGCCATGATTGCTGCATAAATTATGTTTTTCATAACGCCCTCATCAAACACTGTTTGACGTTTCGAATCAATCTAACTCTCAAACATTTTTTCAGAAGCAGGCATAATTTCCCGTTGCATACGCCTTCCGTTTCGGGAAAATACCTTGAAAGCCCCCCCTTCACCCGAAAAACGGAAGAGCATTCTTCGCATGCGGATGTTGAGTTTTGCCTTGTATTTATATTTCAACTCTATAAAATAAAATCTATGGAAGATACGAGGCTTCTTCGCGCGTGGGCAGAGATTGATACCGATGCCCTTCGGCACAATTTAAACGTTGTGCGGCGTGTTATGCCGGAACATTCTTTGATGGCAATCGTCAAAGCCAACGCATACGGACACGGTCTGGACGGTGTTGCCAAAGCCATTGACGGCGAAAACATTGCCTTCTTCGGCGTCGCCACCATTGCGGAAGCCGCCCGCATCAAAGAAATCGGGTGCCGCACAATACCCTTTGTTCTGGGACCATGTTTCCCGGAAGAACGTGAAGCCATCGTTGTCAACGAATGGCGAACCGCTGTTTCAAGCATTGAGGAAGCTGCTCATTTCGATTCTCTGGCTCGCCTGTACGGGAAAAAAGCGCATGCCCATGTATGCGTTGATACGGGAATGGGACGTTGCGGTTTTCTTCACAGCGAACTTGAAGGCGTCATGGATTCCCTGATGAACTTCAAAAACATCGAATGGGAAGGTGTCTTTTCTCACCTTTCTGCCGCTTCGGAAGACATCACGTTCACCCATCAGCAAATCGCTGCATTTGAAGCTTCCGTGAACACTCTTTCCGCGCATTACAAGTTTCCCTACAGACACCTGTGCAGCAGTGCCGCCGTTTTCAACTATCGCGTGCCTTCCTCAAACATGGTGCGGCTGGGGCGCATCCTTTACGGCTATTCCCCCATGCCTTCGCCATACAATAAAGACTTGCGAACAGCCATGACGGTCTACAGTCGCATCACCTTGTTGCGCACCCTGCCCAGCAATCACGGTGTTTCCTATAATCACTGCTACATCACAACAAGCCCCACTCGCGTTGCCACCATCGGAATCGGCTATGCGGACGGCTACCTTCAATATCTCTCCGGGCAAGGTTCTCGCGTTTTCATCAACGGGCAGTATTGTCCCGTACTTGGGCGCATTACCATGGATCAAATCATGGTCGACGTCACCCACATGAAAGACCTCCGTCCGGGTGACCTTGTCGAAATCATGGGACCGAATGTCAGTTGGGGAGAGCTGACGCAACGCGCCAAAACAATCCCCAGCAATGTCATTACCGGCATATCGGCACGTGTCCCGCGCATCTTTCGCTGACTCTGTCAAAAAAGTTGCGCCCTTCCAAAAAGGAGTTCCCGCGCGGGGCGCAACTCACCCTGTAACGCTTCCTTCGTCAATGCGGTAGCAAATCCATACGCATGCATTAACGCAATATCGGGCGGGACAGCCGTTGCATACGCATCTGCCGCAACATCAAGAAGAGCCGGCCCCGGTTGTCTGAGCCAGCGGCGAACACTCTCCACAGCATGGAACGGCTCTTCCAACCGCTCGGCATACAATCCCATGGCGCGCACCGCCGCCGTCAAATCATAAGATTGCCACGCCTCAAACGCCCGCTTGCCTCCCGCATTCTTCTCCTCCGTACTGATCCCATCGAAAGGAGAATGATCGTACACGAGAAGTTTGACCGGCAAATTTTCCCGCGAAAGCGTCAGCAAATCGCCCATAGACAGGATCAGCCCTCCCTCATCGCAAAGAGCAATCACCTGCCTCCCCGGACATGACGCTTGCGCACCGAGAGCCATTGCCGTTCCGCAAGCCGCCCCACAATGATCAAAGGCGCCGATCACGCGACGCGTACCGTTCACAGCCAAATATCGCGCCGCCCAAATATCGGGCGTTCCCGTATCGATGACAAAAACGGCATCGGGTTCTGCCTGCTCGCTCACAATATGCGTCACATATTCCGGGCGCAACGGATTGTTTTCATTTACATAATTGACGCAAGAAAAAAGCTTCCGGCACAATTTTCGATGCCGCGCCAAAGATCGCTCCAAATGCTCATCCGAACGCCCCGCCGCCACCAGAGGCAATAACGCAGCAGCCGTTGCCGCCACATCCCCCTGTATCCCCAGCGACACATCGGCTCTGCGCCCAAGATGCGAAGCCTTGCGATCCACCTGAACAATCGTGACCTGTTTTCCGTTCGGCAAAAAAGAAGAATAAGGAAAATCTGTCCCCCACATGACAAGAACATCGCAATCATACATCGCCTGCATGGCATCTCCCCAGCCAAGCAATCCCGTCATCCCCACGGCGAAGGGATTATCCTTTTCCATCACCTCTTTCCCTCTCAAGGTATATGCAATGGGCGCACACACCTTTTCCGCCAGTCTGACGACTTCTTCACGCCCCTCGGCACATCCCCGTCCACAAAAAAACGTAACGCGTTCCCCCGCGTTAATCAAACGCGCCATCTCTTGCAAATCATCCGATGACGGGATGATGACACTTGGCTTGCCGCCCGATTTTTCAATTGGCGGCAACAAAACGGCTGATCGCTCTGCCATATCGGCAGAGAGAACAACTGCGCCTACACCGGGTCTCTCTTGCGCAGCCCTCAATGCATGCCCCACAACGGAAGCCGTCTGCAACGGTTCTGAAATCATCTCGCAATACCCCACGCGTTCTCGGGGATAAAGCTGCGGATTTGACTCTTGAAAATCCTCGTCCCTCGCTTGGGTGCTCGGCATATGGGTAGCCAAAGCAAACACCGGTGCATCACTGCGCCACGCATCATACAGCCCATGGATCAGATGCATATTACCGGGTTTATAACTCACGCAACAGCTTGCAATTTCTCCTGTTATTTGAGCCTCGGCACTCGCTGCCAAAGCCGCCGTTTCCTCACGCATCACCCGAATCCATCGGATGCGCCCTCGTCGTTGCAAGACATCCGTCACGGGATTACTCATGCCGTCGGCAACCCCATACATGCGCTTGACGCCTGCTTCTGCCAGCATCTCCGACAACTGCTCGACCACGGTTTTTATCATGCCTTTCAACATGCCTCACATGCCCGACTATTTCAAGCCAACTTTCAAACAGTTTACAGCATAACTGTTTGATCCCGTGATGAACAACTCAAATCCTCACGCATCACACCATTGATGAACACTCCCTTCTGTTGCTTTTTCTGTTCTCTTGCCGTCCCCGCCGCCTTATGCACACCCGCACCGTGGAACGATGCGGCAAACTATACCGAAGCTCGCGCCGAAATGAACCGCGTCTTGAACCTCTTGCAAGAACAAAACACCATTCTGGACACCGTCTGCGACCGCGAAAGCGCCAACGCCGCCTCTGTCAAACTCATCGATGCCTTCACCCGCTATTTCTCGGCTGTCGAGCGTCTCGATTCTCTTCTCGCCGGTCTCTCCCCCAAAGAGCAAAGAGAACTGGAAGCCGCCGATCGGGACATTTTTTCCATGCAAAAATCAACCGTCTACGAAAAAATTCAAGCTATCCAATCGGCAAATTGTTACAAATCCCAAGCCCTGCAAGCGGCCTTCAGCCTCTACTTCCAACATATGCAATAGTCTCAATCTTCACCGTGGTGGCAAAAATCGAAAAAATGTCTCTTGCGGACGGTTATAATCATAAACATGCGCGTCAATACCCAACGCCATGCCCGCCGCAACATTTTCCGGCTTATCGTCAAAATAAAGCACCCTCTGCGGGGTCAAGCCATACGTCCGCAATGCATATTCGTACATGCCCGCTTCCGGCTTCATCGCATGAACCCGGCATGAATAGACCGCATCGGGAATACTGTCGAAAAGCCATCCCCACTTGCTTTTCATATATTCAATGTGTGCTTCATTCGTATTGGAAAATAAAATGACGCGCACACCTTTCTCCTGCAATTTGAGGTAAGCTTCTGCCGTTTCGCAAATCAACCCATCGGGCTGAAAAACCGCATTCCATGCCTCTCTTACCAAAACCTCACCACCAATGGGTAACCGCAATATCTCGCGGCATTTTTCCTCAAACTCTCCCGTTCCGAGCTCTCCTCTTTCGTAAAGAGCCGCATACTTCATCACCTCTTTTCCCTCAGCTTCGTTCACCCTCACCCCTCTCCTTTTCAAAAACTCTTCCGCCCGTTGCAAATCAACCTTCAACAGCACATTCCCTATATCCGTCAGTACCGCTTCGATGTTCATGCCTCCACTATATCCACTTTCACACACACCGACAAGCCATATTTCATTCCCCGTTCATCATGAATCATTATCCCGAAAACTTCAAACCAATTTATTATTTTTAAAAAAATAATTTGACAATCGCATCAACCAAGCGTATACTCGCCTTACCGCCGCTTGTTCGGCGAAATCAAAATGCGCCCGTAGCTCAATTGGATAGAGCGTCTGACTACGGATCAGAAGGTTTGGGGTTCGAATCCCTACGGGCGTGCCACTTCCCTTCTTTTGCGACTTCTCGTTACTCAACCTCTCTTTGATGGTTGTTCATCAAGCCTTAAAAATAAGGGGTGTTCTTGTACATGGGGGCGTCATGGTTTCGACTGAATACCTGAAGCGCCGGCTGCATGTGAAGGTTGATCGGCTGGCCTTCTAAAAAGCCGCTCAAAACAATAAATGCGAACTATTCTGAAGAAGAATACGCAATGGCCGCTTAATTAAGCCGCCGCGTTCCGAACCCGATGCCTGCTGAGGTGAGGAGCGATATTCAGCAGGCTGGCGTTAAGCGGGGAAACCGCGCTTGCGTGAGATCTTCCACAGGTTTCTGGCGTACCGCGAAGCTGACGCAGAGCGGAACGGTCGCGAGAGCAGCTATCTGCGTCTGAACATGGAGATGCCGGCACGGACGGCGTTCAGGACACGGGTTCGACTCCCGTCGCCTCCACCATTTCAAAACAACCGCAAGCGTTTGAAACAAAACACTTGCGGTTGTTGTTTTTATAAAACGGCACGGTTTGAATCGGCAAGGGACAGATGCAACGGGACGGACGTTTTAAACCGGAAGTTCTCTGTTCTTTCCCGCGCAAAACAGGTTCTTTTTGCCGCATTTCTTTTTCAACAAAACCAATTCGTATCCAAAAATTTTTAAAATTCATTTATCACATACAAAGAATAACAAAAGAAATTGCAAATCCTGTTAAAAAATCGGCTTGACTTCCGCTCCGAAACATCGTTAATTCAGTGCGCTATGAAGTTACATCTTCCTCCTCGTCTCTATAAGGCATTATTAATTGTCGTATCGGCGTCTGCTTCGTTGGTTTCTTCTCAAGCAACCGCTGATGTAAGTATTACTACGGACACGAATATATCCGGCGATCAAATTGTAGAAGGCAGCATCTCTGTGGATGGTGCCAAACTGGATGTGACCAGTGATCAAACCGCCTCTGAGAATATCACCGTTGCGAACTCCAACGGAGATACCAAAGGCGTTACCGTGGGCGGTGACCAGACGGCAACGGCCGGCGCCATCAGTGCGACCGATTCCAAGATGAGCGTAACCGGCAATCAAACCGCCGGTACGAATATCTCCGTTACCACGAGCGACGGTGCCGCAGAAATGTCAACCTTGACGGTAGGCGGCGACCAGACGGCGACTGCCGGATCCATCACGGCGGAGAAAGCTAAGCTGGATATCACCGGCAAGCAGACCGCCGCCGAAACGATTGACCTCAAAAAAAGCAAATCGGTCGGCAATCTCGGCGTGACCGTGGGCAAAGGGCAGGAAGCGAAGAATATCAAGGTGTCTGAGGTCTCATTGACCATTCAAGAAGGGGGGCAGAAAGCCACGGAAAGCATCGAGATAACTACGACCTCGACCGCAACGGTAACGGGGGATCAAACGGCTGAAACGGGGCACATTAAGATGACCAGCACTGTAATGACGCTAAATGGCAACCAAAGCGCCGGCACGGACATCGAGATTGGGAGTTCGTTTCGCTCCGAAGAGCCGTCCTGGGGGACGGTAATCAATGGGGATCAGACCGCCGGCAATAATATTACCCTGTTTGGGCGTGCTGAGGTGAAGCTGAGCGGCAACCAGACCGCCAATGGCGACATTAGTGTCGGTGGTGAGAGTGTTTTAGAGGTCGGTGGCAACCAGACGGCAACAACCGGTAAAATCAGTGCAGGTGCCTCGCAACTGGGCGGCAAGATATACGTACTCGGCAACCAGACCGCCGGCACTGATATTGAGGCTAATCATGCTACCATGACCGTAGGTCGTGTGGGGACAGAAACGACCCCCGAGCTTATCGGCAACCAGACCGCCGGCAACAATATCAGCATTACCGATACCGACTTGACGGTGACGGGCGACCAGACCGCCGGCAACAGTATCAGCTTTACCGATACCGTCTCCGACGAGTATACTCATACCGTGGGCGGCAATCAAACAGCCACGACCGGCTCAATTTCCGTGAAAGGTGTTCACAATTTGACCGTAAGCGGCGATCAGACAGCCAAGACGGACATCTCCATCGAAACAAACACCGCCTCCACCTATACTGGTGCCCCCGTTCTAGCTTCCAATGTAACGGTAGGAGGCGACCAGACGGCAGAGACCGGCGCCATCAATGTGACCGGTTCCAATCTGGAGGTGACCGGCAATCAAACAGCCAGTACTTACATCACCATTGAGGATGCCATAGACACTGACGGCTCCGAAATGGCTTCCGATGTGACGGTGGGCGGCGACCAGACCGCACATAACATCTCTGTCACCAATTCCACGTTGGCGGTGGGTGGTGACCAAATCGCACAAAACACCGCATTGCCTCCTGCCGGTGGCGGCGAAGTTATTCCTTATGCTCTTCCCCCGATGAGCAGCATCGCGATTGACGGTTCTGAGGTGACCGTGGAAGGCAATCAAATGGCCGACACCGATATTGACATCGCGAACGGCAGTACCGTCACCGTGGATCTTGACCAAACGGCCGGTAATTATATCAGTGTTGATGATTCCAAACTGGATGTGGGCGGCGATCAGACCGCTGCAACCGATATCACCATCACCGGTTCTGCCACAGCCGACGGCAAAGGCGTGACGGTGGGTGGCAACCAATCCGCTCAAAACATCACCGTCACCAATTCCACGTTGGCGGTGGGTGGTGACCAAATCGCACAAAACACCGCATTGCCTCCTGCCGGTGGCGGCGAAGTTATTCCTTATGCTCTTCCCCCGATGAGCAGCATCGCGATTGACGGTTCTGAGGTGACCGTGGAAGGCAATCAAATGGCCGACACCGATATTGACATCGCGAACGGCAGTACCGTCACCGTGGATCTTGACCAAACGGCCGGTAATTATATCAGTGTTGATGATTCCAAACTGGATGTGGGCGGCGATCAGACTGCTGCCACCGATATCATCATCACCGGTTCTGCCACAGCCGACGGCAAAGGCGTGACGGTGGGTGGCAGCCAGACCGCTCAGGATGGATACATCGCCGTGGTTGGCTCCTCATTGGACGTAACGGGTGACCAATCTGCCAAGGCGAGTATTTCTATCAATGAAGGCGCTGAGGTGACCGTGGGCGGCGATCAAACTGTCCAAGAAGGCGTCGTTTCTGTGAATGGTTCGACACTGGAAGTGGGTGGTGACCAATCCGCCAAGGGCGGCATCAGTATCACGGGTACTTCTGAAGTGACCGTGGGTGGAGACCAGACTACTCAAGAGGGGAGCATCACTGTTGCCGGTTCTACCTTGGGAGTGGAGGGAGACCAATCTGCCAAGGGAACTATCACCATCGTGAATGGTTCTGAAGTGACCGTGGATGGCAGCCAGTCCGTACAGGATGGTGCTGTCGTTGTGTCCGGTTCGACATTGGATGTGGGGGGTGACCAGTCCGCCAATGGAGGCGTCATTATCACGTCATCTTCTGAAGTGACCGTGGGTGGAGACCAGACTGTTCAGGATGGTACCATCACTGTGTCCGGTTCGACATTGGACGTGACAGGAGACCAATCCTCCAAGGGAACTATCACCATCGTGGATGGTTCTGAGGTGACCGTGGGTGGTGGTCAGTCCGTACAGGATGGCGGCATTGTTGTGTCCGGTTCCACTTTGGCGGTGGAAGACGACCAGTCCGCCAAGACGCATATCGAAATCGTGAACGGTTCTGAAGTAACCGTGGGTGGCGACCAAACTGTGCAAGACGGGCTGATTGCTGTTGCCGATTCGACGTTGGAGGTCACAGGCGACCAGACTGCCGGTACGGATATCTCATTGGCTTCCGATGCTGAAGTGACGGTGGGTGGCAACCAATCCGCTCAAAACATCGCTGTTGACGATTCTTCTCTGGAAGTTGCCGGCAACCAAACGGCTACTTCGGTTATTTCCTTGGCTGACGGTTCCTATGTGACGGTGGGTGGCAACCAATCCGCTCAAAATATCGCTGTTGACGGATCCGTACTGGATGTCACAGGTGACCAAACGGCTACCGAAAGCATCACGTTGACAAACGAGTCCATCGTATCCGTGGGCGATGACCAGACCGTACTGGATGGCGGCATCACTGTTGCCAATTCCACCTTGGTTGTGACGGGAGACCAGACCGCCAAGACGGATATCGAAATCGACACAGGTGCTGTTGTCACTGTGGGCGGTGACCAATCCGCACAAAACATCTCTGTTGCCGCTTCTGACTTGACCGTTGTTGGCGATCAGACAACGAACAAGGCGATCTCCGTGGATGATACCAAGCTGGATGTTACAGGCAGCCAGATCGCAGGCACGGATATTACGATCACCGACTCTTCCGTAGCAGACGGCAATGGCGTGACCGTGGGGGTTGACCAGACCGCTCAAAACATCTCTGTTACCGGTTCTGACTTAATCGTTGGTGTCGACCAAACAGCAGACAAGGCGATCACCGTTGAGGATTCCACACTAAGTGTCACAGGTGATCAGACTGCCGGTACGAATATTTCCCTGACCGACGCGGACGTGACCTTGGGTGGTAACCAGATCGCTCAAAACGGCTCTATCGATGTTGCCGGTTCCACACTGAGTGTTACCGAAGACCAGACCGCTTCCAAGGATATCACCATCACTGCTACCTCTGACGTGACCGTCGGTGGTGATCAGATAGCGGACAAGGCGATTGCCGTTGACGGTTCCGAACTGGCTGTCACAGGCGACCAGACAGCCGGCACGAGTATTTCCCTGACCGATGCGGACGTGACCTTGGGCGGTAGCCAGACTGCTCAAAACGGCTCTATCGATGTTGCCGGTTCCACACTGAGTGTTACCGAAGACCAGACCGCTTCCAAGGATATCACCATCACTGCTACCTCTGACGTGACCGTCGGTGGTGATCAGATAGCGGACAAGGCGATTGCCGTTGACGGTTCCGAACTGGCTGTCACAGGCGACCAGACAGCCGGCACGAGTATTTCCCTGACCGATGCGGACGTGACCTTGGGCGGTGCTCAAACCGCTCAAACCGGATCCATCGATGTCAGCGGTTCCACGCTGACCGTTGCCGAAGACCAATCGGCGGGCAAGGCGATCACCGTGGATGATACCAAGCTGGATGTCACAGGCAACCAGATCGCAGGCACGGATATTACCATTACCGACTCAGCCGCAGCAGACGGCAAGGGCGTGACCGTGGGACTTGACCAAATAGCGGGCAAGGCGATCTCTGTTGACGGTTCTGCGTTGGATATCACAGGTGACCAGACTGCCGGTACGGGTATTTCCCTGACCGACGCGGATGTCACCGTGGGTGGCAGCCAGACTGCACAAAACGGTTCTATCGATGTTGCCGGTTCCACACTGAGCGTTACCGAAGACCAGGCCGCTTCCAAGGATATCACCATCACTGCCGCCTCTGACGTGACCGTGGGCGGCGCTCAAACCGCTCAAACCGGATCCATCGATGTCAGCGGTTCCACGCTGACCGTTGCCGAAGACCAATCGGCGGGCAAGGCGATCACCGTGGATGATACCAAGCTGGATGTCACAGGTAGCCAGATCGCGGGCACGGATATTACTATTACTGACTCTGCTGCAGCAGACGGTAAGGGTGTGACCGTGGGTATTGACCAAATAGCGGGCAAGGCGATCACTGTTGACGGTTCTACGTTGGACGTCACAGGTGACCAGACTGCCGGTACGGATATTTCCTTGGCCGATGCGGATGTCACCGTGGGCGGTGATCAGACCGCACAAAACGGGTTCATCGATGTTGACGGTTCCGAATTGGATGTCGCAGGCAACCAGACCGCCAAGACGGATATTAGTTTGTCCGGCGCCTCCAATGTCACCGTTGGTGGCAGTCAGACCGCTGAAATCGGAGAGATCAGTATTGATGATTCCACTCTGACTGTTACAACCGATCAGACTGCCGGTACGGATATTTCCCTGACCGATGCGGACGTGACCGTGGGCGGTAACCAGATTGCACAAAACGGTTCCATTTCTGTTGACGGTTCCGAGCTGGATGTCACAGGCAGCCAGACTGCCCAGACGGATATTAGTTTGTCCGGCACCTCTGATGTAACAGTGGGTGGCAACCAGACCGCCGAAATCGGAGAGATCAGCATTGATGGTTCCACGCTGACGATCACCACAGGCGACCAGACCGCCGGTACGGATATTTCCCTGACCGATGCGGACGTGACCGTGGGCGGTAACCAGATCGCACAAGACGGTTTCATCTCTGTAAACGCATCCGAACTGGATGTTACAGGCAACCAGACCGCCCAGACGGATATCGAAATCATTGCCGGTTCTGACGTGACCGTGGGCGGTAACCAAACTGCGCAGAACGGTTCCATCGGCATTGCCGCTTCCTCTCTGGATGTCGCAGGCAACCAGACTGCCGGCACGGATATCGAAATCGCCGCCGCTTCCACTGTGACTGTAGACGGTGATCAAACGGCTGAGATTGGAGACATTACCGTTGTCGGCAACTCCACCTTGACGGTTGGCGGTAACCAAACCGCTCAGGATGGTTCCATCGGCATTGCCGCTTCCACCTTGGAAGTGACGGAAGACCAGACCGCCAAGACGGACATCGAAATCGTGAACGGTTCTGAGGTCACCGTGGGCGGTAACCAGACCGCACAGGATGGTTTCATCGGCATTTCCGCTTCCACGCTGGATGTTGGCGAAGACCAGACTGCTCAGACATTTATCGACATCATTGAAGGTTCTGATGTCACCGTGGGTGGCAACCAAACTGCACAGGATGGTTTCATCGTTGTGGACGATTCCTCCTTGGTTGTGACGGAAGACCAGACCGCCAAGGCGGGCATCGAAATCGTGAACGGTTCTGAAGTGACCGTGGGCGGTGACCAAACCGCGCAAGAGGATTACATCCTTGTGGACGATTCCACCTTGGGAGTGACGGGCGACCAGACCGCCAAGACGCACATCGAAATCGTGAACGGTTCTGCAGTGACCGTGGGCGGTGACCAAACCGCGCAAGAGGATTACATCTTTGTGAACGATTCCACCTTGGGAGTGGGGGGCAACCAGACCGCCAAGACGGGTATCGGCATCGTAAACGGTTCTAACGTAACCGTGGGCGGTGATCAAACTGCTCTGGATGGCCCCATCGTCGTGGATGATGGTGCCACCTTGGGAGTGACGGGCGACCAGACTGCCAAGACGGGTATCGGCATCGTGAACGATTCTAACGTAACCGTGGGCGGTGATCAAACCGCTCAGGATGGTTACATCGTCGTGGTGGCAAACTCCACACTGGAAGTGGGGGGCGACCAGACCGCCAAGACAGGTATCGGCATTTATGAGGGGTCTACGGTGACCGTAGCTGGCGACCAAACCGCACAAGATGGATACATCCAGATTGCCGATTCCACGGTAACGGTCGATGGCACCATGACGGCTCAGAAAGCTAATGATGATGGTAACATGATTATCATTGACGGAAGCGATGTGACGGTAGGTGACAGCATGGTTGCAGCCGATGGCGGCACGATATGGATCACCGACGGCTCAGAAGTGGAGATCGACAACCGGTTGGTAGCCGAAGAAGGCTCTCTGATTATAGACGGTGGAGCCGGAAGCGTTGTAAAAATCAACCCGGATAACACACCTGCTCCTGTTGAACCGGATTATTCCGTCATCGGTTCCGAAATTGCCACCGTTACGGTGGGAGCCGGCAACCGATTGGAAACGGGCGAGGTCACACTCTATGATGTGAACCTGACCGTCAACGGCACCTTGGAGGCAACCAGATGGGGCTCGAGGGGGACGAACACGGTAAACGGGAGCGGTGTGAATGAAGGCAAAGTCACGGTAAGCGGAGACCTCTGGTTTGAAGGCACCAATACCTTGACGGAGGCACAAGTTACTTCCACAAACGGCAATATTATGTTGTATGGGAGCAACGAGATCACGAATTCCACGGTAGAGACGGAAAACAAAGGTATTCAAATTATAACCGGAACGGAAGATTCGGACAGAACGATTATCCGCGATTCTGATATTCTTTCTGCCAAAACGATCGTGATTGCCGGAGCCGGTGCGGATAATCAGGCCCTGGTGACAGGAGACACGCTGATACAAAGTTCCGGAACGGACACGTTCGGCGGAGGAGCCGTGAATACCGGTATCTATCTGATCGACGTGAACCTGAAGGATATGACCCGCGCCATGGATGTGGTAGCCGAAGAAGGGAATGTGTCCCTTGACGGGACGGTAGACATGACCAACGCGACGATAACCGTCAACACCAGCAGTCTGATTCCGGACGGAAGCGTCCCCGGCACCATCCTGCTGTTAGGGCCAACCACCCTGAACATGCACAACCAAGCCATTCTGGAAGGAACGCTTTCCAGTACGGATGATACGGCCCTGATCGTCAAGGATGGCGGAGACGAGCTGAAGCTGGACTACAGCGCCCGCGATTATCACGGCACGATCGACGTGACCGCACATGACGGCTCGGAAATGGTGATCAACTGCGACGGCGTGGGAATGGATTCCACGACGAAGCTGAATGATACCAACCTGACGGTGAGCGGAGAAGCCTTTGACAGTGCATCAGACGGCACGGTTTGGTTGGGTTCTGTCGATACAACGGCAGATACCGGCAATCGCACCGCACCGCAACTGGCACTGCACCTGCCGGACGGCTCTTACACGAATGACGGTAACACCCGTCTGGGCTTCCGCGATATGGGTACCATCATCAAGGTGAATGCCGGAGAAGCAGGCGATACCGTGCGTGGTCGCAACTGGAGCATGAACAGTCACACCTTGCTGACGGCAGAACATGCACTGGACGCAAGCGGCACCTTCACGGCAGACCTGGTGCGTCTGGATGGCAAATTGGACGCCAACGGCGCTCGCGTCTTCGGTACATTGCTCACCGGTGATGCACATGAAGCAACCGTTGCAGATCAGACCCGCGTTCGCATCGTCACGATGGAAGGTCCCGATGCGGCAGTCCTGAGCAAGTTCAATGAAGACATGCTCTACGATATTGCTCTCGATGCCGGGACAGGCACCTACCAGCGCGTTGTCAAGACCCTGAACGCATGGGTGGAAACAACGGACGAAGGTGTCAACCTCGTATACAGCAAGAACTATCGCGGAGCAAACGGCAAGACCGGAAACCAACATGCTGTTGCCGCAGCCTTGTCTGAGATATCCGGCAGAAGAGACCATACGGAAGGAACGCTGGCAGCATCCAACAGTCAGTTGGATCGCCTCCTTGACGCCTTTGACTATACCAGAAGCGAAGGAGATGCCCTGCGCGGTCTGAGCAGTGTTGCCGGTGTAAGCAACACCTTGGTACAGCATTCCGTGATGGAAAGCAGCCGCCACCACTTGGATACCTTGCGCGAATGGATCACCCTGCCCGGGTGTACCCAAACTTCCGTGATGGACAAGGACAGCAAGGAACCCATCACCATGTGGAAGCCTGATACCCGCTCATCCGTCTGGATGGCATATACGGGCGGCTATGATTCGTTCAACGGCAATTCCTCCCATATGGGGGACTACACCCGCACGTATCAAGGAGCATTGCTCGGGTATCATCATCAGTTGGATTGCCGACTGCTGGTAGGTCTCAGCCTTGGTTATGAAAACTCCATCTCACGGAGCGATGCAACCAGCTTCACAGCAAATACATATTATGTCGACCTGTATGCGGCTGCCCGGACCGGGAGACTCAACCATCGCCTGAGCGTTGGTATGGGCTTCCATGACTTTGACACCGAACGTTTCATCTACGTTGCGGCGGACAGACACACCTTCTCCGGATCTACCGATGGCGGATTGTGTGCCCGTTCTCTGAACGCAGGGTATGAACTCAGCACAGACTTCAAGTTGAATGAGACCTCTGCCCTGACACCGTTCTTCACCGTAAACTACGCCTTCCATTCTTTCAACAAACAGAAGGAATACGGCTTGGGTGATGCCGGTTTGGTGACGAAATACGAAGACATGCACCAGCTTGAACTTGGGCTGGGAGCCGGTTACAGCAAGAGCTTCTCGCTGATCAACGGTCAAGACCCGGCAGGCTTTTTCGCCTCTATGGCGTTGCGAGCCGAAATCAGCGATCGGAGCCCGGAAGCGACCAACAGCTTCATCGGCGCACCTGATGTAAGATTCAGAGTCAAGTCTCTGGAACGCAAGCCTCTGTTCCTCCAAGTGGGAGCCGGACTGAATGTCCCGTTTGCCGACCAATGGAGCGCAACGGTGTCGGGTAGCGGCGAATTTGGCAATGACCGCGCCAGCGTCAATGGCAACATTGGTGTTACCTACTCATTCTAAATAAAAAAGCAATTCACACACCAAAGCCCCCGTTGGGTTCGCCCGACGGGGGCTTTATTATACCCCCGCCCACAACGAAAAAATCGCATTTTCGGGACGGGGAGAGGCAACAGCACATTCCCCCCTGCCCTACCGCAAAACCATTCGCAACATGGGGCAGAGAGATTATACGGTGCTACCCCGCTTTACGCCCCTCAGGGAAAATCATTCTGTTTCGGGAAGACGCTTTGGCGCAAAAAAGCAATGAAACATTCACACCGTTTTCCTTAAAAATCGGGCATCCCATTGAGGCGGGCATCCCATTGAGGCAAACGGCGTATTCTTTCCGCTTGACATCCGCTTTAAGAAGCGTATGATGCGTCGCCGTATGAAGCCGTGTCTTCCTTTGTTGTTGCGCCGTTGTTTATTATCTGCCATGGGGGGCGCAATGTGTGTAACCTGTTCCGATTTTGCCTATGCCGGGCTGTTGCATACGGATGTCAGCATCTTAACATACACAGACTTCGGACAAAACTGCGGACGTTATGCGGTGGGCAACACCAATGCCTTGCTTGGTTGGCTTCATAAAGACGGGGTAAAAATCTCCTATACGGGCGGGCAAGCGGATTATACCATGGCTCACGGCATGGTTGATTTTTCCGCGCAGTGTGACGGTGGTTACGGGCTGGCGATCGGCTACAATTTTTATTCCACGGTTCAACACAATGCAGCCCACGACAACACATATGCGGGCAACTATCTCGGTGAGAATCATGCCATTCATTACCAAGGGATCGAATATCGGGACAGCGATGTCTTTCTGATGTCTACCAGCGGCGGCACATTCGCATGGAATTACGACTATAAATTGACGCGGCAAAGCAAATTGCTCACGGACGTCACCGGTGCTGCCATATACGGGAAAGAATACAGCCTCGGTCAAATGGTGTACCGTTCGGGTTCCGGCACAATGCAACGGGTAGAATACGATGGCACACAGGTGTGGCAGGCCGGCGGATACTGTTATATTACGGGCGGGATGGCTTCCATCGTTGAAATAAAGGATCGCTTCACAAACGATGACGGCGTTTTGTCCAATCGCGTCTTTGCCATCGAAACGGATTGGACGTCCGATGGGGTCAATACCGAAAATCCGCTTCCATTCGCCATCCAAGGGGGCGATTCGGGAAGTCCGGCATGGGTATGGAATGAAGATACACAGCAATACGAATATGCCGGCACGTGTTCCCAAACCAATTACAGCAACAACGGTCGTTGGGACAGCAATGCAGAATATTCTGCAGAACAAATTGGAAAATACAACAAAACAGTAGCCATAGGATCCGATAACACTGTATACATCAACGCGGTTG
>CAYQNL010000002.1:0-166595 GCA_964418985.1 uncultured Akkermansia sp. | reverse complement strand
CAGGTTTCCGCCGTTTAGTACCAGCCCGGTGGTTGCATCCGTTGCTGCCGCGTTGGCATCATCGCCGGTGCCACCGTAGATGACGGTGTCTTGATTGACGTAGTACAAGCCTTTGCCTTTTACATCGGCATAACGGGTTGTGTTGCCGTCCTGTACGATGGTGTCGTATTCAAGCCCGGCGATTTTCACTTTGGTGACAGAGGATGAATCGCCGCTTCCGGTGATTACCTCATACAATGCGGTGTGATACCCGTTGCCGGAGGTTGGGGCTGTTGAATCCATGTATGTAATATCACCATGGCGGGTCAGTACGTCAAAAGACGTAAAACCAAGCGAAACTCCTTCGCCTGTACCCAGAGTAACCGTTCCGTTGTTGGCAATCGCCTGATGCAACAAAACCTCACCGGCGATATTCAGCACAGCACCGGCGGCTACCGTGATCTTGCCGGTACCGGCAACCATGCCGTTCCCGGAAAGTTGCAATGTGCCGCCGTTCACATTCCATGCGCGGCTGTAGGTGTTATTCGACCCGCTCACATTAAGCGTACCGCCGCCGGCAACTGTCACCGTGCCGGTAAAACCTTGACCGTAATCACCGATTTTGCCGGAAAGTTCCAATTCGCCGCCACTGTTTACTGTGAACGTCACGTTTTCGCGAATCAGAAGATCGCTCTCGATCACGTTGTTCGTACCGCTTGCCGTAATCGTCCCGCCGAAAGTATTAATCTTCGTTCCGGTCACTTTGGCGTAACCGTTCATCTCAATGTCGGTCATCAAAGTGTTCGAGCCCTCTCCGTCTTCGTTATTCAAAAACGTGGCGTAATCTCCTTCCGCTCCGTTCAGGACGATTTTGTTGGTATGCCCTGCCCCCCAGCCGAGCGCATCATGCCCGGAAGATTTAAACGTTGCCCCGGCAGATACATTCACTGTGGTGTTTTGCAAAACGCCTGCTGCTACTGAACCACGCTTCACTTCCACAGTACCTTCGGTGATGTTCAGCACACCGCCGTTCAGGTTGCCCGTAGAAGTCAGCGTCAAAGTTCCCTCTCCGCCCTTGGTGAAGGTATAAGCTTCTGTCGTCAACGTCCCGATTTCCCAGCTCCCTTCCAAATTGAGCGCAGAATTATCTGTCACGCTGAGCGTATCGAAAAACAGTCTCGAACCCGACGCCGAAAAATCCAACTGAACGGGCGCAGTCGTTGTACCGGAAAGCACAAGAGTGGATGTCCCAACCGTGTGACCGTTCATTGCCAAAGATCCGCCGTACAACGTCAATGTGTCGACCCACACGTCAGTCATCGCCGTCACATTTGCTCCATCGGTCAGCATCACCGAATCTCCGTTGACAAACGATGTCTTTACGCCACTTTCATCATAAAAAAGCGTCTCATCAGCCGTCCCGTTTGCCGTCCACGCTACGGTTTCATTGGTATATAACATCTTGACATCATCTGCGGAAACAGCACTGACACCGATGGTTGTCCCATCAGCAGACAACGTCAAGAAGCCTTTCAGCTGATCACCATTGGCATTGTAAAAGACACGGTTAGAATTGAGAGCATGATAAAGATCCCCTCCTGCTGTTATTGTCGCAATCTTGCCGCGGGAATAAGTCGTAATGGTTCGATTGGTTAATGTTGACGTTGTCGCCGAATCATTACCCATAATCACTTCGAGATTGAGCGTTCTGCCCCCGGTCACGATGTTGGCAACACCAAAATTAATCAAACCGTTTTCTCCGATATGCCAGTTTTGGAAACTAGCACCGTCATTGACATCGATGTTCGATCTGTCATAAAATGTCAGTGTTCCGTCTACCCACACATTAGCAACAGTCGCCTCTGTGGCATCGCTCGCCACTTCGCCATTCTTCAAACTACGGCTATACGTTGTGTTCAACGAAGCATCTTTCCCTACGTGAATAGAGCCTGCCCACCCGCCGAGAGAAGAAGTAACAACACTGTTCCCCGTCACTTTGATACCACCGCCATCGGATGTATCCCCCCCGGCATTGGCAGTTACCGTGCCGACGTTATCAAGAACCAACACGGGACCTTTGCCATTTTCGCGCCCGGGTGCATTACTGGTTGTTCCGTCGGCTTTTGTAAACGTACTCTGGCTGACATCGTACGTCCATACCGTGCCGTACCCCTTATCCCCATATACATCATTGAACGCCGGTTCGGTAAATTGAGCTGATGCCGATACGGCAGAAACGGCAGAGAGTAGAGCCGCCAACAAAACTTTCGGTAAATGCAATTTCATGATGGTAAAGTAAGTCGAACTTTTTGGTTCCGAGAGAATGAACCGTGCCTATACGATACAGGGAAGAGAGAGAGGGTGTCAAGCAAATTTTGTCCGGAAAGGGAATATAATGAGGAATCATTAAGCTCCTCCCCCTACCAAGCAGAGCTGGAATTTTGAAACGGGTTCATAGTTGCCATATGGAATGTGTGAGGTGTGTGGCACACGGTTCAAACAGTTCCGGGTACGATATTTACAACGGGAGGCATAAGCGGAATATATCAAATCAAACGGTGCGTTCGTATGAAAGTATCCTTCCCTCGCCTGAGCGAGAGAGCAAAAGGACAATTCTCCTATCCCTCATTCTTCATGGCAGGTCAAATTACTAAAGAAGCGGGCTTCATTCATAATTTGATTTGCCATGGTGTTCAGAGCGTTGGCGCGGGTAG
Organism: uncultured Akkermansia sp.; assembly: GCA_964418985.1. GTDB lineage: Bacteria > Verrucomicrobiota > Verrucomicrobiia > Verrucomicrobiales > Akkermansiaceae > Akkermansia. Next base: position 163,902 of record CAYQNL010000002.1, on the reverse strand, counting down.
GTGCGAGGTGGTCGCGAAGGTCAAGGGCATCGAGGCGAGAGAGATCTGCGCGGAGTATTTCTGCCGGGGTTAGGTCGGAAAGCAAGCGGATGAAGATGGCGATGAGCCCCTTGGTGATGAGGGAATCGCTGTCTGCGCTGAGGGAGAGGCGAGTATCGCGGAACTCTGCACCGAGCCAGACGCGGGATTGGCAACCCTTGATGAGGTTTTCATCTTTGCGAAATTTCTCATCAAGGGGAGGAAGTTCTTTGCCGAGGGAGATGATGTACTCGTAGCGTTCCGTCCAGTCTTGGAAGAGCGCGAAATCGTCCGACAATTCCGACATGCGGGCATCGAAGGTATCGTTCATGGGAAACGGAAACGGCTTTTGTGATGATTAAGCGGAGTGTTGAGCTAAGGTTGCCAGCACGGCTTTCTGGGCGTGGAGACGGTTTTCTGCTTCGGTGAAGATGGCGGGGGCAAACTGTTCGAGGACGTCTGCGGTGATTTCCATGCCGCGATAGGCAGGGAGACAATGGAAAACGCAATGCCCCGGGGCAGCACATTGCAACAATTCCGCATTGACCTGATAGGGAAGGAAGTGTCTTTCTTTGACGCCCTTTTCGGATTCCTGCCCCATGGAGATCCAAGTATCGGTGTTGATGACGGTGGCATCGCGGGCGGCTTCGGCGGGATCGGTAGTGAAGGTGACCCCATCGTAATCGAGACGGGCGCGGAATTCCGGGGAAGGGAGGTATTTTTCCGGACCGCCGACGGCGATGCGGAAGCCAAGGCGTTTGGCCGCCCAAAGCCATGAGTGTGCCATGTTGTTGTCGCCGTCGCCCATGAAGGCGATCTTCATGTCTTTCCAAGAGCCGATGCCGTAGAGTTCTTCGATGGTGAGGAGGTCTGCTAAGATTTGGCAGGGGTGTTCTTCATCGGTGAGAGCGTTGACAGTGGGCAATTGCGAGTATTGGGCGAAGAGTTCGACCTCGTTTTGCCCGTAAGTGCGGATGACCGCGCCGTGGATCATGCGCCCCATGACGCGGGCGGTATCTTCGATGGGTTCGCCACGCCCCAGCTGGATGTCGCGGGTGGAAAGGAACATGGGGCGACCGCCAAGTTCGCTGATGCCTGTTTCAAAAGAGACGCGTGTGCGTGTGGAGGATTTGGAAAAGATGAGTGCCCAGGTTTGTCCTGTCAAGGGGAGGTGTGTGTGGTGACCGCGTTCTGCCTTGAGCCGATGCCCCAAAGCCAAGAGGTCGAGAATGGCATCGGCGGAAAGTTCTTCGATGGACAAAAGGTTTTTCATGGGAACGTAATAATTGACGGGTCAGTATACAAGAAAAATCGGGGAGTGGGAAGCTTGGAGTGTGTCTTGATTTTTCCCCGAAACGGCAGGTGCCGTTGCTGCTTTTCCCGAAAAAAGAAAGAGTCGCCGAACGTGGCGACCCCTTCTTTTTGAAAGAGGGAAGAAAATCAGATGTTGAACAGTTCTTCGTCGCGGAAGAAGCGTTTCAGCTCTGCTGCGGCAGATTCGGGAGAATCGGAAGCGTGGCAGACGTTTGTCATGCTGTCTTCGCCGAAGTCGCCGCGAATGGTACCTTTCGGAGCTTTTTGGGAATTGGTGGGTCCGAGGAGCTCGCGGACGCGTTTGATGACGTTGTCACCCGCCAAAGCCAAAGCAACAACGGGAGAGCTTGTCATGAAAGCGCAGAGTTTTGGGAAAAGGGGTTCGCCGTCGATGATCAAATCGAGAATATGAGCGTAGTGTTCGCGCAAAATCGTTTCGTTCAATTGCATCATTTTGATGCCTTTGATGCGGAAGCCTTCCTGCATGAGGCGATTCAGCACGGCACCGGCGAGATTTTTGCGCACGCAGTCCGGTTTAAAGAGAATGAGAGTGGTTTCTTCGTTGATTTGAGCCATGGTATTACTCTGATGAGGGGGAGAGAGATACAGGCAAAGCAGGTGAATGTCAAGCCTAAAGCAATTATTTTCACCCTGTTTTTGTGGCGAGCGGCGGGAATTATTCGTCTTTTGCGTCCGAATCTTCCTGGGAGGGGGCGTTTTCGAAAAGCGGGCGGTAGGAAGGGAGGCTCCATCGCAACCAGATTGCCGCCATACGCACGGTGAACACGATGAAGAGACCGATCAGATAGGCAACTGTGGGTGGACAAGCCCAATGCAGGAGGGAGAGGTACCCCCCCGCGCCGACGAATGCTGCCGTGGCGTACAGTTCGCCCGGGCGAAAGACGTAGGGGACGTTGCCTGTTGACAAATCGCGGAGGACGCCGCCTGCCACGCCGGTACAGATGCCCATGATGATGGCAACGGCGGGGGCTGCGCCCAGTCCGGTTGCTTTTTCCGTGCCGATCATGGTGAAAAGGGCGAGCGTAAAGGCATCTGCCACGCGGACGGTGCCCATGGGAGGTGTCCAAAAACGCGTGACAAAGAACATCAAAAAGGAGGTGGCAAGGGCAAAGTAGAGGAAATGTACCCCGCTGTCTGCCACCCAATAGACCGGTACGGCGGGTCCCAGCAAGATGTCGCGCACGGTGCCACCGCCCAGAGAACAGATGGTACCGCAGGTAATGACACCGAAGAGATCCATGCGGACGCGGCAAGAAGCAGTTGTGCCGGCAATGGCGCCGACAACTGTTCCGAAGATTTCGCAAAAAGACATCAAGGTCATGATTCAGAAGAGGGGGAAGGCGCGACCTCTAAGGTTGGGAGAGGTTCATCGGGAGCGGCGCAGAACAGAGCTGTATCCCGGCGCAGGTGATCGAGGGTTTGGCGCATGGCACCGAGAGCGAGATCGGGTGTGTTGCAATCGCGGCTGAGGTGTGCCAAAACAAGGCTTTCGAGGTGAGAGGTATCGAGAGAGGCAACCAGCTCGCAAGCCTGTTCGTTGGAGAGGTGACCTTGGGCAGAGGCGATGCGCTGTTTGAGCGAGCGGGGACGGCGGGGATCGTTCTCGAGGAGAGCGGGGTTGTAATTGGATTCAAGGTAGAGGGCGCGAAGCCCCGAAAGGAATGGCGGGATGTGGCGCGGGATGTAGCCCGTATCCGTCAGCCAGCCCAGCCCGACCTCGCCGCAATCGAAGCGAAAGCCGACCGGATCAACCGCATCGTGCGAGACGGAAAACGGCGTGACGCGCAGAGCCCCCAGAGAAAAGGATTGCCCGGGTTCGAAGAAGAGGAAGGCGGCTTCCGGAGCTTTCTCCCGCAGCTCGATTCCTGTGTAGCGGGTGCAATAGACGGGGAGCGGGGATTTTTGGGAGATTTGGGTGACGGCGCGGCAGTGATCGATATGTTCGTGGGTGATGAGGATGGCCGTGAGATCCCCGAATGTCATCCCGCGCTGTTTGAGGCAATTTTGAATGCGCCGCGCACTGATGCCCGCATCGACAAGCACCATGGTATCGCCGCATTCCACGAGGGCGGCGTTGCCCGCGCTGCTGCTGGCAAGAACAGAAAATCGGATCACGGGCGGCATGGTAACATGAAGAACGGGCTACCGCAAGCGTACCTGTTATTCTTTTGCGGCATGGCGGTGCGCACAGGTTTTGACGGAGGAGGACTGCATGCCCGGAAGGATGAATTTGCGGACTTCGACTTCGGCATGCAGGGCGCGAAACTCGCTGACGCAACATTCTGCCATGCGATTGGCAAGCGTTTCGATCAGGCGGTACGGTGTCCCCTCTGCCAAGGCTTTGAGACGCCGCGACAGCGCGTCGTAATCGATCGTGCGTTCCAAGGAATCATCCATCGCGGAAAAGGCAACAGGAGGCGTGAGTGAGACATCGACGCAAAGCCGCTGGGGCGTGGAGCGTTCTTCGTCCGGAACGCCGACGCAGCACAGAAGCTCCATGCTGTTGAGACGCACGGCTTCTTCGGGACCGGTGAGCGTGGCGCGTTCGAAGAGGGCTTGCAGAGCCGCCAGGTCGGGGACGATAAAGTCCGGACGGGCATGGGAGAGTTGCTCTGCATTGTTGTAGCCGGTGAGGACGCCGATGGCAGTAATGCCACCGCAGTGGGCTGCCGTCATGTCGTGCTGCATGTCGCCGATGAAGGCTGTATCGGCGGGGTTCAGCCCGTGTTGATGCAAGAGGCGGGCGATGTGGGCTTCTTTGTTGCGGATGCCTGAATGGATGCCTTCGAAAAATGAAAAGACTTGCGTTTCGCGGCACTGGGCATCGAAGGCTTTGGGATCCATGCTGGTCATGATGAAACAGCGGATGCCGCGCCGATGGCAGTATTCCAGAAAGGTGCGGGCATGCGGCAACAGGCAGACTGTTTCCGCAGAGTGGTCGAAGGCGTGGCGAAAGTGGTTTTCCAGATCGTCAATATGGGCTTCGGGAATGACACGGGCATAGAAGTTCGGGTAGGGAAGCTGGAACTCCAAGCGGAATCGGTGGACGTCGTAGGGTTCTCTGCCGTATTGGGCGAGAACGTAGTTGGTGGCATCGAGCGTGAGGCTGAGATCATCGCAGAGAGTACCGGACCAGTCGAATATGATATTGCGAAACATGATGCAATGCGGGGGAGGAGAGTGAGAAAATGATCACGGACCGTGGGTGTCGCGGTGTGTGATGTTTTTTTGGGGTGAAGTATTTGTTTTTTTGAAAGTTGTCTGTTTTTTGGATGCTTTGCGGTGGGATTTTGGACGGGCGGCAGGATTGACAAAGGGGTTGTTTTCGCCGTATTTTGCCCAAGGACCGAGCGGGACGCGATAGAACTCCACAAACCGCCAATGGACGGAAGCCGTGCCGCCAACAATGCCCAGATAATCGCGTACGGCGGGCGAGATGTCGATGCCGGCGGCTTTGTTGGAACGGTTGCGTGGGGGCTTGTTGCCGAAAACGTAGGGCCAGTCTTCCGTGGTGAAAGGTCCGCAATCTTCCCATTGCGCAAAGCAGTAATTGCCCTCGTAAAAGATTTGCACCCACTTCCCCTTGCAAACGGACGTCCCCGGGGCGCGATATTCTTTTTTGAACCAAGGGATGACGCGGGCGGCTTCGGGTTTGTGTGCGCTTGAGCTGACACAATCGTTGTACGGAAGGGCAATGTAAAAGGGATTGAGGCGGGGGCGAAACCCTTTGGGACAGAAGTCTGTCGTGCGCCGTGCGGGATCGGGCGTGTCGAAACCGCCGAAGTTTTCCATCCATGCCGTGTCCCATGAGCTGCGATTGTTGGGGACGCGGTTGCGGGCAGTGGGCAACTCGCCGATCCAAAAGACGGTGGCGGTGATGTCAAAATGCCACGGGTATGCCCCCGGAACTTTTTTTTGCGGGACGGATTTCGGATCGCGATACCGTGCGCCGCGCTTGGTCTTTGCCACCGATGCGGCGGGTGCGGACGGAGGACGATAGACCACGATGGGACGCCGCTCGGGGGATTCGACAGAGGTATCACGCCCCAAGGTGGGTGTGGCGAGCTGAGGTCCCTTGCGGGCGGGTGGGGTAGCTTTTCCCTCTTCGATACGGGGGGCGGGCGATTCCGATGCCGGCGCAGAGGCAACAGGTTTTTTCTCCCTTTCGCCCTCGGGTGCGGGAGTTTCCTCTGCCCGTGCAAAGGATAATCCTGCTACGAGGGCGCAACAGAACAGGAACGAGCCTGACGAAGGGACTGCCATGCAGTTGAAAATGTTACCAACGTTGGACGGCGGAGGGGACGGCTTTCGGAAGGAGGTTCGGTGAGTCGGTCGTGTAGTGCAATCCGCGACTTTCCGCTCGGCGAGCGGCACAATCCACAATGAGGGAAGCAACGGTGACAAGGTTTCTCAGATCGAGGATTTCCGGGGTGACCCGATGCCCCCAGTAGAATTCGCTGACTTCGCGGGTGAGGATGCGAAGGCGGGAAGCGGCGCGTTGCAGACGGTGATTGTTGCGGACGATGGAGACGTAATCCCACATGAGGCGGCGGATTTCATCCCAGTTGTGGTAGATGAGGATGAGGTCGTCGGGCAGGGCTGTTTCGCCACTTTGCCATTCTGTGATGGGGTATTCCTGCACGGGATGTGAGAGGGGAATTTTGGTGAGCATGACGGAAAGTGCACGCTTCGAAATGACAACGCATTCGAGCAAAGAGTTGGAAGCGAGTCGGTTTGCGCCGTGAAGTCCGGTGCATGCCGTTTCCCCGGAGACGAACAGCCCGTGGACGGAGGATTCGCCGTTGATGTTGACCGCAACGCCGCCGCATTGGTAGTGAGCTGCCGGCACGACGGGGATGGGCTGTACGGAGGGATCAATGCCCGCCGCCTTGCAGGTTTCATCGATCAGGGGGAAGCGGGAAGCCATGAAGCCGGCGGGTTTGTGTGTGATGTCCACATATACGCAGGGATGCCCGGTGCGCTTGATTTCCGAATCGATGGCGCGGGCAACGATGTCTCGCGGAGCAAGCGAGCCGCGCCGATCGTACTTTTGCATGAACTCTTTGCCGTCCGCTCCAACGAGAACGCCGCCTTCACCGCGCACGGCTTCGGAAATCAGGAAGGTTTGTCCTTCTCGGTTCTTGGCTTTGGCATTGTAGAAACAGGTGGGATGAAACTGCACGAATTCCATATTCGAAATGACCGCACCCGCCCGCCATGCCATGGCGATGCCGTCGCCCGTGGCAGTATCCGGATTAGTCGTATAGAGGTAGACGCGCCCGGTGCCGCCGGTTGCCAGCATGATGCGATCGCTACGGAAGATTTCAACTTGCTGGGTGTCGCGGATGTAGACGTAGGCACCGAGAACGCGGTCTTCAGTGACGATGCCCAGTTTGGAGGTGGTGATCAGATCAATGGCAATGTGGTTTTCCAGCAGGGTAATGTTGGGGTGAGCGAGGGCGGCGTTAAGCAACTTGGTGCTGATTTCCAGCCCGGTGGTGTCTTTGGCATGCAGGATGCGACGGCGTGTATGCCCGCCTTCGCGTCCCAGTTCGAACGTGTGGTTGTCTGCGGCATCTTGCTCCAGGTCGAAATCGACCCCCCAGCGGAGAAGATCCTGTATGGCGGCGGGTGCTTCTTCGACGATGGTGCGGACGGCGGTCTCATCGCACAGCCCCGCGCCGGCATCAAGCGTATCGGCAACGTGTTCTTCAAACGAATCTTCTGCCGACATGACGGCGGCGATGCCGCCCTGCGCTTTGGATGAGCTGGATTCCAGCGCAGTGGTTTTTGTAATGACGATTACTTTCCCGTGTTCGGCTGCACGCAGAGCAAAACTCAACCCTGCCACGCCGCCGCCGATGACTAGAAAATCAGACGTTGTCATGATCAATATCCTCCGGGGCATTTTACCATGTCTGTGGCGGTGCGTCACGCCCAAAAGATAGGAGGGGCAGAGTTCTTGTGTTCTCCCCGTGTGCGGGTTTACGCGCGGGGGTGAGATACAACTCGCGGGTTTTTCGGCTCTCCGCAAATCGTGCGGGTTTACGCGCGGGGGTGAGATTCTTTGTAGACGGCAGCCATGCGCGATTTGGTGACGTGGGTGTAGATTTGGGTTGTGGCGAGGGAGGCATGCCCCAAAAGCTCTTGGACGGAGCGGAGATCTGCCCCGGCATCGAGCATGTGGGTTGCAAATGTGTGGCGCAATTTGTGGGGAGAGATGCCGATGGGGAGGGAAGAAAGACGGATGTATTTTTGGAGCATCAGCTCAATACTGCGCCCGCTCATCCTTTTGCGGAGGCGCGAAATGAAAAGAGGTCCGCGGGGATCAAGGTCGCAACGGTCGCGGTAAGCTTCGATGGCGGCAAGGGCGGGTTCGCCCACGGGGACGATGCGTACCTTGCGCCCCTTGCCGAGGATGCGCAGACATTCGAGATGGGGCTGAACAGATGAGGAATTGAGGGCGGTCAGCTCGCTGAGGCGCAAGCCACAAGAGTAAAAAAGCTCCAGAATGGCAGCATCGCGGTAGGGAAGCCATGCGGGTTGTTTTTTGTCTGAGGGAACACGCAGGGGGAGGTTCAGCAGCTCGTCCATTTGGGCGATGCTGAGGCAGATGGGAAGTCCGCGGCGGAGCTTTGGTAGGGAGACGTCGTGCAATGGGTTAAACGGGCAACCTTCGCGCTTGCTCAGCCACGCGTAAAAACTGCGCAATGCGGCAAAGCGCAAGCGAATTGTGGCGGGAGACAACTCTGCCTTTAGGGCATCGTAGAGCCAATCTCGAAACAGATCGGGAGAGCAAGACTGCCAGCTTTGAAAGCGTTTCCCCGCCCATGCGAGAAATGCTGAGAGACTGCGGGCATATGTGTCCGTTGTGTGCTCCGAACAGTTCTTCTCTGTTTCGAGATATTCCAGATAACGGCGTACCGGTTCCTCTTCCATATTCTTGCGGAAAGCATAGCACAGGAAACGCGGCGCGTCCATCATATAAGCGGCATGGGCAGGTGGGGCGAATTTAACGAAAAAGTACGGGGAAATGACGGGCATGAGGGGCTTTCTGTCTTGACACCGCGCGGAAGGCTTTTTATGGTTTGAGACGATGATTTTGCGCCGCATATCCTGTGTTTGTGTGCCGATTCTCGCTTTAGTGCTGGGATGGTGGCTGTATCCGTACCTTTTCCCGTATGAAGAAGAACGGGTTGTGGAAGAAAAGGTCGTTGTTCCGGAACCGGTGAAGGAAGAACCGAAGGTCGTTGAGGTGAAGGAAAAACCAAAGGTAGTACAGGTGGAGGAAAAACAGCCTGAGATTCAGCCGATTCCCATTGATGACGATGAGGTGGAAGAAGAGCTTGTCGATGACACAAGCAAGATGAAACGCCGCACGAAATCCGGGCGCAGCCAAGTGGAAAGCCACGTTGCCAAGCTAATTAAGAAGAAGGGGAAAGACGGTGCGTTCGTTGCCGATGATTTGAACGCAGCTGATTGGAAAGACCCCTCCGCATTGGAAAAGCAATTGGCGGACGGAATGTCGAAGAAGATAAAAGATTATTCGGACAAGGGGATATTCGAATTTCTTTCCGTACCGAAAAACAGGTTGGATCTTGCGCGGGTGGATCTGATTCGCACCCTGTCGCCGGGTGTTCTCAAGAGAACATTTGAAGAAACGCCGAAAGCGGCAGAGCTGATGGCGGTGATGGGGAACGATCTGAACTGGCTGGAGAATTTTCTGTATTCCGGTCCGGTCGAGCAGGGGAGCAATGCCCTGCAAATCCTTGCCAAGCTGGGCGAGGTTGATCCCGAAGCGTGGAAAGACGATACCCTGCGCCGCATCGCCACGACAACGGCGTTGGAATTTGCCCGCAGTGGGCAATCGCCCGAACGCGCAGCGGCGCGGTATCGATATTACGCCGAAAGCTGGAAAGCCAAAAAGCTCAACAAGAACTTTGACAAGTTGTATTATTGGGACACGCGCATCGTTGTCGGGTGCGGAGCGTTCGATTCGTTCGGAGACGAAAAATCGTTGGCGTGGCAACGGGATAACGTGCGCTTGCCTGCATCGCTCTACACCGGGGCGGCGTACCAAGTGCCGTATCGTCTGCGCGGGGTGGCGGGCGATACCGTGTTCAATGAAGATTACTACAGCCCGTTTCGACCGTTTTTCAACAACATCCAAGCGGAAGTGACACGCGAAGTGGGCGCGGTATGTGGCGGACTGTCGCATTTCGGGGCGTATGCGGCATTGGCGAACGGGTTGCCCGCCATGACGATGGGTGAGCCGGGACACTGCGCGTATACCGTTCGCGTGAACGGGAAGTGGGAAAAGTGCAATTCCATCTACTGGCAAAAATCGCCACATTGGAAGCTGATTGGGGAGCGGACTTGGGATTTCCTGCTGTTGACGCAAGATTTGTATTCGGATTTTGACCGCACGCGAGTATCCGATGAGGTGATGGCGTTGAAGCGTTTGTTTATGGCAGAAGGCAATGTGCGGCTTGCGTTGAATACTGATGAGCTGGCGGTTGTGGTACAGCCGAAAAATTATCCCGCATGGCAGGAAGTGGCAGCGGACTTTACGAAGAATGCGGGAGAAGATACGGAGTGGTGGGAGGATTTGCACGGGATTGCACTCAATGGGTTGGCTGCTACCCACGGTGAGGCATGCGCTACGCTTTTGCGCAAACATTTCTACCCGGTCATGGCACCGATGATGAAGGACAGACGCGCCCTGCTGGCATTGTACGCCCAATTTTTGAAGCGGTTAGAGAACATGGGAGATAACCGCTGGGAGATCGGTCAACTGCTGACGACAGAGTTTAACTCTATCGAAAACAACAAGAAGGACAAGATTCAATACCTGCAACAGACCCTGAAGCTTTTGCTGGAACGTCCCGCTTTTGCCGGTCCCGTGCTGGCATGGGGGCTGGAAGCGACGGCAGGACAGGACGAAGACGTGCAGGAAGCTTTCCAGCGCATGGTTGTCAACACGATGAAGCGCAGCAAGCGTGGCGATAAAGATATGTGGGAAACCTGCGGTGAGGCGATGTATACGGCTGCCGCCAACAAAGACCGCGTGACCTTCCAGACAATCGGTGCACTTGTTGCCAAGAAGTATAAGGACAAGTTTCCTAAGAAGAAGATCAAGTTTACAAAGTTTAGCGGGACGCTTTTGTCTGCCAAGGGGTTGATTACCTCTATCGCAACGATAGATCCGGGTGGCAACGTCTGCTTGCAATGGGGCGTTTTGCAACCGACGGGCGGTTCGATCAAGGCGAAGTTTGAGGGAGAAGGCGGCGTAACGGTCGAATTGGAATCTCCCGGCAAGCTGAGCGGCGTTGTGGTGGCGTTCCCGTCCAAAAATGATGTGGTGAACCCCGGGATGTACGGCGCAAGCGGCGTTTCTGCCGGGGCAAAGCCGTTCCATCTGCGCGTATCGGATAACGGGACGGATTGGGAAAAAGTCTCCACGATCGAATCGCCGGACGATGCTATTCTGCGTTTCGATTTGCGGAAGGTGCAACCGAGAGCGCGGTATGTGCAACTGATCCGTGAAGGGGATATGATCGAAACGAGTATATCGGGGTTCTATGTGTACGGTCGCACGATTCGCTAATTAATGTATGAGATTGTTAATGATATGAAAACGATCATCGGATTGATTTTAATGGGGATGCTGGGAACGCCGCTGTTGCAGGCGGGACGCGCCTCGACGTACCCGGACGCATTGCGGAAGGCGGGTGATAACGGAGCGGTTCTCTTTTGCTACGGCGTGGGGTGGGACGAATTGAGCGACAAGGCGTATCAAGACTACATCAAATCGCACAAAATCGACCGTGCCGCGCGAGCTGCCGTTGTGCTTCCTATCCCCCTGTACGACAACCCGACTGCCGATGAAAAGAAAAACTTTGACCGCGTGATGGGTGGAAAATCGCTGCCGGGCGGAATTCGCACGGTGCCCAGCATGGTGATCGTGGACGAAAACGGAAATTTCCGCGCCTCCGTGGAGGGGTCGGACGTGATGGGAGAGCCGGAAAAAGCCTTAGACGAACTGGCGCAGAAGCTTAAAAATATCCGCGAACAGAACAAATTGCTGGGTCTGAGCGAACGCGCCAAAGGCGAACGCAAGTTGCGCCTCCTTTCCGATGCGTTTGATTTGGGACCGACGATCCCCGACAAATACCTGAAAGACTTGCCGCCCGATCCCAAGCACGATAAGAACGGCTATTCTGCCAAGTTGCGTTTTGATCCGATCGCGCTGGTGGCTTCGTTGCAGGGGAAATCTCTGCAGGATGCCGAAGCACAGGTGCGAGGAATGATGGAGTTGAAATCTTTCACGCCGAAGCAAAGACAATTGATGTATGCCGCACTGGCGGGGCATTTCCGACGCTCCGGCGGCACATCGGCGCAGTTGAAACAGCTCTACGAAGAAATGCATGCCGTCGATCCGGATTCCATGTACGGGGCTTATGCCAAAGAGGCGATGCGCCTGTGGTGCGGCGGCTTGGGGACGACATCGGGTGGAAAAAACTCTATCGAGCCGGGGAGCGGAGATACCGATGATTGAGACGTTTTGCTTGCGTTATGGCATGGTGTTGGCAAGACTTTGTTTGACATGGCGGGCAGGAAGAACCGATGAATGCTTGCCAGAGAGGGTGGCATTCCGTACACTGGCGTTGAAATGATACGTTTTCAGCTATTCGGCATCCCGGTCAGCATCAGCCCGTTTCTGTGGGTGGTTTTGGCATTGCTCGGGGGTGGAATGACATTGAGAAGTACCGAACAGTTGCTCCCCATTGCCATTTTTGTGATTGCTGCATTCATTTCTCTGTTGGCTCACGAGCTGGGGCATGCCCTTGTGGGACGCCGCTTGGGCGGTGGGCATCCGCAGATCCACTTTGCCTATCTGGGTGGATTGTGCCACAATCCGGACGGACGGTGGACGCGTCTGTCCGGCATTGCAATGACGGCGGCGGGACCTGTTGCTGCTCTGTTGTGGGGAGCGTTGGCGATGCTGATTTTGATCTACTATGTGGGCGATACGGGGATTGGGATTCGCTATGCGTTGTTCAATGTGTGGGGCGGGGAGTTGATGACGGAAGATTGGGCTGTTTTGGTTATGCTGAATCAAGCGGTCTTGGAGTTTTTGATCTGCACCATCCAAGTGTCGTTTTGGTGGAGTGTGCTGAACCTGTTGCCGGTTTATCCGCTAGACGGTGGACAGATACTGGGCGGGCTGATGAACTCCGCACGGCGTTTGCATTTATTCAGCGTGGGGGCAGCGTTGTTGCTGATGGCGTTGTTTTTCTGGATGGATGCGTGGTATATGGGCATGCTGATGATCTACTTTGCCGTATTTAATTACAAGGTTATACAGACTTCTTCTTACTGATTGTTTATTATGAGCCAAAAAACAGCTATTTCACCAACGCGCGCGGAAGATTTCCCCGAATGGTACCAACAGGTGATTCGCGCCGCAGACATGGCGGAAAATTCCGAAGTGCGCGGTTGCATGGTGATCAAACCGTGGGGGTATGCTATCTGGGAGTTGATTCAGCAGGAGCTGGACGGTCGCTTTAAAGCCACCGGTCATACCAATGCCTACTTCCCGTTGCTGATCCCCATTTCGTATTTGGAAAAAGAAGCGGAACACGCCGAAGGTTTTGCGACGGAATGCGCCGTGGTGACCCACCACCGCTTGGAAGCGGTGAAAGACCCCGAAACAGGGAAAACGCGTATGATCCCATCGGGTGAGCTGACGGACAAATATGTTATTCGCCCTACGTCCGAAACTGTGATCGGAGCGGCGTTTGCCCGCTGGACGTCCAGCTATCGTGACCTCCCGCTCAAGGTGAATCAATGGTGCAATGTGATGCGTTGGGAAATGCGCCCTCGCATCTTCCTGCGCACGGCTGAGTTCCTTTGGCAGGAAGGGCATACGGCACACGAAACGAAAGAAGAAGCCCTTAAAGAAACCCATACAATGCATCGCGTCTACGAAGAATTTCAGCGCGATGTGTTGGCGGTGCCATCCATTCCCGGCGAAAAAACGGAAGCGGAACGTTTTCCCGGCGCGGTGCAGACTTTTACGGTAGAAGCCATGGTGCAGGATCGCAAGGCGATTCAGGCAGGAACGTCGCACTTCCTCGGGCAAAACTTTGCCAAATCGCAGAACATCTGTTTTGCCGGACGGAACAACGAACGCCAATTTGCATGGACAACATCTTGGGGGGTATCCACCCGCATGATAGGTACGCTGATTATGATGCATTCGGATGACGATGGACTGGTGTGTCCGCCGCGCGTTGCTCCGTTGCAGGTGGTCATTCTGCCGGTGACACCGAAACCCGAGACCCGCGAAGCGGTGCTGGCGCATGCGAATGCCCTTGCCAAACGGCTTTCCGCGATGAGTTTCTGCGGGCATCCGATTCGCGTTCGTGTGGACGATCGCGATTTGGGCGGCGGTGCGAAAAAGTGGGAATGGGTCAAAAAAGGAGTCCCCATTCGCATAGAGATCGGTCCGAAAGATTTGGAAAACGGTGTGCTTTGCGTATCACGCCGCGATAAAGCTTCCAACGAAAAGCAGTTCTTGCCGGAAGCAGAAGTTACGGACGGCATGCCCGCCCTGTTGCAGGAGATTCAAGACGCCTTGCTGAAGCGAGCAACGGATTTCCGCAACGCTCACATTCGCCGTGCTTCCACGCTGAAAGAGCTTGAAGACAACTTCTCGGGTGAAGGCGATGCCGACTGGTTGCTTGTGCCTTGGGATGCCTCACCCGAACAGGAAGAAGATCTTGCTAAAAAATTGCGTATCAGCATTCGCTGTATCCCGCAGGGTGAATTGGGACAGGGTGAACCCGCACCGTGCATTCTGACGGGTAAAATGACAACCCGTCGCGTCCTTTGGGCGAGAAGTTATTGATCGCCAGTATTCGGAGATAGGTGTTCCGCTCGTTTTTTTGGGCGGGCACGCTTCTCTGTATCGATTTTTTTACGACAGCAGAGCAGTTTTGCTTGACCTGAACGGGAAACAGTGTAAAATACCGCTCCGCTTAACCGTAAACGCAAAAATCTTATGTCCAGAATTTGTCTCATTCGCGGTTCCGTTCCTCACAAGGGTCGCCGCATTCATCGCTCCGGTCTTGCCAAGAAAAAGGGCGGTATCGGTCGTCACGTTACGAAAACCGTGAACCGCACGGTATATCCCAACCTTCAGGAAAAACGCGTTTGGGTGCCCGAGCTGAACCAATACGTTCGCATCAAACTTTCCTGCAAAGCTCTGCGCACGATCTCGAAGAACGGCGCATACAACACGCTTAAAGCGGCAGGTTTGCTGTAAAATCGATTTTTTTTGAACGGGAGGTGGCTCTGTTGCATCACAGCAGTAACGGCAGAGCGCCCCTGCTTCTCCGAAAGCGAACGCGGAAGGCTGGCTGCTCCTCAAAGAACCGGTATTAACGAGTAAAGATTTAAAAAAATGACTTCTCAAACAAAAATCGCGCTTCGTATTAACGATGACAACCCGAACCACCACCTGTGGAACAACAGAGGTGTTTGGTGGTGCCATGTGACTGTTCACAAGCCGGACGCCACGGCGGAACGTCTGCGCTTTTCTCTGAAAACGCGCGACATCGAAAAGGCAAGAACGCGCCGAGATCGCATTTTTGCTGACATTCAGCGTCACTTTGGAATTGCCGCTTAAGAGATAAGGTTGCTAATTGTTTTAAAAGTCTCCCGATGTTAACGGGAGGCTTTTTTTTATGTCAAAAGTGGTACATGGGCGGTTTTTGCTTTTGCGAAATACGGGGTGCCGTTTTTGGGGAGGGAGATGGGTGGGGCTGTTGCCGTTTTGGATAAGACGCTTTGCGGGACGGGGCAAAATAGGGCAGGATGATTCAAAGTGGCGGGGCGGGATACATTTTGCTTGGAAGCAAGGGCGGAATATGCTTCTATATTGGGAGAGCAGGTGCGCCTGCGGATCGGGAGGCGAAAACTCCGTGCATGACGCGCTGTATGCACGTCAATGATACCGCGTGCGTGTTATAATAACGCCCGCACAGTACGAATATTTTCATCAATTTCATGGCACGCACAAAAATCCACGTAGGACTTGAGATCGGAACCAGCAAAACCTGTATGGTGGTGGGTGAGGTGCGCCCCGATGCAACCGCAACTATCATCGGCATGGGTGAGGTGCAAAGCGCCGGGGTGCGCAAAGGTGAAATTGTGGATCAAACGATGGCGCGACAATGTGTGCGCGATGCGTGGATGATGGCACAGGATAATGCCGATGTGGACATCCTTTCCGTTTTTGTCTCTGTCACAGGTGCTCATATCATGGGCATGAATAACATTGGCGCGTACCGTTTGCCCGATGACCAAAATGTGATTTCCACGGAACACATGGAGCTGGTGAGCGAAAATGCTTCTGAGGTGCAGCTGGGGCAGGATCAATACGCATTGCATCGCGAAATGAGCGATTATTCCATTGATGGGCAAGACCCCGTCAGCAATCCGGAAGGTTTGATTGGACGTACGCTGGATGTCAATTGTCACGTTATTCACGGCATTAAAACGCGAATTATGAATACATTGCTGTGCGTTCGGGAAGTGCCGCTGGAAGTGGAAGATATCGTCTTCGCCCCGTTGGCAACGGCGCAGATGGTGTTGACGCGCCAAATGAAAGAAGCCGGCGCTCTGCTGATCGATATAGGCGGAGGGACAACCGATTACGTTTTGTACAGGAACGGTCAGTTGCTGGCGTCCGGGTGTATTCCTGTCGGCGGCAACACGATTAATGCCGACATTGAAAAAATGACGGAGCAACGGATCAGCCGACGCACCGCCGATGTGTTGAAACGCACGGAAGGGAACGCCTTTGGAGACGTGAAAGACCAAAGCTTGGCGCATTTTACAGGCGATATGGGCTTGCATGACGTTTCGATTCAGAGGGGACAGCTTAACCGCATTATCCGTAATCGCTTGGCAGAAGCTCTCTTGCTGGTGAAAGAAAAACTGCCGGCAGAAACATTCCGTAAGGGAACAGGCGTGCAGGTGTATTTGTGCGGTGGGACAAGTTTGATGCGCGGGCTGGACGGCTTGGCAAAATACATATTCGGTGTTCCGGTACATCAGCCGGCACCGTTGGCATCGACCAAGACGATGGAATATTTGCAAGACCCCCGATATTGTACGCCGATCGGGCTGATTCGATATGCGCAACGGTATGATGAAGATAATATGTCGGCGTCCGGAATTTCGTGGTGGGGACGCATGATGAACGCGCTTCGCTTAAAGAGATAATATTTACAATATTTTCACATGCTTTCGTATCAGTCAAATCACTCGGAAAAATCTCTTCCGCGCATCGCCATAGCCGGGCTGGGTGGCGCGGGTGCCAATATTTTGCATTGCTTTGCGGGACAAGCCAACGCAGGTATTTCCTTGCATGTGATGGCTCTCGATGAACGCGTGGGGCATGCTTCGGGCGTTGGTTCGTTTATCCAGCTGGGGGCAGAAAGCAACCATGGGTTCGGCTCGGGCGGTGACCCTGCAGTTGGGGCTGCGGCGGCGCAGGAAAGCGAAGCCGCGCTGTCGGAAATGTTGCGCGGTGTGGATATGCTGGTACTGGTTGCCGGTTTGGGCGGTGGCACGGGGTCGGGCGCGGCGCCCGTTATTGCGCGTCTTGCCCGCGAGCTGGGTGTTTTTTTGGTGGCAGTGGTAACGATGCCCTTTTCATTTGAAGGACAACGCCGCCGCAAGCAAGCTGAACAGGCTCTTTCTCAGCTTGCGGTGAGTGCCAACGTGTTGCTGTGTTTCGAAAACGATCACATGGGTGAATTGGTGCAGAGAAGCCAGGGAGTGCATGAAGCATTTGCCGAAGCGGATCAGCTTTTGGCGAAGGCAACGGCATCTGTTCCGATGATTGCCACTTCCCCCGGACTGATTAATTTGGGGCTTGATGAATTGAAACAGGCGTTGCGCAGTCGCAATTCTCGCTGTGTGTTCGGGTCGGGTTCTGCCCGCGGGATCGACCGCGCCCGCCGTGCGGCAGAACGTGCTATGGAATCTCCTCTGCTGTCATGGCGCAATGCGCTTGGTCATGCGGGTGCGGTGCTTGTCCATATTGCCGGTGGCGAATCGTTGACGCTGGAAGAAGTGCGGGAGACAATGGAGACGGTCACTGCGCGATTGTCCGATGATGCAGAAATCTTTTTCGGTACAGCCGTCAAACCGCGCCTGAACGATGAACTCCGCGTGACGGTGCTAACCTCCGTAGATCCCGAAGAGCTGACGGAAGAGATCCCCGTTGAAAAGGAAGAAGAATCTCCAGCTGAGAGCGAAGCCCCTTCGGAAGAACCCGTATCCGAAGAAGAGGAAGTAACGGTACAGGCAGAAGAGCCGATTATTGCCGAGGACGAGCCGATGCCCGATGAGTTTGCGGAAGATTCCCCCCCCGAGCAAGACGTGAACGAACCGGAATTTATAGAATCCTCTGAAGAAGAACCTGTTGTTCGTCAAGATTCCACAACGCGAGAGAAGCCTTTGCCGAGTAAAGAAGTTGCCTCCCGAATTGTTGGCACGACGGTGCCGAGCGGGAAGTGGGTGCAAACATCATTTTTGCCGGAAGAAGAATACGCTTTGCCCGAGGAAGAGCCGATCGAAGAAGCACCCATTCCGTTGCCTGTCTCCCAAGAGCCGAGCCGACAGATGGCTTCGGCAGAGCAATACGAGTTTGATTTGGAGCACATCGATGAGGATGGTTCGGATATGGGTGATGACGATTTGGACGTCCCGCCATCGATGAGATCCGACAAATGGAATAACATTTTCCCCGAAGATTAACCTACATTGTTCAAGCTATGGATCTGTCCGGGTTCAGAGAAGAGTATTTGAAAGACACGTTGCATCGGCGCGATTTGGCAGACAGCCCGTTTGTGCAGTTTGACACGTGGTTTAAGCAAGCGTTGGAGGCGAAAATTCCCGAACCGAATGCGATGAGCATTGCCACAAGCACGGCAGATGGGCATCCCTCGTTGCGCACGGTGTTGCTGAAATATTACGATGATCGGGGCTACGTGTTTTTCACTAACTACGAAAGCCGTAAGGGACGCGAAATATGTGCTAATCCCGAGGTGTGTATGCTTTTGCCGTGGGTGGTGTTGGAACGGCAGATTATTGTGTACGGACGGGCTGAAAAGATCAGCCGTGCAGAATCGCTCAAATACTTTTTGTCTCGTCCGCGCGAATCGCAACTGGGCGCGTGGGTGTCGCAGCAAAGTTCTGTTGTTTCGGGGAGAAAGCTTCTCATGATGAAACTGCAAGAGCTGAAACACAAGTTTTCGGAAGGGGAAGTCCCCTTGCCGTCATTTTGGGGTGGATTCCGCATTGTGCCACACCACATGGAGTTTTGGCAGGGAGGTCCCGGGCGCGTCCACGATCGTTTTCTCTATACATTGCAAGAGGATGGTTCGTGGGAGATTGAACGCTTGCAACC
Organism: uncultured Akkermansia sp.; assembly: GCA_964418985.1. Taxonomy (GTDB): domain Bacteria; phylum Verrucomicrobiota; class Verrucomicrobiia; order Verrucomicrobiales; family Akkermansiaceae; genus Akkermansia. The sequence continues at coordinate 145,061 of CAYQNL010000002.1, read as the reverse complement.
GTAAGACGCGGGACGCTTTTCCGATGAAACGGGGGGGTGAATGATGCACTAAAAAGATTATGCCATGAAAACAGTTCGATTCTACATTGTGACGCCAACGTTTAACAGTTTTACATGGTTGCCGCAGTGTGTCCGTTCCGTTGCGGATCAGGCAGGGGAGGTGATTGTTCACCACCATGTGCAAGACGGCGGTTCAACGGACGGCACAGTAAAATGGTTGGAAGAATGGGCAAGTAAGAGTGCCTCGTTTCCCAATTACGTTTTTACATGGGAATCGGCGCACGATGATGGCATGTACGATGCCATCAATAAGGCATGGGCGCGTATGCCCGAAGATGCCGATTGGACGGCGCACATCAACAGTGATGAGCAATACCTGCCCGGTGTTCTTGCGGAAGTGGCGCGGAAGGCTGCCAAAAAGCCGAAAGCTGATGTGTTGCTGGGATCGTACCTCATTTTGGACAAAGACGCGCATTACATTGCGCAGCGGTTTCCCATTCAACCGAAGAAGTGGCTGAGCTGGCTGAACTGTTGCGCGGCGACAAACTCTTGTTTCCATCGTGCCGATTGTTTTAGGAAACACGGGATAAGATTTGATATTCAATGGAAAAGTATAGGTGACCTCGTTATGTACCGCGATATGGTTCGCGCGGGAATTCGCTTTGCTATCATCAACAAAACAACGTCTACTTTTATCTGCACGGGGGTGAATCTCGCATGGTGCGAAAGATCCATGGCAGAAGAGGCGCGATATCGCAAGATGATTCCCGCGTGGGCACCGCGATGGCAATATGTCATTTATCGGTGGATTAATTTGAAACGACTGCTGAGAAGCAAGTTGCATCGATTGGAAAGACGATATTCCGTATACATTTCGGATAGCGACGGGCGACAGGAATTTATGATCATTTGCCCCACGGTACGTTGGAAGCTGCGAACGGTTTCTCACGAAATCGAAGAATCATGAGTGCGGTTGAAAACAACCTGCCCGATACGATAGCAGCGATTGCGACGCCGATCGGCATGGGGGCGTTGGCTGTGATTCGCATTAGCGGTCCGGATGCGCTGAAGGTCGCCGAGCAATGCACGGGGCGGGCGCATTGGTTGCCCAGAACGGCAACGCTGGCATATGTGCGTGCAAGCGATGCATCGCCTATAGACCAAGCCCTGTGGACGTGGTTTCCCGCTCCTGCCAGCTTTACGGGTGAGGATGTGGTGGAAGTGTCGTGTCACGGTGGCATGTTGGTCTCGCAACGTGTGCTTGATCGCCTGACAGATTGCGGCGCACGACTTGCCGAACCGGGAGAATTTTCGCAACGGGCATTTTTGAACGGGAAGATGGATTTGACCCAAGCGGAAGCCGTGATGGATATTATTTCCGCCGGGAGCGATTTGGCCCTGCGAGCAGCGCAAAACCAATTAAAAGGCGAGATTGGGCAGCGTATTTCCGCGCAGGTTGAAGCGTTGATTGCGGTGACAGCTCGCGTGGAGGCTTACATCGACTTTCCAGATGAAGAAATTTCCGTCGGTACGGCGGAAAACATGGCGAATGAAATAGATGCCATCAGCCGCGAGCTGGCTTCTTTGGCAGAGACAGCCGATTGCGGACGCCTGTTGCGTGAAGGAATTCGTACCGTGATTGCAGGATCGCCCAATGTGGGCAAATCCAGCTTGCTGAACGCACTGTTGGGCTACGAACGTGCCATCGTGAGCGGGGTGGCAGGTACTACGCGGGATACGATTGAAGAACGTGTGCTGATGGGCGGGCTTTGCCTGCGCTTGACGGATACGGCAGGTTTGCACGATTCGAACGATCCCGTAGAATGTGCGGGCATGGAGCGAAGCCGCCGAGCCGTTGAAGAAGCGGATCTGTTAATTGAAGTGGCGGATGCATCATGCGCTCCGAGCGATTTTGTGGCCGCAGACAACATCCCGTTGCACATTCTTGTGCTGAACAAGAGTGATTTGGGTATACATCCCGCATGGAAGGATTCGGGGCGTTCCTATGTGGTGTATTCCTGTCTGAATGGGAGCGGCAAAGAGGAGCTGGAACGGACGATTGTTTCGCGAGTGATGGGGGCGAATGCGATTTCGGCTTCGGATCACATGGTTGCCGTCAATACCCGACATCGCCGTGCTTTGCAAGATACGCGGAATGCGTTGCAAGCGGCGCATGCCTCGGTGATGAGAGGCGATTCCCCCGAATTGACCGCGTTTGAACTGCGGGAAGCTTTGGAATATCTGGGTACCGTGACGGGAAGAATCGATACGGAAGACATCTTGGATTCCGTGTTCTCCCAGTTTTGTCTTGGAAAATAAACATTAAATAGTGCAACCTGTAGCAATTTGCAGGGGGTAAGGCTTCGGCGTCAAGATTGGCTAATCAAATTAAAAATCATTTAAATATATTGTAGAAGATAAGTAATAATGAGCAAAACAGTAATCACGTATTTCAATGATGGAGATCTGAAAGGACCACTATATGCATACATCAGTAACAAGATTTGCCGAATGTACGTGGTGCCTCGTTCGAAGCTTTTCTATTTAAAGATGCAACCAGAGTTGCAAAAACCGGCATTTTATGTTTTGATTGGCGAAGATAGATCAATATATATTGGACAGACCGACAATTTTTGCGAACGGGTTAAAGACCACAACAGTAAAAAACCGAATTGGCAAAAGGCTCTAATATTTGTATCTACAAGTGGTGGTTTGACCTCAACGGATGTGCGATACTTGGAATATAAGGCAATTGCTGAGGCGAAGAAAGAATTGAGCGATAATAAACAAAAACCTAAAGCCCCTAACATATCGCAATCTCAGAAAGCCCCTATGGACGATTTTTTCGAAGATGTGAAGTTCTTGGTATTGTTTCTCGGTTACAATATTTTTTACGAAGCGCAACATGAGACCGAATATATTTTTTATACAAAGGCTCGAGGTTGTAAAGCCCAAGGTTTTTATAATAGCTCAAATAGGTCTTTTACTGTTATGAAGGGCAGTGTGATTGCAAAAACGTCGACAGCACACTATGCGCGGAAAAGAAAACGAGAAGATTTGTTGAAACAATATACTACGGCTAATGCTGGTGAGTTGGTAATGAAATCAGACAAAACTTTCAAGAGTCCCAGTGCTGCTGCAGAATTCTGTATAGGGTGCAATAGCAACGTTGGCTTGAATGGAAAGACGAAGATAGGAAGTCTTTGAATTCTGTGTATGATAGAAGATAACGCAATTAAAAGGTAGTAAGCCTTTTGGAATATATATGATAATCTTGCGTTAGAAAGTTATCTCACCGAACCAATAGAGTTTCGTGTTGTTTTGTACATTTACGGCGTCAAGAATTGATATCCATTTGGGAAATAATCTTTGCTTTTGTGGTGCTTAGGTGTCCAGTACGCCGGCGTCAAGTTGTACGGCGCGGTCGACCGGGAGCATGAACAATTGCCCGGTTTCTTTGATTCTGCCATAAAAGAAGCCTTTGCCGCCTTTGTTTTCGGAAGGTGCTATTTCTATTGTGATGGTCTTTTTGCGAATGGTTCTTTGCCCGACAGCCGCTTCGCGTAGCTTACGGTCGATTTCGCTGTTCCCCTCGTTGAAAACATCGGCGTCGTGTCCGTCCATGACGATGCCTTCCGCTTGGGAATAGTCTGGGATTTCTAAGGAAAGCGAGACGCTGAAAGCGGGCGTTTGAAGAGCGTTGAGGGCACTTTCGTCCGAGTTGTCCAGCCAATTTCCTACTTGCAACGATTGGAGTGTCTTCAGGTAATAATTGGCGCGGTTGGGATTGATGCGCGGCGTGATGTCTTTGCCGTTGAGCGTGCCTGTCCAAGATTCGCCCAAATAATCGTAAGCGAGGCAAAGTGGGGCTTTTTGATAATTGAGGGTAACAGATTTGACGTTGGAGAGGGAAAAGTCGCACAGTAGTTTGCTTTTCCACACAGCTTCCGACATGGAGAAGAATCCGGTCAGTTTGGGGCTGATACGGTAGATGTGAGAATCGCCGTCTTCCATGCCGTACCATGCCGAATTTCCTGATGCATCGGTCGCCCTGGCGAAGAGGAACGTGCGTGGCGAGCGATCTTTGATCAAGGGGATGGAGTAACCGAAGAGATGGGTACGCAACGGACAAGATTTAAGCGCAAAGATGACGACGTAGTGCGGATTTGTCAATCCGTATCGACGCATGCAGGCGTTCTTTTCGGTATCGTTGGTTGTATCGGCGGGGAAGCCTGCCACGGGGATTTGAGAAAAGGATTTGAGGAATATTTTGACGCGGTCGGGGTCTGCTTCCATAAACGGGTGGTTTGGTGCGGAAACCATCCAGTGATCGTCCATACGTCCCACTTTGTCGGCAGGTATGAGGAGCAACCTCAACGGCGCGGATGAATATTTGAAGCGAAGCAGGACGCGCGACACATCGTCCGCTTTGAGATCGCAGAATCGGTGAGAGCGCAATTCTTCGGGGGTTAGCCTGATGTCCGCAACGGTGATTTCGCGGTTTCCGCTACGGATTTTTGCCCATGTTTCCTGCGGCAGGAGCGGGGCGCGAAATGCTTCTGCCAAGACGCGAGACCACGCGCCGCGAAGGGAAACGTTTGCTTCCGCTTTTAAGATGAAAACGGAAGGACGGTCGGAAGAGACAGCCTTGCAAACGGCAGAGCTTCCTTTCCCGTCCGTGGGGTAGATTTTTAACGTGAGCGGACGGTTGCTTCCCTGCTGTTGCAGGGTGATGCACAGGCAGTTTTCATCGGGGATGTTGGGGAGTGAAGAAGATTCTGCGGGGAGAATTTTTACGGCCCGCAGATTGCTCAAATCTCTCAGGAAGTCTTCTGTTTTGTCCGTGTCGGCGGGGGCATCCATCGGGGAGCGGATCTGCCAGCTTTCATGGAGCTTTTCCAGCGTCATCGGTGGTTGCCCCGGGTTTTGAATAGTGAGTCGTTGTACCCGTTCGGGATCGAAACGCAGGGGCGTTTGGTCGCGCAGTTTGTCAAGTCCTTCACTGAAAAGAGAAAGAATGTTTCCGGTGACAACGTGGATGCGTTTGTCCCTTCCGTAAAAATCCGTGCGCAGGTATGTAGTGGGGATGACGCTTTTCCCGTCGCCCACATCGGCAAGCCAAGGAGAAGCAGACCCCAGCGTATAGCGGGCAACGGTGTGGTCGGCGGATCCCTTTTTACGCTCTTTTAGGGTAATGCGGATCGGGGCGGCTTCCACGCCGAATTCACGAAGGTTGCTACGCAATTCTTTAGTGTAGGGTAAGGTGTCAACGAGGCGGGATTGCGAGGTGAAATCAAGGATGAGACGGACGGCGTTCGGATCCATACGATCTCGGAAGGGTTTGTGGATCCACCAGCTTCCGTCCTTTTCCGTACAGATTTCCAGTGTGTCGTGCAGATCGGCGATGCGCATCCAGTTGACCTGTTGCAAATCGTTTTGGCAATCCCGAAAAATCAGCCCGCCTTTTTCAAAGCGATACCATCCTGTCAGACGCGCCAAATTCCCGTCTATTGTCAAAAAGATGCTTGCCGTAATCAGGATTACGGATAGGATACACAGCAAAACCGTGCGCAAAATTCTCATGATTCAATGGCGGCGCGTATTCCAGATAATCAGGGCAATCAACAATGCCAAGCCCGGCAGGGCGATGAGCGTGAGGAATTCCAATGCACTGCGCGAGTGCCTGTTGAGATCGATTTTCATCGTCAAATCGCGGTTGGAGCTTTTGCCCGAATATTCGGGGCGATCCGACATCCAAGCGAACAGGGTGCGCAAGTAATCCAATTGCAGTGCTTTTGAATTGTTTTCGGCAAGCATGTCCGTGTTTGAAAAGACTATCAGCGAAGAACGAGCATTGGGGTGTGCCGGGTTTCCTTTTGAGACGGCAGCAGCCAAGCAAAGAGGTCCTGTATGGTCTTCTCTCGGATCGAAAATTGGTTTGAGTGCGGGGTTTGTTTCTCCGTAATAGTCTGCAGTAGTCATCAGCAGGGGGTAGAGAGAAAGATGTCGCATGTTGGCCATGTTTTCATCGCCGTGTTGCAGGGTCAGGCTCATGCTTTGCCCTTCAAGCTGGGTGGTGCTGTTCCAGAAATCCTTCGTGCAGAGAAGACCTTTCGGAATGACCGCGCTGATGTCGTAATAGGCGCGGGTACGGTCTCTCAACAGGACGCGATCGCTTTCCGGGCGGATGCCCTGTTCGCGCAAAAAGCGGAAGAGGCGAGGCAATTTTGCCGCAGGATTGAGTGCCATGAAAACGGCGGCGCGGCGATCGCTGTCCCAGTACTCGGAAAGAACCTCGATTTCGTGCGAGTTTAAATCCTCCGTGGGGGCAATGAGTAACAGCCCCTCCGCATCGTCCGGCACTCGTTGTGCATTGGCTATATCAAACCATGCCAATTGTATGTTCAGAGAAGCGCATATTTTGGCAAGAGTTTCGACCGATTCGTCTTCATCGCGGGAAACGCCTCCTTTGCCTTCGACAACGTACATGGTACGCGTTTGCCCCTCGACAGCTTCGGTGATGGCAGATGAAACAACGTCATCCATCATTAGCGCAACGGCACGTTTGGTTTGCCCATCGGGCAATGTTTCGTATTTGACGAACGATGTGCCGGGCAGGATGCGTACATGACTGCGTTCAGAACGTTCTTCTTCAAATGTTTTCAGCGGGACAGAAGTGTCGCTTCTCGCATCAACGACCACCAAGTTCATATTGAACGAAGTGCCGTAAAGTTGAGTGATTTCTCGGGCTCGATTCGGCTGGCGCAAAGGATCGAAACATTCGATTTCAATCTTCCCGTTGCCGTGTTTTTTGTATTCTTCCAAAAGGGAATACATGCGGCTGTAATTTTGTGTGGATCGTTGAAAGGCAAAGATGATCTTGACGGGATTTTGCCGTTTTTGAATGCGATCGGACGTAATGATGTTCAGGGAACGGTTGGAAATGGTGTATCGCTGGTCTTCTGTGAGGTCGCGTCGCGCGTATTCTCGACATCCAATGTAATTGCAGGTGATGACGATGATGAATAGCAACGCAATGTTAATCCACGAAAGCGGGCGTTTTTGCGGCTTGCGCGTGGCGGTAATTGCCGCAGAATTGTCCGATGCGGCAGATGAGGGGGTGGTGTCGGGTTGCCGTGAAGAGTCTTGGGTCATGAGAGTAACGTAAGCGAAAGGGGTTATCTGCGCCAGCGGCGGTAGTCAACGATGCGTTGTGTCAATGCCAAGGTGAGTATGGTTAAACTAATGTAGAGGACAGCCGGACGCGTGTCGATCAGCCCGCGCGAAAATGAATCTATTTGTTCGTAACACGATATGTAATGGAAAATAGGCGCGGCGGGGAATTCTCCCCACAGCGCGGTTACGCGCCCCATGAAGTAGTAGGTGATTAGCGTTCCGATGGTAACAATGCCGGCAATGATTTGGCTGCGCGTCATGGCTGAGCAGAGGATGCCCAACGCCAAGAACCACGTGCCTTCCAAAAAAAGAATAAGCACCGTGCCTAGCCAATCTGCAAGCCGATATTCCAGTGCCATCCCGGGAATATCTCCGAAGCGTACTTCCGTCCAATAATTGGCAACGTCAGACAACCACGGGTACAGCAACAACGGTAGCCATAAGATCATGTAAAATGTCAGAGCGGCGGCGTATTTGCCCAAGACGGCTTGCCCTGTCGTCAGAGGAGCTGTCAACAGTCCTTCCAACGTCCCTAAGCGTTCTTCTTCGGCAAAGGAGCGCATGGTGATCAGCGGAAACATGAAAAGGAAATAAAACCAGAATGTTTGGCTATCCAGCATGTAGAAAAGCACACCTTCATTGACGGGACCTGCCTGCATCATTTGTAAGGTGGCATGCAGGGAAAAGGACTGCAGAGCCATGATGCATGCCAGCACCACCCAGCCGAACGGAGTAAATAAATAGCCTTTCAGCTCTTTTCCGTAAATCGTGCGAACCGAAATACAGTAATTGCAAAACCTCTTGCCGAGGGGCAGGAGCTTCGGATGATGATCGGATGATGAATCGCTCATATCAAAAAAGGATTTAGTCGCGGCGCGTCATTTCGACAAAGACGTCTTCCAAGCTGGGGATGTGCCGATAGACATGGCGCAGGGGGAAGCCGTGCGCCGCAACAATGCCGGCGGCGTGTTCGCGCGTATCGGTGCCTGCTTCGGCTCTCACCATCAGCATATGCCAACCGTCGGAAGAGCTTTTTTCATGAATAACTTTCTTTACTACGGATAATTCTCCTATTTCTTTCATGATCACATCGAGATCACCTTTGAATTCGATGGAAAGCCGTCCGGCGGCGCGAAGACCGCGCGTGAGGTTGAACGGCGTATCGTTGGCTTTAATAACGCCCTGATCGATAATGATCACTTTGTTGCAGATCATTTCCACTTCACTGAGGATGTGCGTGGAAAGGATGACGGTGTGTTCGGCGGCAAGATCGCGAATCAATTCGCGAATTTGTCGAATCTGGTTGGGATCCAGTCCATTGGTCGGTTCGTCCAAGATCAGCAAATCGGGCGAGCCGAGCAATGCATCTGCCAAGCCGACGCGCTGGCGGTATCCCTTGGAAAGCGTTCGAATCATTTTGCGGCGCACTTGGTTCAGCCCGCATTTTTCCATGCATTCTCCAACAGATTGCCGTACATCTCTCCCGTGAACGCCCTTCAGCCGTGCGCGAAACGAAAGGTACTCCGTGACGCGCATATCATCGTAGAGCGGGACGTTTTCCGGCATGTAGCCCATGTGCCGCCGTGCTTCGAGAGGTCGGTCAATGATGTCAAATCCGGCGATGGTGGCTGTTCCCATGCTGGGCGGTAAATAACCGGTGAGCATTTTCATCGTGGTTGTTTTTCCGGCACCGTTCGGTCCCAAAAAACCGACAATTTCGCCTTTTTCAATATTGAAAGAGACGTTGTTTACCGCCGTGACGCGTCCGAATTGCTTTGAAAGATGTTCCGCTGATACCATTCCGCTCATGAACGTGCCTCAGCATAACATGTCAGCAACGCCGTCTCAAGCCGAAAGTAGAGCAGTTTGTGCATCGTTCGATTTCTCGTTTTTCCATAAACGGTGTAAAACAGCTGGCGCATGTTGGGACTGGGGGGGAGCGCGCGTCCCCGCCGTGCGGTATTGCCGTCTTGACAGCAACGGCGGAGGTGGCTATTCTCTTGCTTATGACACCGAAGGGGATGGATCATCGGGCGCGTCCCAACAAGCATGCGGCGCGTTATGAAAAAGAAGCGACGGAAACTGTTGTCAAACCTCTGGTCGAAGGTGCTTTGACGGACATAGTGGAGAGAACTCCGCAGGGTCTCTACTTGATTTTGGATTGCATTCAAGATCCGCATAACCTCGGGGCAATTCTGCGCACGGCAGACGGTGCCGGTGTTTCGGCTGTTATTGCGCCCAAAGACAAATCCGCATCGATTACGGAAACCGTCATGCGTGTTTCGGTGGGGGCGGCAGCCCGCGTTCCCTTTGTGCAGGTGACGAACTTGGTGCGTACTATGAAATACCTGAAAGAAAGCGGCATCTGGATTACGGGTACTTCCGATCGCGGAGATCGCTCTCTTTATGAAACCGATTTGCGCGGCGGTACGGCGTTGGTTCTTGGCGCTGAAGGCGATGGCATGCGTCGCCTGACTATGGAAAATTGCGATTTTCTCGTGCGTATTCCCATGCGGGGCAGTGTACCGTGCTTGAATGTATCTGTGGCGGCGGGGGTTTGTCTTTATGAAGCGTTGAGACAGAGGGAAACTATTGAAAAACAATAATCCCGTGTCGGTGTATCAAACAGGCTTTATTGCAGAGCTGAACCCAAAACCCGGTGATCTCGTGCGGGTGGTGTCGGATTTGCATTTGGGGCATGAGCGTAGCCGCTTTTCCGGAGTGGAAGAATGGCGCAACCATGTTCGGGGGTGCAAGCATTTGATCGTGGCGGGCGATTTGGCGGAAACCCGTGTTTGCGAATTTCAAGAGCAGGCCTTTGCTTTGCGCGAGCGATTTTGCGCGATGTGTCGCGAAGAAGAGGTAGAGTTGCATGTGGTTGCCGGGAATCATGATCCCACCGAACCGATTCAAATGATGCGCTTGTGGAACGGGCGCGTTGTTGTGCTTCACGGGCATACGCTTTTTAAGACAGTAGCCCCTTGGGGGTGGGAATACATCCGCAATAAAGAAAAATGCCGCAGTTTAATTTTGTCTCATCCACAGTGTGATACGGATTTGCAGGATCGTCTTGCGTTGGCTCGCGATATGTCGTTGCTTTCGCCGCCCGTCTTGCGGCAGGGACATCCCGCTCGCACGTCACTGGGGCGTTTCTTGTTGCACTGTGCATGGCCACCCTCTCGTCCCTTGGCGATTATCATGGCGTGGCTGACCATGGGGTGGAGAATGCAACGTTTTGCAGAGCATTTTTTCCCGGAAGCGCAAATAGTATGCTTTGGACATTTCCATCGCTGTGGCGAATGGACAAAGGGCGGTCGCCGTTATTTGAATACGGGGGCGCATTTTAAAAATGCCTCGGCTTCGGCTATTGATTTGTTGGACGGGCAAGTGATTGCCATCCGAAAAATCCCGTTGCTCCAACCATCGGCAGGAAAGCAGCCCGATTATTGATAGGTTGCTTTTTGTGCGATTCAGGTTATTCGTCTGTTCTGCGGGATGGGTGACGGAACGATCTTAGCCTGAAACAAAAAAGTTGGTGTAGCTCTCGAAAAATGGGTAACAAAAAGCTGTCCTGCCGCAGTGCGGCAGGACAGTAAAATGACAATACAATCAAAGAAAAAAGATGTGATTAGGCTTGCGATGTGACGCGAGCTTTGCGAATCATGGAGTTAACGGTTTCAGAGGGCTGAGCACCGTTTTTAAGCCATTTTTCGACTTTTTCCATATCGAGGGTGTAGTTAACACCTTCTTTCATGGGGTCGTAGGTTCCCACCTGTTCAATGTATGCGCCATCGCGGCGTGCGTGGCTGTCAACGACAACAACCTTGTAATAAGGGCGATCTTTGGAACCCTGACGATTAAGACGAATAGCTACCATAATAGATTGATTTTGAAGATTGCACCTGATCTGATCGAGCGCGTGAATGTGTCGTAATGCGCTACGGTCACGGTCAGCGGGGAAGGGAAGATGCCATAAATGAGCTTGTTTGTCAAGTACGAGAGAAAATATTTTTTCTTCCGTCGGTGGAAAATGAGGAGAAAAGAGTAAATAATTGAACAGAAAGTACGCTTGGATCATCGCAAAGACCATGGGAACTTGAATTGTGCGGCGAATGTGTTAAACTGACCGCGTTCTCTCAAGTGATCAAATCATTCTGCAGGCGATATGGATACACAGGAATTCAGCGAACGCATCGCGCAAAGTTCGGCATGGGTAACGGGGTTGCGTACCGAGATATCAAAGGTGGTGATTGGGCAACAGGCTTTGATCAATAGGCTTATTTTGAGCTTATTGTGTAAAGGACATGTTTTGCTTGAAGGTGTTCCCGGTCTGGCAAAGACACTCTCTGTCAAAGCGTTGGCGGGGGCGATTCATGCGGGGTTTGCCCGCATTCAGTTTACGCCGGATTTGTTGCCGGCCGACTTGCTGGGTACGATGATCTATAATCCCGAAGAGCGACAGTTTGTTGCCAAAAAAGGACCGATTTTTGCGAATCTGATTTTGGCGGATGAAATCAACCGCGCCCCCGCTAAAGTACAATCCGCTTTGTTGGAATCGATGCAGGAACGGCAGGTGACCTTGGGAGAAACTTCATATCCTTTGCCCAATCCGTTTTTGGTGCTTGCAACGCAAAACCCAATCGAGCAGGAGGGAACGTATCAGTTGCCCGAAGCTCAATTGGACCGATTTTTGTTTAAAGTGGTGGTGGATTATCCGCATCGCGAAGAGGAATTGCAGGTGTTGGATTTGATGTCAAGTACGGCACCGCCGCCTTCCACATCGCCCGTGGCGGGAATTAACGAGATTGATGCGTCGCGCGAGTTGATGAATTCGATCTATATCGACCCGGCGGTCAAGAGCTACATTGTCGATCTGGTGCGAGCTACCCGTGCGCCCGAAAGCGTGGATCGTGGCCTGAAGGGTATGGTGAGAGCCGGCGCATCGCCTCGTGCCACGATTAACATTGCCTTGGCAGCCAAAGCACAAGCGTTTGTACGCCAGCGGGGCTTTGTGACGCCGCAAGATATTAAAGATTTGGCGCATGATATTTTACGCCATCGTATTTTGCTTTCTTATGAGGCGGAGGCCGAGAATATTACGACGGATAATATTATCGATCGCATTCTTTCAAAAGTTCCTGTGCCGTAATTATTTTAACCCCCATTAAACAGCGTGGACAAAGCTCGGGACATTCTTCGGCAGGTGCGCCGTATTGAAATCAACGCTCGTAAGCTGGCTACGGCCGGCTTTCTGGGACAGTATCGTTCGGGCTTTCGCGGGCAGGGACTGGATTTTGACGATTTTCGTGAATATTTGCCGGGGGATGAACCGCGTTTTATCGATTGGAAGGTGACGGCGCGGACAGGAACGCCTTATGTGAAAAAGTTTCGCGAAGATCGAGAGCAGGTTCTGTTGCTGGCTGTGGATACAAGCGGATCGATGCGGTATGCTTCGGAGGGGCATTCGGAAACAAAGCTTGAATATGCGGCGCGTTTGGCTGCCGTGCTGGCTTACAGTGCCGCCCGCAACGGTGATAAGTGCGGTTTAATTCTTTTTGGCAGAGAATCAATTTTTTATTTGCCGCCCGACAAAGGTCTCAAACAAACCTTGCGCATTGTTCGGGAGATTCTTTCTTCCCCTGCGGACGGGAAAGATACGCCCATATCCGAAACGGCAGAAACCGTGTTGCGCACGTTACGCAAACAAGCTATGGTATTTTTGATCAGCGATTTTTGGGGAAATCCCGACAAAGCCGCGCTGGGTAAGCTGGCATTTAGGCATGAATTGATTCCCGTGAGAGTGACGGATGAGCGGGAAAAAGAATTGCCTACGGCGGGGTCGGTGGTTTTGCGCGATCCCGAGAGCGGAAGTCAAATGCAGATTGATTTGAGGCGGGCGGATTTGATTGTGGCACACCGTAAAGCCGTTGGGGCGCACTGCGAGGCGTGGAAACGCGATTTCCATCAGTTGGGGCTTGATTTTATTGATTTGGAAACCGGGCAAGATTTTATGCCTCATTTACGGGCGATGTTTGCCCGCCGCAGTCGTATGTTTGCCCGATAGATCATACAGTTTCTTCCAATCATGAATGATATCACCGCGCAAATTCCCGAGCTGGAACCCGATCTGACGCCGGATAATTTTATGCAGATTGTTTGGCTGACGCCGTTGGAGTGGTGTCTTTTTGTCTCGTTGACCCTTGCCGTCATCGGGCTGGTCGTGTGGAGGCTGATTGCCGGTCACCGCAAAAAAATTGTCCCGCCGCTGACGCATGAAGAAATTGCGCTGTCTGCTATTCGGAAAATTGAAGAAAGCCCGGTTTCGTTGAGGGAATGTTGTCTGCGTCTTTCGCTGGTTTTGCGTACATATTTGACGGGGGAAGCGAATGACCCCGCATTGTACGAAACCCATCAGGAGTTCAACCGTCGTGTGGATTCTTTGGCATCTCTTCCTGAAGCGGAACAGGAAGAGATGCGGAGGCTTTTGGAATACATGGCGTCCGTGAAATATGCGGGCGAAACCGGGGATGATTGCGCCGAAGTGGGCAAGCTTTGCGCCGATGCTCGCGAGCTTGTTGTCCGTATTCACGCCGCACGTTGTGCGGCACAACAGATTTCTGCCCATGCCTGATGCGATTTCATATCCATTGACGTTTCTGTTTTCTGTGCCGACGGGGGATATTGTGTTCGGTTCACCGCATTGGTTGTGGTTGCTGTTGCCACTGTGTGCGCTGTTCTTTTTCAACCGTCGTTTGGGTGCGCCCGGAACCGTTTTGCACCCTACGGTACGCTTTATTGCCGACCTTTTGGAAAAACCGAAAAATTTGGCAGGACGTTTGGGATCAGTTTTGCTGACGTTGTCCGCTCTTTTTTTGGTGTTGGCATTGGCGCACCCCCAATTGCGTAATGAGCATGTGAGCCGCGAAGTGAGCGGGGTGGACATTATGATTGCCTGCGACCTTTCCGGCTCGATGACGACCAATCGAGATATGGTGGCGGAGACGCAAACTCCCAACGGGCGCAGACGCCTTCTGGTCAATCGTCTGCGTGCAGCTAAAATGGTTATTGACCAATTTATTGCACAACGTCCCGATGATCGAATCGGTTTGGTTGCCTTCGCCGGAAAAACAAAGACGTGTTGCCCGCTCACCCTGGATCACAATATTGTGCGCCGCATAGTCAACGGCTTTTCGTCATATTATTTGAAAGATGACGGTACGGCGATCGGTTCTGCCATTGCAGCGGCGGCATCGCGCCTGGAAGACCGCAAAGACACAAAATCGCGCATCATCATTTTGGTGACGGACGGAGCCAGCAATGCCGGTAATCTTCCCCCCATCGATGCGGCAAAGGCGGCGGCGAAACTCGGCATCCGCATTTACACGATTGCCATCGGAACGGAGGATGACAGAATCAGTCCCTACACAGCTAACGTGGACCTGTTCGATGAAAAAACGCTGAAAGAAATTGCCCGCATCACCGGGGGGGAACACTATCGCGCCCGCAACAGCCGCTTGCTGGATCACGCTTTCAAAACAATCGATAAACTGGAAAAAACAGAGGTAAAGCAACATACCGTGGTTCATTACAGCCCTCTTTTTATGTATCCGCTGGGTGCAGCGGTCGCATTGCTGACACTCGGCTTGGCGTTGCCTTTGCTATTCCCCAAACCGGCTCCTTGAGATCATGTCTTTCATGTATCCGTATGTGTTGTTCGCCCTTGCGTTGCCGATATTGGCAGCGGTTGTTGCCTTGTACCCTTCGGATGCTGCTTCTCGCGGGTGGCGCAAATTGGTATCTGTCGAACATGAGAGCGATTTGGTGTGTGCCGTGCCTGTGTGGCGGCGCAAATTGCCTTTCGTATTGGGTATTCCTGCATTGGCATTGCTCATTTTGGCGTTGGCGCGTCCGTATGCCGGAGAAACGCAGGCAGAGGGCGAATGGAGCGGGCGTAATTTAATTATAGCTATCGATGTTTCCCGTTCCATGGAAACGGATGACGTGAAGCCTTCGCGCTTGGAACAAGCCCGCACGGCGGCGTATGAATTGCTTGACGCTTTGCCCGAAGAACGCGTTGGTTTGATCGTTTTTTCGGGAGAAGCGGAATTGGTTGTCCCGTTGACGTATGATCATAATGCGTTGAAAGATGCTATTGAGCAAATCAACCGACAATGGATTGCCACCGGCGGTACGAATTTTGGGCGCGTCCTTTCATGTGCCATGGAAACATTCCGAAAGGGCGGGGCGCAGGGAACGAATGCGCTGATCATCTTGAGTGATGGCGAGGATACGACGGATACGTCATCGGAGCTGGCGGAAGAGGCAAAAAAGGATCATCTTTTGGTAATGACTGTCGGGATTGGTACGCGAGCCGGAGCGCCGATACCGGATGCCTCACAGCGCGATGGGCTGTATGCGGATTATCGCGGCAAGCACGTGGTCAGCAAACTGGATGAGAAATCGATGCGGGCATTTGCCGAAAAGACAGACGGAGATTACTTTGCCCTGCAATCCGGTGCGGACTTGGCTGAATTTGCCCGCCGTGCGGCAGAGCGGTTGGATCGTCGAGAGGAAAAGGGGAAGAGCTACAGCATACCCAACGATTGTTTTGAGGTGTTTGCCATTCCTGCTTTGGTCATGCTGGTGCTTGCCGTGGTGGCATCGGCTGTTTGGCGTACCCCGCATCGCATGGCAATGTGGGTAATAGTGTTGCTCGCTTGCGGAAGCCCCCTGCAAGGAGCTTCGGAAGAGGAAGTGTGGGAGCGGTACTTTTCGTGTATAAATGATGGAAAGTATGAGGATGCGGTACGCCTCATCGATGATTCTTTTCGGGACACTTCGAACAATCCGACATCGGAATGGCAGTTTGCCCGTGCCTACGCCGCCATGAAAAATAAGAATGACGAGGAAGCCAAACGCAGTTTTTCTGAAGCATTGTTGAGCTCTCGTCCCGCTTTGCAAGCAGCGTCTTTTTACGAAATTGGCAATTTGAATGTGCGACGTCAATTCGATGCATTACGCAGACTGTACGAATCGGAAGACGGTAATCAGACAGAACCATCCGTTGAAGAACTCGAGAAAATTGCGCAGGGTTTAAAAGAAGCGGTGGGGGGGTATGACGATGCGCTGAGCATCGATCCGTCTCACAGTTTTGCCACAATCAACAAAAAGAAGACAGAAGACTTTATTCGCTTGCTCCAAGAAGAAATCGAGCGGCTCAAACAACAGAAAAACCAACAGGAGCAAGACAACAGCCAAGGGGATCAAGCCTCACAACAAAAAGATGACCGGCAAGACAAAGGCAATTCGCAGGATCAACAAAAAGATGATTCTCAAAAAGATCAATCCCCAGAAAATCAAAATGACAAATCTCAAAAGTCGGGGAATGATAATTCTCAAGATCGAAAGCAAGATACATCGGACGATGCGAAAAAAGATAAACCCGATGACCGGGACAGCGAAAAAGAAGATAACAGTCGCAAAGACTCGGATCAATCTCAATCTCCGAACGAGAAACAGCAAGATCAAAACGAACAAAAAGGTACATCGGATCATCAGGGAGACGGGCAACAGAAGCAAAGCCCCGATGAGCCATCGGACAAAGCTGACAATCGCTCGGACGCTTCCGCGCGGGAAGAAGCTCCCGACCGAGATGCATCCAACCGTTCCGCCCCATCTCAGCCCGAAGAACAACCCGATGAACCGTCATCCCTTACCAACGAAGCTCGCGAAGCGGCAGAACGCATGCGGGCGATCCGCATGCTTCGCACGCACGTGGATGAAGAGAAAGGCTCGCCTCTTCCGGTGCGTCCTGCAACGCGAGCAATTTACCCGCCTGAAAAAGATTATTGATACCATGTTTCACCATCGCATACTCAATCGGTTGTCCGTCACTTGCGGAATTGTCTGTCTGTGGGTGGCATCATTGCTTCATGCCGATATTGTTGTTCAATGGGGTACGGATTTTCTTGTGCCCGGAGAAGAAACGAGCCTCTTGCTGATTAATACGGAAGGTTCACCGATTCTTCCGACGAAAGCCCCGTATGCAGACGGGGCATCGATTCAGGTGCGGCGAGGACGGGCGTTGCGTTCTTCGGCTGTTCCCGGAGGGATGATTTATGTGTTGCCGATGACAGTGAAAGCGGATAAACCCGGGGAATTGAAAATTCCCGATATCCCCGTGGAAATTAACGGGAAGCCCGTATCCGTCAGCATCCCGAGCGAGCCGGTTGTGTCAACGGCGAAGATTCGTTGGTACGACAAACCCTTTGTTTACGGTGCGCTGTGGTATTCTTCGAATACAGAACCTTACGTTAACGAAAACGTCAAAGTGGCTCTCAAATTGTTTTTGCCGGAGGGTGGCAGTATCAACAATGCACCCACTCTCGAAAAAGACGGTATCTCGGCGGATTACATTCTTCCCGAAGGCAATACTGCCAACAGTCCTGTTACGGTGCGTTTGCGTGGGGAAACGTGGGCTGTATGGGATCTTACGGGCGATGTGTCGGCTTTGCGTGAAGGCGATGTTTCGCTGGCGGGCAAATTGTTCGTGACGGTTATGGTAACCAATTCTCCCGGAGCTGGGATTATCTTTTCCCGTTCGCAGATGGTCAATATCACATTGCCACGCATGACGTTAAGGGCGTTGCCGTTGCCGCCCAATGCCCCTGCCGATTTTGAAAATGCTGTGGGGCGGTTTACTCTTTCAGCCAAGACGGATGCCCGCTCGCTTGCCCTCAATGAACCCGTAGCCGTAGAGCTGACGGTGCGGGGCGAAGGGAATTTGTCCATGATCCCATGCCCTATTCCCGATGATGCGGAACAATGGAAACTTTACCCGGCTTCTGTGGAAAAAAACAAGAATGAGCGCAACGAGACCGTCAGCGTTACATTCCGTCAGCTAATGCGCCCGCTTGCCGAAGTGCAGGCCATCCCCTCATTCTCATTGACATATTTTGACCCGATTGATTCAGAATACAAAAAAACGGAAACGCGCCCAATTGCGCTGGAATGGGAAGTCACCCCATCTGTCGGATTCGGCGGCGGCAGTATCCCCGTTGCGGAACCGCCGCCCGCCGGTACTGTACCCGTGGCGGAAATGACCGATATTTACGGTGTCGTGCCTGCGGAAAGTATGCGAAATCGGTATGCCGTGCCTTTGTGGTTGCTTTCCGTTTTCTATATTCCCGCACTTGTGTTGGGTTTTCGGTTGGTATATCGTATTTGGAAAAAACGCCGTGCGGAGTCGGCAGATCGTCGCTTGCGCGAACGCGAATTGAGCCGTGTCGGGCGCGAAAGCGATCCTGTTGCATTTTTGAAAGGTGCGGGTGCCTTCATTGAAACTCACGTTGCGCCCGAAAATATGACGGAAGAGTTGAAATCCGTTCTTCGCAAAAGAGATGAAGAAGCGTTTCGCCCGGAAGGCGGGAGCAAGCTTAGCCCCGCAGAACGGAAAAATATTTTGGTATGCATGCGTCGGGCGTTGGCTAAAATGCCCTTGTTGGTGGCATGCTTTTTGCTGATCGGGATGGTATCCCCCGCAGAAACGGCGGCAGAAAAAGCGTATGCGGATGGGCAGTACAGCGAGGCTGTCAAGCTGGCGCAACAAGCGGATACATCGGAAGATTTGGCGTATTCACAGTATATTATGGGAAATGCCTACTACCGATTGGGCGAACCCGGGAAGGCGGCGTTGGCGTATGCCAGAGCCTTGATCCTGTATCCGGGTTTTGCGGAAGCCCGTGCCAATTTGGACTTCGTTTGGCGTAAAGAAGGGGCTGTCTTGCCTGATGCGGCGGTACGCAATTCGTACTTTGCGTGGCTTTCTTTCAAGCAGACGAAGGCTGTTTTGATTATCAGCGGGGCGGCATTGTCGTTTTGCTTGATTTTAATGTGCTTGAAACGAGGGCGCAAACACATCGGATTAACGTTTGCCGCTGTGCTGTCTGTCATTGTGTTTGTCGGCAGTGCAACGGGGTGCTTCTTTTACATGAGCCATGCAGACGATCTGCCGGAGATGGTAAGTCCCGATCGTCTGTGTTATGCGATTGCGCCTGTTTCCTTGCGCAATGCGGCTGATTCCTCTGCGGCAGAAGTAATCAAACTGCCTGCCTCTACTCCCGTACGTGTTCTTGCTGTGCGGGGGGCGTGGACTTATGCGGAAACGTTCGATCATACTCGTGGTTGGGTGCCGACGAAGGATCTTGAGGCGGTAGGATCTTCGGATTTTACGGGGGATCGCTTGGAGCTGCCTTGACGCCCAGCCGATCCGCCTAACTTCGTATTTTTGCCGTGTGACGGCATATGTGAATTTGCTTGACAAAAGGAAGTCCCGTTTTAGAATCATTGCTGTACAGAGTCCCTGACGGAAGAAAGGGGGCGGGTTTCGACCCGCCCCTTTCTTGACGGGCAAGATCGCAACCATCAGACAATTCACATAATACGATGACATCAGACATTTCCGCCTTGGTAGATTACTACGTTCGCGAAAAAGAGCTTTCACGCGAACGCGTTTTGCAGGCGTTGCAAGCAGCTTTCCTGACGGCATTCAGAAAAATGGTGCCCGGGGCAGAGCGCATTGAACATGTGCGGGCTGATATCAACTCCCAAAAAGGAATCGTGCGAATCAAAGCCGAAATGACGGTTGTGCCGGACGGTGAAGTGCGCGATGCCTACAATCAGGTGCCACTGTCGGTAGCTCAAAAATTGAACGAAACCGTTCAGCCCGGCGATTCGATCGAAGTGAACGTGACGCCGAAAGGTTTTGGGCGCATTGCCGTGCAGACCGCCCGTCAAACAATGCAACAAAGCATTCGCAAAGCGGAACAGGAAATGCTGGCTGATGCCTTCCGTGATCGCGTGGGTGAATTGGTGACGGGGACAGTACGCCGCTTTGATAAAGGCGATATTATCGTTGAAGTGGGTAAGTTTGAAGGAGTTGTTCCCAATAAACAGCGCATCCCCGGAGAAGATTACGCCCCCAACGACAAAATGCGTTTCTACATTTGCGAAGTGCGCGATGGCGCTCGCGGTACAGAATTGGTCTTGTCCCGCAGTCATCCCAATTTGGTGCGTCGCCTCTTTGAATCGGAAGTGATTGAAATTGCCGATCACACGGTTGAGATTCGCAACATAGTGCGCGAAGCCGGTTATCGTACAAAGATGATTGTGTCGAGCGATTTACCGAATGTTGATCCGATCGGTGCCTGTGTCGGTATGCGCGGTGTCCGCGTCAAAAATATCGTCAACGAACTCAATCACGAAAAGATCGACATTCTCGAATGGTCGGATGATAAAGCCGCGCTGGTGTATCAGTCTCTTTCCCCCATTGAACCGCGCAGTATCACGGTTGATAACGATAAACATGTCGTTTACGTGGTTGTCGATGACGATCGCGAAGCGGCCAAAGCCAAAGGACGTCGTGGTCAAAATGTGCGCTTGACGGCTCGTCTGATTTCTACCCCCTCCGAACGCTGGGACGTTGTTGTCACTGCGTATGATCAAAAGGCGGAAGTGAATCAGCAAACCCAAGAAGGTGCCGGGCAACTCAGCGATCTGCTCGACATTGCGCCGGAGCTTGCCGCTGCGTTGGTTGCCAGTGGATTCACCACTGTTGACGTCATCACAAATTACGCCAGCGCGGAAGACCTTGTAGCCGCGCTCAACATCTCCGATGAACAGGCAGAAGCCATCATCGCCAAAGCAAAATCTCTCGAATAACACGCCCGACGCAGATATCGGCAATACATTGATTTTATATGTCTCCTTCAGAACAACATCCCCGCCACAAAGAAGCCCTCGACCTCATCGGCGGCTCAAAACGCAAAAAGGCTTCTTCGCAACCCGTTGCGGAAACACCTGCCGAGCAACCTGCGCCGACGGCGAAAAAACTGCGCCCTTCAAAACCGGAAGCTCTCGATTTGTTGTCTCCCAAAAAGAAGCAGACACCGAAAACCGAAGTCAAGGAAGAGACGCCCGCCCCCGCTCCTTTGCCTAAAAT
This sequence comes from uncultured Akkermansia sp., assembly GCA_964418985.1. Classification (GTDB taxonomy): domain Bacteria; phylum Verrucomicrobiota; class Verrucomicrobiia; order Verrucomicrobiales; family Akkermansiaceae; genus Akkermansia. The sequence continues at coordinate 123,886 of CAYQNL010000002.1, read as the reverse complement.
TGAAGTTCCCGCGCCGGTTGATCCGACATCGAAGACCATTAACGTCAAAGGTCCCGTTACCGTTGCGGAGATGGCGGCATTGATGGGAATGAAACCCTTCAAATTGATTGCGGATCTCCTGCAAATGGGTGTGTTTGCCAACCCTGCCACATCGATCGACACGGATCAAATTGCCTCTCTTTGCGAAAAACACGGTTTTGTCTATGAACGCGTGAAGCGGGAAAAAGGCGCGGGTATTAAAGCCCCCGTTGAAGCGGTTGTCGAGCCGCCGCCCGTTGCCGTGGAAGAACTTCCGGAAGAAAAATTGAAATCGCGCACGCCTATTGTGACTGTGATGGGGCATGTCGACCATGGGAAGACCAGCCTCTTGGATTACATACGCCGCGCTCATGTTGTTTCCGGCGAAGCCGGCGGTATTACACAGCATATCGGTGCTTATACAGTCGACCATGAAGGGAAACAAATTACTTTTATCGATACTCCCGGGCATGCTATCTTTACGGAAATGCGCGCTCGTGGCGCAGACGTGACGGATATTGTGGTGTTGGTTGTGGCGGCCAATGACGGCATTATGCCGCAGACCCGCGAAGCTATCACACATGCAAAAGCCGCCGGCAAAACGATCATTGTTGCCGTCAACAAATGCGATTTGCCCGCCGCTGATCCGATGCGCGTGCGTACCCAGTTGATGGAAGAAGGCTTGGTCCCGACTGATTTCGGCGGCGATGTGGAATGCGTTGACATTTCGGCTGCGACCGGGGAAGGGATTCCCGATTTCTTGGAATTGTTGGCATTGCAGGCAGAAGTGCTGGAGCTGAAAGCCGATCCCAAGGGAAATTGTCGTGCTACCATTATTGAAGCTCGCCTTGAGCAAGGCAAGGGGAGCTCTGCCACAGTGATCGTGCAGACGGGTACGCTGAAAGTGGGGATGCCCTTTATATGCGGTCCGTTTTCCGGTAAGGTGCGCACCATGTTTGACGATCGAGGTAAGGCGATCAAGCGCGTGTTGCCCGGGATGCCTGCCGAAGTGGCGGGTTTCATGGAAACGCCCAACGTGGGCGATGAGCTTGTTGAAATGGAATCCGAACGCGCTGCCCGCAAACTTTCCGAAGAACGTTTGGAAGAATTGCGCGTCTCTCGCTTGGCTCAACCGCGTCGCGCCCGCATGGAAGATATTCTGCTCGGGTTAGGCGATCAAAAAGCACAGTTGAAGATATGCCTGAAGGGGGATGTGCAAGGATCTGTGGAAGCGATCAAGCAAGCCATTCTCAACATTGAATCCGATAAGGTAGAATGTGTCTTTATCAGCGCATCTGCCGGTCCGATCTCCGAATCGGATATCTTGTTGGCATCGTCTTCCGATGCCGTTATATTGGGCTTCAACGTCAAAGTGGAATCCAATGCGGTCAAAATGCTCAAGCGCGAAGGCGTACAAGTGAAGATCTATTCCATTGTATACGAATTGATCGATCAGGTGCGCGAAGCCATGCTGGGGCTGCTCGAACCCGAAACCCGCGAAACGGTGATCGGGCATGCCGAAGTAAAACAAGTTTTCAAACTCAACAAGGGCAAAGCCGCCGGTTGCGCCGTGACGGACGGGCGTATGCATCGCAGTTCTGAAGCCCGCGTGCTGCGTGACGGTCAAGTGGTCTTTGACGGTAAGATGTCCACATTGCGTCGCTTCCAAGATGAAGTGGAGGAAGTGAAAGCGGGGCTTGAATGCGGTATTCGTCTGGCTGACTATAACGATTATGAAGAAGGGGACGTGATCGAGTGCTATACGCTTGAAAAACTTCACCCGACCCTGTAAGATTCGATCATACCGCGTTCGGTATGTCCGAACGCGGTACACCCCGCAAACTTTCCCCATGCCATGAGCTCACGTCGCCTTGATAAAGTCAACGAATTGCTTCGTCGCGAGATCAGTGCCGTCATTCAGCGAGAATTTGAATGGCCCGGTACGATCCTTTCCGTTTTGGAAGTGGATATCACCCAAGACCTCAAAGAGGGCAAAGTGTGGCTTGGCGTAGTGGGACGTATGGCACCCACCCAGGTCATTGATAAATTAAACAAAAACAGAGGATTGATCCAATCGATTGTCTCAAAACGCGTCATTTTGCGTTCAACGCCGAGGCTGACATTCAAATACGATGCATCGGCGCGGCGCGGCGTGGAGCTGGTCAATTTGTTGGACGATATAGAAAAAAATCTTCCGAAGGCACCGCCCGTTGCGGAAGATGAAACGAATCCTTTGATGAAGTAATCTGCTGTCACCCCTCGTGGCGAAAAAACGATGGTTTTGAGAAAAATCAAGCGATGGGTGAGGGGAGGGTTTCCTGTGGCAGTTATTTTGTTTCTGCTGACGATTGTCGGTAGCATACTTTGGCTGCGAACGGCAGGTGTGCCGGATTATGTCTTGCGCCGTCTTGCTGGTGATGAAGTTTTGAAAGTTGTGCATTTTGACCGCGTTCGCATCGGCTTTTTCCCCGGGTTTACGGTGACTGTCGATCAGCCGAAATGGGGAGAGGAGATCCCTTCCTTGGGGAAATTGCAATTGTGTGCCGAAGCCATACAGGTGCGGGTGCCCTATTCCAAAATCTTATCCGGAGATTGGACAGTAAATGATATTTATTTGGCCGTTTTGCATGGGAAATGTTCTTTGCTTGAAAACGAAGATCCCGTTGCCGCTTCTGTCGTGATAGACGATATACAGGTTGAAGCGGAAACCGCGCCCGAAGGACGGGCGATCATTCGGCAATTGGATTTTGCCGTTAGGGCGCAACCGTTTCATTCCGATGTAAAGACTCTGTATTTTTCGGCGAGCGGAGATTTTAGGATCTCCTCGTTCTGTAGATTATTGAACGACAATGCGGAAAAGTCGGCTGAAAAATTATGCCGACCTTCCGAAACGTCAGAGGTGTCACTGAGAGAAAATCTGGCATGGCTGAAGGAAGTCTCGTGGAATCCGCAGATGCCGCCCCGCTTGTCTGTCCGGTTCTCGGAAACACAAAAAGACGGACTTTTGGCAAATGTGAATATACACGCTGCCGATTTTCGATGTGCATCCTTACAATGTGAAAAGCCGTTTGTTTCCGTATCTGCTTCGCTGATTGCGCTGGCAGAGGCTCTTTCAACCTCATCGTCAATCGATACACTGGGCGATTTTTTGTGCTGTACGGAAAATTTTACCGCTAAAGCAGAAGCTGAAAATGTTTCGTATGGGAACGAATCTTTCGGAACGTTGCAATTGACCTTGCAAAACAGCCAAGGTTCATCGGCTGTGGTTTCATTGAGGCTGAACGGGCAGGGTGGAAGACTGAATACACAGTTGCGGACAGACGGGAAAGCCTTGGCGGGCAGTATGGATTTTTCCTACAAGGCGGCGTTTTTGCAAAAAGCATTGGGCTCACATGTCGCTTTGCCGAAAGGACTGGCTCTTTCCGATGACGTGGATTTGAAAGCGGCGGTCAACGTGATGTTTTCGGAAGATAGCGGGAAGCTCATGGGCGGTTCATTTTCTCTTGAAAAATGTTCATTTGATTCCGTGTCGTATCGGAATGGCGATTGGGGCTGTGCCGATGTGGGACATCTCGAGCTGAAAGGGACGGCAGATGTGAATTTTGAAAAGCTTCGGGGAAATATGCAATCTCCGTTTTGGGAAGGGACGGCATGTAAAGACCCCGATTTTTTGTCGCGCTCCTTTGCGGAGAAAATGTGCGGGCTGATGGGGTGCTTCGGTGATATCTCGCTGGAGGCGATTGTGAAAGATATTTCGTTCAACGATGAATATTTTGGATTACTTTCCTTCAAAACGGAAAAATGTGAAAACGCGCTGGCTGTGCGGGATTTCAGGATCTTTAAGCCGCGTTCAGAGAGCGTATCGCCACCCGACGGAAAACAGCAGGAAGTTTCTGAATACCCTTCGTTTCAACAAATGTTGCGGCAGAGACTTGCCTTGCCGGCATCGGTTGTCTTGCCGGAAAAAATTGAGCTGAATGCGGATGCGACCCTTTTGTTTTCGCCCGATTCGAAGGATGTGGAGGCTGTTTCGTTGGCTATCAAAAAAGCTTCGTTTGACGAGTTTGCCTGTGAAATCGAAAACATCGGACAGCTCAAACTGACCGATATTGATTTGGAAACGGAGCTTTGCGCCAAAGTTTCCGATGTGCGTGAAAATCGTGCGCTCGTGACGGAAGGGAAGGCATTGTTTGTCAATGCCTCCAAGCTGATGAGCGGCTTGAGATGCTTTGCCGATTCTTCCGTTGGATTGCATGTAGGGGCGGTTTCGTGTGGGGAGAAAGAGTACGGAGCTTTAAATGTCCGCTTGCACAATCCGGGCGATTGCCTCGTTCTCGAGCAAGCATCGTTGGAGGGCGATCAGGGCAAATTGACCGTGCAAATGCGCATGACGGACGCGTTGCTTTCGTGCGAAACGGAAAGCACATACCCGCTTTCTATGCTCCCACTCCCTCTCGAGCGGTTGACAAGCTTGCCTGAAGAGCTGGCATTGCCCGAAAAGGTTTCACTGCGCGTGGGGGCGGATCTCTCCCTGTTGCCCCAAGATTTGCAATCTGCGGAACCGTTCGCTGTCCTGAAAAACGCACAGGCGGCGATTGATTTGCGTCATGTGGCGTGGAACGGTGAAAAGCTGGATGCCGTCAGCGCACAGGTTGCGCTAACCTCTTTTGATCAGGGACACGATGCTGCATTTTCATTGGACAAACTGGCGGTTTCCAACGCCTGCGGCAGTATTGAATTATCTGGCAAAGGGACGGTGCGCGGGCAGACCGATCTCGAAGGAAACAGCACCATGCGCATCGATTCGATCAATCGCATGTTGCGCGATCCCGATGCGGACAGAATTATCGGCGGTTACTTTGAATTCAATGAACTCAGCCATACGGATGTGAACGATATGCGCATCCGCATCAGTGATACGACAGATCCCTTGGGTGATTTCAGAATGAGGGGGAAAGCCGTCCTTTCAAACCTCCGTTTTCGCGGTTGCGATACCGTGAAAACAACTGCCGATGTGGAAGTCTTGCTTATAGAACCGAGCAAGGCAGAACAAAAATCCGGACAACATACCCGCACGGGAAAGGTTTTCCTGAAATCGCCCGTCATCCGTTACGACAATAAAGAGTGGTTGGCAAAGAATAAGCTGAAAGGCGATGCGGAAAGTACGCTCAAGGCAGATTACGTTTCCTTTGATTTGATCGAAAATACCGTGTCTGTGAAAGGAATCAACGGGCAAATATACATGCCTTACGCGCTTCGGATGTTTACGCCGGCGGGCGCAAGGGCACTCGCCCCCTTCCGTTTTGAAAAGCCGGTGACGATATGCGGATCGGGCGTGTACCCGTTGACGAATGACCTTGGCAAAATGCGAAGCTCTCTTTCGTTTTCGACAGACGGTGATACCCGATACAGGATTTTGGGAACAGAGCTGTGTTTGAAGAATGCGCACGGCAAAATCTGGATTACGCCGCGCTGGGTTACTGTGAGCGATCTGGCTGCCGGGTGTTGGGGCGGCAGGGTCGACGGTAATTTGCAAATCGAAATTGACGAGGGAGATGCCATCAACGGCGAATTGGCGGCGGGCGGGCTTTCCTTGGCGCAAATCGGGGCTTCTTACAAAACGGAGCTTTCCGAAGCGCAGGTGAATGCCTTCATCGATTTTACTTCGCAGGGCGGTGATTTGGATTCTCTCGATGCGCGCGGCGTGGGCGAAATACGGCACGGTCAGCTTTTCCGCATGCCCTTCTTGGGTGGGTTGAGTTTTTCGCTCGGAATCGATAAGGTTGATTTTGACATCGATCGCGCTCAATTTCACTATGTGATAAGAAACAAATATCTCGTTTCGAATGATTTGTGCGCATCCGGCGAAAGCGTTTGCCTCAAAGGCGTCGGTTCTCTCAATTTGGATTCGTTGCGGATCAACTCATATCTGAAGTTGAGTTTCAGCGGATTGGGCGGTGCGTTGTTTTTGCCTGTTCAGCTTTTTACGACAGAAGGCATTAAGTTGCACGGTACGGGTTCTTTGGAAGACATTCAATGGCAAATGTCTTCCCATTCTTCCGCTGTGCGTCGCGCCGTCAATGAATCGCACGCTCGCCGCGAACAGCACCAAGAATTGCTGAAACGCTGAATTTCTTTTTGCTTTCTGTATTTTACGGATTGAAAACCCCTGTCGGTTGGAGTAGTATACACGTGCTATGCAAGTAAACGTTTTCGATACTCCGCAAGACGCGGCCAAATCTCTGGCCGCTGATGTTGCCGCATTGATTCGGTCTCGTGCGGCTGAAGGCAAGCCGGTTGTGCTCGGTCTCGCAACGGGTGCGACCCCTCTTCCCTTCTATGCAGAGCTGATTCGCCTGCACAAAGAAGAAGGTCTTTCCTTCGCCAATGTGACAACGTTCAATCTCGATGAATATTGCGGACTTCCCCGCGAACATAAAGAATCGTATTGGTATTTCATGCATCACAACCTGTTTGATCACATTGACATCAAACCGGAAAACGTGAACCTGCCTTCAGGTATGCTTTCACCCGAAGAAATCCCCGCACACTGCGCCGCATACGAGCAGAAGATCAAAGATCACGGCGGTATCGATCTCCAGATACTCGGCATTGGGCGCACCGGGCACATCGGCTTTAATGAGCCCGGCTCGGATGATACGACAATCACCCGCCAAGTGCACCTCGATGATTTGACCCGTACCGACGCTGCTCCGGCATTCGACGGTAAAGAAAACGTGCCGACCACGGCCATCACCATGGGTGTGGCTACCATCATGGGTGCACGTCGCGTGGCATTGATGGCTTGGGGGGAAAAGAAAGCCTCGATTGTCAAGAAGGCAGTGGAAGGTCCCGTGACGATCGATGTGGCGGCTTCCTACCTCCAGAAACACCCCAATGCCGCATTCTATCTCGACAAGGCAGCTGCTGCCGATCTTGAGAAATAATCCAAATCGGAATTTTTCTTATTAAACGAAAATCGGCTTCCCGTTCCCAAAGTCGGGGAGCCGATTTTTTGTGATCGGGCGAAGCCCGCATGTATCGCGACCATGCATCTCTATCTGCATATCCCCTTTTGCCAGCGCGTTTGCCCGTATTGCGGGTTTTACAAGCATACGCCCGGTTCGACACCGATCGGAGAGTTTACGGAAGCCCTGCTGAAAGAAGCCCACATGCGTCTTCCGCGCGGGACAAAACCGTCCACCGTGTACTTTGGCGGCGGGACGCCCGCCATGCTTTCGCCGCTACGCTTTGGGCGGCTGGCAGAAGGATTGGCGGCATATTTTGATCTATCTGCCGTCAAAGAATTCAGTTTCGAGGCGAATCCCGCCGCGTTCAATTTGAAAAAAGCCGCGCAATGGCGTACTTGCGGGGTGACGCGTGTTTCGCTGGGCGTTCAATCATGGGAACCATCGCTTCTTACACTTTTGGGACGCACGCACAGTCCGGATCAGGCTCTTCGCTCTGTGGTGCTTTTGCGTGAAGCAGGCATCCCGGAAGTGAATGTCGATTTGATGTACGCGCTCCCGACGCAAACACTTTCCCAATGGGAACATACCTTGCGACAAACGCTCGAAGTTTCCCCGGAGCATATTTCCGCATACAACCTCACCTTGGAAGAAGGAACACCCTTTGCCGAACGGTACGGGGCGTTGCCGCGCGATGAAGAGACGGATGCCGTGATGTACGAAATGGCAGACGCTCTTCTCACCGAAGCGGGATTCTTCCATTATGAAACGTCAAATTACGCGCAAGCAGGGAAACAATCTTTGCATAATCTTGCCTATTGGATGGGCGAAGATTATATCGGGCTTGGTCCGGGTGCTGTCGGTACATGGGAGGGGGTTCGCTATCGCAATTGCGATGATACGGCCGCGTATATCAATGCCTTATCAAACGGCACGTTGCCGCCCGGGGAAACTGAGCGGTTGAATGCGGAGGATATCCGCACGGAACGTCTCGGTTTAGGGTTGCGTACAGACAAGGGAGTTCCCGTGTCGTTGATTGCTTCTTCCCGCCAATCTGTTATCGATGGGTTGATTGCCGAAGGAATGGCAGAATATTTGCCCAACGGATTTCTGCGCTTGATTGGGCGCGGGCGTTTGCTGGCAGATGCCATCGCCGTTGAATTGCTCTGACAGAGGCTCGTCTTTACATTGCGGCGTATTTCGATACAATGCATGCCATGCGCAGAAATGAATTGCTCGAAGCCGTGCGCCGCAATTTGGGCGGCACCGCCACGCGTTCGGCGGCAGAATATGCCCTCAAGGCCGTGACGGATTCCATCAAGATGGGCTTGCGGCGCGATGGTTCGGTACGCATTGCCGGCTTCGGTACTTTCTTGAAAAAACGGCGCGTTCCACGCACCGTGATGCGCCCCGGGACGGATGAAGAAATTTTCATCCCCGAACGCGACGGAGTGTCGTTTCGCCCGTCTTCATCGTTAAAGTGCAAGCAGGATTGAACGCTTTGTGCCGCCTCTTTTGGGGAAAGACGTGCGCCGGGCGTTGGGAAGGGAACATGGGCAGGCTTGACACGGAGAGCCTAACTCCTAAAATAAAAGCATGAAATCGATCGGATTGATTATTCGAATGGTGTTGACATGCGTGCTTGCGTTGGCGGCGTTGTATGCGGCGGCGTTTCCCGATACGATTCTTTCGCCGCATTGGGGTGAGGGAACGGCATACGAACGAATAGGTCAATACGCGCACGGTTTGATGTGGATGTTGCCATTGGCGGTGGCAGAGCTTGTTTCTTGCATGGGGAGAGATCGCAACCGTGTATGGTATACGGGGCTTTTTGCAGCATGGGGGTTGACGGCACTTGCCATGCCGCTGTTGCGTTTGCATGCGCCCGAATGGGTTTCCCCCGCACACGATGTGGAAGGCGTGAAGCTGTATGCCGCGTTTTTGTGGATGAGCTTGTTTTTGATTGTCAGCCTCTTTTTTCGAATGGGGGTGTTGCGTTATCTGTTCCCCCCGTATTCGGAAGAGGAGGGCGAGGGGTATTATTCGGGAGAGGTGATGGTGATGTCTCCGCGCACAGTGCAGGAAATAGCCGCCGCGCCACCGCGCCGCCGTCGTTACTTTTTGTTTGGCAAGACGGATGATGCCCGCATCCGCTCATGGGGACGCGTGGGGCATGCCGCGCTGGCTTTGTTGCGGGTCAAAGCACGGGCGATTTTTGCCGCTTTGTTATCATTGCTTGTGTGGAATGTGGGTGTCTATTACGTATCGGGCGGTGCGAAAGGCGAGCGAGAGCGCGATCTGCAACGCATGGGGGAATACCGCCGTTCATCCGAAAGCGGGAAATACAAGGCAACCGACAGAGCCGTGCATGCCGCCTATCGCCTGTTTCACGAAGCAGATCGCAAAGAGGTGTTCAACGGCAAAACAAAGCGAGATTTGGTAGCATATTTTGCTTTGAACCGTTGGAACTCCGCATACCTCAAGCAGGCGATGAATCCTTTAGCGGGCGGGGATGATGACATCTTTTCCATCAAAGAAGCATGGCTGACGGTGGATGACGGCACCAAAAAAGTGACACTTTCGCTCTACATGAACCGCGAAACAGATCGGATCAACGTGATTGAAGTCGATGAAAAAGGATGGGATCCGCGCTTGGATGACTACAAAAGCTCGCTGGGTGCGGATTGGGGGAGCAACCGTTAAAACAACAAGTATATGGGTTACATCTATCGCCGCAAGATTGCTTTTCACGAAACCGATGCCGCCGGCATGGTTTATTTTGCCAACTTTTTCAATCTGGCTACCGAAGCGGAAGCGCATGCGCTTGATTCGCTGGGGATTCTTGACAAGAAGAGAGAACATCTATACCCGCGCGTCCATGTCGAAGCCGATTATGTGCGCCCGCTGTTTTTCAATGACCTCGTCGAGATAGATGCCACGATTGGTGGAATCGGCAATTCGTCCGTCCGATGGGAGTATAGGATTCTCCGCGACGGAGAGCTTTGTGCCACTGTGCGCGTGGTCTCGGTGCGTACCACGCGGGATCATGTGCCTGCCCCCCTGTCTGCAAAGGAGAAAGAAGCGTTGCTCCCTTTGATGAAACGGAAAACAGCAATCGGCGGAATGGATGAAGCCCCTTGTTGAAACAGGGGAAGAGAAAACCTTGCTGATTTCTCTTGACATTGGCAGATAAAAAAGTAAACTGCCGTTTCCTGATTTGAAGCATGCTTCAAAACCGATGAAAATGATGTTCCCCTGCTCGTGCTTGCTGAAAATGATTACGGATCGCGTGGATGCTATTCTGACGCGAGAGCTTGTTCGTGAGGGGATAACGGCAACACAGGGGCGTGCGCTTGGTTACCTGATGTCGAATCCGAAACATCGGGTCTCGCAACGGGATATTGAGCGTCATTTGGGTGTTTCGCACACAACAGCAAAAGGTATTGTCCAACGATTGGAAGGGAACGGCTGGGTCAGCACCGCATTTGACCATGCAGACGGACGGTTGAAGATCGTATACCCTACCGAGAAAAGTATATCCATGCATCGTGAAATAGAAAAACGTTTGGAATCTCTGGAAGATACGTTACTGAAAGGGTTGAATGCCGATGAGCGCAACAGTTTGGAATATACGCTGAACAGACTTTACAAAAACATACAAACCTCAAAAGAAGACAAAAACTGAAATAACCGTTTAATCAACAATTATGAGAGCATACAACATGATCACTATGGCGTTGAGCGGGCTTGCCGCCGTCACGCTTACCGCCTGTAACGACAAAGCCGATCAGCAGGGGAATAAAAGAGCCAATCCGCCGATCAAGGTAGAAGTCATGAAGATGGCGCAACAGGACGTGGAGCTGAAATCATCTTGGTTCGGCTATACGCGCGGTGTGGAACAGGCAGACATTTGCCCGCAGGTCACCGGGACGCTGGTTCGTCAGATTTATTGGGACGGCTCGATTTGCGAAAAAGACGAGCTGTTGTTTGAAATCGATCCGGTTGTATACAAGGCGGCCGTGGATCAGGCACAGGCGAACTTGGGTGTGGCAAAAGCCGCCAAACTGCAAGCGGAAGCAACGCGCGAACGCGCAGAACAAGACGTCAAGCGTTATGAAGGGCTTGTGAAATCAGGGTCTGTTTCCGAGAAAAATTATACCGATGCTTTGCAAACGCTGAAAGCCGCCGATGCATCGCTCGAACAGGCAAAGGCGGGTATCGAACAAGCGGAAGCCAGCTTGGCGACCGCCAAAATCAATCTGGACCGTACACAGGTGCGCGCTCCTTTCCGCGGCTTGGCATCGAAAGCAACTGCCAGCGTGGGCGATTTGCTTTCTGCAAACGGGAAGGCTCTGACAACCATGTCTTCCATCGATCCGATTCGCATCGATTTCTCGGTGCCGGATAAACAGCTCCTTGCCCAGTTGCAATCGGGTTGCGCAGATGTGGAAAAGGGTAACTTGGGCGATATGCCCGTGTTTGAAGTAGTCCTTTCGGATGGCTCTGTCTTTGAACATCAGGGTAAAATTGTTTCCGTTGACAGTGAGGTGAGCCGTTCTTCGGGGACGATCAGCTTTATCGGGCATGTGCCGAATCCCGATTTCAAATTGCGTTCGGGCATGGGTGTGCGCGTGAGGGCTGTGACATCTGTTGAAAAAGATGCCTTGCTCGTTCCCCGTCGCGCCGTAGTGACCGATATGAACCACCGCAATATCTACGTGGTGGATAAGAACAATGTCCCCCGCCGCATCGATGTGCAACTGGGTGAAACCGTGACGCTTGATATGCCCGACGGCAAGGGCGGAACGGCTCCCATGCTGATGCAGATTGTGAAAGGGACGGTGAAACCCATAGCCGATTCTCTGAAAGATATGGGTTTCGACAAGCCTACCGATGCTCCCGTGATCGTGATCGGCAGTGCGATGGCGGCTCAGTATTCCAAGATGAACTCTTTGAAAGAAGAGGAATCCAAGACGCCGGTATCTCCCGATTCCTTGCTGAAGGTAGATCCCTCGGAGTACATCTACACCGTTCCGCAATCGACAGCTCCTTCCGTAACAGCTCAATAAAAAAGACATGAGCGCATACTTCATCAAACATCCGATCATCGCAACGGTTATTGCGGTGCTGACAACGCTTTTGGGCATTGTCTGTTTGAACAATCTGCCCATTTCGCAGTATCCCGAGATCACGCCGCGCACGATCCAATTGCAGGCCATGTTCCCGGGGGCAGACGCGCAGGCCGTGGCAGATTCCGTGGGGACACCGATCGAACGTCAGGTTTCCGGGGTACAAGGTATGGACTATATGACGTCCATTTCTTCGAACAACGGCGTTTATAATCTCTCTGTTATTTTCGAACCCGGCAGTGATACCGATATTGACCAAGTGCTTACCAATATGCGCTACGGTCAGTCGTCATCCCAGTTGCCGTCAGAAGTGCAGAGTACGGGTGTTACCATTCGTCAGCAACCCGGTTTGCCCATCATGATCTATTCGCTGACGTCCCCCGACAACAGCTACAATTCGATCGACCTTGCCAACTATGCTCAGGTGAAATTGATCGACGAGCTGAAACGCGTGGACGGTGTGGGCGAAGTACAAGTCTACGGGGCAGGGCGTTACGCTATTCGTGTTTGGCTCGATACCACCAAGATGACGCACTACGGCATTTCCGTTGCGGAAGTCAGCGGTGCCATCGGTGCGCAAAACATGACGAATCCCGGCGGTAAAATCGGTGCAGACCCCGTTCCCGGCGGTCAGGAAGAAACGATCACCGTGCGCACGAAAGGGCGTCTTTCTTCACCGAAGGAATTTGAAGAGATCATCATTCGCCAAAACGGCGACGAAGTGGTTTATCTGCGAGATATTGCCCAAGTGGAACTCGGTTCGGAAAACTATTCCGCCACAGGGCGTTTGAATGGGAAAACATCTGCTTCGATCGTGATTTATCAATCCCCCGGTTCGAACGCCATTGCCACGGTTGACCGCGTGTCGGCTTTGCTTGACGCGAAGGCACCTCTTATGCCCGAAGGGATCAGCGGACGCGTTTCGCTTGATATTACAACGGCGGTGCGCTATTCGATCGAAGAAATCAAACATACGCTGATCGAAGCCGTTATTTTGGTGGTGATTGTGGTGTTTGTTTTCTTGCAGAGCTGGCGAGCTACGGTGATCCCGCTGATTGCCGTACCCGTTTCTCTGTTGACCACCTTCTGCGTATTCCCGCTGTTAGGGTTTACACTGAATACCATATCGCTTTTGGGCATGGTGTTGGCCATCGGTTTGGTGGTAGACGATGCCATCGTGGTGGTGGAAGCGGTGCAAGAGCATCTGGATAAAGGGCTCAACCCGCGCATGGCGGCTTTCGCGGCCATGCAAGAAGTGTCCGGTCCGGTGATTGCCATTGCCTTGGTGTTGGCAGCCGTGTTCCTTCCCTCGTTGATGCTGGAAGGGATCACGGGGACGCTGTTCAAGCAGTTTGCCATTACAATCGCCATTTCGATGCTTGTATCGGCATTCAATGCATTGACGTTGTCTCCTGCTTTGTGTGCCTTGTTGCTCAAAAAATCGGAAGAAAACCAATCATCGCCCTTGGTGCGTATCGGCATCAGCTTGCTGGGGCTGGCGGCATTGGCATTGATGTGGCATTTTGAAGTTTTGGGCGGCAAGATGGCACTCGGTTGCGGCATCGGGCTTGTTTTCTTCACGTTTTGCTCCGGTTGGTTCTTCCCGCTGTTCAACCGCGCTTACAAGAAGACGGCAAACGGCTATGTGAAGGTGTGTGGCGGCTTGGCTCGCAAGCTGATCATCTCCATTCCGCTTTTGCTGTTGTTCTGGGTTGCTATTCTGCCGGTTGCGAAAAAAGTGCCGGGCGCATTCCTTCCCGATGAAGACCAAGGCTTCTTGCTGGCGGCTCTTATCCTGAAAGACAACACATCGTTGCAGGTTGCTTACGAGGAAGACAAAAAGTTTGAAAAGGCTTTATGGGATCCCGAAGTGGTGAAAAATCTCACCACCGTGGTGGGAATCAACATCCTCAACAGCGTGCAGACACCCAGCGCATGTATCGCTTTCGTCGAATTGAAGGATTGGAACGAACGTCCCAGTACTTCCAAGGAAATTGCCAGAAAACTGCAAGGTCGCTTGATGAATGCGGGGCTTGATGCCCAATTGGCTATAGTGATGGAACCGCCCGCCATTCCCGGCGTCGGGACGTCCAACGGTGTCTGTATGGTGCTGGAAGACTTGGAAGGTCAGGGGGTGAAGTACCTCTACCAACAGGCGGAAGCATTTAAAGAAGCGGCTCAAAAATGCCCTGAAATTGCTTCTGTCACCCACATGATGATGGCCAATGTGCCTCAAAAATTCGTCAGTCTCGATAAAGAAAAATGTAATTTCCACCATGTCGACATTGATGTAGCCAACGGAATTCTTGCCGCGTACAACGGTTCCACATTTGTGAACTATTTCAATGCGTTCGGGCAACAGTGGCAGGTGTATATCCAGGCCCGCGGTGAAGACCGCACCGATTTGGCGAAAATGGACGGTTTCTTCGTGACGAACAGCCAAGGCGATCGTGTGCCTCTTTCGGCTCTCGTGAATATTGATGAAATTTACGACACCGAATTCGTGATGCATCACAACATCTACAATTCCGTGAAGCTCAACATTACCGTGAAAGACGGCTATTCGACGCAACAGGGGATGGATGCTTTGCAGAAGGTGTTCAAAGAAACAATGGATCCTTCAAAGATGGGGATGGATTACGAAGATATGAGTTTCCAAGAAAACAAAGTGCGTAACAGTACCGGTTTGGGAACCATCTTTGCCATGTCGGCTATCTTTGCCTTCTTGGTTCTTGTGGCCTTGTATGAAAAATGGGTGCTTCCGCTGTCGGTGTTCATGACCGTTCCCATCGCTGTGCTGGGTGCGTATTTGGGCTTGGCAATACAGCATATGGAATTGACGCTTTATGCTCAAATTGGTCTGGTAATGTTGGTGGGGCTTGCCGCCAAGAACGCCATTCTGATTGTGGAATTCGCAAACTTGGAAATGCAACGCGGCAAGAGCTTGATGGAAGCAACGCTTTCGGCTTCTCGTCTGCGTTTGCGCCCGATTTTGATGACGTCCTTTGCCTTCATTTTGGGATGCTTGCCGTTGGTGATGTCAAGCGGTTCCGGGGCATTGGCACGCCAAGCCATCGGCACTGTGGTGGTGGCAGGCATGAGCGTAGCCACGCTTGTGGGCGTCTTCTTGATCCCCTGCTCGTATGTATTCATCATGAAATTGTTCCGTATCAAATTCTCCTTGAATGAATTGAAGGAAGATCCGGATGAAGTCGGCGCTCGCGAATATCTTGCCGCGCATAAAAACGACGTGAGAGAATAAAGCGATTCGCAGAGGCGATTTTGACGGGCGGTCTTGCCGAAGGGCGAGATCGCCCGTTTGGTTGTGGGCGGTTGATTCAGCGGCAACCTTCCCGTTGCCGCTCGGTGAGGGAGTATTGTTATTGTCAGTGCTGAGGCTCACTCCGCTCAACCGGCGCAGAACCGCACACATAGCGTGAGCGCAGCAACTCAATACTGCGGTGTCCCATTTCGAGCTGAAGGGCATTCAAATTACGGAAACGGGCTGCATGTCTGGTGGCAAAGGTATGGCGGCACACATCGGGTACCCAACTGTCGAAACCGGCATCATGCCGCAGTCTGCGCCATCGGATTTGCCAATTTCGCGGGATGTGACGTATCGTGTTTTTGAGCTTCAGGACGCGTCGTAGCGGTACCGTGCGCCCGCCACCTGTTTTGCTGACAGAGGGGCGAATAATGACCACGCCGGCGTCCCAATTGATATCTTCCGGTTGCAAACGCTGTACTTCGGAGGGACGCAGACCGCAGTAAAGAAGAAGATAGAGGGATAACTCCATATCCCGATGTTCGGGCATTTTGGCGGCGGCATGCAATCGGGCGATTTCGTCTTCATTCAGCGGCAAGATGGTTTTTTCTTCAATGTCGGGAGAATCGATGAGGTCTACGGGGTTTTTGCCGCACCATTCGCGCTTTTGTCCGAAAGCAAAGATGCTGTGCAAAATGGCGCGGGCTTTTTTGTAACTGTGTGGGGAATGATGGAAGAGGCATTGAAGAAGGGTGCGGCATTCAAGGCCGGTGATCGTTCGCAACGGTTTGTTTTTCCATCCGGGGGCGTTTTCGAATTTGCGAATGTAATAACGCAAATCGCGGCGGGTGGTGGGACGCCGATTCGCACGCGCCTCAATGCTGAGCCACGCAGCATAGCCGAAAGGGACGGTTTCTTCTTCTCTCTTGACCGCCCGAACCCCGGCTCTCATGACGTAGCGCAGGCGTTCCATCAGGTGGTTGCGGTTCATGGTATGGATATTGAGATCCAATGCTTCTGCTATCTCGGAGATCAGCCGCGAGGCATCTTTGCTTTTCAACAACGGGTTGAATGACGAATTATTTTGAGTACGCGTATTCATTTGGATTAATATTTTTAAATGCGTTATGACGCATCATGCTCTATTTTTGTTGGAAACAGAATGCTTATTGAAAGCAATTGCCAACCTCCTGTTACATGCATACATTCGTCTTTTTGATTAAAAATGCCCCTCTTCGCCTTCGGAAAGAGGGAAGGGGAGAGGCGTCACACAGCCCGACACATGGGTGAATTTCGCCTGTTCTCGCGCCCGGAGGGGGCGGAGAAAAATGAAAATGGGTATCCCGAACGCGCGGGAGGGGAAGAGAGATAAAGAATACTATTTTTTCCGGGATTCCTGTGCAGAGGAAGAAGAATTGCTTTGCGCTTTGCCGAACGCCCCCGCCGCTTGCGAAAATCCGCCGAGCAGAGATCCCACCGAGCCGATGTAAGCCCCCTTTGCCGCTGTTTTCAGAGAGCTTGCCTGTAATTGTCCGTTCCACCGTGTCAGGGCTGCTTGTTTGCGCAGTTGGTCGCTCCGTTCCAGCAGTTGATCGGTTTGTATGTTGATTTCCCGTTCCAGCCGTCCCGCCGTATCCAAGGAGCGTTGCAAGGCTGTTCCGTCGTTGACGAGGTTTGCGGCGGCATTGTCTGCCACGACGCTTGCCATTTCCGAATTGGCATTGCGGTGCATCATGCGAGAATTGGTCAGTGCTCGCTTCTTGTTGGCGTCGGCCTCTTGTTCCTGAAGCTTTGCCTGTGTTTCTGTGGCTTGGAGCGTGGCGTTGCTTTGCGCCTTGTACGCCCGCCCCTGTGCGTATGAACCCACGGCGTTGACGGCAGACGAAGCCGCCGCCAAAACGCCCCCTATCGTGATCGGATCAAATCCCATGGCGGCAAATGTAAGCCGCCGCAAAGCAGTTGTCATCACAGAACTGCCTCCGGGAAAGTATTGCCCGTGCGGACATGTCGGGCGTTGCCTCTTATGTCCCCGGGGAAAAATCTTGGGGCATGAGCCGTTCGCCCGCCGCGTTTTCAAGCCAAATCCGCTTTTCTTTGCGCCGTGCCGTGACGCCTTTCGCCAACGTGCATCGCGACGGCGCATCGGGGGAGAGCAACGCCTGCATAGCCATGACAGCCTTTTCAGAGCAATTTGAAACAGCGCATTGCACCATATAGCGATGCAAAATCGCCTTTTGAAGGGCTTTCGGGTAGGTGGTTATTTTGGGTAAGTAAAGCCGCCCTTGCGGATCGATGGGGCGCAGGGCATCCAACGCCGCCGCGAGGGCTTCTTCCGTTTCTTCGCACAGGCGCGCACTGCGCGTCAAGACGGGCGTAACGCTTCTTCCCATGGCGCGTTCAAGCGCGGGCATCACCTCGCCGCGCAGGATGTTGCGGGCGCAACAGGGTGCGGCATTGGTCGAATCATCGCACCATGTTTGCCCGATCTCCCGAAGCCATGCGGTGATTTCGGCGCGGGTGCGGTTCAGCAAGGGGCGTAAGAGGACAAGCCCGCCCGGGGCGCGGCTTACGGCTCGCATACCTTTCAAGCCTCCCGCGCCGCGACAGATGCGAAAGAGGACGGTTTCTGCCTGATCATCGGCATGGTGGGCCAGCGCAACGGCTTGGCATCCGCAGGCAAGCGCACATTGGCGCAAGGCTTTGTGCCGTGCATGCCGTGCCGCCGTTTCGAGGGAAAGTTTGTGTTTATCTGCCAATGCGGGGACGTCGATGCGCACTTCTCGATGTTCGATGCCCAGCCGTTCTGCCAGTACGCGCGAAAAGCAAGCATCGCGGTCTGCCTCTGCGCCGCGTATACCGTGGTGGATGTGGCATGTTGCCAAGGGGATGCCCCTGTGATGCAATGCCAGCAACAGGGCGGTGGAATCTCTCCCGCCGCTTAAGCCGACGAGAACGCGCTTCCCCTCGCAAAGCCATGCCGTACAGTCGGGATGGAGAAGAAAACTTGGTTCTTCGAATGGACGGGGAGAGGACACGGCGCGTGGCGGGGCTTGCCGTTTATTTTGACGGCTTCTTCTTTTTCTTGGTAACGGCGAAGTCGGGAGCAATGCGTTTGAAGGCATCTTCAGCGGACGAATAGGCGTTCATATCGTATACCTTGACCCCACCGCTCACATATCCGACGACAATTTGCCCGTCATGGCGGCTTGCCGCCGGAAGCACCATTTTTTTGAAATCGGCAACGGTTTGCACACTTTTCCCCGCAACGGGAATGCCGTCCGAAAGCCACGGCAACGTATCGTAGTTTTGTTTGCGCAATTGGATGGCCGATGTCTGCACGGAGGCATCTTTGGAATTATCCGTCCACGATACATAGGAAACTGTTTTGGGCGTGGCGTTGAAATCGCGGGAATCGTCTACATTGGCGCGAAGGTCTTTCGGGCAATGGAAGATGCCCGGCAACATCAGGCGTTCCCCGCGCTTCTGCGGCATTTCGTTTTCTTTGAGAACCAGCGGCGCAACGGAAACCCACCAGCCTTCGCTTTCGTTGACAAAGGTGTCTTCATCGTCTTCCATACCGCTGACGGGGCGCATGTCCCGATGCATGAAATCATCGCCGTATTTTTGCCCCAGCGCGAGGAGCTGTGTGACGTTGGAACGGCATTTGGTCAGGTGTCCCGATTCGCGGAAGGACATATACATCGGGTAGGAAACTGCCGCCAGCCCGACAAGGATGGCGATCACCACCAAGAGTTCTATCATCGTAAACCCGGAACGCGAACGAGAGGCGTGTTGCAACATGGCTCTTACATAGCACAAAATGGCGCGTTCGCAAAGTCAAAAGAGCGGACATCGCCTGCAAAATACTTCTTACGGCTTGATGCCGCACCGCTTGAACATTTCGCGGGGGGAGACTTCCTTTTTCATCAGAGAGAGCAACCATTCGTCCGTTTCGGGCAGACGGTTGTAGGCGGCGAATTGCCTTGGATGGACGATGCGCGTGAAAAGCAACCGCTTGCAATCCGACAGGGCGGCATACTTGATCCCGTACCCCGCGTCTGTGTTCGAAGACCAAAAGCGCACAAGGGGGGTGCCGTCCGCGCTGTGTGCCGTTCCCAAATAAATGACGAAATGCCCGTATTCTCGCGCCCCGATGCGGGGCGTCCAAAATATTTTCAGGAAATCGCCCGGACGTGCTTTGCGGATGTCACTAAAGTTGATCCCGGCTCGGAGTTCGTGCGCCCACTTGGCCAGCCCCGGACCGTTTGCGTTCATCCTGCCCCAGCCGCGAACGCCGTCCGCTTGGGCAACGGAGGGGCGCATATATTGCCAGAACCCGGCGGGGAAGCGCAGGCGGTTTTCTCTTTCCCATTCTTGCAGGGCGAGAACGAGCGCAAAGTATGCCGCTTCACTGCAAAACGAAGGGGTGGCGCGACGCGGTTTGAAGATCGGGCGTTGGTTGCGTTCGTCCCAGATGACGGCTTCATCGCACAGGCGAGAAAACGCCACCCTGCCCGTTTGGTAACCGCCGCCCTGCGGCATTTTTTTTATCGCCCGAAGCACCAAGCGGTTGAGCGGCTCTGTGCTTTGCTGTTGTTTGGATGCGGCAGAGACGGATGGCGTTTTGCGCGGTACTTTCGCCGAAGGCGTCGCCGCCGCCGACAGGCAGAGCCCTGCGGTGAGAAGAAAAACGGTGAGGCGGCGTACAATCACGGCAGAAGAGAGACGGGGCGATCATGCGGAAAGATGCCGCCCCGTCGCATAGGGGTAAAACTAGCTTAATACGGAAATGATGGCTTTGGCAAACACCGTCATTAATATCAGGGCGGCGGGGTACGCCGTGGCATAGCTGATGACGGGGGTGTTGGCTTCCGTTTTGCCGGTAATGGCTCCCAGCGCGGGGGTGGACGTCATACTGCCGCAGATGCCGCCAAGGCATTCAAGCAAATTGAGCTTCAGGACGTACTTGGCAAAGAGGTAGCCCACCAGCATCGGCATCAGCGTGATGGCTATGCCGATCAGGAAAATCATGACCCCTTGTTCTTGCAGGGTTTCCACCAATTGTGCGCCCCCTGCCACGCCGGCCCATGCCAAAAAGAGGATCAGCCCCAAATCGGTCAGCAGAGTGCGCGTTTCGCGGGGAATGTAGCCCATGATCGGTCCGATATGCCCGAAATGCCCCAGAATCAGAGCTACCAGCAGCGGCCCGCCTGCCATACCCAGCGAAAAGGAAGATCCGCCGCCGATGCTAAACTCAATGTTGCCGATCAGTATGCCGATGGCGATCCCGCCGACCAGCGAAAGCATATCGGTGGCGTTCATGGCAGAGCTGCGGTGTCCGGCTGTTTTCTTGAACGCTTCAATGTGATCGGGCGGTCCCACCACAGTCAATATGTCGTTGCGGATGATTTCCGTGTCGGCATTCGGCACAAATGAAAAACCCATGCGGCTGATGCGGGAGACCGTGATGCCGTATTTCGGCAGGGTGCGCAATTCTCGCAATGTCCGCCCGCAAAGGCGTTTGTTGAGGGTGATGACTTGGGCGCGTTCGTGTTCCGAATCGGTAGGATATTTGTTCTCTTGCATCGTGCCGAGCAACATCGCATCGTGTGCCAAATCTTCGCGCGTCCCCACCATCAGCAATTCTTGGTTCAGCTCGAGGGTGTCCTCTGCCGATACGGGAACAAGCCGCCCGTCTTTCACGATGCGCGTAATGCGGCAAAGAAGATGGTCTGCGGCATGATGCCCCGCCACATGGTAGCCCGTAAGGCGGGCATTGGTGATGGTCACCAAGCGGGTAACAATCGTTTTGGGGTCGCTCCCGTTCGCTTCCGCATTGGTTTCTTGGGAAATATCTGCTTTAAGCAACCGAGGTAACAGCTGGACAAAGAGGACGACGCCCGCCACGCCGAAGGGATAGGCAATGCCGTAACCGATGTTGATCGGGCCCGCATCGCTCACGGCTTCCATGGCCGCAGCCAACCCCGGTGTGCTGGTGCATGCGCCGGCAAACATACCTGCTGCCATGCCGGCATCAATGCCGAAAAAGGAAGAAAGTCCGATGGTGGTAACCGCCCCAACAGAAACCACCACTATCGACAGCAAGGTCAATTTGCTGCCGGATTGCGCCAACGATGAAAAAAAGCGGTTCCCCACGCTCAGCCCAACGCAATATACGAAAAGCGCCGTCGCCATACCCCCGATGCCATCGGGAACTTTAAGCCCATAGTGACCGGCTACCAATGCTACGAACAGTACGCCGGAACTTCCCAGCGTCAGCCCGAATATGCGAATGTTTCCCAATAGGATTCCCGCAAACAGAATCCCGAACAGCACGAATGTCGGATTATGCAACAGTACTTCCATAATGAACAGATGGTTGTGAATTCTCTTCGGAAGAGGCGAAAAGGAACGCCTTCGTCTCAAGCGTGCAGAGCGGGCGGCTATTTATCACGTTTTCCTGTTTCATGCAACTATAATTTGATTCCGGAGAGAAAGAATGGGGCAAGGTTTTCGGTAAAATGGATTGCGGAAAATTCCCCTGACGCTTCAATCTGTGTGTGGTGAGCCCTCCCCCGTTCGGGAACGAACGAAATCCCGCGCCGTGAACCCTCTCGTTTTTTATCGTTGCCGTTTTGCCTATGGGGGCAGAGACAGCCGCTGCAGGACATATCCATACGGTTCTTCGCTCAAATACCCCGCTTAATCTGCCCGGCGCGTGCGCTGCATGGGTGGGGTGTTTTTTTTTGTAGAAATATAATGATAAAAATATAACGCAATTGCGAATCTTCTTGACAATAACGTGAGCATTTTTAGAATACACCATTGCGATGCGACAATATTATCTGTTGACAGACGGTTTTGAGGATGGTCCTTTTGATGAAGAAACGCTCAAGGCGACATATGAGCAGGGCGCGTACCCATCATCTGCTCTTGTATGGACGGAGGGCATGAGCAGCTGGATGCCCATCGACAGAGTTTTCATACAGCCATCGGTTGCATCGCCGCTCCCATCCGATTCGTATGATAAATATAATTCGTACAACAATCCGTTCTCTGCCTTATGCCACATGTACAGCCATGCTTCAGACTTCGATGGACGCGCGACCCGCAAAGAGTACTGGATGTCGATGCTGGGGGTGGCTCTGATTCTGATCCCGGTTGTTCTTGTTCTGGGTGCGGTTGTTCTTCTTGTGCTGGGTGCCATAGGGAAAGCGATCGGCAGCAGGGCAATTTATCCCATCCTGCCTTTGGCTTGGTTTGGTGTATTGAGACCTGTTATATCGCTTCATTATCGCCGTATACACGATGTCGGAAAATCAGCATGGTTCCTTTTGTTGGCTTTCTGGTTATTGGGACCTATTGGTTTGATTATAGTTGGCTGTCTGGATAGCCGCCCCGGGACAAATTCATACGGTCCATCGGAAAAATATCCCGGTTGAAACGGAATTACGAGATGACGGCGTCCCCGTTGCCGCTCGTTTCAACGAGAAGCTTCAGGGCGGCGTGATCGCCTCGAGAGAGGTCCGGGTCGGCATTCAGCAAAGCTTCAGCCCGCTGTCTGCCGCTGTGGATGAGGCGGGTGTCTGAAAGCCATTCAGGGAATTGAACGGTTTTCAGCCCGCTTTGTGCAGAGCCGAGCAGGTCGCCCGGACCCCTCAGGCGAAAGTCGTGTTCGGCGATTTCAAAGCCGTTGAGGGTAGAACGGAGGATATGAAGTTTGCGGCGATCGGAATCATTGCGGCTGTCGCTCATGAGGATGCAGTAAGAATCGTGTCCGCCCCGCCCGATGCGCCCGCGCAATTGGTGGAGCTGTGCCAGCCCGAATCCTTCGGCGTTGTTGATCAGCATGATGGTGGCATTGGGGACATCAACGCCGACTTCGACGACAGTGGTTGCCACGAGGATTTGCAGATCGCCTGAGCGAAATTGTTGCATCACAGCGTCTTTTTCTTCGGCAGAGAGTTTCCCGTGCAGTAAGCCGAGACGTGCGGCGGGGAAATGCTTTTGCCAGAACCGCAATTCGCCGAGGGCAGATTTGCCTTTGCGGTTTTCGCTTTCTTCAATCAAGGGAGAAACGATGTAGATTTGCCGCCCCGCCGACATTTGTTCTTGCATGAAGGCTTGAATTTTAGGGAGCGATGACGATGAGCGCAACGCCGTGCGGATGCGCCCGCGTGAGGCAGGCAATTCATCGATGACAGAGACATCCAAATCGCCGTACAGGGTGAGAGTGAGCGTGCGGGGAATCGGTGTGGCCGTCATGACGAGGACATCGGGAGATTCGCCTTGGGCAATGAGCCGCCCGCGTTGTTCGACGCCGAATTTGTGCTGTTCGTCAATCACGACAAGACCAAGGCGGCGAAAAGCATTTTTTTTGTAAAGCAGGGCATGGGTGCCGACAACAATTTTGGGTTTGCCGTCATCGGCTTCGTCCAGAGAGAGGGTGCTGTCATCATTGCGAGAGGCGGTGCGCAGGGAGAGCCGCACATCCGTGTGCGCCAGCAGGCGGCGGAAATTGTTGAAGTGCTGTTCTGCAAGAATTTGCGTGGGAGCCATCAAGGCGGCTTCAAAGCCGCTTTCAACGGCCGCCAGCAGGGCGCAGAGAGCGACCAAGGTTTTTCCGGACCCCACGTCGCCCTGCAAGAGGCGGTTCATGGGGTGCGGTGCTTTCATATCGCGAAAAATTTCCCGCACACAGCGTTTTTGCGCATCGGTCAGTTCGAAAGGGAGTGCGCCCAGCATTTCCCGCATGTAATGAGTGGTTGTCGCCGTTGTTGCCCCGGCGCGGGTAAGGACGCGGCGGCGACGCCACAGAATGCAGAGTTGCCGGCGAAAACATTCATCGAGGGCAAACCGCTTGCGGGCTTTGCCGGCATCTTCGGGGACGGCGGGGAAGTGGGCATCGCGCAACGCTTGGACGAAGGGGTATGCGGGGGCAATGTCGTAAAGCGGCGGTGCAGCAGAGGGGGAGAGGCGGCGAAGAAGAGCATGAACGGCGGCACGATATCTCCGTGCGGAGATTCCCGCGATGTTGCGATAGATCGGGACGATGCGATCGGTGTGGATGCATTCTGCCGTTGCGGTTTCGGAAGGCAAAAATATATCGCCGAGCGATTCGGCAGCGAGGCGTTTCCCGATGCTCGCCTCCTCTTCCAAAATTTCGAATTCGGGATTGATGAAGCTGTATGTTTCGCCGTATTTTTTGGATTTTCCGTAAATGACAAGTGTTTGTCCCGCCGCCATGATTTTGGCGGCATATGCCGCGTGAAACCATTTGAGAGAAAGCAATGCGCCCGGCATCAGCCCCTCTTGGCGCACACGGACTTCAAAATACCGCTTCCCCGGGATGAAACGCCACCCGGTTTGCACAACCGTCACTTTCAGGCAAACGGGGCGGTCGCCGCCAAGGGCATCGCACCGGTCGTAGCGGCGGCGGTCTTCGTAACGGCGGGGCAAGCGCAGTAAAACATCGTACACGGTGCGGATGCCCGCCTTGCCCAAAGCGTTGATTTCTTTGGCGGTGAAAAGGTCTGTTGCTTCAAGCGGTGTTTCTCCCGTCTGCATGGCGGGTGGAGAGATGCCTTATTTCAGGAAAGATTTCCCGTTGTTGATGCAACGGTAATAATAGTCCACGCGGGATTTGAACCATGCCCATTTGGGACCGGGACGGCGGTTGTCCATCAGCGGGGCGGGACAGTTTTTCCCCGTCCAGAAATTGTGCGGCACCACGTTGCGAAGGGGGATGTTGTATTTCATCATCAGCCATGCGGTGAGCTTGGCGGCGCGATCCCACGTCATGATGTGGTTTTGCCCGCGCCCTTCCACTTCGCACATTTCGATGGCGATGGAGTACTTGTCGCCGGGACCGTTGCGGTCTGCGTGATGCCCCGTAACGTTCAGGGGCAGATGCTGTACGGTCATGTATTGATCGCAGGTAAAATGCCACGCCAGAGAGCGCATGGCGCCGTTGTGCAATGCGCGGGAGTGCTGTTTGGCCCCCGCACGGCGGTTGGCCGTGCTGTGGATGGTGATGTAGTGCGGGGTCATGGGGCGTTCGCGCCTGCGCTCGTAATTCGATTTGGGCAAGATGTCGCGCTTGACGCGCACTTCGTTGAGCAACTGTCTGGGGGTACGCGGACGAAGCGGGCGCGTCGAGGGTTTAAACTTTACAATGGGTGGGCGAGGGTAGGGCGATTGTTGGCAATCCGGTATCATCAGGGCGCAGAACAAGCCCAGCACAAGCCAACGAAAACGACAGAAAAAGACGCCTATTTTCCCCGATCGAGACACACTTCGCTTCTTATCGGGCAATAGTTCCTTCATAGCCTCAGTTTGGCACGAATTGAATGTCTTGACAAGCCCAAACAGGGCAGATGGGAAAAATAGGGAATCTTCCGTTTCACGGAGGGGGCGTTTACATGGGATCTGCCGTGCGCGGTGTGCGTTTGAAGAGAAGCGGGTCATAGCCCAATTCGGCGGCTGTGTCGAGAAGAGACTTCATTTCATCGTCGGAAAGTTCGGGGTCGCGAGAGAGAATCCACCCGTATTGCGTGCTGCCACCGGCGATGAGAGCGCGCCGATATTCGGCATCGATGTTTGCCACTTGGTAAATCCCCGGGATGAAGGGGATGAAATACACTTTGAAGAAATTTGGGGCTTCGGCACGGACGGCAAGGGCGTTTGCTTCGCGGTATCGGCGCAGGCGGGCATCGTAGCCGCGATTCGTCACGGTGACGGTGCCGTTCGCATTTCGCGAATAACGGGCGCAAACATCGGAAAGACCCCGTTCAAATCGGGTGTCGGTACGCGCCGCTTCGTACCAAACGCCCATAAAACGGTCGATGTCAAATTCCGGCAGACGTGGCACCTCGATGCGCTGTCGCGAGGTGAAAATGTGTAACAGTGAATCGATGAAAGACATGGGGAATGATGAGACGCGCCGCGCCGTCAGGCTGTTCGGCATAAAATCCGCCTGTTTTTGAGATGCTGTGCTTCCTTTATCCTTGCAGAGCAGGGAGAGCGAGAGTAAAATGCGCACGATGAAACGACTTCAAGGAAAGACAGCTGTTGTGACCGGTGCCAGCCGAGGAATTGGGTATGCCATCGCCCGCCGTTTTGCTTCCGAAGGGGCGCATGTGCTTTTGGTGAGCCGGGGTGCCGAAGGTTGTGCCAAGGCCGCCGCCGCGATCAATGCGGAATATCCGGATTCTTGCTCGCCCTTCCCCTGTGATGTGGCTGATTATGAGGCGGTGCAATCGGTTGCGGCAGAAATGCTCAAAGCTCACCCCACCATTGACATCTTGGTCAACAATGCGGGCATCACGCGCGATACCCTCATGCTCCGCATGAAAGAAGAGGATTGGGACAGCGTCTTGGCGACCAACCTCAAGAGCGTGTTCAATTTCGTCAAAGCCTTGCAGCGCACCGTGCTGAAATCTCCTGCCGGGCGTATTATCAACATGAGTTCCGTTGTCGGCTTGACGGGAAATATGGGGCAAGCCAACTATTCCGCTTCGAAAGCAGGCGTCATCGGGTTGACCAAATCGTTGGCGTTGGAGTTCGCCTCCCGCAAAGTGACATGCAATGCCATTGCGCCCGGCTTTATCGCCACGGAAATGACGGATGCCATCCCGGAAAAAGCCCGCGATGCCATTTTGGGGCGCATCCCCATCGGTTCGATGGGAGAAGCGGAAGATATTGCCGCATTGGCTGCCTTCCTTGCCTCTGATGAAGCGCGCTACATTACCGGTCAAGTCATCTCTTGCGATGGCGGAATGGCGATGTAACAAACGCTCGGCACAGGGCTTGCGCCGCAAAATAGCCCTGTGCGCCTGTGCCTTTGCTGCCGCAGCGGGCTGTGATGATCGCGCACCTCTCGATGACGATGAGGTGCGCCGTATTTTGCACCCCGCTTCATCGCAAGCCGACGGCGGGTCGGCGGGGGATGCCGCTTCTTCCGCCGAAGCGGTGCCGCCGCCTCCTTCGGGGATCGTTGCGCCCGAAGCGTGGGAAATGACATGCCGCATCTATCGTGAGCTTGAAAAAAATGCTTCCAACGATGCGCTCGTCCCATATACGGAGCAACTTTCCGCGTGGGGAACCGGTGTTGACATGGCGGCAGTGCGCGGGGGTGAATTTGAAATGGGCAGTCCCGATACAGAGCCGATGCGCCGTGCCGATGAAGCTCCCCGCCGCCGCGTGCGCGTGGATGATTTCTGGATGTCGACCGTCGAAATCCCGTGGGAGGTATACATTGCCTTTATGGATAACGGACGCCCGAGGACGCGCGGCGGCGTTTTGCTTGATCGCCACCCCGATGATGAATTGTGGGATCTGGTGGCACAGCCCACCGCCCCCTATACGTCCATGAATTTGGGGATGGGAAACGGCTATGAAAAGGGCATGCCCGCCATTTCCATGTCGCACTATGCCGCTTCGAAATTCTGCGAATGGCTCAGTGCGCAAACCGGGCGATATTATCGCTTGCCCACCGAAGCGGAATGGGAATACGCCTGCCGTGGCGGTTCCGCTGCCGCCTATTGCTATGGGAACGATGAAGCCCCCCTTGGCGAATATGCTTGGTTTTGGAATAATGCCAACGATCGCTATCAGCATGTAGCGTTAAAAAAGCCCAATGCCTTTGGCTTGTTCGATATGCATGGCAATGTGGCGGAATGGGTACTCGATACCTATGCCCCATACCCCGAGCCGAAAGACGGCGCGACCGTTTCGGAAAACCCGCTGACGCTCGTCCCCGGAAAAAACGGTCACGTGGTGCGTGGCGGGTCGTGGGAAGATGATCCGGATCGCCTGCGAAGTGCCGCCCGCCGATGTTCGGGGGCGGAGTGGGCGGCTCTTGATCCTCAAAACCCCAAAAGCCTGTGGTATCTCACGAACGGCGGCATGATCGGCTTTCGTATTGTGCGCCCCGCAAAGCTCCCCGATTGCAAGACCATGCATACACTTTGGAATGCTTCGAAAGGGACGTGGTGACAGGCGTGTTGAATTGAAGGACAGGCATACCCTGCGGACGGCAAAGCCGTATTTGCCCTGAGGTGGCGTTCCGCCCCCCCCCGAAGCTTTTGGGGGGCGTAAAAAAGCTCTCAGCGCACCCTGTTACTTTCCTCCTTTTGTTTTTGATGCATGGCTTTGGAAAGCCCCTCCTGTCGCTTCGCTCCTGTTGTTTTTGAGCAGGTGAATGCAAAAAAAACTCTCCCGTAAAAACGGGAGAGTTTAAAATAAAGACGATGAAAAAACACACGAAAGGATTACGCCGTTCTGCGACGACGCAGTGCCATGGCACCCAAAGCCACCAAGCTCAATGTCGCTGTGGCGGGTTCGGGAATACGGGCTGATTGTGCGCTGACCAGTTGCAACACATCATCGTTGGTGTCTACATTGTAAAAGAGCAGATCGTCTACACCGCCTCTGAATCGCTGCGTGCAATTGTCGTTTTGTTCGTGGAGAGAAACGTGAGAATCCCACACGGCGGCCGTGTTTGAAGTGCCGGTCCCGTATACGGAGCCGTCCACATATGCGGTAATGGAGTAGGTGCCGGGATTGTCTGCATTATCCATGAAAGAGACGGCAACGTGATGCCATGTGTTCAACGTGAGCGGGGTTGTGTTATTGACACTGGTGGCACTCACTTGGGCTTGCCCGACTTTCAGACAACCGTCTTTGCCGAGCCCGATTTTGAAAGTGCCTGCTGTCTCTTCGCCAGCACTTGCCCCAAGGATTGTCTGGAAAACCCACTCCGGATTATCTGAAGCTCCGGCTACGGGGATTTCGCTTGCATTCATGAAGAAAGAAACAAGGAAATTCGAGGTGTTGAGACCGCTGATTGAACCGCCCCATGTGGCACTGTTGCTGTTGAATTGAGCGTAATGAGCCGAATCGCCGATGACGGTTTGTTCGGTAAGGACAACTCCGGCGGATTGATATCCGCTGAATGAGGCGGCACCTTGGGCATCGTCCCACCAATTGGTGCCTTCAAAGTCGAAACTTGAAATGAGTGTGGAAGCACCGAAAAGAGGAGCCGTGCTTGCTGTACAAAGTGTAATGAGAGTAATAAATGTCTTTTTCATGGCTGTAACGTTGCTCGTGACAGGCGGGCAGATGCACGCCCGCACACGGGAGCCTACAGCATTTGGAATGCTGTGTCAATACTTTCATTTTTAAATTCTTGAAGATAAACGGATTTAAATCCGAACGGCTAAACGAACGCAATTCTCGTCAATTTGTTTGTATATTGATAAATAAGGCATTACGTTGTGTAATAAGCCTACAGCATTCCAAATGCTGTAGGTGTCGGCAGGGAAAGAAGCGTTTGTCATGGGGGTGTTTGGTTTTTTGGAACGCCCGAAGGGGAATGCAAAAGCCCGACGTGGGGAGCGCATGAAAGGGAAGCACGATGAAAGACGCTCTGCCAAAGTTGTAGGCTTGATCTGCAAAGGCAAATTCATTAAAATATGGTTCACTGACCGTTACATCATGCATTTTTTTCATTCTGCTCTATCTGTCATTGTGGGAACGCTGTGTTTGGCGGGGCAAGAGTTGCCCGCTTCGGAACCTTCATTGCCCTCTACGCTGAAGCCGGAACCGCACCAGCGCGATCCCTACAACTGGCAAGCGCGTCATGAAGCCGTGAAACAGTTAAACCGAATGGTCAAGCCCGAATACGTTGTGATCGGTGACAGCATTACCCACCATTGGGGGGGAGAACCCTCTGCCGGTTCCCATCGGGTGAATCCTGCCTCATGGCAAAAGCTGTTTGGTTCCCATGCGGCGGTAAATATGGGATTCGGCTTTGACTATGCGGATAATGCCTATTACCGTGTTCAGGACGGGGAGCTGAACGGGATATCGCCCCGTGTGGTTATTTTGCTTTTGGGAACCAACAATTTGGGGCATCGCAAGGATAGCCCGCAAGCCTGTGCGGACAATATGGGGGCATTGGTTCGCCTGATACAGGGTAAGTGTCCGTCTGCAAAAATCTTGTTGCTGGGGATTTTACCGCGAAAAGAGCCACACCTCGCAGAGCCGATTAAAGAAACAAATCGCCTGCTGGCAAAATTGCAAAACGGGAAAACCGTTTTCTTTGCCAACCCGGGCAAAGCCCTTCTTGCCCCGGATGGCGTCTTCCCGAGAAACGATTGCATGCGGGATACCGTGCATCCCAACGCCAAAGGCTACGACATTTTGGCGCATGAATTGTCCCTTTTGCTCAAAAAGCTGGATAAAAAATACAGTGGCGGTAAGGGCGGGAAACTTCCCTAATCGGCAGATGCACCCCCGCCCGAACAGACCGGTCTGTTGAACCGGCAAAGCGAGGGCTGCCACGCCTTGTCGTTGCGCACCCGCCGCTCGCTGTCTCCCCCACCCCGATCGGGTTATTTGAAGGGAGGTTCGTTCTCTTTGGTGCGCGTGATGTCGCAGTGAAAGCGTTTGAGGAGAAATTGACGGTGATCGGAAAGTTTGCGTTGGAAGTTTTCCCATGAGCGACTTTGCATCGGTGACCAGCCGGCTTCTGCGATGGCGCAGGCGCGGGGATATGCGCGGTAGAGAATGTGGGCGAGGGTGGGGAGTTGTTCTGCCCAGAGGGTGGCTTGTACGCCGATAATGTGGTCTGTTTCGTTCGCCGGTTTTCCGTAAGAGGGATCCAGCTTGTAGCTTCGTTCCAATGTGGTGGTGGGCATCCAGCCCCGATTGTCGTGACCGGGCATTTGCGGATAGTCTAAGTAGCAGTGTTCTCCTGCCGCAATGATGAGGGGTAAGCCTAATTTTTTTGTATCGGCAATGGTAGACGGGGTAAGCCCCATGCGCCATGAATAGACGGTATTGCCCTTGCTGTATACATTGAAGTTTGCCCACGGCTTTTCATACCAATAGAGCGGTCTTTTTCCTCGGGCAGTCAGCATGGCGGTGATGTCTTTTTCAAATTCTTTCAACTCATCGTGAACGTCTTTCATCCCTTTTTCTTGGCGGTAACTGACACTGAGCGGGCATTTTGCCCATGTTTTTTCCAGCGGGGCTTCGTCTCCGCCCAAGTGAACCGCATCGAAGGGGAAAATGTCTTTCAGCTCATTAAAGACGGCGGCATAGAATTTTCGGACTTCCGGTTTTCGGGGGCATACCAAGTGCAGGCTGACGCCGCCGGTTGTGCGAACTTTGGTGTTTGGATCGGGGGAACAGAAGAATTCGGGGTATGCGGCGGCGAGGGCTTGGTTGTGTCCCGGCATATCGATTTCGGGGATGACATCAATGCCCAGCTTGGCGCAATATGCCACGAAATCTTTCAATTCTTCCTTGGTATACATGCCTTCGTGCGGAATCCCGTTCCCAAAGGATTCGGCCCGTTTGGAGGCGATTTCTTTCAGTTTGGGATAGCCGGGAACGGGCAGACGCCAGCCCTGATCGTCTGTCAGATGCAACTGCAATTTGTTGAATTTGTAGTAAGCCATGATATCCGCGAATTTTTTCAAATCGTCAATCGGGATAAAATGGCGGGCAGGATCTACCATGATGCCGCGCCACGGGTAGCGCGGTTTGTCCGTGATTGTGCCGCAGGGAATGCCGTCCGGATAGGCGGTCAATTGGTCACGAAGTTGTTTCAGGGTGACCAATCCGTACAGTTTTCCTTTCTTGTCGCCGAAAAAGAGGTGTACCCCTTTGGGCGTCACGGCAAGGCGGTAGGCATTTGCGCCGAGGGCGGGGGTGTGCTTGGATGAAAGAAGTTTTAAAGTTTTGGAAGAATTCTGTTTCAGTGTTGTTTTTTCCGGCTCCGGGATGATGCTGTATTTTTCTGCCGGGGCAGCGCATGCAAGCGATGCGGAGAAAATCAATGTCAGGAGAAAGGATACTGATTTGGACATGGGAAAGAGGTGGTTTTCGCGGCAGAGTTTACCATGCAAAGGACGCTATGGTAAGAAAAAAACGCGGAAAATTGAATCTTTTGATTTTTCGCTGAAAGAAAGGGAATCTCGGCAATGTATTCTTTTCGGAGAATCCCCTGTAAGGCGCGGGGGAGCGTTTTTCAAAATCTGATTACGGATGAATACAGACGGAATGAATGCGAATAGGTGTTTCGACATGGTGAAGGGGCGTGTCGGATGGGTAGATTTTTTGCGAATTTTTGCTTGTTTTTTGGTCGTTTTGGCGCATTGTTGCGATCCGTTTGTCGGCAGTTTTGACGGCACCGCCGATTTTAAAACAGCCGTGGGCATCGGAAGCTTGGTGCGCCCGTGCGTACCCTTGTTTGTGATGATATCCGGGGTGTTGCTTTTCCCGGTGACAACGGAAATAAACGTTTTTTATGCGAAACGCCTCCGAAGGGTGGCGATACCGCTCCTTGTCTGGTCTATGGCTTTGCCGTTGCTTTATTTCGGCTATTTTTCTGCGGGTGTTCATACGGCGAATCCCAATATCGTGGCTGATACATACACATGGGGTGCCACTGTCGGCAAGCTTTACACCTTTTTCTTCAATTTTAATTATGACACAACGCCTTTGTGGTATGTGTACATGCTCATCGGGCTGTATTTGTTTATGCCCATGCTGAGCGGCTGGCTGACACATGCCAAAAGAAAAGAGATAAAAATCTTTTTGGGGATTTGGGTGTTTAGTATGATTCTTCCGTATATTCGGATGTTTGCGCCGATGTTGGGATATGAGGGGAATTATGGCAATATGGGCATTTTAGGCGTTTGTGACTGGAACCCGTATGGGATGTTTTACAATTTTTCCGGTTTTGCGGGGTATTTGGTTTTGGCATATTATTTAACCAAGTATCCCTTGGAATGGAGCAGGAAAAAGATGCTGAGTATCACGATACCTCTCTTTTTGATCGGCTTTGGCATCACCTTTTGGGGATTTTTGGAAACGCAGAAATATTTCTCGGGCGATTATTCCAAGCTGGAGGTTTTGTGGTATTTTTCCGGGATAAACGTGTTTATGATGACGTTTGCCGTTTTTGTCAATATCAGCAGATGGCACATAAAGCCGAGCCGTTGGCTGAGCAAAGCGGCTGCATTGACGTTTGGCGTGTATCTGTGTCACTTTTTCTTTGTGCAGTGTGCGTTTGATTTTGTGAACTTCATCGGTTTGGGGAGTTCGCCTGTCATGGTGAAAATTCCGTTGATGGCTTGCATGGCAACCTTGGTATCGGGTGTGTTTGTTTGGTTGTTGGCACAAAACAGGTGGTCGCGCAAATGCGTGATGTGATTTTTCGCGCTTTCTTTGTCGGGGGCATTCTTCTTTTTGAGGTTTCCCTTAGCTTGGTGCTGTCCTTTCGGGGATGGGCGATATCTGTGTGAATCCCCCTTGGGCGGCGATCAGGAAAGCCGTTTCTTCGAAAACATTCTTTGCCTTGATCGGGGCGGGAACAGGGGAATTCTTTTTTGTCGTTTGCCGGTGTTGCCCGCATCAGATGCATGATGCCCCGCTCCCCCATTCTTCGATGCAAGGTGGGGGGGTGAAGCTTTTCCGATAAAGGAAGGGTTGAAAATGTTGTTTTGGCAGAAACAACCGAGAAGAAGGTCGGATGGGATAAACGGGAAGCTTTGCCTATGATTTGTTTTGTTCATCGCGCACTTGGCGAATCCCTTCGTTGACCAAAATGAGAACAACCAGCCATATCGCCAATCCGCATACTCCGTATTTTAAATAATATGAATATGGTGATTCCGCAAGCAAGGGACTGTTCCAGAACATGTGCAACAAGACGGGAATAATGGCAATCCGCAGAAAGCTCCCATCCAAAAGCATTTCAAACGAAAATTTCTTTTGTCCCATCGTGCGCCAAAGGGCACCGGCTGTAACTGCTGTCCAAACAACATGACAGAACGGCGATAGAAGAGCCCGCGTGATCATGATTTCGTCGGGATTGTACCGTTCATATGCCAGCTGTGATATGTCGATGTTATGTACCACAGTGGCGAAAATTGTTTCACGGAACGCTATGAGAAAAAAAGTAAACGTGTAGCCGGCACTTTCAAAGATGGCAAAACCTGTGCCGACGGCAGCTCCGCAAAGTATTCCCGTCAAGATCCGTCCGTTCAAACAGAACTTGCGCCCGATGAGTGCCGTTGCCATTAATTTTGCCGTTTCTTCTATAGGTCCTGCCCAGTAGGCTTCTTGGGGGTCATTGGCCAGTTCATTGATGAAACAGGTAATGAGAAGAGAGACGAAGCCTCCCCCCAGCAACAGTTTGAAAATGCGATACCATGGGACATCGCGGCGCAGGTTCAGCTCTGC
Organism: uncultured Akkermansia sp.; assembly: GCA_964418985.1. Classification (GTDB taxonomy): domain Bacteria; phylum Verrucomicrobiota; class Verrucomicrobiia; order Verrucomicrobiales; family Akkermansiaceae; genus Akkermansia. The sequence goes on along the minus strand of CAYQNL010000002.1, from coordinate 89,249 downwards.
AAATAAGATCAGAACGGAAAAGGGAATGGCAAAATTACCTGCAAACATGTATCCCGGCACGAGATTGAGATTCGGATAATGAGTTCCCATATAGTAAAAGCCGAGATAAAGCAGGACGGAAAGCAGCATGACTCTGGCGAAGATCCATGGGGAAGGCCATGTTGCCGTAATTTGATGCAGAGGCGGCGTGGTGACGGAACTGCCGGCGCAGAAGAAATGAACAATTTCTTGTTCTTCGTGTTTTTTGAAAATATCGCCGAAAAACCGTTTGGCACTGAAATTGCTGATTTTTTCTGCCCCGATCCATTGGGCGACCGAGTCTGCCACTCCCTGCATAAAATTTTGAGAGGAGAGGATGGCGTTCAGCGGTACCCAATCGCTCGTCCCCTCTTTCCTCATGGGTGTTTTTCCCGTCAACCACCCATTGCGGAGCCATGCCTGCAAATCAACTTTTGAGAGAGGTCCCTTTTCCCCCTCTGCCGTGTAGGCATAGTATAAGACGGGGCTTTTGACCGCCTCCGGCGGCGGGGACATGACAGGCGGCGGCGGAAAGGTTTGTTCGGGACTGTTGTTTACATCTGCCCATTGCCGAATATTGACCCAGCTGTTCATCCCTGTGGCCCAAACAAGAGAATCCGGCGGGTACGTACCCATACGGTATCGGGTAAGGAGATCTTCTTTGCTGTAGGGACCTTCCAGAGTTTTATCCGGCAGGCTGACGTAGTATTGCTGATTTTCAGGCATGATTTTGAATGAAACTGTATCGCTTTAAGAAGATGTTTGTAGTTTAAACGAGATTTGATAAATCAATAACTACGGATGCAATGATACAGCATTCGGAATGCTGTATAGGTTATTTTGATAGGAAGTGCTTATTTATGAATGATGAATAAAAAACGACCGCTACGCTCCGAATTTGTATCAAGATTTACAACAAAATTATTTACAATAAATTACAACTTCGCATGTTGACACAGCATTCCGAATGCTGTATAGGGGAGTGGGGTGGGGTGTTAAGGGAGGGAATTATTTTTTGTAAAAAAATGTTTCTTTCTCTTTTGGTGAACGGTTTAATCTTTTAAGATAGAAGTGTATATATTATCCGTTATCAGGGTGGCTTTGGCTCTGTTGCCGGTGGAAAAGAGTTTCTCCATCGCTTTTTTTTGTGGAAGATTTTCTTGTAGAATGTCAACATTCCGCTTCTTTATGCGGATATGGGCATGGCGCAGAACCTCTCATGATGTTGGTAGAAGAGATGTAATGCTTTTGTTGCTTATGTCGTACCGGGCATCGGTTTGGATGGGAACAGAGTTTCGGGCAAAGCTCCTCATGGGCAGTGCCGTTTTAGCGCAACCGCTGTCCGCGCAAACGGAAGTTTCGCGGCTTTTTTTACAACGGGCAAAGTGCGTCTTGTCGCGATCCTAATCAATCTGTCGGAACGTTCGGAATTAATTGTACAACAGAGATGTGAATGAACGTGCAATTCAAACGGATCCCCATCTCTGAAGGGGGGGACGATATGGTTGCCTCGCCGTTCTTGTTCAATTTGAACCGATGGCGCAAGAGAGAAGATCCTCCCATTGAACGGGGGATCAATGAGTGAAATTTTTTAAATAAGCGATGGCTTTTTCCAAGGCGCGGGCGCGATGCGACATGCTGTTTTTCACGTCGGCGGGAAGCTCCGCAAAGGTCTCCGAATAACCTTTCGGGACAAAGAGCGGATCGTATCCAAAGCCTTGTGCGCCGCGTAGTTCGGTGAGGATGTACCCGTCGACGCGCCCGTCGCATTCTGCCAAGATGCGCCCGTTTTCGGCAAGAACCATCGTGCATTGGAAGTGAGCCGTGCGAGGGCTGTCGGATGGCAGACGGGAGAGTTCTGCCAACAGTTTGGCGTTGTTGAGTGCGGAATCGCCGTCTTCCCCGGCATAGCGGGCAGAGCGAACGCCGGGCGCACCGCCGAGAGCATCGACGCAAAGCCCGGAATCATCCGCCAGAATGATGCCGGGGAGGAGGCGTGAGGCAGCCAGTGCTTTCAGGGCGGCATTTTCCGCAAAGGTGTCGCCCGTTTCTTCCGTTTCGGGGATTGCGGGGTATGCCGACAGGTCTTTGACTTCGTACATTCCGCAGAGCATGCGGGCTATTTCACTCGTTTTGTGGGCATTGTGCGTGGCGATGACTAGCAAGGGAAGGGAAGCATTCATGGCTGAAACGGTTATTAATCTTTGATCCATGCAGAGGTGATTTCTGCCACGTAAAAGTCGTGCATGGGGTTTTCGGGCGCGTACCATTGGGAGACTTCGGCAAAGTCAAGGAAGTCGCTTTCTTCCAAACGGTGGCGCATGATGAGGCGGCATTCCAGTACGACGTCGGCATCGGCGATTGCCACTGCGCCGCTGTCCGAAAACCACGGGCGCAATCCCGTTTCCTGCAATTTGTTGTGATCGCGTCCCGACACTGCACCGCAATGCGCCATGACCGGGCGGTATTGTTCGCCCATGAAGGAAAGCGTCAGCCGCTTCTCTTTTTCGATAAATTCATGCGTGTAGCGGTTGGGGCGAATCAAGACATTGACAACGGGTTTTCCCCAGATGAAGCCGATTTCGCCCCAGCTGGCTGTCATGGTGTTGAATGCTTCTGCCGTACCTGCCGTGACGAGCATCCAGCGGTGCCCGATCATTTCGACGGCGTTGCCTTCCAAATCTTTTACGTTGATGCGTTTCATCTGTTCGAAAGCTCGTTTCCTGACTTTACCGCGACCTGCCCTCGGGTGCAAGCGAAAAGACGTGTTCTCGACAGAGAGATGCGTTTGTGATAGATTGACGGCATGCGAGCCAACAGAATGTATTTTGTCGCTTTGTTCCTTTGTGTTACCATGCTGGCGGTTGTGTACGCCGTGTGTCGGGAAACATGTCCGGAAATGGGTGAAACGGTTCTGGTGCTGGGCTTTTGCGGGACGCTGTTTTCGTTGGGGTGTCTTGCATGGCGCGGGGCGCAACGCTCCGGTATTCAAGCATGGGAACGCGAGTTGGAACGCCTGCGTCAACAAAACCTGTTGCGGAGCGAGATGTATTATGTTACCCGCGCGTTCAAACTGGCAGAGCAAGAGACGGAAGGTCCCTGCTATTTCTTGGAACTGAAGGACGGGCGTGTGCTGTGTCTCTGCGGACAATATTTGTATGCGGAGGAGGGGGAAGAGATGTTCCCCTCAAGCGAAGTTACCGTCTTGAGGCATGCGGAGCAGGGAATCGTGCTGGATCTGATTTGCGGCGGGCAACGGGTGCCGTTGTCTGCCGATTTGCCGACCGGAAACGGGGGCAGACACCGCCAAGACGGCGAAGTATATGCTGTTTCGTTTGATGCTTTGCTGGCAGAATACAAAAAGACCGCCGAGAACTGACGCAACAAGTTCGGACAAGCTGCCGCTGCTATCTTTCGATCCTGACGGAGTTCACCTGCCGAACCTTCGCGGGTTCCCGACGGCAAGAGAAGTGTCGCACAGCCGTCGGACGCTGTCAAGCGTCAAGAAAGGGCAGGGCGAGAGAAGACCGTTTTCTGACGAAAAAAGGGAATGTCCAAGGGGAAAGGGTGGTATCGTTTGTTCAGTAGATTGCCGTGTTCTTTTTTACAGTTTGTTTTACAGGATATATTGTCGCGCGGTAATGGTGGGGTTATAGGCAGAATACGAATATTGGCTGAGAAACAGAAAACGCTGAGGAAATGAAAATTTTAACCGTCTCAACATTCTTTTTTCCTTAGTTTTAAGAAAACGACAAACAGCGATACGGAAACAGAAAGGGGTACCCCGAAAACCGCAGCCGCGAGATAACAGTTCATGTTTGATGATGCCAACGTGATAAAACCCGTTAGCATCGCACAAAAAAGACAGAAAACAGAAAGGGACAATGCTACTTTCTTTTTCTCATAATTGATTTTCTTCCTATGTTCTGACAATAGCTGTTTTTCACTGCTTGTATCAATTCTTGACTTTAGTTCCGGATATCGCTCGGTTATCCGCTTAAATAATTTTAATGTTCGTGAATAATTCCCCGATGAAAAAAGAACCTCTGAACAATCTGCCCTATGAATCTTAATGTTGTATACAACCGGATCAAATTGGATTATTTGAGCTTTTTTGCTTTTTCTAAAAATGTAGGCATTTGTGTCGGATGACCCGCTTACCATTAAAATCCATGTATCATCGGTTAAGGGAATCTTCTTTGATGCGATAAGCATTCCGAATAGATACAGATCAACAACAATTTTAAAATCATTTAAAACAAGATGTATTTTCCCAAAAACATAAAGCGAACTGATGTAGATAAGGATAATAGTGATAATCAAGGAACAAAAAAATATAATCCCCGATAATGCAAAATTGCCATGACCGGGCGTACCTTCTTTTAATTCGGCAAGAAATGTATAGAAAGTAACAGGAAAGAATATGCAAGCATGACCGATGCACAGAAAAAGGAACAGCAATATTGTTTTGCTCCCCGATACTAATCGTGTATTACAAATTATTGTGGTCATGATTTCTGTCGCTTGCTATATATGGTTTCATTTCACAACAAGTATACAAATTGCTTGCGCCTCCTCGCTCCGTGCGTAGATGGAACCTTTGCGGTTCCCGAGGTTGTCGTAACTGTAGCCGTAGACCTTGCCGTTCACCGTCGCGCCGATGAGTTCGTTCCGGCTGTTGTAGGTAAAGAAAAGTCATTCTAGGGACTCATTATATTTTCCGGAAAGTGCTTCTGAGATCCTTCTTTGCAATAATTGTTTGGGCGTTCTTAACTTAAAGTTTCTCTCTTTAAGGAATGACTGATACGCTCGCTCATAGGAACAGTCGCAGTCTTCTTCATCTTGCGCCGGCAAAGTGGCTGGGTCTATGCTTTTGATGTTTTGTTTAGCCCCATTTTTGACCAAAAAGGCGTAGGCTTCCATTTTCCCCTTGTATGCGGCGTAATGTAATGCCGTTTCGTGATATTGTCTTTGTCGTATGATTGACATTAGCTCCGCAACGAATCAATTCCTTCATGATTGGGATGTTGCCAAGAGCGGCGGCAAGCATTAAGGCTGTTTCATCGTCTTGTTCGTCTTCAATTAGAGACGTGGTCTCTGCATTTTGGAAAATCTTCTTGTGATACGCTAAGTATTTTAACCAGTCATTCAGTTTTGTTTTTATGGTGTAATCATCAGAGAAATAAGTCGGTTCCGATATCATTCCCGGTTTTTGTGGCGGTGCTTCCACGACATCTTTTATTTCTTTCGGTTCTTCCGTTAAGGGGGTAACCTCCGTACATGAGTTTACGCACATAACGAAGAGACCGACCGCTGCATTTTTTATGAGTGTTAACTTTTTCATATATCAAATTCTTTGTTTCCCTGCCCGGAAATAATATCTTCAACGGTTTTCCTCAAAATCACCCCGGCAGTTTTCCCATCGGAATTTCTGATATCCGGGTTGCCTCTATTTTTCAGCAAAAAAGCATACGCTTCGAGTTTCCCTTTATGCGCGGCATAGTGTAACTCCGTTTCATTATATGTGCCGTAAGGACTATATCGATGATTTGTTTTGTTGACTGTTGCTCCATTTTTATAAGGTTCTCCATCGATTTCATATCTCCGAGAGCCGCCGCCAGCATCCGAGCCGGGTAGCCTCCCGTCAATCGGATAGGTCAGCACAGAGCCGCATGCGTGGCTGTGTCCTCACATCTAGTCTTTCATGCTTATCTTGTCAAGCACCTTTTTCTCTCCCAATTTTTTACCTCTTCCCGAACAAGCTCGCCCATTACGTGGGAAATCACAGAAAAAGACAGAAAAACCATCACTTTATCGCATGAGACATGGTGTCATGCAAAGCGAGGCTCATTTTGCGCCCATTTTTGAGGCGGACCTCCTTTTTTTGCCGTCTTTGGGGAGAACGAATTGATTCAACCGATACGATGAATAGTGTCTTACGGTGTTCATGTTCTTGACAGAAGAGTTTTTGCGGTGTAGGCTGACAACGTTGGCAGAATACGAGTGATAGATTTTGTCTTCGTTTTTTCTCTCCCGACATCTTATCAACAAATACAGTTATGAAAAAATACGCAATAACAACATTGGCGACGGTATCCATGCTTGTTGCTTCGTGTGCTTCAATGGCTGATTTCGGCATGGTGAAGACATCTGAAGTTGGTGTGGCACGACAAGTTCTTCCCGCTACGGTGATTGCCGTAGAAAACAAGACAATTGAAACCCCATCCACAAACCGTAACGTGGGTACGGCTGTAGGTGCCGCCGTAGGGATTGGTGCCGGTCAATTGCTTGGTGGCGGTAAAGGTCGGTTGGCTTCTGCTGCCGGTATGGGAGTAGTAGGCGCACTTGCCGGGCGTTACCTGACGGACCAAATGGGTCGGACGAAAGGACAGGAAATAACGGTGAAGCTAGACGGCACGGGCGAAGTCTTTTCGTTCGTTCAGCCCATCTACAAACAAGTGGGTGCCATCTACTGCGGAATGCACGGCAACTATTATCACGGGAGCGGCAGTGCCCGTTTTGTGCCTGACGGTCAAGCTTATTCATCTATGTATTAATCGAACAAACGCCCCCTTTCTCACGGAGAGAACAAGGGGGCGTTCTTTTTTATTCGGCTTGCAATAAGACGAAATATTGAAACACCTCCCTTTGAAACAACCAATGCGAACCCCAAGAACATTTTTGCGATATGCAATGGGGATTTTTTTTGTCTCGCTTTTGTCATCATGCCAAATGATCGGACAGTATTTTGACATGCATCGGAGAAACGGATGCCCGAGTGTGACGAATGAGCGAGGATCGGAAGACCGGGAAGGACTTCGCGCTGTGAAAATGCGGGCAATCGTCACCGAGGCGGGACCTCTTTCGTGCGAGATGGGAGCAGAGCGGTATGCCATGGATTCTGACGGGAAACAGCCAAGCCATAAGTACGCTGTGTACATGGCGCAATCATACGAAAAGGCAGAAAATGTTGTACAAGAAGACGAAGAACGGGCGAAGCAAGACATGGAAAGAAAACGCATGGCGCAATATCAGGAAAGAAGCGGTGTGTTTATTCCCGCACGTTACAGGCAACAGGTGACTGTCCGATTCACCATCGAGCGGGACGGGCAGAAAGAAGAAAGAGAGATTTCCGGACTGCATACATTTGACATCGGTGATCGCGCTTCGCGGGAGCTTCACGGCGGTGAAAGCGGTGCGGCATTGCTGGATCGGGAAACGCAAAGCGTTCTGTTGGGGTTTGAGCCAGATCAATGGCAGAATCCTCTTTTGCGCAAAACAACAAAAATGAACGGGAATTGAGATGAAAACGAGAGCGGTAGCTCAAAACGGCGCATGGCTCCGATTAATGAAGCGGGGCTTGATGTGGATCTGCCTTGTCGCGAGTTGCGCGATGTTAGCGCAATGTACCCAGTTGAAAAAGATGGTCAACGCAGTGGGAACAACGGTCAACACGCTGACGGTGCGTCCGGTCAATTATGCGTTGACAACGGTCAGCGGTTCGTCTATGGATGATTATTACAACAATGTGGGTTCGACCGTGGGGAGTGTCTGGGGTCGCATCGGGTTGCCGAAATTGCTGGAATTGGCAGGTATAACCGACGAAGATGTTTATTTTTCATTTGGGGAAATAGTTGAAGCCGGCGGGCTTGAAATGTTTGAATTGGATTCATTGATGGGGGAAGACCGCTTTGTCTGCGTTCAGTGGGTTGCGGTGAAAACCGAAGAGGGGACCGTGCGTGACGGATGGTTGATTCATGTGGATTGCCGCCCTGATGTATGTGCTGCATTGTTGAGAAAGCAGGCAGAAGAAAATTCCACCGCGCCCGATCGGAAAGGAAAGCATGTGTTCCCGGTGACGATCGGAAAGAAAAGCGGCATGATGCGCGGGCTTTGTTGTCCGCAAGACAGCAAAGAACATTACATTTTGCCACAAAATACCTTTCGCCAAAAAGCAAACAACGGGTGAGACAAAATGATGCACGAACGCGAGAAATGCAAAGAATCGTCTCATACGCCGTAATTAATTCTTGCTCTGCAACGGTCGCTTTTTTATGATGAACGTATGAAAGTGAGTTTGCCCGCCGTTGGTTTTTTGCTCATGACAGGGTTGAGCATATCGTCATGTACGTTTATTTCTCAATCTCAAAGGATGAGCGGGGCGGTCGCCATAACAGATGCTCAGCAGGAAGCCGCCCTGAAACGTCATGTCGCCTATTTATCGCAAATTTGCGTGCCAAGGGATGGCGCACATCCCGCTAATTTGGAAAAAGCTGCAAGTTATTTGGCGCGAGAGTTTCGGGCAAGCGGGGGAAGGGTATCGATGCAAACGTATACATCGGGTGGACGGGTGTATCGCAATGTACGGTGTGTATTCCCCGGACGGGAAAAAACGCGCATCATTGTCGGCGCAAACTATGATGCATACGGAGTATCTCCCGGTGCGGATGATAATGCAAGCGGAGTGGCGGCGTTGATCGAGCTGGCGAAAAAGCTCAGAGTAACGAGTCATCGATATACGATTGAGCTGGTGGCATACGCCAATGGGCAAAAGCCGTGGTTCAAAACGGAAGCAATGGGAAGTATGCACCATGCCCGCATGTTGAAAACAAACGGAGTACCCGTACAGGGAGTAATTGTGTTGCGCTCCGTTGGCTTCTTTTCCGATCGGGAAAAGAGCCAGACATACCCGAATACACTTCTTTCCCTCCAATATCCCGACAAGGGGAATTTCATTGCCGTGTTGGGCAATTTGTCATCCATTTCGCTTTCGCGACAGGTGCAAAATGTCCTGTTGGAGCAGATCCCCGTGGCACGTCTCAATTTGCCTGACGTAACGGGTGCGTTCAACCATGCCGATCAATATAGTTATTGGCAATACGACATTCCCGCTGTGCTGGTGACCGATACGGGGGTGTACCGCAATGCCAATAACCAACAATCCACCGATACGGCATCAACGCTCGATTATGTACGAATGAGCCGCGTGGTGCAAGGGCTTTTCAAGGCGGTGAGTACGATGGCAGGAGACGGAAGAAAAATTACTGCGGGACGCTCATCGGATTGACCGCATAGCGTTCTTCGGGGAAGTTGCGGTAGCATAGGCGCAAGGCACTGTGTTCGTTGAGCCATGGACGATCGTAACTTCGATCCGGTTTTTGCATGTGTCCCAAAGTTTCTTCGGCTTCGAAGTAATATTGCAGACAGTAAACGCCATCGTAGCCGATGTTTTTTATTTCTAGGCTCATGTCAACCAAATCTTGCTCGTTAAGCAATGCAGGATGGCATGTTGTGCGAATTTCGTAAGGTGTATTTGCTTTTTGCAGGGTAGCAATTGTTTCGCAAAAGCGATCAAAAAGGACAGTTCCTCCTGCCAGACGAAAACTGCGCGTCGATGGCATTTTATGATCTACCGCCACATAATCAATCAGCCCTTCGTCAAGAAGATGTCGGACGGCATCGGGGTTGCTACCATTGGTGTCCAGTTTGACAAGGTAGCCTAATTCTTTGGCTGTGCGACAGATAGGGATCAGGTCGGAGTGAAGGGAAGCCTCACCGCCGGACATTACCACAGCGTCAAGGAAGCCCTGACGCTCGCGGAGAAAATCTGCCCAGTCGGCACGTTCCCGACCACTGCTCCCAATGACCAATTCAGGATTGTAGCAGTAGGGGCAGCGAAGGTTGCATCCCCGAAACCAGAAAATACACGCCGCTTTCCCGGGATAGTCCAAGTAGGTCAGCGGCGTGATGTCTGTCGGGGAACGCATGAGAGCGGGGTTAGTGCTCGCGGTTGCAGGGGCAACCGGGTTCCACAAAGTGGACGCGATCGGCAAATTCGCCCTGTTTGCCGGCATTGAACGTTTCCACCGGGCGATGATAGCCCATCACGCGGGTGTAAACGGTGCATTTGGTACGTTCAGCTTGGTGCTTTTTCAGGATTTCTTCGTTGCTCATAATGTTTTGATATGGTTTGAGATGGTTCGTAATCAGATGTCTCCGAGGGGAAGCATGGGTTGTTCTTCGCGGCGAACGCGTTCGATGAGCTCTTCATCGCAGTAGGGGCAATATTCATGATGTCCCTTCAGGTAGCCGTGCTTATCGCACACAGAGAAGAGCGGCGTGACGGTGATGTAAGGCATTTTGAAGTTGGTAAGAACCTTACGGACGATGTCACGGCATGCTTCGGGCGATGAGATGGCTTCGTTCATGTACATGTGGAACACGGTGCCGCCGGTGTAGCTACATTGCAACTTGTCTTGCAATTTGAGAGCCTTGAAGAGGTCTGACGTGTATTCCACAGGCAATTGAGAACTGTTCGTGTAGTAGTGATGTCCCGGAGAACCTGCTTGAATGATGTCCGGGAAGCGTTTGGCGTCTTCGCGGGCAAAACGGTGTGTCGTGCCTTCTGCCGGGGTGGCTTCGAGGTTGTAAAGGTTGCCCGTTTCTTCCTGATAACCGCGAATCTTTTTGCGCATGAATTCGAGGATGTCCATGGCAAAGCGCACCCCTTCGTCACATGCTGTATTCAGTGTGTCGCCGGAAAAATTGCGCAACATTTCGTTCATGCCGTTGATGCCGATGGTCGAGAAGTGATTGCGAAGGTGCGGCAGATAACGCTTCGTGTACGGATAAAGACCGCGTTCGTAGAGGTCTTGAATAAAGACGCGTTTCTTTTCGAGGGAATCTTTGGCAAGATCCATCAATTCGCCCAGCTTGGCGAAGAGTAATTCGCGGTTGCCTTTGTAAAGGTAACCCAAGCGGGCAAGGTTGATTGTCACAACGCCGATGGATCCTGTCATTTCCGCAGAGCCAAAGAGACCACCCCCGCGTTTCAGCAATTCGCGCAAATCGAGTTGCAAACGGCAGCACATGGAACGAACGGCATCGGGTTTGTAGGCTTCTTCGTCAATGACCTTTTCGCCGTTTTCATCGATTTTGTATTGGCTGCCGATGAAGTTCTGGAAGTACGAAGAACCGATTTTGGCCGCGTTTTCAAAGAGCAAAAGGACGTTTTCGCCTTCCCAGTCAAAATCTTCCGTAATGTTGACGGTCGGAATCGGAAAGGTGAAGGGTTGACCGGTGCTGTCACCTTCCGTCAGGACTTCGTAGAAAGCTTTTTGAATGATGCGCATTTCCGGTTGGAAATGTTTGTACGTCATGGCTTCCAGCGAGTCGACACCGCGTTCTTTAGCCTTTGCCAAAAGCGTTTCATCGTTCATTCCGGTCAGCAGATGTGCGCCGCCCGAGAAGGGGGGTTGTTCGCGCAAATCTCGCGGTACTGTCCAGTCGATGGTGACGTTGGTAAACGGAGATTGCCCCCAGCGAGACGGCACATTCAGGTTGTAGACAAAACTGCGAATTGCCTTTTTGACGCAACGGAAGTTCAGCTGGTCGCGGAACACATACGGAGCCAGATAGGTGTCAAAGGAGCTGAATGCCTGTGCCCCGGCCCATTCACTTTGAAGGATGCCGAGGAAGTTTGCCATTTGTCCCAATGCTTCGCGGAAATGCTTGGGGGGGCGGCTGTTTACGCGACTGCGCACGCCGTTGAAACCTTCGTTGAGAAGGTTGCGCAAGCTCCAGCCTGCGCAATAGCCCGTCAGACAGTCCAAGTCATGGATGTGAATATCGCCGTTTCGGTGCGCGGCCCCTTCTTCCGGAGAATACACTTGGTCAAGCCAATAGTTGGCGATCACCTTACCCGCCGTGTTGTTGATCAATCCTGCGTTCGAGTAAGTCGTGTTCGAGTTTGCGGAAATGCGCCAGTCTGTTTGCCCGATGTATTCTTCAACGGTTTCTTTGCAGTCTACGAACGTGTTGCCCTGATAGAACCCCCCGACTTGTTCGCGTTGCAATTTGTGCAGGAAACGATACTTGATGAAATTGCGGGCTGTTTCGAACGCTCCGGCAAGGAAAAGTTCGTTTTCGATAATGTCCTGTACTTTTTCAACGGCAACGTAATCTTCACCTTTTAAACGATCAAGAACGTTGCTGTATACCAGCGGATTGTATTTCTCGTTGGAGGCGTGGAAAGCTTTTTCGATAGCTTGCTGAATCTTGTATGGTTCAAAGCGAGCCCGTTTGCCGTTTCTTTTGATGATTGAGATCATGTGATGGGGGAGAGATTGATTCGTTCGGAACAGAGCAACCGTTGCGGAATAGATCATTCGAATGGATTGCGCCGTTGAAAAAGGCGAGACCTTTCTCTTGCCATCCTCGGGGGATGGGTGCGGGTTTCAAACTAGCATCCAAACGCGCTCTTCGCAAGAAAAAATTCCAAGAATTTGAAAAATGATTCCTCCATAAAATACCATTTTGTTCTATACTATGTTTTTAATACACACAATATATTGTGGAATTCGCTATATAAGCCAACGGATGCCCAGTATCTGACAGAGAGGGTACCGGAATTGGCGAAAGACAGCGATGCCGATTCCCGAAAAAGAAAATTCACAAGGGAAGAAATGCCTGCATTTCGGAGGTAGCATGCGTTACGAGCGCGTGGGGGGAGGTGAATGCATTTTGTGTATCGATGGGCAACAAATAAGGTTGAGATTTTGCAACAGACGCGTTTTAATGTCGAAGAACAAATGCAACAGAAACCTCATTTATACGATGTGACCGCGCTGGGGGAAACGCTGGTGGATTTTACCCCTGACAATACGGGAAAACTGCGCCCGCCCGTATTTCAGGCGAATCCCGGCGGTGCGCCGTGCAACGTGTTGGCCATGCTGGCAAAATTGGGGCATCGTGTGGGCTTTATAGGGAAAGTGGGTGACGATATGTTCGGGCGTTTTCTGAGAGAACGCATCTGCGAAGCCGGTGTGGATGACATCGGGCTGGTTAAGGGCAATGAAGCGCGAACCACGTTGGCATTTGTGCAGATCGATGAATCGGGCGATCGCGATTTTGCTTTCTTTCGCAACCCCGGTGCCGACATGATGCTGAAATGGCATGAGGTATCGCAATCACTGTTGCGGCGAACGAAAATCTTTCATTTCGGGACGATTTCAATGACGCATCCCGAGATTCGCGAAGTAACCAAAAAGGCGGTCACATGCGCCCGTGACGCAGGGGCAATGATCTCGTTTGATCCGAATTTACGTTTACCTCTTTGGGAGAGCAGGCAATTGGCTCGAGAGCAAATGCTGTATGGATGCGGACAGTGCGACATACTCAAGATCGAAGTCGATGAATTGGCGTTTATGACGGGATACGGTGATTTAGATCAGGCGATTGACGCTTTGCGACAATCATTTCCGCAAATCCGTTTGGTGTTAATTACAGCCGGGGTCAAGGGGAGCTTTGCCTGTATGGGGGCGATGCGTACATGGCAACCGACCTTCTTGAAAGTGAAAACCATCGATACCACCGGGGCGGGGGATTCCTTTATGGGTGCATGCCTTTCGTTTGTGTTGGAGCATGGGATCGACCGCATGGGCGCGGATGATTTAGATCGCATGCTTCTTTTTGCCAATGCAGCGGCATCTGTCGTCACTACGCGGCGCGGGGCGATTGCCTCAATGCCCTCGTTGAGAGAAATAGAAGCCATGCTGGCAGAAGGGGTATAAAAAGCCGAAACAGAATATTTGCGACAGCCGCCCACCGATGTGCGGTATTCGTGGGGGGTATCCCGCAAAAGTAGGAAACGAACCCGATCCCAAAAAAGATGATGAGATCTCCCCTAGGTTGTTATCTCGACTTCAAGTCGATTAACATCTGAGAATTGTTGGGATATTTTCTTAAGAAGAAAAGCAGGCGTTCCATGGCTTCGACCGGCTTGTGATCAGCTAAGGCGCGGCGAATCAGTTGCACTTTGCCGAGCATCATTTCCGGGACGAGCAACTCTTCTCGTCTTGTACCCGATTTGAGAATGTCTACAGCGGGGAAAATGTATTGTTCCGCAATGCGACGGTTGAGAACCAGCTCCATATTGCCGGTGCCTTTGAACTCCTGAAAGATCAGGTCATCCATGCGACTGTTTGTTTCAATGAGAGCGGTTGCCAGAATGGTCAGCGAACCGGCTTGCCGCGTATTGCGGGCGGCGGCAAACAATCGCCTTGGCATTTCGAGCGCACGGGCATCTATTCCGCCCGACATGGTGCGTCCGCTACCGCGATCTGCATTGTTGTATGCGCGAGCCAAACGCGTGATGGAATCCAGCAAAATGAGAACATGTTGCCCTGCTTCGACAAGGCGTTTGGCGCGTTCGATGCAAATTTCGGCAATGCGGCAATGCTCTTGTACATGGCTGTCGTTAGAGGAGGCAAAAATTTCAGCTTCGGGAAGGGTGCGTTTGAACTCCGTCACTTCTTCAGGACGTTCGTCGATCAGGAGAATCATCAGGTGCAGATCTTCTCCGTAGTTCTCTTGTGCCGCTTCGGCAATGTGCTGAAGAAGAGTAGTTTTCCCCGTGCGCGGTGGGGCGACGATCAGCCCGCGCTGTCCGCGCCCCACGGGAGCAATGAGATCCAGCGTGCGCGTTGTGTAGCGCGAAGAGATCGTTTCGAAGCTCAACCGATGGTTGGGGTTGACGGCTTTCAAATCTTCAAAGTGGGGGAAGGCATCGGCTTCTTGCGGTGTAACGCCGTTTATTTTGCTGATAGAAATGACCTGATGCCCGCGCTCGTATTTTTGCGCCATCCCTTCAATTTCGACAAACGGGCGTAAGTGGTATGAGCGAATCATGTCGGTCGGCACATAGACGGCATCTTTCGATTGGGTGTAGTTGTTTTCTGCCGTGCGAATGAAGCCGAAGCCTTTGGGGGTGATCTCCAGCAAACCTGTCAACGGTTCGGGTGCGCCGACAGGAACGTAATCTTTGTGCGAAGAGGATTGCACGTTGTCGCGCCCTGAGGTCTCTTTGTCGCGGAACTTATTCTTTTTGAACGGACGATTGCCTTGCCGAAAGTTTCTCTGCCCGCCTTGGCGAAGCTTGCCACCCTGATGGAATTCTCTTTTAACAAACGGTCGTTTCGGGGACTGCTTGTCAGTTTTTCGGATAGCAGGTTCCGAAACGGTGGGGATTTCGGTGACGGCGGGACTCGAATCGGAAACGCCGTCGCGCACGTTTCGTGTGCGATGAATCTTGTTTTCGGTAGGGAAATTTTCGTTATCGTTCATGTGCGGCTCAGCCGAGGTAAAACGGCGGGGCTTGCCGCCCCGCGCAATGAATGATTGGGAACAACCGATTTTTACAGTTGTCCGAGAATGTCTTCGGGGATGTCAAAATTGCCGAAGACATTGAGGGTGTCATCGTAATCGTCAAGCAATTCAAACAGGCGCATTACTTTGGCGGCTGTTTCCGGATCAGTGATGGTTACGGTGTTTTGAGCAACGGAAATAAGCTTCATCCCCGTGACATTTTTTTGTGCAGCAGTCAGGGCTGCGGAAACTTCACTCAAAGAAGAGGGCTGGCAGGTAAAGACCCATTCGCCATCGTTTTCGCCCGCTTCGAATTCGTCGGCTCCCGTTTCCATCGCCAGTTCCATGGCAGCGTCTTCATCGAGAGATTCATCGATAAAACGAACTTCGCCTTTTCTGTCAAATTGGTATGCCACCGAGCCGGGAGTCCCCATATTGCCACCGTTGCGGGAAAAAATCGTGCGGATTTCCGATGAGGCGCGGTTGGTATTGTCGGTCGCCACTTCTACGAGAAGAGCCGTGCCGGAGGGACCATAGCCTTCGTAGGTGATTTCCTGAATGGTTTCGCCCTGTAATTCGCCCGTGCCTTTCTTGACGGCGCGATCAATGTTTTCTTTAGGCATGGAAGCGGCTTTTGCCCCTTCGATGGCGGCACGCAGACGGGGATTGGTGTCAACATCGCCACCGCCGCTTTTAGCCGCCAGTGTGATTTCATGAGAAAAGCGGGCGAAGACCTTGCCTTTTTTGGCGTCGGCAGCCGCTTTGGTGAATTTAATTTTAGACCATTTATTATGACCTGACATAACTGTATACTGGTTCGGTATGAAAGGGGGGAAGATGCTTGTCTTTTCAAGCGAAATACCTTTGTTTGCGAGGGGGAAAATCAATCCGGCAAACTTATCGAGATAATATGGTCGAGCTGACAGGATTCGAACCTGCGACCTCTTCGTCCCGAACGAAGCGCGCTACCAGGCTGCGCTACAGCTCGACTTTCCAGACGCGCAGAATCATACCTGAGATTTCTCTGATTGCAAGCCTAAATTGAACGGAAAAATGTATTTGCCCGTCCGGACTGCGGAAAAGAGGAAGAAAACGCCCCGCAATCGTGCGGGGTGTATTGGGTAAGATTATTGATCCCCCTTGTCCGAGGAGGAGTGAGGGAGCGTTTCTATCTTCTTTAATCGGATGTCGAAGATAAGAGGGGAATTCGGTCCGATAATTCCCGGACCGTTTTCTCCGTAAGCCAATTCAGACGGGATGACAACGTGCCATCTTGCGCCGACGGGCATGGTTTTGAGAACTTCGGCAAGCCCCGTTATCATGTTGTGCGTGGAGAAAATAAGCGGGATGCTTGTCTCATCGAATACGGTGCCGTCGATGAGGCTTCCTTTGTATATTATATGGAAATTGGGCGATTCGCCGTGTTTTTCTGTGCTGTAATTTTCGGCTTCGCCCGCTTCGATCACGCGATAAAGAATGCCGGATTCGGTTCGTTGGACACCGTTTTGCACGGCAAACTCCTCCATGAATTTTTTGCCTGTTGCGGCATTGGCGGTTGCGCGTTCGGTGAAGCGTTTTTTCAGTTTATCGCTGTATGCTTTGAGCGATGGTTTTACCGTTTCTGAGGAGAACTCGTTTGCGGCTTTCCTGTTAATTCCGTCGCGCAGTCCCCGTTTAAAATATTCGGGATCGGTGTCATCGACAGAAAATCCTCGAAAAGAAACGGCGAATTGTTGCCCAAAGTGGTATCCCAACTTGTAACTGATGGCGGCAGAAACAGTCTTGTCATCGGGCAGAGAAACCTCATCGGCGGGGGAGATCGAAGCGAAAAGAAGCAGTCCCGTGCCGAAGATGGCGTATGGAAGATAGTGTTTCATGGCTTTCTTTGCAGAAAACCTGCCGAAGGGGTGCTCCGGCAGGTTTGAAAAACGGGGAAATGCCGAATTTAGTTTTCCTGCGGCATTTGGTTTTGAAGCTGCTGAAGCATTTCGGGCGTCAGCTGCATGGGTTGGGCATTGCCTTTTTGCAGGTTTTCAAGCTTTATGTTGAAAATCAAAGTTGAGCAAGGGCCGATAACGCTCGGTGCTTGCTCTCCGTATGCCTGCTCAGACGGGATGACAACTTCCCATTCCGCGCCGATGGGCATCATTTTGAGAACTTCTGAGAAACCGGGTACAACTTGATTGACGGGCAACGTGACGGCACTCTTCGCTTCGTCAAAAACAGTACCGTTGATCAGCGAGCCCTTGTATGTAAGAACGGCTTCGGCATTGTCTCCGTGCTTTTCGGCATCGTATTTTGCCTCGGTTCCGGGGGTTATTACGCGATACAGCACGCCGGATTTCGTCTTTTGAACGCCTTCTTTTTTGGCGAACTCTTTCATGAATTTTTCGCCGGCAGCAAGGTTGGCTTTGACCGTTGCCTCATGCCGTTGCATCAATTTTTCTTGGAAAGCTTCCATGGCACGTTCAATGTCATCCTGCTTGATACCATCGGCAACCTTGTTGTTCAAACCGTCACGAATGCCGCGCATGAAGGAGTCGCAATCAATGTCGCTTTCGACAAGATCCGGTGTCGAACCTTTGATTTCGCGCCCGATGAGGTTACCCAAAACATAGCCGACATGTTTGGTGAGAGTGGCGTCGTCGATGGCAGGTGCGCTCGGTGCGTCGGACGGTTGCGCGGGGGTGGTCTGTTCGTCGGCTGCCAAGGCAGAGACGCTCAAAAAAGAAAGGCTCAGAGCAAGAGCCGAATAACGTACTGTTTTCATAAATGATGTATTCCGTATACGGGTTGAGATGTTTTTATCATTACCTGCGTTCAAAGCAAAGAAAAGAATGCGCCAGCATGAAAAAGATGTCATGGTATTGCGAAAATCGGTCGGCTTGTTTGACAACAAAAGAAAAATTTGGGCAACGGATTAATGAAAGAGTAAAAATATCGTTGACACAATCGGAAGAATCTGATTGAATACGCACGAACCATTTTTCCGTAAATGAAAACTCTCGCTCTCACGTTCGTTGCCGCAGTGACCGCTTCGTTGGTTTGCTCGTGTTGCTGTCAGGAACAGCCCATGCCGCCCTTGAAGAAGATGCCGAAATTCCAAGAGATGGCAGATCCCGATCAGCCGATCATCATCGATAGCGGCAAAAACGCCAAAAAGTAAAAAGTTTTTCCGATTTTGCGGGAGAGCCGTCTTTTCGTAAGTCGGCTCTCCTTTTTCTTTATTCAGAAACAGCTCTTTTTCATGATACCTGAAGAATTTTCGGAGATAGCCTGCATTTTTCGCTCTAGCAACAAATTTGCCGTTGTCGCTCATTTTCGTCCGGATGGAGATGCAATCGGCGCCACATTGGCAGTCGGAAAGATGTTGCAGGATATGGGAAAAGAAGTGGTGATGCTGAATGAAGACCCCGTGCCGGAGCGGTATCGTTTCTTGGAAGGAAGCGAAGAGATTATCGTTACGCCGACCGCTCCGATTGACGCAGACGTTGTCGTTTCTGTCGATAACGGTGCGTGGAAGCGTCTCGGCGAACGCACGATGCAGGCATTGAAAGGCATAAAAACGATCGTCAACATTGATCACCACGACACCAACGAACGCTTTGGAACGGTGAATTGCGTGCAGGCGAGGGAAGCCGCTGCATGTTGTATTATCTATGATTTGCTGAAATATATGGGCATGTCACTGTCACCCGCTATCAGCAACGCGCTCTATGCCGGGATCAGCACGGATACGGGATCTTTCCAATACGAAAAGACAACGCCAAAGCTGATGCGGGCGGTTGCCGATTTGTTGGAAAACGGCGTCCAAGTGATGGAAATAAACAGGAAGCTGTATCAGGAGATTCCCTACAAAACGCTTCTGATGACCCGCGAAGTGCTGAACGGCATGTCGCTTGAGGAAAACGGCACTGTTTGTTCGTATGCGCTGGATGCGGAAACAAAACGGCGCATTCAGCCTACGCCCGATAACATTGCGGATTTGGTGGACGTGATTCGCGTGATCCAAGGTGTGAAGGTTGCGGCGATTTTTGAAGATATGGGAGGAGGGGTTATCCGCGTTTCCCTGCGTTCCAAAGATGTGCGCCTGAATGTGGCGTCCGTGGCAGAGCTGTTCGGTGGCGGCGGGCATAAACTGGCGGCCGGCATACGCATGCGATGCACTCTCGATGAGGCTCGCAATCGTGTTCTTGAAGCAATTCGTATTGCTTGTCGCGCCATAAACGTGTAAGCTTCGGGCATGCGAAAGGATCACGGAAATCCGACAGACGGCGTCCTGTTGCTTGACAAACCGCAGGGATATACCTCGCACGATGCAGTGGCTGTGGCGAGACGCGCCTTTGATACAAAAAAGATTGGGCATTGCGGTACATTGGATCCCATGGCAACGGGCTTGCTGATTCTCGTGTTGGGGCGTGCAACCAAAATGCAGGATCTTTTTATGGGGGAAAACAAAGAATATTGTGCCACCATGCAATTGGGTATCGAAACGGACAGCGGAGATGCTGAGGGTGAAATTGTGGCAGAGGCATCATATGACAACGTGACGCCCGAGGCTGTAACCCGTGCCTTTGAGCGTTATCAAGGAGAGTTTGAACAGATCCCGCCCATGGTTTCCGCTATCAAAAAAGACGGTATTCCGCTGTACAAAATGGCGCGTCAGGGTAAAATTATCGAACGTGAACCGCGCCTCGTTCGCATTGATTCGTACAAGATTGATCGCATTGCCATACCCGAGGTGGATTTTACCATCCGTTGTTCGAAGGGCTTTTATGTCCGTGCCTATGCCCACGATATCGGGCAGGATTTGAAATGCGGTGCGCATTTGACAGCATTGCGTCGCTTGCGGTCGGGATACTTTTCTGTCGAAAACGCATTGCCGGCAGAACAGCTTAAGACCCTTCCGCGCGAAGACTTGATGAAACATTTGCTTTCCATAGAAGATATTGCGCGTATGCGTGGTGTTGCCTGAGCCGAAACGATTTTTATTCATGCAGTGTTTTCGATCATTTGCCGAGCTGAGTGACTTGTCTGCGCCGATTTCATGGGCGGTGGGCTTTTTTGACGGGGTTCATCGCGGTCATGTGCGTGTGATTGAAGCGGCGCACAGGGAAGGGGCATTACGCGGGGTGCTGACATTTGATCGCCACCCGCTTTCCGTTTTGAATCCCTCTGTTGCGCCTGCACTGATCGTTGCCGATTCTTCGGCGAAGGAGGCTCTTCTCGAATCTTACGGGTGCGAGGTGCTTCTTTCTCTGCCGTTCACGAAAGAGCTTGCGGTCCTGTCGGCAGAGCAGTTTTTGGATCGGCTGTGTGCATCATCCCATTGCGTTCATGTCGCCGTGGGAGAAAACTGGCGGTTCGGTGCGGAGCGGGGCGGAAACACAACCTTTTTGAAAAAAGAGGGGACGAAGCGCGGTTTTTCCGTTTCTTGTGTGCCTCTCGAAATGAGCGATGGCGAAATCATTTGCAGCTCTGCCGTGCGCCGTTACCTCTCAATCGGAGATTTTGCGCGGGCGGTCAGGATGCTGGGGCATCCGCTTCCCATGGCGGGAAACGTGACGGCGGGACGCCGCTTGGCACGGACGTGGGGATTCCCTACCGCAAACACCGCCGTGAAAATTGGCGTCTGCCCGCCGTTTGGCGTTTATGCCGTGCGGGTGTGTGTGAAGGGAGATTGCTATGCGGGTATAGCCAATTTCGGGGTGCGCCCAACAGTGGATCGCGTGGCGTCCGCCCCGTTACTGGAGGTCCATTTGTACGATTTTTCGGGCGATTTGTACGGCGAACGGCTTGAAGTCGAATTGCTCTCTCTGTTGCGCCCGGAGCAACGTTTCCAAAACCTTGATGCATTGCGCCGCCAAGTTGAGCGGGATATAGAAATCGGACGGCGCTTTTTCCTGCGGAACGCGTGATATTATTGTGCCGAAGAGCGATACGGTTGTGATTCGAGCAGGGCTTTCGCTTGTCCGAGAAGGAAAAACGAGCCGCAAATCAAGACGGGATGCGGGGTGTTCCGAATCTCCCCGAAAGCCTCGGAGAGGGTAGGAACAGTGCTGTATGCCGAAACTCCCGCTTCGGCGAGAATACGCGCCGTTTCTTCGGAGGACGAAATGCGCGGGGAATCAACGGGCGGCAGAATCCATTCCGCAACAAGGGGGGTCAGTAAATCTACAACGCCGCGAATGTCTTTGTCTGCCGAAGCGGCGAATATGCACAAAGCTTTTTGATACGGAAACTTTTTCTGCCATGTTTCTGCCAGAACGCGAGCGGCGTGGGGGTTGTGCGCTCCGTCCATGATGACGCGGGGTAACACTTCTTCGAAGCGTCCCGCCCACTGCACCGTGCGAAGCCCCTCGGCGATGACATCGTTCGGAAAATGAAACCCTGCCGCATCGAGAGCAGCGAGAGACAGCGCGGCATTCATGCGCTGGTGGTCACCGCAAAGTCGGCATTCCCACGGCGCAGGCATCGTCACATAGCGGATCTGCGTCTCTTGGGTGCGGGCGCGATCATCCAAAACTCGGCGGGCTTCGTCTTCCTGCAGGGCAGCAACAACGGGTGTCCCCCGTTGAATAATACCGGCTTTTTCTGTGGCAATTTCCGCAAGCGTATGCCCGAGGTATTGGGCGTGATCCAGCCCGATGGGGGTGATCACCGCCGCCTGTTTGGGAACGGCGTTTGTGGCATCGAGTCGCCCGCCCATGCCCGTTTCCAAAATGATCAGTTCCGCGTTTTCTTCGCGAAAGTGCATCATGGCCAGCGCGAGCGTCATTTCAAAGAAAGTCGGTTGATGCTCCCAATTTTCCGTGATGTCGAACAGGCTGCGCAGATGGCGTTCCACATCTGCATCGGAGATCATGTTGCCGTTGATGCGGATGCGCTCGTTAAAACGTACTAGGTGCGGTGATGTGAACAGTCCGGTTCGCACCTTGCCGCACCGTGCTACGGCTTCTGCCATGGCACAGACAGAACCTTTGCCGTTAGTCCCCGCCACATGGATGACGCGGGCAGAGCAGGGCAGGCTACCGCTTTCTGTCAGCAGACGCGTGATGCCGTCCAGTCCCAGCTTGATGCCGAACATCTGTGTAGCATACAGGCGATTGAGCATTTCTTGGGACATGGTAGGAAACCGACGTGTGAATCAGTAGCGGTAAAAATCCGGTTTGTAGGGACCCTCCACCGAAACGCCAATATAGTCGGCTTGCTTTGATGAAAGCGTCGTCAAATGAACGCTGAGCTTGTCGAGGTGCAGGCGGGCAACTTCTTCGTCCAGCTTTTTGGGAAGCACTTCAACACCGGGTTGACGTGTGCCGCGTTCTTGCCAAAGGGCAATTTGCGCCAACACTTGGTTGGTAAAGCTATTTGACATGACGAAGCTGGCATGCCCCGTGGCGCACCCGAGGTTGACAAGACGCCCCTCGGCCAGCAGAAAGAGGCTGTGACCGTCCGGGAAGGTATATTTGTCTACCTGAGGTTTGATGTTGGTGAGGCAGATGCCGGGGTATTCGATCAGTTTTGCCACTTGGATTTCATTGTCAAAATGACCGATGTTGCACACGATAGCTTGATCTTTCATGCGCTCCATGTGTTCGATGCGGATAATATCGCAGTTACCCGTGGTGGTGACATAGAGATCTGCCCAGCCGAGTGTATCTTCCACAGTCAGGACGCGGTAGCCTTCCATGGCGGCTTGTAATGCGCAAATCGGGTCAATTTCGGTAACGATTACTTGTGCGCCCAGCCCGCGCAATGCCTGCGCACAGCCTTTACCCACATCGCCGTATCCGCAGACAACCGTTACTTTGCCCGCCAGCATGATGTCGGTGGCTCGTTTGATGCCGTCGACCAGAGATTCTCGGCATCCGTAGAGGTTGTCAAACTTGGATTTGGTGACGGAATCATTGACGTTGATGGCAGGGAAAAGCAAAGTCCCTTGCGATGCCATGCGGTACAGGCGATGTACACCCGTTGTCGTTTCTTCCGAAACGCCCGCAATTTCGGGAATCCAGCGATGGAAAATACCGGGATGTTCCTTTGCAATGCGCTTCAACAGAGCTTTGATGACGGCTTCTTCGTGGCTTTCGGACGGGGTGTCGACCCATGTGTCACCGTTTTCCATCTCATAGCCCTTATGGATTAAAAGGGTGGCATCGCCGCCGTCATCAACGATCAGTTGAGGCCCTTTCCCGTTACCGTGCTGAAGGGCGCGCCATGTGCAATCCCAGTACTCTTCAAGTGTTTCGCCCTTCCATGCAAAAACGGGGACGCCGGCGGCGGCAATGGCTGCTGCGGCGTGGTCTTGCGTCGAAAAAATGTTACAACTTGCCCAGCGCACATCCGCACCCAATGCCGTTAGTGTTTCAATGAGGACAGCGGTTTGAATGGTCATGTGCAATGAGCCGGTGATGCGTACCCCGTTGAGGGGTTTTTGTGCACCGTATTTTTCGCGACACGCCATCAGCCCGGGCATTTCGTATTCGGACATTTCGATTTCTCGGCGTCCGAAGTCTGCCAAGCCGAGATCGCGAACGATAAAGTCTTCTGATTTATTCATGAAAAAATGAAAGGTTAAGCTTGTTTCAGCGCATCTATTTTTCCCGGCGAGAGCGTTTCCCATGGAAGATCCGCTTTGGTGAAATGCCCGTAATTCGTGCTGTGCCTGAAAATCGGACGCGTCAGCCCAAGCTGTCTCACCATGTCTGCCGGCTTGAAAGAGAACGCGCGAAGCACACGGGCGATAATTTCTTGCTCGTCAATTTTGGCTGTGCCAAAGCTGTCAATGTCCAGATAAATCCCCACCGGATCTGCCTTCCCGATGGCGTAGGCTACCTGCATCTCGCATCGGTCTGCCAGCCCTGCCGCAACAATATGCTTTGCTACCCAGCGACACATATACGCGCCTGAACGATCCACCTTCGAGCAATCCTTGCCGGAAAACGCTCCTCCTCCGTGGCGTCCCATCCCGCCATAGGTGTCCACAATAATCTTGCGCCCCGTCAACCCGGAATCCCCCTGCGGCCCCCCGATTACAAACCGCCCGGTCGGGTTCACAAAAAACTCGGTCTCTCCCGTAATCAGCTCTGCGGGCAACACCTCGCGTACCAACTGCGAACAGAACGCGCTGATTTCCCCGTGCGAAACATCCTCTGTATGTTGCGTGGAAACCACCGCGTTGACAATACGCACCGGCTTCCCGTCTGCGTACTCCACCGCCACTTGCGACTTGCAATCCGGGCGCAGCCACTCCGCTTCGCGTCCCTTGCGGGCTTCTGCCAACCGTTGCGTTATCCGATGGGCAAACATAATCGGCGCGGGCATCATCTCGGGCGTTTCATTGCAGGCGTAGCCAAACATAATCCCTTGGTCACCCGCCCCTTGCTCTGCCCCCACTTTCCCTTCTGCCGGAGCGGCATCAACCCCCTGTGCGATATCGGGTGATTGCTCGGTCAGCCAGTTGGTAATCGACACGGAATCCGCGTTGAAACAAACGTCATCCTCCTTGGTACGATACCCAATCTCGCGGATGGCTTCGCGCACAATGCGCTCACAGTCCAGCTTTGCCCGTGTCGTAATTTCCCCCGCCAGCGCAACGTGATCGCTTTTTACCAGCGTCTCACAGGCTACGCGACTGCTCGGATCTTGCGCCAGACACGCATCGAGAATAGAATCGGAGATGTAGTCCGCCACTTTATCGGGGTGACCTTCACCCACCGATTCAGATGTGAAAATGTGCGTTTGTTTCATAATCTACGAACCCCTTTTGTTAAGGGGCGAAAGGAAACCGCTATGTTAGCTTTGCATGGTGGGAAAGTCAATGCAATTGCCAATGTCGGTAAGGGATTTTAGAAGGATCCTTTCACTGGCGGGAATCGTTTGCCACTGCATTTTCGGGTTGAAATTCAAAGTTTTTAAATAACATTGAACCCCATGGGTCAGTTTTGGCTATCACAAATAAAAAGACGCACTCAATTACGAGTGCGTCTTGGGAATATAAGTTTCTTCGTTAAATTAGGCGCGACGGCGGCGCAATGCCAATGCACCCATGGTCAGCAAGGAAAGCGTAGCAGTGGCGGGTTCGGGCACGGAAGCCGTTGTTGCCGTCAGGCTAATGTTGCCGGTCAGAGAAGTCCCGTATCCTTGTTTCGTGGCAACAACTGCGTAAATCTGAGAAGATGTAAGTGTCTTACCTTCATCCAGCGTCAAAGAAACCATGGCCGTTTGATTATCTGTTGCCGTGAATTTTGTTACTACACTTTCCCAGACATTTTCTTCTGTTTGGTATACCAACGTCAGCGAAGAAGAACCGGCAGATCCGGAAGACGCTACTGCCAAGGAAAAGGTCAGTCCGGTGACCATGTTTAAATCCGAATCAACTGTGGTGGCTATGCCGACAATAGAACCGCCGGGTCCCTGACGATTCGTCATCGAAAAACTGTAAACACCTTCTTCGCTGCCTACCATAATCTTGGGATCTATATTATACCCACTCCCGCTCAATGTGCTGCAGTACACAGATTGGGGATCGAACCCAGCCGCTTCAACGGATGCCATATTCGAAGAGAGCCATGAAGATACATTTTCAGCCGTAATGTTATCGAGAGAACTGCCAAATATTGATGTATGTTTTGTAAAATAAGTGTTCTGTGTATCTGTTGAGATGTGAGAACTTTTAATCAGATTCTCTGTGTCGGCTTGGGCTATACCAACCAAAGTGAGGAGTGAAATAAATACGGTCTTTTTCATATTATTGAATATACGAATCCCGGCTCACTATGTTCCGCCCTTTTGCCATTAAAATGGGCGGGATAGTATATCCGAGCCAAGACGAATATTACAGCATTCCGAATGCTGTGTCAATGCGTAATATAACAAGCTATTGAAAATAATATATTTAGGAAAATTAAATTATTTTCCGGCAAATTGTTTTATTTTTATTTTCGTTTAAAATAAGTGCATTACGCAAATGTTTTACATACAGCATTCGGAATGCTGTAGACGGAGGGGAAATATGATGATGTTTTTTATTCAGAATGTCTTGGTTTATATGTTTTGCTGAGTATTTCCCTTTTCGGTCGGCGGAGGTGTCAAAAGGTTTGTTTTTACCCGAAACGGCGTTTTTGGGGAGATAAAATAAAAAACAAGGCAATCCGTATAGGATTGCCTTGCCGAAAATTAGTCTGTCGAAAAAAGCCTCAGCCTTGTTGTTGCGCTTTGAGCTTTTCGGGCAGTTTGATTTGGATGTGGATGTCGCGCAACTGAGTGGGATCCACCCCCGAGGGCGAATCGCTCATGAGGTCTGCGCCGCGATTGTTCTTCGGGAAGGCGATGACTTCGCGGATGGATTCTGCCCCGCAAACGAGCATAACCAAGCGGTCGAGCCCCAGAGCCAACCCGCCGTGGGGCGGTGCGCCGTAGCTGAATGCGCCGAGGATGTGTCCGAACTGTGCGCGAGCCTGTTCATCGCTGATGCCAAGGGCGCGGAACATGGCGGCTTGCAAATCGCGTTCGTGAATACGGATAGAGCCTCCGCCCAATTCCGTTCCGTTGAGGACAACGTCGTAAGCTTCGGCGCAAAGTTCTGTGGAAATTTCGCCTTTGATGAGCTTTTCTTCATCTTCGGGGACGGGACGCGTGAAGGGATGGTGGATGGCGGTGTAGCGTTGTTCTTCTTCGTCCCAGCCGAAAAGCGGGAAACGCGTGATCCAGAGGAAATCAAGTTCGTTGTTTCCTTTCAGTATTTCTTGGAAAGCGGCGCATTCGAGGCGCACACGCCCGAGGATTTCGCAAGACTGTTCCCATGGTCCCGCCGCAAAGAGAATAAGGTCGCCCGTCTCGATATTGAGGGCTTCGGTGAGCTGTTGAATTTCCGTTTCTCCGAGGAACTTGGTGATCGGGCTTTTCCAGCCGTCTTCGCGTACTTTGATATAGGCAAGCCCCTTTGCACCGGCTTCCATCGCTGTTTTTGTGAGAGAATCGATCTGTCCGACAGAGGCGTTGGCAAAGCCTTTGGCGTTGATGGCTTTGACAACCCCGCCGTTGGCAACGGCGTTAGCGAACACCTTGAACCCGCTGTTGACAAAGATGGAGGAAAGATCCGTCAGCTTCATGCCGAAGCGGCGTTCGGGTTTGTCAGAGCCGTATTGATCCATGGCTTCCTTCCACGTCATGCGGGGGAAGGGGATGGGGATGTCGCGGTTGACGGATTCTTTGTAGATGCGTTGTAAGAGGTGTTCCACCCAGTCGTAGATATCTTCCGGGGTGATAAACGAAGCCTCGATATCCACTTGGGTGAATTCGGGTTGGCGATCGGCTCGCAAGTCTTCATCACGGAAGCATCGGGCGATTTGGAAGTAGCGTTCCGCTCCTGCCACCATCAGCAATTGTTTGTACTGTTGCGGGGCTTGCGGTAAGGCGTAAAACTTTCCGGGAGACAGGCGGGAAGGAACCAAAAAGTCTCGCGCTCCTTCGGGGGTTGATTTCGAAAGGATGGGAGTTTCTATTTCCAAAAATCCCTTTTCATCGAGGAAGTCGCGCGTTGTTTTGGCGATGCGGTGACGGATGCGCAGGTTGCGAGCCATGTTTGGGCGGCGCAGATCCAAGAAGCGGTATTTCAGGCGAATATCTTCGTTGGAGATGTTGCGATCCAGCTGGAAGGGCAACACGTCCGCTTTGTTGAGGGTTTTCAGCGAATCGGCTTCCACTTCGATTTCGCCCGTGGCGAGATCGGGATTGGTCGCGTCGATTTCGTCCGTTTTCAAGCGAGCTACCACTTTGCCGGAAATTTGGATGACGTCTTCCGCGCGCAACCCTTCGGCGCGTTTGGCGAGATCGGCATTGTTTTCGGGGTGGAACACGACTTGGGTAAGACCTTCGCGGTCGCGGAGGTCAACGAAAATGACGCCGCCGTGGTCGCGCAGGGTATCGACCCAACCGACAAGCGAGACTTCCCTGCCGATGTCGGCCGGGCGCAATTCATTGCACGTATGAGTGCGGTAGCGATTCATAATTGATAGGATTCTGGTTCGGAAACGGGATGGAATGCCGGAAGAGACAAAAGCTCTTCCGGGCTGATTTGCAAAGATTGGCGCGTAGCGAGCGTTTTCAGCTCGAGCGTGGGGTATTCAGAGCCGATAATGACGGCGTAGGTTGCACCTTGGCGTTCGGCTCGTTTAAGCTGATTGTTGAGCTTGGCGGACGAAAGTGGGAAATCCACGCGCACGCCGTTGCGGCGCAATTGTGCAGCCAAGCTCAGCAGGGCGGGACGCTGTGCGGGATCGGCAAGAGCCAGAAAAACATCGCAACTGCCTGCCTTTAACGCCGCATCGAGCTTTTCTTTGGCGGCGGGGCATTGGTTGATCAGGTGGGTGATGACGGCGTCCCCCATGGCAAAGCCCGTAGCGGGAAGGTCGACAGCCCCTTCGGAAAGAATGCCTACCAAGGCATCGTACCGCCCGCCTCCGGCAACAGCTCGCAGGCTGTGCGCCGTATCGAAAATTTCAAACACCAGCCCGGTGTAATAGGCAAGCCCGCGCACCACGGAAAGATCCAGCTTGATGTAATCTGCCATCCCACGCGCGGCGAGGTCGGCGTATACTTCGTTATAGCGTGGCGAACAATCGGCGGGCGGCGCGGAGATGAAGGAAACCAAATCACTGCGTTGCAAGCCGAAGGCATCGAGCTTTTCTTGGCAGATTTCGGGGCGATCGCGTTCGAACTTGTCGATTACCGCCAAGAAGTTGCCGACCTGATCGTCCGCAATGCCGTGTTCGGCGGCGTAGCGCAACCAAACTTCGCGATCGGAAACGCGCACGACAAAGTCTTTTGAGGTTAGCCCCAATTCTCGCATGCAGTCGATTGCCATGGCGAGCAGCTCAGCATCGGCACCGCTTTCGCTTTCGCCCAAAATGTCTGCGTTGAACTGGTAAAATTCGCGCAAGCGTCCCTTTTGCGGTTTTTCGTAACGGAAACAGTTACCGATTTCAAACCACTTCAGCGGTTTGGGGTATTCGCGTTGATAACCAGCGGCAATTCGACCCAGCGAGGCAGTCAGCTCGGGGCGCAGGGTGACATCGCGTTCCCCTTGGTCTTTGAAGCGGAAGAGCTGGGTCGGTAATTCCCCGCCGGATTTTTTTAAGTAAAGTTGCGTTTCTTCGACCATCGGGGCTTCCCATTCCGTGAACCCGTAGAGGGCTGCCGTATGTCGCCAAACGGAAAACAGATAATTGCGCACCGCGCATTCCTGCGGTGCAAAGTCTCGAAATCCCGTCAATGGTTGGAATCGTGCGTCCGGCATGGTTGAAATCTGTGGTTCGGATAGGAGCGCGACATTATACCCGATTTCGCATTCATTGCAAGTGCCATTTCAGGGTTTCCTCAAGCCGTTTCGTTCGTTTTGCACCGAGACGTTTTTTTGAAGACGGCTCGTCAGTTCTGCGATGAAATACATTGCTGTTCGTGTGTTTTTTAATTGACAGTGGCGGGGCGTATTCGGCATAATCGCAGGGAAATATCATGACGATCACTGCCTCTCCGCGAATTACAGAAGGACCGATGGCCGAACGGATTGCCTACATCGGCGATCAGTTTGCCATCGAAGGCGAATTTATGTACGGCGAAGAGTTGTGCAGCGGGCATATTAACACAACGTACCGTGCCTGTTACCGAACGGATGACAATCACGAAGAACGCTACATCCTTCAGCGCATCAACGAAAATGTCTTCAAATGCCCGAAAGACGTCATGCGCAACGTGGAAAAGGTGACGCGCCACATCATGTGGAAAGTTTTGCGCCGCAAGAAAGATGCCGCCGGGCAAACGCTCAGTCTGTATCCTGCGCGCGGCGGACGAACCTATATTACGCTGGAAGACGGCGGCGTTTGGCGTTGCTACAACAATATCGAAAGCACCCACACGTATGACGTGGTGGAAAACACGCGTCAAGCGTATCAGGCGGGCTATGCGTTCGGTTCGTTCCAATCGCTCATCAGCGATATGAACCCGGCGGATATTGTGGAAACTATTCCGAACTTTCACAACACGCCGAAACGCTATGCTGCTTTGGAAGAAGCCGTGGCGATGAACCCCATGGGGCGGGCCGATCATTGCGCCGATGAGATTGCCATGGCCCGTGCTTGGGCACCGGAGCTGGGCAGATTGATCGCCCTGAAAGAAGAAGGGCTTCTCCCCACTCGCATCACGCACAATGATACCAAGATTAACAACGTCATGCTGGATGCGGAAACGGATCAAGCGGTTTGCGTGATTGACCTCGATACGGTGATGCCGGGGCTGGCTCTCTACGATTTCGGAGATATGGTTCGCACTGCCACCTGCACGGCGGAAGAAGACGAGGAAGATCTTACGCTGATCGAAATGCAAATGCCCCTGTTCGAATCGCTTGCGGAGGGGTATTTGGACGCGGCGGGTGAATTTTTAACCAAAGCGGAAATTGATTTGATGCCCTTTTCGGGTAAGCTGATCACGATAGAGATAGGCATCCGCTTTTTGACGGATTACCTTTTGGGGGATCAATATTTCAAGATCAAAAAGCCTGATCACAACCTCATCCGGGCGAAGACGCAGTTCCGCTTGGCGCAAAGCATAGAACGCCATCTCCCGAAAATGGAAGCTTTTGTGGCGCGGTTGGCTCGTTCTCTCAAAAAGTAAAAAGGCGGATCAGCGCGCGACGGCGTTTTTCAGGTGTTGTTTGAGGGTGTCCAGCCCTTCGCCGTGCAAAGCGGAAATGGGGATGATTTCCTGCTTGGGAAAACGAGCCTTGAAGTGGGTGAAATTTTCGGCAGAACACTCCGAATCCATTTTGTTGGCAATAATCATCCACGGGCGTTGTGCCAGCTCTTCGCTGTAAAGTTTAATTTCGCGGCGCAGCTGCTCGAGGGTTTCTATGGGGTCACTTTCCAACCCGCTCATGTCGATAACGAACAGCAGCAGGCGACACCGCGTGATGTGGCGCAAAAATTCATGACCGAGACCGCGATTCCGATGCGCCCCTTCGATGATGCCCGGAATATCGGCGATGATGCAACGGCTGTAATCTTCAAACTCTACCACGCCGACGATGGGTTGCAATGTGGTGAACGGATATGCTGCCACTTTGGGCTTGGCTTCCGAAAGAGCACCCAGCAAGGTGCTTTTCCCGGCGTTCGGGTAACCGACAAGCCCCACGTCCGCAATGCGTCGCAGTTCCAATTCAAAAATGCCTGATTCCGCTTCCTCACCGGGTTCGAATTTCAACGGCGCTTGGTCTGTGGCTGTGCGGAAATGCCAGTTTCCGCGCCCGCCTTTCCCGCCATGGCACAGCGTAAAGCGGGCACCCGCTTCCGTGAGGTCGGCGATGACTTCCTTTTCCGGCTCGCCGCCTTCTCGTTCGATCCAAGAGACTTCCTGCATGCTCGATGCACCCACGCGGTGGATGATCGTGCCGAGTGGCACTTTGGCGATAACCGTTCGCCCGGATTTTCCGTGCTTGCGGGCGTGCATGCCGTCATGCCCGTTCGTGGCAATCAGTTTGGGGTCGTAGAAATATTTTCGCAAATCATTTGTGTGCGGATCGGCTTCAAGAATGACGCTTCCGCCATCGCCTCCGTCACCACCGTCCGGACCGCCCTTGGGGACGAACTTTTCCCGCCGAAACGAGGCCAGACCGTTCCCGCCCTTCCCGGCTTGAGCATAGATGCGAATAGAGTCGATGAACATGCGCTGACAATACGGGAAAATCGATTTTAAATCAAGCTTTGTCTCGTTTTTAGGGGGACGTAGAGGAAGAATTTTTTAGAAGGAAGATGCTTTTTGAGATTGCATTCCGGGGGTGATTGTCCATAATCCCGCATATGGCACAGATTCACGCGACATTGCCCGATGGTACAACGCAAATTTTCGAACTGCCTTCCGTTGAAGGTGATGTCGCTATGTTGGGGCGTGCCGCCTCATGTCAGTATGTGATTAATTCCGCTGCCGTTTCGCATGAACACTGCGCC
Source organism: uncultured Akkermansia sp. (assembly GCA_964418985.1). Classification (GTDB taxonomy): domain Bacteria; phylum Verrucomicrobiota; class Verrucomicrobiia; order Verrucomicrobiales; family Akkermansiaceae; genus Akkermansia. Next base: position 57,087 of record CAYQNL010000002.1, on the reverse strand, counting down.
TTTACCAAGGCGGGGAAGAATTACTATATGACGGATCGCAACTCTGCCAACGGGATTGTGGTCAACGGCGAACAATTGGGGAGGGTGCTTTTGCGACCGGAAGTCCCCTATTTGCTGGGGGATGTGTATCTGTATTTTGTGCCTGATGTTGAACCCGTTTCAGTGGAGAAAGCTCCGCAGGGCAACGTGTTGCAGGGTGGTGCGGTGCGCCCCCGTGCCAAGCTCGTTGTGGCGCAATCGCTCGAAAACTCGCCGCTGGCGGGGCTTTCGGCTCAGCCGGTCATTCCGGTGTCAAAGGAGATGACATTCGGGGCAAAGCTGGCAGTGCTGGCGGCTGTGGCGGTGGCTTTTTACTGTGGCTTATCTCTGCGCCATCATCAGGCTACGGGTAATTGGAATCTCTTCGATACGGGAAATACGCAACAACGTGCCGCTCATAAATAAAAGGCGAGGAGCGCATACCCTGTCGATTGCCGGTGACCTGTCACCCGATGGCAAATACCGCAACGTGCAATAAAATTGCGGCGTCTGCTTGAGAGAACGCCGCAAGGGAAAAGATATTCGAACGGGCAGGGGGAGTTATTTTGATTTCGCGGTAGCGTGGCTCTTTTGTTTCTTCAGGGAAGAGTACATGGAAGCGCAGTGCCTGTAACGCTGGCGGTCGTTGAGCTTTTGCATGCTCAATGCGGAAGACCCCCATTGTACCACGGTGATTTCCACCACGCGACGCCCCCAACGGCGCATGAGCGTTTTGTTGGGTTGGTAAATATCGATCGTTCCCGTACCAACGAGCGCACTGCCGTAATCGTCCACAACGTAAAGATATGGTTGACCCTTGATTTTGAACTTGGTCCCCAGCGGATAAACTGACCAGTCTGCCGCTGCACTGCGCACTTGATCTGTGTATTTCAGTGAGGTGCCGATGGCGTTGTGCGGTCCGTAGCCCACGTGATCCGATTCGCTGTGCGTGTATGCCGTTGTTCGGACAACGCGTGTGCGCTGTTTGGGATGGTAGAAAGGCATGCCGTGCTTGTCTCTCCCGAGCTTTGGTAGGGAAGGATCCGGCTTGGCAGAGGGAGACGGTGCCAAAGGCATCACGAAATCCGTGCTGCGCTTTTGCAACGTTTTCTTGGCTGATGCTGCCTGTAGGGGCAGGGAGCATGTCGCGGCGATAATCGCGGCAACAAAAACTGTCAGGGTATTTTTTGCGAAAAACATGGAAGCGAACCTGTTTGCGGAACAATCTCTCGCCAAGGCAAGAGACGCCAATGCCCAACATTTCGTGTCGGCGTGAAGCCCGATTCTATACCAAACAGGGGGAAAATCAAGTCTGATCTGTTTTTCTGTGTTTGTTTTGAGAGCAATCGAAAATGCAAATGTCGAGAAATTTTCTATATATGGCAGGGGAAACATTGAATGATATACTATATCTTGTGCGTGTGAAATCTTTCAATTTTTTTTGTCTTGCGAGTGTTTTTTTGCTGAAAGACGATGGGGGAAGAATCTGTCCGAACGGATATTTTTCGCGTGGAAGAATCTTTTTCTCGCCATGGCGGTGATTTTTGTGTATACAGTGTTTGATAAATTGCATCTTTTATGAAAGCTTATCAAGTAATCGTGGTGTTGGCGTCTGCTGTAACGCTTGTGACCCCATCAGCTTATGCCGATCGTACAGGGACGAGAGTCTATGCGCAGGTCAACGGCAATTACAAACCCGAGGTGAGGGCAATCAATCCGAACAACATGATGGTACAGGGGTCTTCCAATCGCCGCGAGCGCAACGAGCGAACTCCGCGCGTCAAAAACGTAGCGGAGAATGTCAACTGGTATTATCTGGAAGTGCCGGTGAAGTTCTTTGCCTTGGAACCCGATCCGCGCGAACGCGGAGAGATGCGAGCGATTCCTCACGGAACCGTCGATGAGCTGGAAGCCAATTTTTATCTGGCGGTGACGAATCCCGCTGTGAACGAATTTAAGAACAGCGAGCTGACCCGAGCGGATCAAAACAAGCTTATCGTGTTGGAAAAGACTCTCAAATACGTTGATGTCCCCGTGGGCGATCCCAAGAAGCACCAAATTGCTCCGGAAACGAAAACCGCCGTGTTCCTCTCTCCTGCCACGGTTGGAAAATTGACGGGCGGGCATCCCGAAAAGCTGAAAGAAAAACTGGTCGCTTTTGCTGTGGTGTTCCGCTACAATGGGGCAAATTGCCGCCTCAATCCGGAAACGAGCAGTTCCACACGCGACAAAAACTACCTGAACTACTGCTGGGACTCCAAACGTTCGGACAGCTTTATCAAGAAAACGTGGTGGCAGAGTACTTCATCGGCACTTCCCCGCATGAATGATTATAAATTGCGGAGCATTGCCGAGACGCCGTTTGCGGCGCGATATACCATCTACGGATATCCTGCCGTGTCGCCCATGTACGGCTCGTCCTCCGCGTCGGAATCTTCTGCCGCCTCTGCCACTTCTGCCGATACGGAAAAGCCATCGCCCCGCAAGAGCGAAAAGTCACACAAATCAAGCGGAAGTGAAAGCAATGTGCCAGATGCTCCCGCCACTCCTTCCGTACAGGAAGATTAACCTTTGCGAATACAGCGTAAATACTGATACACAACTATGGCTGATAAGAAGAACACAATCGCCTTGGAAATCGGGGCGCAAAGTATTTCGATGGGCGTTTTTTCCCTCGGGAAAAAAGGTCTCGTCCTGAATCGTTATGCGAGGCGGGATGTCTTGCTGGATCCCGTGGAAGAAGGCTTGCGCATCGAATACGTCAGTGCGGCTCTTGCAGAGCTTGTTTCTGAATTGAACGTCAAAGGGAAAGATGTGCATAATGTCATCTCCGGGCAGCAGGTTTTCATTCGCTTTATCAAGCTGCCTCCCATCGTGGGGGAAGATATGGACCAGCTGGTTGCTTTCGAAGCCCAACAGCAAATCCCCTTCCCGATGGATGAAATCATCTGGGATTACCAGCCCCTTTCCGATGGTGATATCGGCGATCGGGAAGTTTTGCTGATCGCCGTCAAAAAAGAACATTTGGACAACCTGAACGGGCAAGTTGCGGCGAATGGATTGCAAACCAAGAGTGTCGATTGTTCGATCACCGCGTTGTTTAATGCCTACAAGCACAGCTGCCCGATGGAACATGTTCCTGTGATGATTCTCGACATCGGCGCGAAAACCACGGATATCATCTTCTGCGCCCAAAACAGATTCTACACGCGCAGTGCCACAGTGGCGGGAGCCTATGTCACCAACGCCATTTCCCGCGAGTTGCACGTCACGTTCAAAGATGCGGAAAAGCTCAAGATCCGTCGCGGGGTGATTTCCATGACCGGCGGGCATACCGATTCCATGAGCGAACAGGATGCCGCGCTTGCCACGGTGATCCGCACGGCCATGTCGCGCTTGTCTGCGGAAATCCAGCGCACCATCAACCGTTATCGGACGGAGTTCCAAGGTGAAGCCCCCGTGAAAGCCTACCTCTGCGGCGGCGGCTCTCTGCTGACGTTTACGCCGGAGTTTATGCAGGAAATGCTGGGTATTCCTGTGGAATATCTCAACCCGTTCAACAACATTGCGATCGGTGCCAACGTAGATGAATCCGCACTGGAAACGGAAGCCGTTTTGCTGGGCGGTGTAGTTGGCGCGGCGGCACGGGCGGCGGGCGAAAGCGAATTTTCCATTGACTTGGTACCCACCAGCGTAGCTCGCGAACGCTCAGAAAAGCAATTGTTGCCCAAAGTTGTGGCGGCAGGGCTTGCCGCAGTGATCGGAGCGGGCGTGTTTGCCGGGCTTTCCTATCGCGCCGCGCGAAATGCGGAAGTGGCCGCACAACCGATAGAACGCCATCTCACCAAAGCGGAAGAATATCGGGATCATATCGATTTGCTGGAAGAAAAACTTCGGAATCGTGGGCGCATGGTAGACAATTTCTCCGATTTGGCGACGGCTCGTTATGCCTATGCAGATATTTTGAAACTCTTGGCAGAAAAAACTTCCTCTCTGCAATTTTGGCTGACGGAATTTTCGCCGTTGATTAATTATGATCCCTCGACCAAAGAACTGGTCGGCGGCTTGAGCGGGACGCCCGTGATCGATCGCAACCGCAGTGCGAACGCCAACGTTTCCGATACAGCATTGGTGGATCCTCCCGAAGATATCGCCAACAAGAATCGAAAGAAAAAGCCGGATGCCGTTACCGCGATTTACATCGAAGGGTATACGCTGAAAAAAGACACCACGCAACAGCACCGCCAAGTCATTCACGACATTATCAAGGCCGGTTTGGAACAAGATTCCCCCTTCACCTTTGAAGGGCTGAGTGAAAACCAATACATCACGTTCGTGGCGTCGGATTCGAAAGACCAGAAGGTGATCAAAGTGCCTGATTATGCGGATAAGTTCCTGATGGTGCTCCCGCTCAAACAGCCGTTGCCCCTTCCGTCTGCAACGGGTACAGCGAAATCCGGAAAATAATTTCAACCATCATCCATTTATGAATATCAGTGAAAATAAGCGAGTGATTGCGGTGGCTTCCGTTTTCGGTGTCGTGTTCGTTGTCCTCATTGCTCTCGGGATTTCATGGCGCTCCGATGCGATCGCCAAAAATGCATGGCTCGAAGAGACGCAAAGCGTGTTTGACGAATTGCGCGAGCGGGAGTTCCCGCCGAATTCCAAATCGCTGAAGTTGCTCAACGATGCTGACAAGACGACGAAGAAAAACGTGGAAGACATGTTGGCTGTGTTGGATGCGTACCGCATTGCGTCAGCCCCAAATAGGAGTAAGCTGCCTTCTCCGCAGAAGTTCATGGATCAGGTGAAAGCCGCCGTGTTGCGCTTTGGTGATCTTGCCCGCGAAAAAAACGTGCGCGTCAGCACGGGCGCAGCCAAGCTGGGCATGGGGCAATACGAAACAAACACCTATGCGAAAGATGCAGAAGAAGCAACGATCCTGGGTTTTCAGCTCAAAGCTGTTGAAAAGGTGGCCAATTCGATCGTCAAAAACGGCGGCGTTTCCGTCAACAAAGTCTACTGTTCTCCGATTCCCGAAGGAGCCTTTGCCCCCCCCGGGAAAAGCGAAAAGAAAGATTGGGTGACGTTGCCCTTCGAAATTAGCTTTGAGGCAAGCCGTGGTACTTTGGCGGGTGTGTTGAACGACCTGACAACCGATCCGGAATTTTGCTACTTGCTTTCCGCTTTGCGCGTCAGTACTCCCAATCAGCTTCCTGCCCTTTCCCCGTATACGCCGCCCGTGACCCCGGAAAGTTTGGCTGTTGCCGGTGAGGATTTGGGTGTTGCCGTCTCTGCCGAAAAGAAAGAGGCAGAGGGGGAAGACAATGTGCGTGTGATCGCCAAACAAATACTCGGCAACGGCACGGTACAGGTGCATCTTGCCTTGGAAGTGATCTATTTCCAATCGGTATCCGACAGAAAAACAAAAAAATAACCCTTTGTTCATATGGCAAATTCAACTTCAACGGGTACGGTTGCAATCGCCGTCGGCGGTGCGCTGGGCGTCATTGCAATAGCCTTCGGTATCTACACGGTGCAATCTCAGACGCCGCCACAGATCGATTACAAAATCCCTTCGCAAGACGTGACCCCGCCCTTGGTGGAGAAAGCCGCTCACGTCGAAAGTCTGTTGCAAAAGGACAGGAAGCTCGGCTTCATTCCGCAAGATGGTGACAAGCACCACTATCGCGACCATTACCTTTTCTTTGCTCCGGAGCTGTGGGAATCCTTTTCCGATGAAAAGCAGAAGACGCTTCTGGTGGATATTTACGAAAATGATGCCCCGGAAATTCACCCCAAAATTCCCAACACTTGGTTTGTGGAAAACGGGTTGAAGGACATCCTCGGGCGAGCCGATGCCCCGAATTGCGATTCTGACGGTGACGGCTTTACCAATGCAGAAGAGTTCATTCACAAGACGGATCCTTCCGATCCGCAAAAATACCCCAGCTTGGTGGCGGATCGTGCCTGCAAAGTCGGTGTCACAGGGGTGCGCCGTACCAATATTCAAATTACCGTCCCATCAATGATGGCGTTGGAAAAAAAACCTGTTTCTGTTCGCTTCTCGCTGTATAAGGGGTTTTCGGAATCTCCCGCCGTCAAAACGAAAGATATTGAAGTCGGCGGTAAGTTTGGGATGCCCTCCGCACCGGAACGCTTTGTCCTGCAAGGGTTCGAGCAGCACCCCTTCGTTTCGGTCGGTTCCGATGAACCGGTTATGGAGACCGTTGCCAAAATATGCGATACGGGCGCAGTCGGTTCGCCGGTTTATTATGTGCGTGCCGGACGCAGCAAGGCCGGTGATAAATTGCTTGGTACGGACCGGGAAAAAGGAAAACGTATAACAGACACCTGTGTCAATTTTGTTGTAACGGCAGGTTCTGCCGTTGCGGAAGGGAAGGCAAATTTCAGCGTCATGCTCAAAGATTCCTTTGTCATTCCCGGCAACGGCAAGTCCCGCTTCCTGCTCGACAGCGTCAATGACGATGGCAGTGTCGTCATCCGTGAAGAAGGAAAAGAGCTCCCCGTCACCGTTCCGCCCGCAGAAACCAAGATTTCTGCGCCCGAAACCCCGCAATCTGCAAAAAACATCATTAAAAAGTAACTTTAGGCTTCACAAGGCGAAAATTTCTTGTCATAGTTAATCCATTACCATGAACCACGCACCTCTCGATCCATCGAAAAAAACGATGATTGCATTGTTGGCGCTTGCCACGACCTGCCCGATCGCTCAGGCGGAAGACACTACCGGCTACTTGGTTCCGGCTACAGCTGCCGGCACCAGTTTGGTTGGGCCGTCAGCGGTTTACAGCAATCAAAGCAGTATTACGCAGCGTGAGCTTGCCCGCCGTAAGGAACGCACGCGTCAGGCTATGATCCTTCTGGAAGAAGGTCGCCAAGCGTATAAAGATAAAAAATACAAGGTAGCTCTCGATAAGTATAACGAAGCTCTCACGACCTTGCCGAACGCCCCGGCAACGGCGGATCGCCGTGCGTTTATCGTTCAAAGTATTGGCGATGCCAGTATTGCTGTGGCTATCGAATACGCCAAAATCGGGCGTTACGATGAAGCGGAACAGCTTTTGATCGATACCCTGCGCAATGATCCCAAAAACAAACGCGCTCAAAAAGAACTTTCTCTGTTGCGCGACCCTGTGCGCAACAATACCGCGCTGACGCCCGAACATGTGAAAAACGTGGAAGAAGTGAACCGTTTGCTCATCTTGGCGTACGGTTATTACGATCTGGGTGAATACAACAAAGCATACGACAGTTTCAACCGCGTCTTGCTGATCGATCCATACAACGAAGCCGCCCGTCGCGGTCAGGAAGCCGTCAGCAAACGCCGCCAGAAATATTACGAGGTAGCACATGATGCCGCGCGCGCCAAGGCTCTTGCCGAAGTGGAAGCCATGTGGGAAGAAAAAATTCCTGTTTCCTTGCCCCGTATGGCGGTGGAAACGCAGGAAACCATTCAGGTGGACGATAATGTAGCAGCCAACACGGAAAAGCTGAATTCGCTTCATATCACCGATGTTAATTTCGAAGACACCTCGATCGAAGATGCCTTGGATTTCCTGCGCGGCGAATTCCGCAAGGCAGGGCAGACGGTCAACTTCATTTTCGAACGTCCGGTGGCTCAGCCTGCGGCGGTTGCTTCTGCGGATTCCGATGGAGACGAAGATATGGACGATGAAGGCGATGAAGATTCCGAAGATTCGGAAGAAGTTGCGGTGGCATCCGCTCCCTCGCCCCGCGACGTCAGCATTGCCAAGTTGGAAATGCATGACGTGAGCGCGAAAGCCCTTCTCGACAATATGTGCAGTGCGGCGCATTGCCAATACCGCATCGACAGCGATGCTGTGGTGGTGTATCCCGCCGGTGCAGGTAATGAAAAGCTTTTCCGCAGAACCTTCCCGAAAGTGACGCGTGAATTCTTTGCCGACGGAGCTGAAGAAGAAGACAGCGGCGATGATTTTGGCGATGAGTTCAGCGATATGGGCTCGACGAAGAAGAAATCGAAGACCGATGCGAAAGCCACACTGATCAACATGGGTGTTTCCTTCCCCAAGGGTGCCTATGCCAAGTGGTCTCCCGTCACGGGTGTGCTGACCGTCAACAACACGATGGAAAACCTGGATCTCGTGGAAGAAGCGATCGCCGAAAAACGCCGTGCGCTTCCGCAAATGATCAAGGTTTCCACCAAGTTTGTGGAAATCCAGCAGACGAATACGGAAGAATTGGGCTTTGACTGGGTTGTTAATCCCTTCTCTGTAAGCAACAGCGGTAATACCTTCCTCGGTGGTGGCGATGTGGCGATGCCCACTGGGACGCCCGCTGGCGATATGGGGGCTTCCGGCACAACCAATGATATGATTCCGATGCCGTCCCAGTATCGCGGTGCCAACCCGTGGCCCAACAACAGTGGCTATGCTACGGGGGGCTTGCGCACGGGGACGAACGCTATCACCGGCAATTCTCTCGATTCGCTGATTGCTTCCGGTTCTGCCGCTGCTTCCCAAGCAACGACATCCGCTCCCGGAATTCTTTCCCTGACAGGTATTTACAACGACGGTGCCTACCAGATGATCATGCGCGGTTTGAGCCAGAAAAAAGGTGTGGACATTATGTCTGCTCCGTCTTTGATGGCGCGTCCGGGCGAAATGGCATGGACGCCGCAAGCTTTGCCCGACCAAGACGAAGACGATAACTGCGCCAAGATCGAAGTGGTGCGTCGCTTTATCTATCCGGTGGCTTACGATCCGCCCGAATTGCAAAATAGTGGCGGTGGTTGGAATAGTTCTTCATCGCTTCCGACGGCAACACCTGCCAACCCGTCCGAATGGACCACGGAAGAAGTGGGTATCGTGTTGCGCTTCCGCGTGGCGGAAGGGGAAGAGGATTCTGACATCATCAAGTTTGAGCACTTTGAAATCAAGGTGGTGGACTTCGAAGGGTTCATCAACTACGGTAGCCCGATCGTGGCTGGTATCCCGTCCCAGATGGGTACGGTTGATAACAATAATGTCTCGGTCTCGTCCGGCGAAGTGACGGAAGTGCAATTGACGGAAAACCGCATCGACATGCCCATTTTCCAACGTCGCTTCATCAACACGAATCCCTGCATCTATGATGGTCACACGATTGTGATTGGTGGTTTGATCAGCGAAAACGTGCAGAAAGTGGAAGACAAGGTACCTGTGTTTGGCGATTTGCCGTTCATTGGTCGATTCTTCCGCAGTAACAACGAAAATCACGTGAAGAAGAACATGATGGTTTTCGTGACGGCTGAAAAGATCGACCCGACGGGGCAACCGACCCGCGAACGCAACACGGGCGTACCCGAAGGGGAAAGCGGCAGTGTGCCGTCCCTGTTTGCGGATGAGGGCTTGGCACAGCCCTGAGTCGCATAGTAACAGATTGCATAATACATTATTCATGGTAAGAACCTCCGCAGACGTACCGTCTGCGGAGGTTTCTCATGTACGGGATTCGTGCTTGATTTTCTGAGGACAGTGGCGCATGCTGATGGGCGGAATGTTTGATGAAGAATTATTCAAAGCATGCAGCGATGCCCATGCCGTTCCCGGACATGAGGGCGCAATGCGCAATATTTTCCGCAAAACATTGGAAGGGGTGGGCAAGATCCGCACATTGCCTTCCGGTAATATTTACTGTGAAAAGCCGGTAAAAGAGGGGATGCCACGCGTGATGCTGGAAGCCCACATGGACGAGGTGGGTTTTCTTGTGCAAAGTATTACGGCGGCGGGTCACCTCACCTTGGTGCCTGTGGGCGGCTGGTGGAACCATACTTTGCCGAGCCAGCGCGTGACGGTTCGCGCCCGCAACGGAAAAAATATTGCAGGCATGATTGCTGCCGCGCCGCCTCACTTTTTGTCCGAATCTCAAAAGAAGGGCGTCTTACCGACAGAGGCACTTTTTGCGGACGTGGGAGCTTCCTCTGCCGAAGAAGCGGCAGCATGGGGAATTTTTCCCGGCGCACCCGTAACGCCCGATGTGCGGGCGCAACGGATGACAAACCCGCATCGCTGGATGGGCAAGGCGTTTGACAACCGTGCAGGTTTTTACGCGATGCTGCAAGCCGCCCGCCGTTTGTCTCAGGAAGAGTTGTCCTGCGCCCTTTCCGTAGTGGGAACCGTGCAGGAAGAAGTCGGTACGCGCGGTGCCAAGACGCTGGATCTTGCATCTCTTCCCGATTGTGTGATCGTGCTGGAAGGTCCCCCCGCAGATGACTTCCCGGGGGCGCAGACGGGCATCAAACAGGGCGTTTTGGGCGGTGGTGTGCAAATTCGCGCCTTTGATCCTACCGCGATCATGAACCCCGCTCTGGTCGAATTGGCATGCAATACGGCGAGCGAATGCGGCATCCCGTATCAACTGACTGTTCGTCGCAGCGGCGGTACCGATGCCGGGAGCATCCATCTTTTGGGACAGGGGATTCCCTGCGTGGTGTTGGGTATACCCTCCCGATATATTCATGCGCACAACGGCATCATCGATGAAGCCGATGTATTGGCGGCGGAAAACCTCGCTGTGGAAATGGTGCGCCGTTTGGACGCCGCCACCGTGGCGGCACTGACCGATTACGATGCGCAGGATCGCGCATTGAACAGTTGACCGATCCTAGAGATGACAGATATTTATATTCACGATTTGAATCCCGTCTTGGTTCAATTGACCGAGACGCTCGCCGTGCGGTGGTACGGGCTGGCGTACATCGGCGGCTTTATTGCTGCGTATTTTTTGCTGAAATTTCTCAGCAAAAAAGAAATGTATCCTGTTCCGCAGGAAAAATTGGCAGATTTCATCACGCTGATGGCGATCTTCGGCGTGTTGATCGGTGGGCGGCTGGGATACATGGTCTTTTATCAGATCCCCCGCGAGGGCATAGACCTCTTTCTGTCGGACTGGACCTCCGTTTTCCGCGTCTGGGAAGGGGGAATGGCGAGCCACGGCGGCATTATCGGCGTGTTGCTCTTTTTGCTTTTTTACGCGAGGAAACACCGCATGAGCTTCCTTTCTTTGAGTGACGGCGTTGCCATTGTCGCTCCGGTCGGCATCTTTTTCGGTCGCCTTGCCAACTTTATTAACGGAGAATTGTACGGGCGCGTTGCTTCCCCCGATTCGTCTGTGGCGATGAAGTTTCCCGCCGAGATGCTGGAGGCGAATTTTCCTGCCGAAAATCTCTTCCCGATGTTAGTGCGCGTGCAGAATGCGCTGGGCGGCGAGATCCCCGGCGCATCTCTTCACCAAAAACTGCAATGGGTGATCGTGCGCATGCGTGATGATGAAACGATCAAAGGAATTGCGGGTGAATATCTTTCCCCCCGTTACCCCTCACAGCTCTTCGAAGCGGCGGCAGAGGGGCTGTTGCTTTTTGCCGTGCTGTGGTGGGTGCGAATGCGCTTTCCCCGTGCGCCGCACGGGCTTTTCTGTGCGCTGTTTTGTTTTCTGTATGCCTTGGGACGCATCTCTACGGAATGTTTTCGCGAACCCGATGCCCCGCTGACGTGGGGGATCACGCGCGGGCAGTTCCTTTCCGTATTCTTGGTTTTGGGCGGCATCCTGTTTTTGATTCCCGTTATCAGGGAAGTAAAACGCCGCCGTGCGTAAAAACAATGAACATTTTCTGAGGAATTTACCGTTGATTGCGTTTTTTTGCTTGCCAAAATCGCGTTCTCTCGCTAAACTCCTCACGCCTTAGGGCACATGGGTAGGTTCCCGAGCGGTCAAAGGGGGCAGACTGTAAATCTGTTAGCATTGCTTTCGAAGGTTCGAATCCTTCCCTACCCACCATCCTGTAGTTCCTTTTTTCTCTTGCGTTTTCGGCGCAAGAGTTTTTTTTGCTCCGGGAGTATCCGTTAGGGTGAAACAAGTGTGGCGGGATTACGGGTTCGTTTCCTTTTCAAAGGGAGAAGAAACCGAGATTTGCACGGAGTCGCTGCCGCCTGCATCATCAAGGACGGTGACGGTGAAGTCACCCGCTTCTGCCGTTGCATCAAGCGTTTCACCCGACTTTGTTTTGCCGAGGAAACGATTGCCGATAAACCAGAAGAGGGTGGAAGATTCGCGGGCAGAGACAGCCCGAAACGATAGAGCGGTCGGCATGCCGTTACTGTCTGTCGTCATATAACGGCGACCTGCGATTGGGGAGAGGATGTGCGGTTTTTGCGCGATGGCGGCGGGCGGAGAATCTCCTTGCGGGGGTGGTAAGCCGGCGCGACGGAAGTGTTCTGCAAGCTTTGCCGGCCAAACGATGCGCACTTTTCGGGAGGTGGGTTTCCCTTCGTCCGATTCGGGTTCGAGAGCTTGGTGCAAGGTGCAGGGGATGAGCGAGGAGACGCCCGCAATGTAATATCCCGATGTGCGGTGTGGGCAATCGGGATTGGGCAATGATCCGGAGAGGGCGCACAGCTCAACCGTGCGGACGTTTGGCGGGGGCAAAACGGACTTTTCGGGCAGATCGAGGACGGAGAGGCAAAAATCGAGCAGGGGGAGAGCCGACTCAGAGCCGACGTAGCGTTCTTCCGTGCCGCCTTTGAAGTCTCCCGTGTGGATGATTAGCACATATTCTCCGCGCACGGCGGCTGTCCAGGCATCCCGATAATTTTGCGAAGTGCCTGTTTTAAACGAGCATCGGCGTTGGCTGTCGTAAAGCATATCGAGAGCCAGCCAACGAGCTTCCGGCGAGAGACGGAGCGGGCAACCCTCCTCTTGGGGCTCATTTTGCAAAATGCGAAGCGGGGTCAGTTGCCCGTCATCTGCCAGTGCGGCATACAGTTTTGCTATTTCGAGCGGCGTTGTTTCGGCAGAACCCAGCGCGAGTGTGAGACCGTAGGCATCGGCTGGGCGCAACGGAATGCCCGCGTCTCCCAGCATGTCGTACAGCACCCTGATGCCGAGCCGTTGCAATAGGTCAACGGCGGGCATGTTGAGACTGCTTTTCAGCGCGTCTTTTGCCCGCACGGGACCGCGAAACAGGCGTCGGTAGTTTTCGGGCGTCCAGTCGTTGTAGACTGCAGGGACGTCGCTCACGAGCGAATCCGGGGTGATCATGCCCGCATCCGTCGCGTACGCATAAAGAAAAGGCTTGAGAAGCGATCCGGGCGAACGGCGGGCAAGATTGCCGTCCACTTGTCCCGCTCGCGTCGCATTGCTGAAATCGGGAGAGCCGATCCATACGCGCACTTCGCGGGAAGGCGCATGGACGACAAGGACGGAATAATCCCCCTTGAATTCGCTGTGGTTGCGCAAGGCAGTTTCAAGCCGATTTTGCAGAACACCATCGAGGGTGGTGCGGATGACATTTTCGTTTGCCGCCGCGCGCGCGAGGCGGCAGAAATGCGGGGCGCGGTGTGGGATGAAGGGCTTTTGGGGAAGGGAGAAACGGAGCAAAAGCCCGTCATTGCGCCACTTGCCCTGCGAGGTCATCCGCTCGAAGAGACGACGTTTGGCTTTGCTTTCTCGGCTGTCGGGCGGGGGGATGCGGTGTGGGATACGGGTTTCGGGACTCTGCGGTTGAATAGCGAGCAGGAGAGCTTCTGCCCGCGTGAGGCGAGAGGCGTTTTTGCCGCAACGAAAGCGGGCTGCTGCTTCGATTCCTTCGATATTCCCGCCGAAGGGGGCGAGATTGAACCACGCTTCCAATATTTCATCCTTTGAATAGTATTTTTCCAGTTGCAGTGCGCGGATCATTTGTTCGATTTTCCCGAGCGGAGAGCGCGTTTCGAGATGAAACCGCCGCCGTGCCGTTTGCATGGTCAGCGTAGATGCTCCGCCCGCGCGATTGCCCGTCAGGTACCCGACTGCGGCGCGGGCGAATGAGGCAAGATCAATTCCGCCATGGCTGTAAAATCTCTTGTCTTCGTAGGCGATGGCAGCTTCTTTCATGTCGCGGGAAATATCGGAAAGTTTTGTTTGCAAGCGGTATTGCCCGTCTTTTGCCGTCTCTGCATCAAGCATTTCTCCTTGGCGATCGAGGACGGTGCGCGACCAAGAAATGTTGGGGGGGTACAGCTCTGTACGAGGCAGGGCAAGCCATGCCCCCGCGCCCGCCGCGACTGTAAGAACGGCGCAAGCGCATGCCCCGAAGAGCAACTTGCGCCCTTTGCGTGGGCGGGTGGCACGATGCCCCGGAAGCTCCTTTTCCATGCGTTGGGTGGGATGGTCAGGGGACCACCGTGAGGACAGAACCGGAGGAGACCCCCTTCAGATGCCGTTTATACATATGCTCTGCCATGACGGAGGGGACGGTGTACCGTCCGGGACTGATCGCTTTGATTTTGTAGACGATCTCGTGCATTTTGCTCTCCGATAAATTGAGGTAAAACACGTTGCGGTCTTCGCTCGAAGCTGTGAAAATGATGTTTTCGGGCTGTTTCGCCATGGGCTGAACCGTTTCGCAGGCGCCGGGCAACAGATCCGTAACGGCGATGTTTTCCAATGCTTCACCCGTGAGGTTGCTGACGCGGATACGCACGGTGAATGCTTTGCCGACGGGGACGCTTGTCAAAGGCTTGCCGTTTTCATCAAGGTATGCCCGTGAGATTTCCAAGCCGTTGCGCAGATCTTTTGTCGTTGGTTGCGTATCGTAGCCCGCTTCGGTCAATTGGAAGAATGTCAGATGCTTGGAAGGGGCATTCATGACGTTGATTTTCAACTGTGAAGCCGATTCCGGAAGCGGGATGCACAGCCTGCCTTGGGCTTTGCCCAGTTGCGTCAGTGATTTGCCGTCTCGCGCTTCGACGGTGTAGGTGACAGCACCCGATGACGTGTCGGAATATGCCTTGAAGAACAGGGCGATGTATGCCGCGTCCCATGTGCTGAATGCATCGCCTTGCAACGGCTTGACGGCAGGAGCCAAGTCGTCAAAAGACCAATGGCTTGTCACATTCTGGAAATGCTTGCAGATGAGGTACATGCGCTTCAATTCATCGGTGTCGGCGACACCTTCAAAGGGCAAAGGCATACGCTTTGGTATGGAATTGCTGCTGCGGGCTTTCAGACACTCTTGGAGAAGGGCGTCCGCTTCCGCGTCCTTTTTCATGGTTTTGTAGGAAGCGGCGATAAAAAGCCCGACAGAGCTTTGCTTCCATGTGTTGTCTTTGTTTTGTTCAAGGCGGTCGCGCAGGGCGGTGAGGGCAGCTATCTCCGAATTGCCCGCTTGTGTCAAAAGGTAGATGGCTTCTGCAACCTGCGGAGCGACGGAAAGATTCGTTGCGTTATCCTGTACGTATTGCCGCAAGGCGTACTTCAGACGCATGATCCAAATGTTATTGGGGCTGTCGGGTTGCAACAATAAATAGTGTGCTGCGTGAAGGCTCAGCTCAACGGATGTATCCTCCGCATTCCAAAGACCGAAGAATCCGTTGTGCGCTTGGCGTTCTTTGAGTATGGCATCGGCGTGTTCGCATGCCTTTTTTGCTTGGCTGAGATTTTCCGCAGACGGGGCAAGAGATTGCATTACCCGGGCGACAATGGCTTGCCCGATCACCTGTTCGGTGCAGGTGTGCGGATAGTGACGCATGTAAGCGGCCATGCCGTTCATCAAGGATAGGGGTGATCCCGATACATCGATCTTTCGGATGCGCCCTTCTTCAAACAGGCTCCGCGTGGCGGTGAGGTATTCTTCCGATTTACGCATGACCCCGCTTGTGGTGCGCGTCTCGTATGGAGATGTGGGACGTACGCTGAGTGTCGCTTTGCGTACGATGGTACGGTTACCCGTCCGTGCGGTGAATGTCAGGGTATGTGCGCCCGGTTTTTGCGGGGCGCGAAGTTTCCATTGCAGGTTGGCATTTTCGCCTTTTTTCAGCGAGACGGATTGGCGGGAAGGTGTGATCGAAAGCCCGGCATCGGACGCAGCTGCCGTGATTTCGATGGTGTCGGTTTTGTCCGAATCGAACAGATGCGTTACGTTGAGGTTGACGAGGCTTTCGTCCCCCGGCGCGAGGACGGCGGGTACGGTGGGCGTGAGGATGATGGGAGCTCGGGCGATGGTTTTCGTTTCGCATCTGCCCAGCGAATTGTCATTGACGGCAATTGCCATGATGCGCAACGTCCCCGAGAAGTAATCGGGTAAGGTCCACGAGAGGGTGCGTTCTGTTTCATCTGCATTAAGGATGCCACTCCAGAACACAACGGATTTTTCATGAAGACGGGCAAAAGGATTGGTACGGGAAAGCCCGCCGAATCCGGGTGCTTCCGTTATATCGGCTGCGGATTCTTTGTTTGCTACAAACTCCTCATCGCCACCGCCGAAGAACGAATTGCGAACCAACGAACGGTATTCCGGCAAGAGCAGGGAAAGCCACTGTATGGTTTTTGTTTCTAGCTTGCGGGTCGCCATGAGGTCTTTGTGCGGATCGGGCAGTTTGTAACCCGTATATTGCAAAATGCCCTCGTCTGCCGCATAGATGATGATGCGGCAGGGTTGTTCGGTTTTGTAGGTGAGGGTCATCTCCCTGCCCGATTCTGCTTTTTGAGGAGCAGAAACCGTGACAGTGTTGGCACGTTCGGGCTTGCGAACTTCGATGGCGACTGTTTCCCCAGCGAAGGGATTGCGAAACACGTCCGAAGAATCGGGGGAACGCAGGTAGCACACCGTGGCGTATAAGGTGCCTTCCGCATTATCGGGGATGCGCAGTTTGACTGTGCTTTGCGGTGTTTCCGTTTTGAAAGGAAGCGATGCCCACACTTTTTCTCGTTCCAGCGTGGCAATGCCGCTCCCGGCGAAGGGTGCGCTGAGTGCCAATTCGACGGTTTCGCCCGGTTGGTAAATTCGTTTCGGGACGCTCAGTTTGATTTTGCTGTCTTGTTCCATTGCGGCAGGGTCGCCGCCTTCGCCCGTCACGGTGTAGTGAATTCGTCCTCTGATTTGCCCTTGTGCATCGCGGACGGTGATGCGAAAATCGCCAACGCAATCGCTCGGTAAAACGAATGGCGTGGCTTTTGCCTTCAATGCCAGCGGACGGGGAGTTTCAAAGCATTTTTCCCAACGTTTGGAGGTTTCGTATTCGAAATTTCCCCATCGATTGCGCGAAAGGATCACGCGTTCTTTGCATTGCTCTTGCTCGAAAGTGAGCCCGTCAACGGCGATCGGTTTCAGCTCCGGATTGATCGCCACCCATTGCACTTCAAATCGGGCATTGCGCGGAATCCAAGATGTGTTCCCGTCTGTTTTGATGCCGAGAAGCCACGGATGGGGCGAAACGATGCACGAGGCGTTTGTGAAGACGGAACGTCCGTTTCCTTCTTCGAAGGCTTCGGCTTCTGCTTTGAGCGAATAAGTTGCGAGATTGTGTTTGTCGGAGGGAAGGTTGAAGGAAACGCGCCCTGCGTCATCGGTAAAAAGTTCGCCGCCGTTGACGGAAATGTTGCGGGCGGTATGTTCTTCGCTTTCATCAAAAGCAGTCGGGAAGCTCCAGCCTTGCCAATCCGTAAAGGAGATGGGGAGGGTATTCATCTGCCATTGCATTTTGACGAGTGAACGGCGGGAAGGAGCTCCGTAGAGGTTTTGAACGCTGACATTGCAGGATGCGTCTTTCGGAGAGATCCAACCTTTGCCACCGTTGTGGAACGAGGCGGTGGCTTTGATGCGATCCGGCTCAAAATCGCGCACGATAAAAGAATGCGTTTTCAGGATGGTTCCGCGCTCATCGCCGCGTGTGAGTTGGATGCTGTATCTGCCGGGGACGGCATTTTCGGGTAGGGTAAACCGAAACTCTGTCAGCCCGTTTTTTCCCGTGCGAAGATCGTGTGAGGCGATGTCCAGATAGCGCGGATTTCGCAAGGTGACCTTGATCGGAGTACCATCAAGGTTTTGCGCCCAATCGTTTTGTTTGAGCAATGCCCCGCCGCAGACGGTTTCCCCGGCGCGGTAAATGCCGCGATCGCTGAAAAGAAATGCGGCGATGTTGCAGTATTCCTGAGAGGGAATTCCCCACACATTCGTATCGTAGCGCAGTCCATTGATGTAGACGAGGGGGAGGAAGGCAAAATCTGTTTTGTTTCTTGCCACGATGCAGAAAGGTTCTCGTTCGCCGCCCGCTTTCGGATCGGGAGCGAAGCGGATATGTCCCTGTGCATCGGCGTGTGCCGTTGCCAAAGTAGAGCCGTTTCGGGCGATTAGCGTATAGACGGCTTCGGAAACGGGTGTGCCGTCTTTCAGCGAAAGCCCCCATGCGTCAATGCCGCCCTCGGTGCTTTTTTTGACGATCATCCCAATGTCCGTCAGCATCAGCAGACGGGAATCCGGATTTCGGGAAAGAGAGATGGCCTGCCATGATTGGTCTATGTAGGTGTAAAGGTGATCGTTGGAATAGGCGTAACGGTTATTTTCGTTTCCGTTTCCCGTTTGGGATAAATCGATCACTTCGCCTTCATGGATGGGCGTGATTTTAGCCAATCGGTCGCGAACATCATCGCCGGGCGATTGTGTCTTTGCGGAATCAATATGCAACAGGAAGATTCCGCGGTCGTTTTCATCGCCGTCCATGTCTTTCAGAAAGTCGTTCAAGTCGATGATTGTTTCGGCGGCTACGCCGGGATGGGTGGGCGGCAAGGAGATGACGCGTCGCACGGAGTGGGTGAGATCGCTGAACGGACGATAGTCTGCCGATGCGTTGTGAGGCGTGGTCGGGGCGGTGAAGCTTTGCCAATTTTTGGAGATGAGCCATGGAAGTTTGTCTTGCGGGATGCGCCCCACGGTGACGAAAAGTTTGTTGACGCCGCGAGTGGTGACGCGCAGTTTGCGCTCTCCGCTCAGTTGCAAGAGAGACCCTTTCCCCGCTACGGTGACGGTAGTTGGGTATTCTTTTTGAGATGTTTGAAAATCGGCAGTTTCATTTAAGGCAACGCCATCGCAACCGGGAAGACCTTTTAAGACTTTGCCGAGGATTCGGCTTTTTTCGTTCGAAATGTTTTCGTAGTTGAAAATCAGTGTTTTTGTCGGACGCTTGTTCGCTTCGTCATCCCATGCGGGAACAAGTTTCAGCGGCGTGGCACAATTCCACCATTGATCGCGCGGGCGGTTGAAGAGAGAGGAAGGAATTTCCCGCGCTTCAATGTGTCCCGCAATATCGGCAGGGATGATGGGATGGGTGAGTTCGAGAATAAGAATTTTTTGATTGTCTCCGCTTTTTGGCTTTTTGACAATGTCTGTGTATACTCCTTTGACCCGCAACAGATCGTATTTGTTCGGTACAGAGCAAAGGGCGAGATCCATTTTTTCGCGCAAGATTTTTCCCGAAAGCGTGGAAAAGCCTTTCCGCAAAAACAGTGTGGCATAGTTTGATTGTTCACCGATGCGGAAGGGTGCCGAGCGGAAAAAGAACTCCATGGGAGAGTCCCCCTCTTTCCATTCGACAGACAAAGGAAGTGCGCTTTTCGCGCCGGCATTTTTGACGTTGCCCGCCCAAGCAATTGCGGATTTTTCTTTCAATTCCTTCAAAGAAACCGGATGAGAGAAAACAACATTACCCGAAAGGCACGGAGAGGAATTGCCCGAGGGATCGGAAATCAATTCCATGGATTCTTTGAGGACTTTAAACGGAGGCGTTTTCCATTTGAGATCGGGTGTGAGCAATTTTGTCTTAGGGAGGGGCAGTTTGCCGAGATGCAAGCGGTATTCGGTATCCGGCAACCAATCTTGCGAGGGGGTGAAGACCAGCGTCTCTGTGTCAGTCCACTTCCATGAACCGGGAACAGACGGGCTGAGGGAGACGTTCATGCCGATGTTTTGCCCGACGATGTGTGACGGGGCGGCATTTTTGGAAAAGCGAACGATGAGCGGTGCGTAAACGACTTCCTTTTTTGTTTTGTCCCAAGACGGTGCATTGGGAGCATTCGTTTCGGCGTGCACGTTGGCGGTTGTCGGTGTGCCGTCGAAGATTGTTTGTCGGGCATCGCTCCATTGCAGATAACTGCGCAACTCGATGATGCCCGCCGCAAGCAAGATGCAGAAAAGAAAAATTGCGCCGAATCGTCCTCCCAAGGGATGCATCCAAGGCGGGGCTTCGTAGGTAACTGTGCCGAAAACGGATTGCAGAAAACGTTTTGTGCGGGAATTTGAGACGTGTTTCATCAAACGCAAGAGGGTTGTTCCGAGAAAGAATCAAGCTGACTTTTGAACCGGCGAATTCTTCGTTTGGAGATTAGCCGACAGGAAATAGCAACGCAAGCAAAAAATGTCAGCGAAGCAACAAATCGCGTGTCAAGGCAAGCAACTGCGACCGATCCGTTTTGCCCATGTTGTTGCGAGGGATTCTCAGGCAGACGCTTCGCTCGATTCGTTGAAAGCCGGGTGCGTCCGCATTCCAACGGTTGAGTGCATGGCGCAGGGCAACATCGTCATCGCCGCAGGCGATGATTTCGACACCTCGACGCGGGTGCGGCACGGTGACGAGGGCGCATCCGGGTGCAAGTGCAGAAAGGGCAGATTCAATGCCGTCCAAATCGACCAGCTCTCCCATGATTTTGACAAGGCGATCGCTTCGGCGGAGGAAGTGTAACCGGTTGCCGCGCAATTCTGCCACATCGCGGCTTTTCCACGGGATGGAAATATCGCGTTCCGTGTAGGTGAGCTTCCCATTGCCGTTGGCGGTGACGATGCCACAGAAAAGGGCGGTATCGTCCAAGGATAATAACCCGTGTTCGTCTGTTGTGACTTTGCGGTGCGGCAAAATAGGCAACCAATCGTTTTCAAACGGTTCTGTCGGCAGGGCAGTGGCGACCTGTGAGGCGGCTTCCGTCATGCCGTAACTTTGAACAACGGGCCAGCCCAAATGTCGCGCCCGTTCGCCGATTTCGCGTTCCAGACGCCCTCCCCCCACGACGATTCCGCGCAACCGGGCGGGTGCGGGAATCCCCGCGCGCACCAGATCCACTACTTGCGTCGGGACGAGGGATGACCATGCGCTGCCGCTTTCTTCCGTCAGTCGGGCGTATTGGGCGGGATCCCATTTCCCGTTGAGGACGTGGACGCGCACTCCTGTGATTTGCGCTCGATAAAATATCATGGCACCGCCTACATGGTAAACAGGCAACGGGCAACACCAGTCTCCCTCCCATGCGCCCAGATGTTCCACGGCGGAACGCGCCGAATATTCCAAGGCTTCGCGACGGAACAAAATCATTTTGGGTGGGCGTCCCGATGACCCCGAGCTTGAAAAGCCGATCAGGTCGGGCAGTCCCCGCAACGTGTGCAAAAGGCGAGCTGTCTCATCCTTCCAACTTGAAAGATGAGGCGGGGCGTTGAGGTTGAAATGAGCCATGAAATGCCCGTGCGTCAGATTGTTTCTCCTTTGCGCCGCATGACGTGCAGACGTGTTTCCATTTTGGGACGCAGGGTATGTTCTATCCATGCAAAAGCGGCTTCCATGCCTTCGCTCTTGTAAATGCGCCCGATTTGGGCTTCTACGCCTGTGGCGTTGCCTGTTAGACGCAGAAAATCGTTGGATGTGAATTCGATAAACAGTTTTCCGTCTATTTCGCCGCGAAGCTCAAGAATCCATTCGCGGACGTAGAGTGCCAAAATGGCATCGCCTACCCAGGCTTCGGCGCGTGTGCGCGGATCGTGATCGGGAGATGTTTTATGCATGTTTTACCGAGGATCGGATGATGGTGAGGGGAGAGTTGCTTGAGGCATCTGTTGTGGTATCCCAACGGGCGTGGTGGCGTTTTGCGACGGTGTTTGTGTGGGTGCAGGGACGGGAAGGGTAGGGATGCCGTTGCTTCGGGCGTCTTCTTGTCGCATTTGTTCGATGCGGTGGCGCAACTCTGCTTCCGAATCTGAGTTCCAGTAGCCGGAATCAAGCTCGATGCATACGTTGGAATAAGGTAGTGCTGTGCTTGTTTTGATTACGAGGACGCGGTAGGTATTGATTGCCGTTTCCACTTGGCGGTTGATGATATAGTTGGAAAGGCGGTAGTGGAATCTCCCCGGTAACAATTTGCCTAGCGCACGGCGGTATTTGGAGATGCCGGGTGCATAATCTTCCGCGACGTTGTCCAGCTCACTGCATACCCAGATACGCGGCTGCAAGCGACCTTCCGTTTCCAGAATATCAAGCACGTTCCGAAAGACTTCTTCGGAAGAGGCGTTGACGCTGATGGTTTCTACCCCTGCGCCCACATAGACGGGGAAGGAGGCCTCGGCAATGACAATCCAGTTGCGTGAACCGAGCGGGGCGATGCGACGGGCAATTTCGTCATACACCTGAGAATCCGTTTCTCCTTCGGGGATTGATGTACACCCCCCCCCCGCGAAGATAAAAAACATCCATGCCGACAGGAAACCGGCATGGATGCCAATATGAAAGAAACGTTTGACAGACATAGAGATGTTGAGGGTAAACGATGACACGGTTTAGCAACCGTGTTCGCGGGGTTCTCTCTCTGCGCTGGGACCGCTGCAAGGTTTCGTGACGAAGGGTGCACCGGCAGATGGAGCCGTTTCCGTAAAGGCAACGCCCGGCAATTCGGTGGGAAGACCCTGCACGGGAAAATCTTTGCGCAGCGGATGATAAGGATAACCGTCCCACATCATGATGCGGCGCAGATCGGGATGCCCGACAAATTGAATGCCCATCAGGTCGTAGACTTCACGTTCCTGCCAGTTTGCGCCACGGTAGATCGGTACGCAAGAGGGGATGTCTTCGCCTTCGTTGAGCGGTACGCGGAATGAGAGGTTGACGCCCGTTTCCGCTTGTACCAGCACATAGTTTACCTCAAAACGGGGTTCTTCCCCGAAGTGATCGGTGGAACACAGGTTGTTGAGCATGTCAAAACCGGCGGCATCGCGGGCATAGCGCAAGACGTCAATGATGCTTTCGCGCTTAACCGTCAGCGTAATGTCACCGCGAAATTCGTTGCGACCGATGATGGCATCGTCGTAACGGGCGCAGATTTTGTCTGCCGCTTGGGTTTGAAGTTCTGTCAAGGTGCTCATATCAGGGAAAAATGATAAAGATGTTATTCAATCGGCATGTTTGTGTTGACCGGCCACGGGCTGTTGGCGGGACGCGGCTCTGCCTTCTTGAAGAATCCCTTGAGAGGTTGTTCTTCTTTCTGGATTTTATCTTGCAGTTTCATCAATGCCGCCATCAACGCTTCGGGACGGGGCGGACAACCGGAAACATAGACGTCTACAGGGATAATTTTGTCAACACCCTGCAACACGGAATAGCTGCGGAACATGCCGCCGGATGAAGCGCATGCGCCCATGGCGATGCACCATTTCGGTTCGGGCATTTGATCCCAGATGCGGCGAATCTTGAGTGCCATCTTGTAGGTGACTGTGCCGGAGACAATCATCACGTCGGCTTGGCGGGGGGAAAAACGCGTCACCTCCGATCCGAAGCGGGAAAGGTCGTAACGGGAACAGCAGACGGCCATAAACTCAATAGCGCAACACGAAAGACCCATCGGCATCGGCCAGAGAGAATTCTTGCGAATCCAGTTGAGTGCCGCCGTCACAGTCGTATACACATAACCGCCTTCGGCATTCGGGTCAAAAAAAGATGTTTCCTGAACTTCTTCGGTCTCCATGGTGTTCAAAGGGGACAGTAATTTCCCCGTGCACGTTCAGAGTACCCGCCTTTATCCTCTTTGACAAGTCAAAATTGCAGATGGATGTGTCGTTTGAAGTACCTTTTTGGCTGAAGTCGGGATATGGGCTTGCTTTACGGTTGTCTTCGGATTAAATAAAAAGGCATGGAAAGTACGTTTTTTCCGTTGCTTGAACAGGCAGTCCGTGACGGATTGCTCCTTCCCTCTTCTCTTGACAATATTCGTCTTTTACTTTCAGGTTCTCGGGATGCCGTTGCTCCTAAAGCTATTGAGGAGTTGGTGAATCGTGGTGCGTGGCAGGAATTGAACGACCGTTTTTACAAGACACTCAGTTTTGGAACGGGCGGTTTACGCGGGCGCACGATCGGTTCTGTTGTGACGGATGCCGAGCTGGGCAAAGGCGGCCCCAACGAACGTCCCGAATATCCCGCCGTGGGGACGGCGTGCATGAATTATTTTAATGTGGGACGCGCGATGCGGGGCTTGATTATTTACATGCGTCGATTTGTGGGAGATCGCAAGCCGTTGATTGTAATAGGGCATGATACGCGTCACTTTTCACGTGATTTTGCGGAGTTTTGTGCGAGGATTGCATCTGATCTCGGTTGCGATGTGGCGTTGTTTGACGGACCGTGTTCCACCCCGGAAGTCTCTTTTGCCATTCGCGAGCTGAATGCCGATTCGGGCGTGGTGCTGACCGCCAGCCACAATCCCGCGCACGACAACGGATTCAAAGCCTACTTTGCCGATGGTGCGCAATTGATTGCCCCGCACGACAAGGGGGTTATTGCCGAAGTGAATCGCCTTGAAAGCGATGCATACGAAGCTTTGCCCGAAGCCGAGCGCGGCACGGTGCGCATTCTCGGACCGGAGTTTGACCGCATTTTCATGGATCGCCTCAAAACGATTATTCTTCGTCCGGAAGAATTCGAGAAGGGCGGTTGCGGTGTGGTGTACACCCGCCTGCACGGGACGGGAGGTCGTTGCATTGTGCCATTGTTGCAGGAATTGGGTTGTAAGGTCAAGACGGTGGAAGCGCAGGATGTTTTGGACGGTCGCTTCCCCACGGTGGCATCGCCCAATCCGGAAAATGCACCCGCGCTGGCAATGGCTATCGAACAAGCCGATGCAACAGGCGCGGATATTGTCATTGCAACAGACCCCGATGCGGATCGCATGGGGATTGCCGTTCGCAACGCGGACGGAAAAATGGAATTGCTGACGGGCAACCAAATTGGTTCTCTTTTGCTGTGGTATCGATGCATGACGATGTTGGAATTGGGGATGATTTCCGAGAGGAATTTGGATCATACCATTGTTATCAAAACATTTGTGACGACGCCACTTCAAGATGCCATTGCCGCATCGTTCGGAGTTCCCGTTGTGAATGTGCTGACCGGGTTTAAATATATTGCTGCCAAGCTTGGTAAATACGAAGCAGCCATTCCTGCTGACCTGCGTGGCGGGTATCGGGAGATGAGCGAAGAACAAACGCGGGCATTGCGTTTGAAATACAGTAAGTTCTTCGTTTTCGGCGGGGAAGAAAGCTATGGCTATCTGGCACAGGACTTTGTGCGAGACAAAGATGCCAATGCCGCTGCTCTTCTCATCGCAGAATTGGCTGCCTATGCCGCCAATCGCGGCACGGGCATTTTGCAACTGCTCGAAAAGATTTACGAACAATTCGGCGTTTACCGCGAAGCGGGCAAATCCATTGTCATGGAAGGTGCGGACGGGGCGGCAAAGATTGCTGCATTGGCGCAGTCCTACTCAGAAAACCCGCCTGCCGAAGTGAACGGTTCTCGCGTGACTGCCGTGCGCGATTATTCCAAAGGTAATCTTACGGATGCAGAAGGAGATCCCATCCCGACCGAAAAGATGATCTTTGTTGATTTGGAAGACGGTCGTGCATTTGCCGTGCGCCCTTCGGGAACAGAACCAAAGATCAAATATTACCTCTTTGCGCACGGAATGCCCGGGGCGGATCTGACCTCTTCGAAGGAGCAAGTCTGCGCATCGCTGGATGCCATGTGGTGCGATCTGGAAGCCGATGCGCACCGTCGCATGGCTTGAGACGGTATTGTTTCGCGGGGGTTATCTCTGCACAATTCTCAGGACGTCATCCCACGCCATGCCTTCGCAAGAGGCATAGGCGGGGTGTGCCCACAGACGCGCGTAACGTGATGCCGGGCTGCTGATCCCCAAAAGAAAACGCGCCCGTTGATCGGGTCTTGCCAAGGCAAGAGGTTTTTGTGCGAACAAAGTAGACAGTTCCTCGCCGTCGGGTGGGAGAGTGTCCGCTCTGTTCGGATGTGCCACCACGAAGTTTTTGCGGCACATGTTGCAACAGGTGCATGGTTGTTCCATTGCGAAGCCGAAATAAGCATCTAGCCCAACGTTGAGGCACTCTTTGCTGTGCAAAAGGTCGAGCCAAGCATGTAATCGTTTTTCTGCCAATTTTTTGCGTTCGGCATAGTACGCCGATTGATTTTCCGCTTCTCGGCGCATATCCGCATTGGGACGCAAGGTGCGCAGGTGGATGGCGGCTTGGCGCAGTTCTATTTTCCATTCGCCCGAAAGCTCTGCTTCGCGCAGGAAGTCACAGGCTTCCGTCCAATTCAACGATGAGACGAAGGTTAAATCTTCCGTTTCTGCGTTGGGGTTTGCCACCAGATGAGAAAAAAGTTTGCGTTCGTCTTCGTTGCGTCCGGCACAAATGGTTTCCAGAGGGAAGAGAGGTTTGGCTTTATAGTATTTATACCCTTCGCCGATGATTTCGATGATGCCCTGTTCCGTCAGCGAGGTGAGACATCGTTCAATGACATCGCTTGGTAAATCGCATTCGATACTCGTTTCCCAATGGGAGACGATGCGCCTTGTTTGCGGGGTCAGAAGACGAAGACAGCGAAGCAATGCCGATTCTGACGGTTCTTCTGCGGCAATGTAATTATGCAGACGTACCGCATCGGTCGGATGGTACAAAACAAGGCTGTGCGCTGCGAGACCGTCTCGCCCCGCTCTCCCCGATTCTTGTACGTAGGCTTCGGGAGAGTCCGGCAAATCGTAATGCACCACGCTTCGGACGTCGGGCTTGTCAACGCCCATGCCGAAAGCGATTGTGGCAACCATGACATCGGTATCCCCCGCGAGGAAGTCCGCTTGGATGCGACAGCGCACGTCAGCGGGTTGTCCTGCGTGGTAGGCGCGGGCGGGAATACCATGCCGTTGAAGGAAATCTGCCGTTTCTTCTGTTCCTTGGCGCGTGCGGCAATAGACAATGGCGGGGCGATGGTGCGAATCGTTCAAAAAGGAATGCAAGATCCCGGCTTTTTCATTCGGGGATACGGCGAGGATGCTTCTTTCAATGTTGGGGCGGCGCGGAGAGCATATCACCGTTGCATTGGGTGATATGCCAAAAAGAAGGCACAGATCATCAATTACGGCGGGTGGAGCGGTGGCGGTGAGAGCCATGACGGTATCGAAACGGTTTGCTTTTGCCCATGCGGGCAGTTTTAAGTAATCCGGACGAAAGCTGTGTCCCCATGCGGAAATGCAATGGGCTTCATCGATAGCAAGGAGAGATTTCGATACTCGGGCTAGAGCCGTGCTCAATTCCGGACGGAGCAATGATTCTGGCGCGGCGAATAGTAATTTGATGCGTTCGTTTGCCACGTCTTCAAGTAGCTCGCGCTTTTCTTCGTCGGTCAGGGTCGAATCGAAACGCTGTGCCGCCAGACCAAGCTTTTGCAAACGTTCGGTTTGCTCTTTCATTAATGCCAGCAACGGCGAAACGACAACGGTGATGCCAGACAGGACGTGCGCTGCCCCTTGGTAACAGAGGCTTTTCCCGAATCCCGTTGGCAGGACACCCAAGCAGGATTGTCCCGCGCAGGCGAGCGTGATTAGCTCTCTTTGATGTTTTTTCAGAGCATTGATACCGAAAAAGGAGGCTGTTTCGGCCTCCTTTTCGCGTGTAAAATCGGTAGTTTGTTGTGTCATTACGCTTCGTATTCTGTACGCACGGCGAGTGAACGCCCGTGGGCATCAAGACCTTCGATACGAGCGAACACGGAGACGTAGGGTAAACTGCGCTCTGCGGCGGCACGATCCATTCGCACGATACTTGTGCGGCGTTGGAATTGGTCTGCGCGAATGCCTGAGAACGATTTTCCCGATCCGCCGGTGGGTAGCGTGTGGCTGGGCCCCGCCAAGAAATCGCCGCAGGCAACGGTGGAATAATTGCCCACATAGATTGCGCCGGCTGTGGTGATCGATGCCAGAATTTCTTCTTCGAGCGATTCTTCCGTGACAAGAACGAGGTGTTCTGGGGCAAAATTGTTGACGAGTTTTGCCCCCGTTTCTAAGTCGGGAACAAGGATGCCTACAGCGTGTTCGTCGAGTACTGTTTTGATGATTTCTCCTCGACTCAGCGTGGCGGCTTGCCGTTCAATTTCAGTCTGCACGGCTTCTGCCAAGCTTTCCGACGTTGTCACAAAGGCAATGACGCTGTCCGGTCCGTGTTCTGCCTGTGCCAAAAGATCTGCCGCGATGAAAACGGGGTTGGCACTGGCGTCAGCCAGTACCATGACTTCGCTCGGACCCGGCAAAAGATCGATGGCAACGGCACCCACAAGCTGTCTTTTCGCTTCAACGACAAAGCGGTTTCCCGGTCCGAAAATCTTGCGAACGGGCGCGATGCTTTCCGTTCCCAACGCAAGAGCCGCGATGGCTTGAGCACCGCCAATGCGGTAAATTTCCGTCGCACCTGCTTCTTGCAGGGCGTACAGGACAGCTGCATTGACTTTTCCGTCTGCCCCGCAGGGTGTCATGGCAACGATTTCAGGAACGCCGACAGCTTGGGCAAACCCGCCTGTCATGAGAGCCGTTGAAACCAGCGGAGCTTTGCCACCCGGGACGTAGATCCCGATGCGGTCATAGGGGACAAAACGTTCGCCGACAACACAGCCTTGAGCGTTGACGCCGTCCCAATCGTTGCGCATGCTGTTTTGCGCAAAGTAGTGGATGTTGTGCAAACTCGCCTCAATGGCTTCTTTGACATCATCGGAAATTGAGGCGCGGGCTTCCTGTATTTCTTCCGGGGTGACGCGTAACATGGCGGGGGTCAGCTCTGCCTGATCAAAGCGGCGTGCGTATTCAACCAAAGCTGCATCACCGTGTCGCGCCACCTCGCTGATGATTCCCGTCACAGTTTCTTTGATCCCGTCGGTGGGGATTGCGTGGCGATTCATCTGCGCCAAGATGTCATCATAGTGAACGTCTGTTTCTCGATATATTTTCATGTCAACGAATGAGGTTTCCCTTTCCTTGCAAGGCGAGACGCCCCGAATCATGCCAAATCGGCAGAGGAAAGTCAATCTTTGCTCTTGTTGTACCCAAAAACAAAAACGCATCCCGCACACTTTTAGGTACAGGATGCGTCCTGAAAACCGGCTTTGCCGGTTCAAGAATCAAATTACTTCTTGGCGGGGGTCACAACGGGAGTGTCGTTGACCTGAGCCGGAGGAGTTACTTGCTGCTGTTGGCAGGAAGCAACGATAGAAGCGATACCGGCAAGAGCGAGAATAGCGATTTTTTTCATAATAATTGATATTTCTATTGATTGTTTACACTCCCATAATTAGCTCACAGGCGTGCGCACTCAAGATAGAACTTCAAAACAGATAAATCAAGACAAAATTCACCATTTGACGCGAAAAAATGCGCCCATTGCTTAAAAACAAGGGCGCATGTGTGTTTTTGTGTGTTCGGCTCGTTATTTTTTCGCGGGCAACACGGGAGGAACGGTAGTTTCTGTAGGCTGTTGCTGTTGTTGGCAACAAGAAGCGAGAGCGAGCGCGATGCTCGCCGCAACGAGGATAGCGGTTGTTTTCATCTGTTTGTTGTTTGGTGTATGGATGCTCCGCGCACCCCCTTGGTGGGCGGAGCGATATTAAATTGCATCCTAACACGCAAAAAGAAAAGAAGTTAGTGCTAACGTACAGATTTTTTGTGAGTTTGCCCGGGCATGTGGCGGATTATGCCTGATTTTGCAATTCGATGACTTTTCCGCTTGCCGTGGCGAGAATGACGCATCGGATGCGCTTGAGCGGGATGTTGCATGCTTGGGAAACGAGGCGTGCGTAGGCGTTCAATTGAGGTGCGTAGTGAGCTCGAAGCGCATCGGCAGAAGCGGAGTGAGAGGTTTTGTAATCGACAATGGTTGCCGAGCCGTCAGCATGGAGAATAAGACGGTCGATGACGGCAGATGTCCATTCTCCGTTTTCAGGGTTGAGAGCTTCGAGACTCTGTTCTCGATAGATGCGGTCTCCCTTTTGGGGCGTGAACAAGGTAACCGCCTCCGAATTTTCCCATACGGAACGCAAGGCTTTTGCCACGTTCGGATCGAGATCGGCGGGAAGGGTAGGAGGCAATGTTTCCCATGAGGAGAGGACGGCATGTACGGCAGTGCCAAGTTTTGCCGCCTCTTGGATTTGTGTCGAGAATTCTGCTGTGAGAGACTGTGCGTCTTTGCTTTCTGACGGTTGGTGACGTGTCGGGCGCATCGGTACGTTGAAATGCGGGCGCACTGTTTTCGTTGGCGCAGGGGTTGAGCTTTCTGACACCGGGATGCTTTGGTACCATTCGGGGTTTCCGCGCGAATAATTGACGGAAGCGTTATGAACCGTACCTGCTTGAGGTGAAAGGACCTTGGAGAAGATGCTATTCATCGATGTGGTCTCTTTCGGACTCTTTTTCGGCGGGGGGGGCAACAGAATGTAAGTAGCCCTTACGGAACGTGTGACGGCAACATATGTTTTGCAAAATCCCTCCGCTTCTTGTCGAGCGATCCATGCGTCTGTCAATTTTTTGAGACCGGGCATGTGCTTGTACAGCAGAGAAGAGACACCGTTCAGCAAGCCTTTGACTTTACCGTTTTCCGTTCTGCGGATTTGGAGGTGTTGAAGATTGCCAAAAGCTTTCATTGAGGAGAAAACCGGCAGAAAAACAATGTCGAAGCCTAGCCCTTTCGCTTTGTGAACGGTCATGATTTGAACTGATGCGGAAGAAGGTTCTTCGCGGCGTGTCAGCTTTTCCATGTGGCTGATCCAACGATGCAGGGGAGTGCCGACAGAATCTTGCTTTGCGGCTTCTTCGCGCCAGATGTTCAGGCGTTCACGAAGGAATGGCGACATGTTTTTCCATTCGGGAGTTTGCGCCATGGCTGTTTCAATGGTATTGATGATGCAGGTGTAGCCACCCGTATCGAAAATTTTTCTCCAGCGTTCCCATGGTGTGTCGAGCAAGGGAGCAAGCGGGAGAGCTGCCAAACTATTGCGTGCGGCTTCGTTCCCGGGCATTTGCAGATAACGGAAGAAATGCAACAATCCTTGCCCTATCGGTGAGTCGATGCCGATGGCTATGTCATCGCAAATTTGAATCGGTATTTCCATGTTGGCTCTGCGCCCGGCATCGAGGATAAAGTTCTTTGCGGTAACTGCTGATTTTTTTGTCGGGACAAGAATGGCGCATGTGAGGGGATGTCCGTTTTCCTGTCTCATCCACGGTTTGATTTCGAGGAGAAGATTGCTAAGAACCTGCAACATGGAGGCATCTTTGCCTTCACCGGTTTCATTTGCTACCAAAACTTGTGCGCAACCGGAAAGGTCTGTGTTGGCAGAGATGTGTTTGGGGAATTGCCATTCTTCCAGTGCGGAAGGAGCCGCCACGGGCGCGGTTTTTGAAAAATCGCAAAGGTTGTTGACAAGATCAAGGACGGGCGGCGCGGAACGGAAGGATTGAGAGAGTTGCATTTTTTTGAGCTTCTCTTTCCAAGGCGTCTCATCGCTCAATGAACGGAAGAGGGTGACATCGCCGCCGCGCCATTGGTAGATGCTTTGCTTTTCGTCTCCCACCACGAAGAGACTGCGTTTCCCCGATTCGTCCTGTACGATTTCGCGGAGAAAGGGTTCAAGCACTTTCCATTGACTGCGCGAGGTGTCTTGGAATTCATCGAGAAGCCAGTGATTATAGCGCACATCGATACGTTCGCTCATGAGGGAAAACAGCTGTTCTGCCCCGATTTTCCCGAGTAAACGCGTTATGTCGTGAAAACAGAAACGCCCGCGCGAACGCACATGTTCGAAATATCTCCTGTCGAATTCTTGGATGAGTTCAAATGCGGCTTGTGTGCGCTTGCAGGTGATTTCCAATTCGTATGGAATGAGCATACGCCCCAATTTTTGAATTTCGAAGTGTGTTTCGGCGAATGGGCTGTCAGGGTTCAGTTCGCTGAAAATATAATCGAGGGTATCCGTCTGGCAAGCGAAATAACGCTTTTTGGGGAAATTGACGATGCCTTCCAAGAATTCCTTGTAGGCATTTCTTTTATTGGAAGAACGCGTTGCCTTTTGTGACCTGAGTATGATTTTATCGGGCAAGTCTTCAAGAAAAGCCCGAGCCGTTTCGGCGATTTCGTCAAGATGTGCTGTAGGGTTGATCTCGCTTTCCGTCAACCTCAGCGATTGGGGAACGCCCCAGCAATCTTTGTTGGGACAGTCTAGGTAAAGCTCATGAAAATTTTTGACGAGCTCGAACATGACTTCTTCGGCGCGGGCATCGCCTTTCCCCTCGCGAAGACTTTCGGAGAAAACGCCTTCCATGCGTTTCATCACGGCGGGGGCTTTCGTCCATTCTTGGTAGACTTTCAGAAGGGCGCGTCGTTTTTCGGTTTCTTCTTCGGTTTGATCGATGATGCTCATCCCGCTGTATCCGAGGTCGAGTGCGGCACTCATTGCCAAACGGGAAAAAAGCCCGTCTATGGTTCCCAATGCCAGACGAGAGTAATTGTCCATGACTTCCCGTAACCGCTGAAGGAAAAATTCGCGTGTGAGCAAGGGTGCCATCACGGCGGCAGAGCCGGGAGCAATGCCCGGGCGGTCTGTGGTGTCTTCCAGCGCATCGAGAATACGCCGGCGAAGTTTGTTTGCGCCGATTTCGCTTGTTGCGCCCCGGGCCAAATCGCTGAGGATGCGGTTGCGGAATTCGGCTGCTGCCTTTCGGGTGAATGTGAGCGCGATGAGGTGTTCGGGTGAAGCCCCCAGTGAGGGATCTGCGCCGTTGAGAGCTAACAGAGAGAGATAACGCGTGGAGAGCTGATAGGTTTTGCCCGATCCCGCAGATGCACTGATGAGTATGCTTTGAATTTCAGGCATGATGAGCGTCTCCTTTCCTAAGATTTGAGGTGATGACCCAGTCCAGAGCATCGCCGTAGATGTTTTTCAACTTATCGAAGGTAGGGGCCTTCCAGTTGAGTTGTTCTGCTGAGATCAGCGCAGTCCCCTGTTCG
This sequence comes from uncultured Akkermansia sp., assembly GCA_964418985.1. Taxonomy (GTDB): domain Bacteria; phylum Verrucomicrobiota; class Verrucomicrobiia; order Verrucomicrobiales; family Akkermansiaceae; genus Akkermansia. The sequence continues at coordinate 24,131 of CAYQNL010000002.1, read as the reverse complement.
ATATGTTGCATGGCAACGTTTGCCCAAAGTACCCCTGTTGAAAAGTAATTGACCCCTTTGGAGGTCATGTAAAAATCATTCCATTTGACCATGCAAGATTGTTCCGTATCGGAAGGCAGGAAGCAGTACCAAGGGTATACGGGGATATTGCCGCCTGCCGCAGAGGAAAGTTCGCTTTTTGCCCACTGGATTGCCCATGCGGTGTAGATCGGCATTTGAAGATCCGTCCACCGTTTTTTCTCGGGTTTTATATATTCCAGCTCTGGGAATATTGTTGAGAATAATGAGTTATCTGTATATGCTTTGCTGTTTACGCTTGCCAGACATTTTTTCTCTGGATTGATTGGGTTTCCTGTTTTGTAATCCACAACGCGCGCTTCGATGACATTGCCTTCGCTGTTGCGTAGAATGTCAACGCGATCGATACGGAAGTTCATGGCATGTCCATGGAACATCCATGGGCTTGTTTTGCCGACCTCGTGTTCGAACAGGTAACATTCCCATCCTTGTTCTAATTCTTGACAGTGTAGCGAAACGTATGCTCGTAAACGGCGGCGCATGTTGAAAATCTGCAATGTAGGCGGCAGATAGTTGTGTTTGGTGTAACCGTCCAGCTCTTCTTGCAACAATGTTTCTGCTTTTTCGTACAAAGCGGCGAGACCAACATGGCGGACAGAGTTTGCCGTAGGATACAGTTGTGCGAATTTTTGTAATACGTTGTGCATAATTGAACCGACTTCGTTGGGTTCAAAAGTCAATTTTTCGGCAGTGAATTCGCGGGCGTTAAGCCGCCATGCATCGCACAACCAAAAACGCAGGGGACATTGCCAGAAAGCGTTGAGCTTGCTGGGAGAAAATGTCCGTGTGCCGTTTTTCCACGGGTTGACGTATCCCTTCAGCAGGTCTTCAATGTGCATATCGGGATCGGGAGTGGCAAGAAGACGGGAAAGCCGGGCGGTATCCCAATCCCCTAAATCGCGTTTGGGGTGGGGGACTTCGCTTCCCGTATCGCCAAAAAGACGGGAAACCCGCCGAACCAGCTCTTCATCGTGACAGCGAAATAGCAGAGAGGACGGTGAATTTTGTTCTCCCGATGACGTGCGGCGATTTGTCAGGACGGTGACAGAGCCTCCGCAGGAACGGTGCGATTCGATGAGAGAGGTAAACAAAAAGCTGTCGCGGGCATCGAGTTTTTCACGCGTTTCAAAATCGAAAGTTTCAACAGTTTTTTCATGCAAGAACGGGTCACAAAGAGGATTTTCCGGGACGATGCCTTCATTGAATCCACAAAGGATCAGATTTTTTTTCGGGCAAAACGGAAGCTCCATCCACCCGAGAGCGTCAAAATATTCATGGGGGCGGCGGAGAGATTCTGCGCGAATTGCTTTGAGACGAAGGATTAATGCCGCAACAGCGAAATCCGGAGCAATCCCGGGGTATTCCGAAAGGGAGGTCGCTTCATCGAGAAAGCATTGGGCGGCATTGCGTTCGAATCCGGCACGGAGAAAGTCGCCTTCGAGGCAATCTTCTGCCAAGGTCCGAAGAGAGCATAATAGTGAATCGCCGCTTTTTGCGGAGTGTTGAATCCACGAAACGAGGGATTTCCATGTTTCCGCAAGCGATGCCTGATCGGGGTAACGTTGGTCTCTTCGCTCCAGTAAAACGGTGACATATTCGGTCTTTTCCGGAAAGTTGGTGTAGGTACATTCGTCAATTGTTTGGCAAAAATCTGCAAAATGCTCATTGCGCAGATGTTTGGAAAGCAGAGATGAATGCGCCAGACGAAGAAACGGAGCGGCAAAATCGGGTGCTTCCAAGTACTCTTTGATGTCCCCAAGCAGAGCAAGCCATCCTGTCCCCGAAAGAGACATCCCTTCGGGACGGTAAATCCCGCATCCGCTTTCGCCTAACGTATAATCGAGTGCTGTGCCGAGAGAAGGGTCGCAAAGCCCGATTGCGGAATGGTTGGGATCTTGCGCTAACAGTGTGCAGGCGCGGGTGGCAAGCTCTTCGGGTGTTTCTGTTTGGATGATGTTTTCGTCCTTCGCGTGGATCGCTTGGTTTTTCCATGTTGGCAAAGGCTCTCCCCATAGAGAGAAAAGCTCTGCCGTTTCTTCGGGAGCGTGAATCCATATCTCGATCGGCAGACCGACTGAGGCGATGAGATTTCGTGCGGGAAGGTGCAGTTCGGGGACGCACGCAATCACAATTTTCCCCGTGACGTTTTCCGCATCGGGCAATGTGGGTGCATCGTTTTGTTTGGGAAAGCCCGCCACAGTCATGACCTGTTCCCATGCGTCAAACAAAACGGACAATTCCTTCCAGCGCTCTTCTTCCGTTCCGTGCATACGGCAAACTGCTTCGCGTATCGGTAAACCGTGTGCGCTCAGGGTATGTTGCAATGCTTGAATGTGTGCCGCTGCATCAAGCAGATTTTCGCCTTTCCATTTCGGTGACGATGGGAACACGGCGCGAAGAGATCCGCCCAGCTTCGCCAGTGTTTCACCCCATGCTGCCAGTTCGACAATGGTGGGTGCTTTGAAGGGTGCAAGAGTTTCTGTGATTGCTCCGATGGGCAGGATGCGCGGCATTAATACCGCTCCGCACAGCCGTGCGGTTTCTTCTCGCAGTTTGCGGGCAGATTCGCGGGTGGGTGTTATCACAAGCGAGTGGCGAAAGTTTTCAACATCTCGTTGCATCCATAAACGGAAGCCGTCAGCAACGGCAGAAACCGCCGGTTTGTTCCAACTGAGAAAAATCCGCTGGGGAGAAGATGTCATGTCCCCATGCTATTCAAAAATAAGCATGAAGAAAAGAAAAATCACGCCGCCGAAAAATTGAAACGGGAATGCCGTTTATTCATCAACCACGATGCCGTCTCGAATGATCAATGTGCGGTCGCCCCGTTGGGCAATGCGGGCATCGTGCGTGACGATGACAAGCGTTTTTCTGCGCTCTGCCGCCAAATCAAACAACAGGTCAAGCACCTCGCCGCCGTTGCGCGAATCGAGATTGCCCGTGGGTTCATCGGCAAAAATCAGGCGGGGATCATGGGCGAGGGCGCGGGCAATCGCCACACGTTGTTGTTCACCGCCGCTCAGCTCGTTGGGAAGATGGTTCAGGCGGTCTTTCAAGCCAACGCGTTCCAGCAAAGCAATGACCTCGTCTGTGGCTTCACGTCCTGCGATTGCTGTTGCCAACGAGGCGTTTTCCAGAGCGGTCAGCTCAGGCATCAGCATGTAGTTTTGGAAAATAAAGCCCATCGTTTTGTTGCGAAAAAGAGCGCGGGAGCGCGCGGAAAGCTCGTAGATGTCTTGCCCTGCAATTCGGACTTGCCCGCTTTGCGGCTTTTCCAAGCCCGCCAAGGTGTACATGAGGGTTGTTTTTCCCGCTCCGCTGGGTCCGCATAAGAAAACTTTTTCGCCCTCGTTGATTTTAAGACTCAGCCCGTGGAGTACCTCAATCGTCTTCTTTCCGATTGAATAGCTGCGGTGCAGGTTGGTTGCTCGGATCACGGTGGTTTACGGACGTTGAAGTTCTGTGTTGTCGATCAGACGCACGTTGCCAAACCATACGGCGGCAGCCAGCAATTCAAGCCGACCGACTTCCGTTGCGGGATGCAGGGTCTCGGCATCGACAATTTCGATGTATTCCGGACGTACATCGGGTAGGGAAGCAAGAATATCAGCCGCGTTCCGGCAGACTGTTTCAGCCGACTCGCCGGCCTCGTAAGCGGATTTGGCCGAAAGCAAAGTTTGTCGCAAGGTTGGTGCCGCAGATCGCTGTTTCGGAGTGAGGCGTTTGTTGCGGGAAGACAACGCCAGCCCGTCTTCTTCGCGAACAATTTCCGCACCGTGCAAAGTAACGGGAATATCCATGTCACGCACCATGCGTTTCAAAATGGCAAGCTGTTGGTAATCTTTTTTGCCAAAGACGGCATCGGTGGGTTGCACCAAATTAAACAGTTTGTGAACAACCAAACACACGCCCGCAAAATGCCCCGGACGTCGCGCTCCGCATAACACGGTGGAAAGGGATGTTTCTTCGAGCTTCATTGAGCGGTCGGGCGCGTACATCTCTTCGGGCGTCGGCATAAAAACAATGTCAACTCCGCAAGTTTCACACAGGCGGACGTCTTCTTTGGGCGAACAGGGGTATGTTGCCAAATCGCCCGCATTGTCAAATTGAACGGGATTGAGAAAAACGCTGGCAACAACACGCCCGTTCTCGCCGGCAATTTCTCGGGCTTGTTTCATCAGAGAAGCATGCCCCGCATGCAAGGCACCCATGGTCGGCACAAGGACCGTGCGGCACGGATGTTCTGCTTCCAGCGCGGTTCGTAAAGCCTTCTTCGTTGTGATTATTTGCACAGACACAGTATGGCACAAACGGATAAAATTTCAAGAGCTTTGCCTTGATGGTTTTTGCTGGACAGATATTTAATTTGCTGTTCGCCGATAGGTGAGGGATAACCCTGTATGGCAAATGTCGCAGCAGAGGAGCGCAATGACGGAAAAACGCCAAGACCGAAATTCGCCTTGGCGTTCTGAAGTTTATGATCGGTATGTATGTGTGATAGATTATTCCCCAAGTTCTTCCATTTTACGCTTCAGTGCGCGAACGTCCTTGAGCAATTGCGGCAGATGGCGAATGGCAACATATTGGCGGCGGGTATCGTTATACGGGGATGTAGGAGACCCCCAGTAGGCTTTGCCCGCTTCTAGGTCTTCAATGGCTCCCGCTTGTGCTGCAACCTGCACGCCGTCTCCCACATGCAAATGTCCGGCAATGCCCACTTGTGCAGCCAACACAACATAATTACCCAGCTTGGTGCTGCCGGCAATACCAGTTTGCGCAACAATGATACAGTGTTTCCCGATGACGACATTATGCCCGATCTGCACCAAATTGTCTATTTTGGTGCCTTCGCCGATGATGGTGCGACCAAAACGGGCGCGGTCGATGGTGGTGTTGGCACCAATGTCAACGTGATCGCCAATTTCCACGATGCCCACTTGGTCAATCCCTTCGTAGTATCCTTTCGCGCCCATTAAAAAGCCGAATCCGTCAGAGCCGATGACGGCTCCCGGCTGGATGACCACATGCGAACCCAGTTTGCAACGTTCGCGAACGACAACGCGGGCATGCAACTTGCAGTGTTCGCCAAGAATGGCAGATGTCCCGATGACGCACCCGGGACCGATGTCACACCCGTTGCCGATCACAGCCCCCGCCTCAATAACAGCACCCGCGCCGATGCGTACCTGCTCGGGATCAAGAACGGCACTTTCGTCCACAAATGCTGTGGGATGGATGCCGGGTTTCCATTCGGTGGCAGCTTTCATGAAACAACGCACCAAGGCGTTGAATGCCAGTGAGGGGTTTTGCACTTCGATGAGCGCAACACCTTCGGGGTATTGTGGTAAACCGGGAGGAACCAGCACCAATCCGGCTTTTGTCGTCAGAAAATCTTGGTAATATTTTTCGTTCCCGAGGAAGGACGCTTCATCTGCTCCTGCTTCGGAAAGCGTAGCAACGCCGGAAATGGTGCATTCGGGCGTTGCTCGGAAAAGATTACCCCCCGTCAGTTCAAGTATTTCGTCAAGGGAAAGCGTCATGAATATGATGGGGGGTAAAGTGTTGATTTACTGAGCTGCGGGAAGTGTGACTGGAACCAGCTTTTCGGGATCGAAACCGGCAGGTGCCGTGGCATTCAGCTTTTTGAGCACTTCGGGGGTGATGTCGTGGCTCTTTTTGACGTAGAGGAGTACCAGAGTGGGTCTCATGTCGGAAATCGCACTGCTGTCAAACACAAAATCATAATCAGCCTTGGCAGCTGTTTCTTCAACCGTTTTCTGAATTTCCGTAAGAATCAGGATGACTTCGCGCTTGTTTGTTTCGTTCAAAGCAAGCTGACGACGTTGCACAAAACTCTTGAATTCCTGTTCTTCGGCTTGTGCGACATTCTGCTTCATTTGAAGTTCCATCCCGATGTTTTTACGGGCAGTGTCGGAAAGTGACGGATCGTCATATTTCTTTTTAACTTCCTGGAACTCAGTGATCAGCTTTTGAAGCTTTTCTTGACGGGTTTGAATGTCCTTTTCAACGGCCGCCTTTTGTTCGTTCACGCGTTTTTCGGCTTCTGCCCGCTTGTAAAACTTAGTAAAAAGGTCTTGCATGTTGACTGCCGCCAGGTTCAATTCAGCCTGAGCCGTTGCCGTGAGACCGATCACGACTGCCATTATGGTGGAAATGATAGAAGTTTTCATGCTGTTTAATGTTCTGAAGCGAAGCTAATTTAATATGTCTGCCGTAAATGTCAAGTCATTCATATGACTTTCCCTTCTTCTTTCTGCGACATGTCTTACCGATGAACAATCTGCCGCATTTGTATGGAAAGCGACAGATTTTTAAATTGCTTTGATTGAGAAATCAACGACGGTGGCGAAGAGCCGACCCGGCAAGAGCCAAAAGACACAGCCCTGTAACGGGGGCGGGTACTGCTTTAATGGATGCCGAAATGTGTAAATTACTGATTTTTCGGTGGCATTGTTGGGATCGCCCATAGCAACTGTTATTTGTTGGAGATCCATCGTTTGCCCTAACTTAATGTTTTTTCTGCCGTTCCGCTTGTCAGGGTTAAAACGTATGGATCAGCTGCTGTATTCCATGCAATTAAGCCGGAAACGGGCATTGGTGTTCCGCTGTTGTCCGTTGTGACGAAGTCTGCCCGAGAACCGGAGATCTGATCTCCCTGAAGACAGTAATCAAGCCAACTTTCATATTGATCGGGACTGTAGAGTTTGTTTGTGCCGGTGGCTGTTGCCAAACCGTATTGTACAGAAGACAAATTGTAATACGTTTCGATCACTGTTGCTTGCGTAGACCTCAAAAAACAATCGATGTGATTATGTCGAATAAAAAAGAGAGTGTGTCGTTGGGGAACTGAGAGAAAGAGGTGTTTCAAGGATATAATAACCGTACCCTTGCCCCCAGACTCTGGACGTGGTCATGGTTTGTGTATTCTCGTCAATAACCGGAGTGGCTGTTGTTGCTGTTCTTTTGTAACCCAAATCCCATTGGTTAGATGATGTTCATGGGGCTAAACGAATGTTCTCCGCATTGGCAAAGAATCCTGCGGATAAGAGGATTAAATCGGTCTTTTTCATGCTGTGTGATTTGTTTTTAGCGAAATGGAGATTGAGCTTATTTCGAGTAAAATTAACTCAATTCGCCCTGACAAGGTTACAGCATTCGGAAAGCTGTAGAAATTTCAGGCTCTCAATAGGGGTGAGAGATTTATTTTATTTATTCTTTTAATATTAATAAGTTCTGTAAGTGCAAATTTTATCGCTGTTGTTTGCTCGGATGATTTAATGAGCGGGAAATTGTGTTAAAAAGGAAAGGGAGAGCAGTTTCTTCATCACAAAAAACATTGTAATTAACACTATTTTGTATGGAGACAAAAAATGTACGCTTATGGAGTGAAATTGCCGATTTCGTTCCGTTTTTCAGAACGAGGTGTTTTAGTCGGTAGGGGGGGGGTCGAATCCGAAGTTGAGAAAAATTTGAGTGCCAGTCCGTCATAGGCGGGCATGATGTGGGAGGGGAGGGAGGCACGGAGGCTTTGATAATCGATTTCATGCCCCATGTGGGTGAAAAATCCGCGTTTCGGAGATAACATTTGCATGAGTGTAAGGCTTTCATTTACACTCAGATGAGTTGGGTGATCTTTGATGCGCAGGGCATCAAGGATCAAAACGTCCAATCCTTTTAAAAGCACTTGCGACGGGACGGGGATTTCTTTTACATCGCAGGCGTAGCCCAGACGGAGACCCATCCATTCAAAAATATACCCCCATGTTTCTGTTTGAGCGTGAATTACTGGTACGGGCGTAATGTGAAAATCTCCGATGGTGAAGGGGTGTCCCTTGTGATTATGCGGTTCGGGTCGCACATAACCTCGCCGCGTGTTTGTGGGAGAGAATGCCCAACCGTACATGTGTTCCAGCATGGAGAGCGTGCCGGCTCCCGCGTAGAGGGGAAGGCGTTCATCGCGGTCCCATCCATATGCCCGCATGTCATCAAATCCGCTGACGTGGTCGAGGTGACCGTGGGTATAAATGACGGCATCGATGGCGGTAATCCCGTGGCGCAGGGATTGTTGTCGCAGGTCGGGCCCGGAGTCAATCAGCAACGTTGTCGTTTCCGATCGAAGAAGAATTGAAGAGCGGAGGCGTTTGTTCAGCGGGTCTTTTGAGAGGCAGACCGGGCAGGTGCAACCAACGAGCGGGACACCTGTTGAGGTACCCGTGCCGAGAAAGAGAAGTGTCAGCGTTGAAGACATGGATTGATTCTTCGCCCTCAGTATGGCATATTTGTCGGCGAACCAGAAGTCTGAATGCTGTCTTTGCTTAAAATCACGAATTTAGCTCTCGTCGAACGATTGGAATGGGAGCCGTCCTGCGGTTTGCTTGCTGTAACGGGCGAGACGGGTGCGGGCAAATCGGTAATCACAGGAGCGATTGGGTTGGTTCTGGGCGGAAGAGGTGATAAAAGCATCGTGCGCAATGGCGAAGAACAATGTTGTATAGAGGCTGTGTTCCGTTTAAAAGAATCGGCGGCGACAGATGCTTTGCTCGAACAGGCGGGGCTTCCTCCGTGCGAAGATGGCGAATTGCTCATTCGCCGTGTGATCTCGGTAAACGGGAATCGGCAATTCATTAATTCTAGCCCAACGACTTTGCGTGTATTGCGAGAGGTGGGCAGTCGCTTGGCAGATATGAGCCGTGCCGATGAAGGTGCGTCTTTAATGTTGCCCGAACGGCAACTGGCGTTGCTGGACGCATATGCCGAAAATATTACCGAGACGCAAGGGTATGCCCGTGCGTGGCAATCGTATGTGCAAGCAAAGCAGTCGTTGAGTGAGCTGGCGGCATCCGAACAGGCGCAAGCGCGGGAAGTGGATTTTTTGCGACATCAAATCGAGGAAATCGAAACGGCGGCCTTTACTGCGGCAGAAACGGAAAATTTGGAGCGCGAGTGGCAACGGGCGCATCATGCGGCACGGTTGCGTGAAACGGCTCTCCCCCTCGTCCGTATGTTGCGGGATGAGAACGGCGGAGTTGCGGAACAGTTGCATCGCTTTGTGCGCGGCGTGCGGGAGTTGGAGCGGCTTGACCCCGCGTGTCCGATTCGTTCATCGCAAGTTGAAATTCTGGCAGGTGAATTGGAGGAAATGGCAGAAACCGTTGAGGAGTATGCCGAACATCCGGATCTTGATCCTGCCGAATTGGCTCATTTGGAAGAACGTGTGGGGCTTTTTGATACACTGAAACGTAAATACGGTGCAGACTTTTCGGCTATCGAAGCTCATTTGTCTGCTTGTCACCGTAAGCTTGATGCTATCGAACATCGCGATGAAGAAATCGCCCGCTTGGAAGCCGTGCTTCTCGAGGCGCAAAGAGAATTGCAAAAACAAGGCACCTGTTTGACGGAATCACGGCGCAAGGCAGCATCGCGGCTTGCATGTGAAATTGTGGGGCAAGCCCGTGAGCTGGGTTTCCTTCAAGCAGCTCTAGAAGTAAGGCTGTTGCCCGAACCGGAGTGTACGGCGCACGGTGCGGAAAGCGTGGAGTTCTTTTTCGGTCCCAACCCGGGTGAACCGTTACAGCCTTTGCGCTCTATAGCCTCAAGTGGTGAATCTGCCCGCGTGATGCTGGCGGTGAAAAGCGCGTTGGCTTCCCGCGATGACATGCCGTTGCTTGTGTTTGATGAAATCGATGCCAACGTGGGCGGTGAAATTGCATTGGCGGTGGGACGCAAGATGAGCGAATTGGCGCGAGACCGTCAGGTGATTTCTATTACGCATTTTCCTCAAGTGGCGGCTTTGGCGGATCACCATTATTTGATCCGCAAGGAAAGTACGGGCGGGCGCACAGCGTCGTTGCTTTGTGAGGTAAAAGGCGAGTCCCGAGTGGATGAATTGGTGCGGATGCTCGGTGGAGGTGATGAGCGTACCCGATCTCACGCCCGCGCGTTGCTCGAACGCAGTTTTTTGGAAGCGTAAGGCGAACCGCTCAAGGACGTGTTCTTTGGCTTGCGGTTGGGATTACGAATGGGAAGAGGAATGGCGGTGGCTCAGTAAGTCCCGCATTTCCGGAACGCGGAATATTCTGCCGGCTAGTAAATAACTGAGCACGGAAACAATGCCACCAATGGCAAGGTAACCAAAACGCAAGGCAAACGATTGTGCCGTAAAATCGCCAAAGAAAGAAGATTTGATGCTCCAACAGACAGCAAAAAGGATACCACCCGCCGCCACAATACGCAACAGTCCGGATAAAAGAACTCCTGATGCCATGTTCCCCAGCAGGTGGCGCAGGTAGAAGAAATAAAAGAGGAAATTGAGCGTGGTGACGGTCGATGTCGTCAGGGCGAGCCAAGATGCACCAAAGTGCAACACGTGAACGAACAAATAGTTGAGAGCCACGGAGAGAAAACAGGCCGCAAGGGCGAGTCCCGCCGGTGCCCATGGTTTTTCGAGTGCGAGGAAGACGGGTTGCAACACTTTCATTCCTGCGTAGCCGAGTAGACCGAGCGAGTATGCTGCAAGAACTTGCCCTGTCAGGGCAGATGCTTCTGTCGTAAACCGCCCGCGTTGGAAGAAAATGCTGACAATTTCTTCGCCCCACAATCCTAAGAAAACGGCAGAAGGAACGGCAAAGAGAGCAACGAAGCGTAGGGCTTTGGCTAGGTGTGCGGGGATGGCTGCACTTTCATCGCTTGTCAGCGTCATACGAGAGACCGAGGGGAGGACAACCATGCCTACCGCAACGCCAAAAAGTGCCACAGGGAGTTGCCAAAGATGGAAAGCGGCAGAAAGAGCCGTAACAGCACCGGAAGGAAGGTAGAGCGCGAATGATGTGTTGATGAATACGTTGGTTTGGGTGATGCCCGCCGCAATGACGCCCGGAAACATGAGAGACCAAACGCGGCGTACGCGTTCATCTGTAAAGAAGAGACGCCCCTTCCGAAAAGAAAGCCCGATCTGCCATCCCGGCGAGTAACCTTCGCGGCGCAACTTAGGCAGTTGCACAAGAATTTGCGCGACTCCGCCCAATACAACTGCTGTGGCGAAACCGTAAAGTGCTTCCGGACCAAAGGACGGATTGATGATCCACCCAAAGAGAAGCCCGCATCCGATGGTTGTGAGGTTGAATGCCGCACTTGCCAAATTGGGCAGACCGAAAATCCCGAATACGTTGAGCGCACCCATACTTAGCGCAGAAAGGGAGGCAAACAGGATGAAAGGCCACATGATGCGGCACAGGTTGACAGCTAAGTCGATGAAATCACGCGGTTCAAGAACGAGAGCGTTTTCACTCGGGGAGGAGGCAAGATGCACGGTTTCGCCGACTGTGAGCCTCTCGAGCGCACTGACGCGCAGACACGATTGCTCTGTCGAGCCATCGAGTGGTGCGGGAAGTGTGAAAACCGCTTCCTTCAAACCATCGGAATCTGTACGCATCCCTTGATAAAGGGCGGGTAACGGGCCGTCTTGTGCGGCAATATCTTGCGGAGATTGTATGACAACACGGACTCGTTCGGGGTAGAGAGTTTGCATGAAAATGCCTGCCAAAAGGACACCCAAGGATACTAAGCAGACCATGAGAGAGATGAGCTGAGAGACAACTTGTCGTGCCAGAATCCACGCGGCTTCTCTCCCGTCTTGCTTCTCCGTCTTGCTCATGATGCCGGTGAAGCTTTGCGAGAGTGCGCCTTCGGCGAACATGTCGCGCAACATGTTGGGTACGCGAAATGCCGTGAGAAAGGCATCCAGCGCACCCGTTGCACCGAAAAGTGCGGTATAGGTGATTTCTCGAGCCAACCCGGTAAAACGACAACAAAAAATAGCCGCTGTGGCAATGAGGGCACTGCGTTTCAGTGAAGCCATGATGTCAGAGAGGCTTGCGACAGTACGGTTCAACGCAGAGGAGACCGGGGGTCATCTTCATGGCCGTGTGGCGGGCTTCGCAAGTGGGGAAAAGGTAGAGGGCATATCCGCCGTGACCTCCTCCCAAGTATTTGCGGGCAATACTGCCTTCGATGGGAGAGAGCGGCGTCATGCCTTCGTCAAGCTGAACGCTGTAGTAAAGGTTAATGCCTGCTGCAAGCACGTGTACGCTGTTTTCCAATACCGCAGAGCGGGCAATGAGCGCACTTTGGGCAATGCGTTCGTAGTCCCGTTCACGGTTGGCGTTAGAAGGCGTGTCGTGATCGCTTCCGGTGTAGAGAATGGCTAACTTTCCGTTGAGAAAGTCGCCTGTCGATTTGATGTCGAGGACGGGAAGTGCACCGGATCGCCAAACACAGCATCCTGTTTCCATAATGACAGCCGGATCTTGCCAGCCAACCCCCAAGCCCAATTCCGAAGAGATGGGGTTGCGCCCTTCAAGCAATGCCCATGCACCGCTCCCGCCCATGCCGGATTTCTTTTCATAAGGCCAATCACGCAGAGAAACCATGGGGGTTACGGCGCAGTTTACAATATAATCGCCCGGGCGGGCATGTGCCGGAACATCGAGCCAACCGCCTGCAAAATCGACACGCAGAGGTACTTCGGTGGGTGCCTTGATACGGTTGACAAGCAATGTGGTGGAAACGGGTGGGAATTTTGGCGGAGTTTTCGGTAAGACAATGTATTGCGCCCCTACACGGGCGCACAGTTCTTTTTTGATGTCGGCGTAGAGATCGTCTTCTGTAACGACAAGGGCATGAGGTTTGATTTCCAGAAATTCCTTTTCGAAATCGAGACCTTTTTTCATGCCCGTACCCACGATTACGCAATCAATCATGCGCAGACTTTCCAGAAGAACTTTCTTGTGTGCATCGGGAATGGAAGGTTTACGGTGTTTGTGATGCCATAGCACTTCTTCCGAAGCGAAGGAAACAATAAGGTAATCGCCCAAGGCGCGGGCTTCTTGAAAAAATTGAATGTGTCCTGCGTGTAAAATGTCGTAGCAACCGGAAACGAATATCTTTTTCATACGCAATAAATGGGTCAACGTGTCGCGTTGGGTACGGCTTCACCGATTTTTTTTATGACTTGGCGAGCGAGATCACGTTCTTTCATCAGCATATAGGTGCGGGAAAGCTCGCGAACAGCTTGCTTGTAAAGGTTGGGGTTCGCTTTGTCAAATGTTTCGCGTTCAGTTTCGTTGAAAGATTCGATGGCGCGAACGACAGCAAGCAATTGTCTGACAGCAAGACCATCGTTCTTTGCTTTTATATGCATTTTACCCAAGTTGAGACGGGTCTTCAGGACGTTCCCGTCCGTCATGTCGGGGTAAAGCGTCTGCGACAGCTTGAGTGCGCGTTCGTACCAAGCGGCGGCACTCTTGTATTGCTGTTTCTCGGTGAATCCGCTCGCAAGGTCATTTGCTGTTTCAACCATGCGCGTTTCGCGGTTTTCAAAAGTAGCGGATGCTTTTTCGAGAGCTTCCCAGCAACGGAGAGAGAGCTCTTCTTTTTCTTCCCCTGAGGCAGATTCGCGCAATTGCAACAAAGCGCGAATTTGTTCAATTGGGTCGCTGTCTTTTTCCGCCAAATATTTCAGATCGACCTTGGCTTGTTCAAATTCGTTTTGCGCCAAAAGCGCACGCGAACGAATGCGGGCGATATTGAGTCGCACTTCTGGGGTCAGCTCGTTGAATCCTTCAGCAAACGATGCGGCCAACGAAAGTGCTTTGGTGCAACCAGCCGAATCGCCCAAGCGATACAAAATGTCACCTAACATCATATAGCATGAAGGTAACGATTTGGTCAGTGTTCCTGTTTCGAGCATCGATTTGATACAATGCTCCATTTTTGAAGCAAGATCGCGCAAAACCTCGGGTTTCAGGTTTGACTCTGCGGCAAGTGTGGAGCGCACTTCCTGAATCAGCAAGAGAGAAGTGGCGCGGCAGGGAGGCCAGTTATGCGCTTTGAGTAAGGTTTTGACTTGGACGTATACGGGTTCTTTCACTTCCGAAAGATCTGCTCGTTGCAATTGCAATGCGGCAGATTCCGCTGCTTGTTCCTGTGTTTCGATACGAGCCTGAATAGCGGGTTTGTCAAGTAGGGTTACACGCTTTAAAACGTCATTTTTGTTTTGAAGTTTCAGATCGGTTGCAACACTGCGTTGAAGAGACCGCAAAAGGTAGGCAATGTTTTCCTTGGAGGTGGGGTCGCTCAGGTTTTTCTGGATGGTGTCTTCCAGCTTGAGCTGAAGAGTGTAATCTCCGTGCTCCATGGCTTCTTCTGCCAAGGTCTCGATTTGTGGCGTTTGGGCGATAGAGATCACTTCGGGCAGGATTTTGAGAGCTTCATCCCATTCGCCGATTTCTATCAGGCGGTTCATGAGAATCCATTCAAAGCGAAGGCGAGTTTTAACGTCTTTGATCCATCCGACGCGGGCTGTGTAGTCGCGGGCCAGCTCCAAGACGGTAACGCGGTCGCCCGCCAAGCTGTTCATCAAACGGTCGAGTCTCGAATTGGCTTCTGCATTGCTTACAACTTGCTGAATCTGTGGCTGAAACCATGATGTGATCGCTTCCCGCTTGTTGTACAGAAACAAGAGAAGTCCCAAAATGACAACAGTGCCGATAATGATGGGTATATTGTTTTTATTGTGCTTTTTGCGTGGAGTGAAACGTTTGTGTATGGCTGACATGGCAATTTATTGGGATGATGTGTCGTCGTCTTCTTCGATCGGTTCCGGGGCGGCAGGTTTTTTTGCAAGCTCGCGGCGACATTCGTTTAGCTGATTACGTATTTCCTGCTGTCGCTCGGCAGCAATCAGAGGGAGTGCTTCTTCCCAGCAGGGAAGGGCGCGTTCCCATTGTTTTTTCTCGCTGTACGCATATGCGAGGCTTAAGAGGATATCTGTTTTCAGCGAATCGAAAGCAGAGCTGTTTGTTTGATGAATATTTTTCAGAGCGCGGCTGTAGGCGATGATGCTTTCATTCGTGTTTCCCTTCATGTCGCAGGCCATGCCCAGTAGATGGTTGACACGCGCTTTTGAGACGAAATCATTGGCAAAATATGTGTCGCGCAACGAAACTGCTTTTTCGAGGGCGGCTTGCGCTTCATCTGCATGCCCCAGCTCCAGAGAGGCGCGTCCGATCCCTTCGTATGCTTGGGTGAGAGCTGAAGGTTCCCCGGTATACGAAGCCGCTTTTCTGAAATCTGCCAAAGCAAGTTCGGGAACGTTTTTGTTCAGGAGAATCCAGCCTCGCTGGTCGTAGAGACAGGGCCAGTACGGGGAATCTTTTTCGAGAACGGTACGAGCAATGCCTTCAGCTCGGTAGAGATAGGCAAGGGCTTCGTCCTGTTCGTTGCGTTCTGCCGCCAAACGGGCAAGTGATCGCAGACCGCTGAGCAGATAGTCGCCTTCGGTGCCGGTTGCCGCGCATTCTGCGATCCCCTGTTCCAGTTGTTTGCGGGCTTCTTCTTTGCTACCTGCTTCCAGCAATGCTTCGCCCAGACAAATGCGAGAGCTGGCAAGCTCCTGTCGCGGTTCTCCGTTCCACGCCTGAACTGCCAGTTGAAAATATTTGTTGGAACCTTCGATGTCCCCCTGTGCGCGGAAAATGCGCCCGAGATGGGCTAATGTGCTGACTTGCAATTCAAGTCCTTCATCGCCAAGCTCGCCGGCGCGGGCGTAGAGCTGTTTGAGGGCAGCAACGAGATTTTGCGGGTTGTTTTCAATCGTGAGCAGCTCGATTTCATGATTGAGACAACGCAATTCATCCCGAATTGATTTTGAGGCTTCGTAGTATTTCCTCGCACGGGTGTATGCGGAAAGTGCCCGTTGCGGATCTCCCTGTTTGGATTCTGCTGCTGCCGTGATTTCCAGACGGAGCGTCCACATTTTGTCGAGAGGGGTGCTTTGATCCCCGAAAAGCTCATCGAATAAGGGGCGGGCAGAAGCAATCAGCCCTCGTTGAAGCAACGCTTCGCCAAGCAACCATTTCGCTTCGCGCAACATGGGCTTTTCTTTGATCCATGACAGCTCTTTGCTACGGTTGTTTACCATATTCGTCAATGTGGCGTCATCGGTTGACAGACATTGAAGAAAGTGGTTGAGATTCAGCACGGCTTTGGCATCGCTGCGGGCCTGCGCCGCCGGTGACGGATCTTCCCGTCCATGCGATACGCCGATGCGGTATGTGGTTATTTCAAGAGCGACAACCAGTGCAAGAAGAATCCCTGCCGCCGTCCATTTGACGGCGGGTTTCAACTCGTACTCTTCTTCCCTCTGTTCGCTCTCTTCCATCATGAATCAGGCGTTGATAGTGTTGAGGCGAAAGGCGGCGTGTACAATGTTGGCGGCACGCTCGACATCTTGTTCTTCAACCGTTACGGTGATCTTGATTTCCGAGGTGGAAATCATGCCCACAGGAATGTGTGCATCTGCCAATGCTTGGAACACCGTGGCTGCCACGCCCGAATGAGAGCGCATGCCGATGCCGACCACGGACAGTTTGGCAAGCCCCGCTTCCGTTTCGAGCCGCGCGTCAGGACCGAATTCAGCCATCAACGGTTTGAGTGCCGCTTGGGCTTGCCCGAGGTCGTTCATTGGCATGGTGAAAGATTGGCGGGCAACGCCGTCATGAGCAGTGTTGGCTACGATCATGTCAATGTTGATGTCGGCTTCGGCGAGAGCCGTGAGAATGCGGGCAGTGTATGCCACGGGCGTGGAGATGCCCGAGACGGTAACGCGGGCTTGGTTGCGTTCTATGGAGACGCCACGCACGGCGACAGCCTCCATGGCGGGGATTTCTTCTTGAACGATGGTGCCGGAGTTGTTGTTCATGGAATTGCGAACTTCAAAAATAACGTGGAATTTTTTTGCAAACTCGACAGAGCGGGCTTGCATGACTTTGGAACCGCTCGATGCCATTTCGAGCATTTCATCATAGGAAAGAGAGGGAATCTTGACGGCTTCGGGAACAACGCGCGGATCGCAGGTGTAGACGCCATCCACATCGGTGTATATTTGGCAAATGTCTGCCTTTAAGGCGGCGGCAAGTGCAATGGCGGAAAGGTCAGAACCGCCGCGTCCCAAGGTGTGGATCAGCCCTTCATCGGTGATGCCTTGGAAACCGGCGCAGACGAGGATGTTGCCTTCCTCAAGCTGTTTCAGCATGAAATCGGGTTCGATGCGCCCGATGCGTCCGCGTGTATGTGTGCCGAATGTGTGGATGCCTGCCTGTGCGCCGGTGACAGAGACGGCCTTGCCGCCCATGTCTTGGATCGCCATACAGAGAAGGGCAATCGATTGCTGTTCCCCGGTGGAAAGGAGAACGTCCAACTCGCGGGCAGCGGGATCGGCAGTGACGTCGTGTGCCAGCTTGATCAGGCGATCCGTGACGCCCTGCATAGCGGAAACAACGCCTACTACGCGATTGCCCGCCCTTGCCGTTTCAAGCATGCGCCGTGCCACATTTCGTATGCGATCAATCGTTCCTACCGATGAACCTCCGTATTTCTGTACAACAAGTGCCATGGATTTTATTGTTGAAAATTTTCGATGCGAATGACTGCGGGGTTGGGACCTATGTCGGGATTTTCGGCAATTTCCGTCAGGGCCGATTGCAACTGCCCCCAAGGGCAAGTATGTACGATAAAGACAAGATCGTTCCACATGACGCCGTTGCCGTCCGGTTCGCCGGAGATGGTGTTTGTGGCAGAGATGCTGATATTGTGCCAAGCCAAGACACCGGCAATTTCCGCAATGATGCCGGGTCTGTCTTTCACGCGGATGCGTAGGTAGCACGGGGATTTTGTCTCGTTGATGTGCATGATGCGCCGAGGTTTGGCGTAGGGGTGGAAGCCGGTATGGTGTTCCGGGTGGCGCAATTCCCGCAGAGCGGTTACCACATCGCCGATGACTGCCGATGCAGTGGGGTTTTTCCCCGCGCCTCTTCCGTAGAAAATGGTTTCGCCTACAATGTCTCCGTTGACGGCAATGGCATTGAATACGCCGTTGACAGAGGCGAGAAGATGCGTTTCCGGAACGAAGCTGGGCTGTACGCGCAATTCAATCGAATCATCTTCTTTGTGATATCGGATGATGACCAGCAACTTGATGGTGTAGCCCAGTTTTGCGGCAAATTCGAAATCGCGAGGCTCGATGCGTTCGATGCCAGATACGAATATTTTGTCCGGAGTGATGGGTGTGCCGTATGCCAGCATGGCGAGAATAAGAGCCTTATGCGCGGCGTCTCCCCCGTTGACATCCAATGTAGGATCCGCTTCGGCGTACCCTTGCCGCTGTGCTTCTTGCAGGGCTTCGTGAAAGGGAATGCCCTGTTGCGACATATTGGTCAAGATGAAGTTTGATGTGCCGTTGATGATGCCGATGATTGAATCGATATGATTGCAAATCAGAGAGTTTTGAAGGCTTTGGATAATGGGAATCCCGCCACCTGCCGAGGCTTCAAAGTAGAGCGGAACGCCCTTTTCTGCCGATAGGCGAAAGAGTTCCGCACCGTAGAGAGCCAGCAGGGCTTTGTTGCCTGTCACCACGGGTTTGTGGGCTTCCAGTGCAGCGCGAACCAGCTTGTATGCTTCGGTCGTCCCCCCGATCAGCTCGATGATGATGTCAATTTCCGGGTCTTCCGTCAGTTCTTCCCATCGGTCGGTCAATAGCTCGGCGGGAAGGTTGATTTCCCGCTTTTTTCCCGTATCGTGAACAGCTACTTTTTTGAGAGAAAACGGAATGTGGGCGCGTGCCTCCAACAACTCGTGATTGAGACAAAGGGTTTCATAAACCCCCGTCCCTACCGTGCCGAGACCGGCCATTCCCAGCTGTAATCGTTTTTCCATGCAACAGGCGCGACTTTCACTATACAGGGAAAATAGGCTCTCAGCAAGCCTATTGTTGGGCATGAATCCGTTGACGTATTGCCTCAAAATCGAACCCAACGGGGCATCGCCGTTCCCGTTGGGTGGATGAAATTAATGGTTGCCTCAAAATTAAAAGGAGCATAATTACTACATGAACTTTATGATTAGAGAAAAAGAAAGATTTATTTTGAGATCCGGGTCTCTTTACAATATATGACACACTCGAAGTCAGAAATTAGCAAACACAGATGCTCTCATGCTACATTTTCCCTTACGGCTTCCCGAATGCCGTAAGGGGACACATCAGGCGTATCTTGTTTTGTTTGTGCCTATGAGAGAATTTATGCTACTCGATGAAATAATAGCTGTTCGCTGATGGAATGTCCGTTTTGATTCATTTTGGTACATTTTTCCCTTGTGGAGAGAGATTTTTGACCGGGCATTCGTATCATGGCGTCATGCCGGATTTCTGTTGACATTCTCGGATGAGGGCAAGAATCTTTTCCGATTCGCTGACATGAAAAAGATGCGTCATCGGTTTCGAGAGTGAAACGGTGACGGTCGTGTCCACTGTTTGCTCCTTGTCTTTCCCGAAAATGCCGTTGAGCAGAGAGTTCAGTTTGCCGACTTTGGCGAGGTAGATGTTCCCTACATTGTTGCCGAGCGTTTCGGTTTGGATGCACAGTTTGTCCGAAAAACTGTATGACGTGAAAGTATTGTTTTCAAAGATGAAGATTCGCTTGTCCGTCAGGACGTAGGAAACGTGGCTTAATTTTCTTTTCCAATGTGTTGGAGAAATGAGAAAAATAAAGGCAACGCGACCGAACAGGATGGCGAATATGCCGCTCATGCAACAGGCAAGCGTATAGGCTGTATCCGCACTGCCTGTGAGGAAAGATTTTATGCAGATCAACAGAGAAATGATGACAACGGGAGAGACGCAACAGCCGATGATAAAATCTCTTTTGGCGTACTGGTTGTCGATGGTCAAAATAGGTCGTCCTGCATAGAGGATCTCTTCATCGGAAGTGAGAGCCTCCTCCAACAGGACTTCGTGTTGGGGAAGCAGATTGCTTGGCTGAAGCGGGACCGAGGAAGCATTGCCGAAATCCGCTTTCGTTTCGGAAACATTATGTGGGGATAACGGCGGAGGGACAGGTTTGTATGTTGTCGGGGTATTTTCGTTGCGAGAGGCATCGGCTTCAGGTATTCTTTCCCAAAAAATCTCCGGCTCAAACGCTTTTGTGAAAAGTATTTCCACGGAGAATGGCGTAACGGTTTGGAAGAGCGAAGCCAGCCAAAGGACGATGACGCCGATATAGGAACACAGGAAAAGCGATGTGGAAAACGGCACTTCCAAATGTGTTTGCATTCCGCCGTCGGAGAGCTTGTCTGCGATATACAGTAGGGCATACAAAAGGGGTGGTAACACAAGCAAAACGAGGGACGAAATATGATAGAATACCTTTACCCCTTTATTGCTTATTGTTTTGCGAAATAATTCGCCGAATAACCCGCCGAAGATGATGAGTGAAGAGCTGAGCCAATACCAAGCTTCATTGCAAAGTCATAACACGACAAGTTCAAAAATCAGCAAGTTCCACGTTTCCTGCCATGCACCTAAAAAGAAGAGAGATGACAAGAAAAAAACAAACAGACTGCCCAAATTGATGTAAACGGTTTTTAGCATAATTGTTTATGGTAATATGTGAATAGAGAAACAGTTATAAAATTATCTAATAGAAAAGAAGAGGGCTTGCAAAGGGGAAAAATACACCATACTTCTCAATTCTTCCTAATTCATGTGAAAGAGAATATTCTGTTTCAAAACCCAATAAAAGGAAACGTGCAGTTCCATCTATGGAAAAGTTTATAGGTCCTGATAATAAACACCCCAATAAATTACATGAAATTTTAGGCTCCCACTCTATGTTTAATCTGCCCCCAAAGCGAAACCGATGCCAAGTTTCATTCTTTTCTTGATAACATATCGTAATAAAGCATTATTGTATCTTATGGTACCTTTTACATACGCTTCTCCTCCAATTTCTAATCCCAAACTTCCTTTTACTCTGATCCCTCCGTTGATGCTCAATTCTCTATCTTTACAAGATGAATAAGTAAATTTAAATACCTTGCCACACTAATAGAGCCATATATACGAACGCCTCCCCAGAACCTCCCTTCAAGAGTTGCTGAAAATATTGATAAGTCAAAACTTTTCTTCGCATAAAAAGAATAAGTTGCCATTTCAGCCATGAGAGCCATAGAGAAACTTATCGAGCCGGTTACTTCCATGCCCTGAGATCCATTGGGGCACGAGACACAACATACTTTGTAATCTGAACTCAACCCATAATCGGAAGAAATAAGTAACCCGGCGGCACTCTGTTCAATAACTTTTTTCATGCTCGGGTCTTGTTTTTGAAAACACCATAATCCGAGAATATCGATAGTTGTACTAGGATTATCTCCCACAAACGTATACACGTTCCATCCGTCTTCATATTCGATGGGATCGCGGTTGATCCACCTACCGTCTGTGGGGTTGTAGTGGCGGTAGTTGTAGTAGATCAGGGCGAGTTCTTCATCGGCGTATTCGCTGCTCCATGTGATGGGTTGGGTGACGTCGCCGGTGGCGGTGGCTTCTCCGTAGGGCGTGTAGGTGTAGGCGGTGCGCAGGTAACCGGCTTTGCCGAAGATTTCTGTGACGTTCTTCGTCAAGTCCCATCCGTAGGCGTACCAAGTGCCATCTTTGCGGATGGCGAGCGGGCGCGTGGCGGTCGGTTGTGTTGGATCCCAGAGGCTGTTGTAGGTAAAGCTGTCGTTGACGGTACTGCACTGTCGAACCGTCGGTTGCGTGATTGGTCTCACGAGGTTGTCGTACATGTAACCCCCCACCGTTGCCCCGCATTTGTAGGTCATAGAGGTGATGCGGTCACGGTGTTCTTCATACCCCCGTGCAAATTTCAAGAATTTAGGCGGTATCATGGTGAAAAGGATTGCTTATAATGTGATGGGTTCTCAGATACAGAAATTATGGGAATAACCGCCTATAGAAATATTGAAATTTCTCACTAATTTTTTGCTTCATCTTTAGATTCTGAGCTGCTGGATCTATAGAAATGCTAAATTTTTCTCCTAATTTTTTGAATATTTCCTTTGTAAATATGTCTTCCCCTATAAAGTCTGAATTAAATAAAAACACAAATAGAACCGTATCACAATATGGCTCAGGGCCTTCATAATAAGGGTCTATGAATGCTTTTGCGATGAAATCGTTCGCTCCAAAATCATTCGAACGGTAAAAATAAACATATTTAGGACAACAAAAGTCAAAAAAATCTTCATAAAAATCAAGATTTCTTAATGCATGTTCAATAAGTTTATCATAGCTTTCTATGGAATTTATCAATCTTTTTGATTCCCAAAAATAAATATGCGGAATTAATTGGAATGTATCGCAAATAGAGAAAATTAAACTACGAATAAATCCTACATCTATCCATGCGCTATAACACCATTTTGGATGGATAAAAGTCTGTTGAATAATATCTATTCTTTTGAAAGATTTATGTTCTATTTTTATCATTAGTTTCTCGAAATTATTATTTTTAATAATAATTTCGGAAGGGAAATTTATAATTTCACATGGGTCGTAATCTTTCATTTTTTAGCTCATCACATACTATATATTCTTCCTTTTCCAGTGATTTGAACTGCCAATCATAAATTGTAACCGCTGTTTCAGCAGCGACAAACCAACCTACTGTACCACCAATTAAAGATCCAGCTATTCCTCCTATGATCGTGCCGATCGGTCCTCCAACAGCGGTTCCAATTCCTGCACCAAGTTTTGTTCCTCCCCATGCGCCAAGTGCTCCACCTGCAATACCGGAAACTTGACGAATGACTTCTCGTGTTCTATCTGAAGCTTTATATATTTCTATAGAACCGGAAATAGCCCCTAGTACAAATACAGCTCGCCCTCCCAATTTGAAAACGGTTATCATTCTCGCGGCACATGTAGCTCCTTGCGTTGAATGATTTTGAAGTCTTTTTAAATATTTTATAGTTCTTAATCCATTATTATTATGATGCCATGTATATTTTCCATCTAATTGATGATAGTCCAGTCTGTATTGTTTTCGTGGATTTTCCGGTCGATATACATATAATCTACCTGTAGGATTTAGGTGACCATCCGGAGGGTATTGAGTGGTGATAAAAAAGTTTTCTCCATCAATTTTAATTAATATTTTACCTCTATATGTTATTTCTGCTCCTATCCCAAGTCCTGATAAAGATTCCAGCCGTTCTTCTATCGTAAATTCCTCTTTTCCCAAACAATCTACTGATGAAAGATAATTATGTAAAAGACAGTACAAATTCCACCCACCTTGTTCCGCAATAGGATCTCGATTAATCCATCTACCATCTGCGGGGTTGTAGTGGCGGTAGTTGTAGTAGATCAGGGCAAGTTCTTCATCGGCGTATTCACTACTCCATGTGAATGGCTGGGTGACGTCGCCGGTGGCGGTGGCTTCTCCGTAGGGCGTGTAGGTGTACGTTGTCCGGATATATCCGGCCGGCCCAAAGACTTCTGTCACATTTTTGGTTAAATCCCAGCCGTAGGCGTACCAGGTGCCATCTTTGCGGATAGCGAGCGGGCGCGTGGCTGTCGGTTGGGTCGGATCCCAGAACAAGAACCAGCGGAAGACTCCACTTACCGCATCAATCGCCGCGATTTGCAGATAGCCACGATAGATGTATCTCAAATAGTTGCTCACCGTCCCGTTGACGGTGACCTTGCGGGTGTGCCGTCTGCCCATGTAGTCGTAGGTACAGTCGATGACCGTTGCTCCGTCCGCACTTTCGAAGCGGGTCGGACGGCTTTTCGCATTGTAGGTCACTTGTTAGATTCCTTTAGACTCCTTGGTATTCAAAAATAAAAACATCGATTAAATACGTACCAATACATTTAATTTACAAATAAACTTTGTTTGAAGGTCCATATTAAAACTTCTATTTCCTTTATAGGATCATATGTGTATAAGTCGTAATAATAATCATCTTCTATTTCATCATGACGTAAATAGAAGATATACAAATTTAATTTTTTATCTAATATGAATAACCTTTTCCCAAAAGTGCCATCTCCATTGATAAATAAATATGATGTTTTTTCCCCCTGATCTACCCAAAACTTACCTTGTTTAAGAGTTTTTTGAAAAGAT
>CAYQNL010000001.1:0-166606 GCA_964418985.1 uncultured Akkermansia sp. | reverse complement strand
TATATGTGTTTATCTTTGCCTGTTTGATGTGTGTAGATTATTCCTGTGATGCGTTTACCCCCCGAAGGGGGCTTCCCGCGTTCTTTGGAAATGAAG
This sequence comes from uncultured Akkermansia sp., assembly GCA_964418985.1. Lineage (GTDB taxonomy): Bacteria > Verrucomicrobiota > Verrucomicrobiia > Verrucomicrobiales > Akkermansiaceae > Akkermansia. The sequence continues at coordinate 166,510 of CAYQNL010000001.1, read as the reverse complement.
TCGGGTTTTCATGGTGATTTAAAATAAAGATTAACGCAGGATTCTTATCTCAAGGGATCAGCGGGCACCGGCCGCCCGCAAGAGGTTGACAATGTCTGTATGTCCAATATTGGCGGCGTATATGAGAGCCGTTATTCCGTTATTATCCTTTGTATTAACATCAGCACCGGCATCCAGCAGGGCTTTGACGATGTTCGGATGTCCATGCTCGGCGGCGCACATGAGAGCTGTGAATCCTGGCTCAGCGGCGCACATGAGAGCTGTGAATCCTGGCTCAGCCTTTGCGTTGACGTTGGCACCGGCATCCGGCAGGGCTTTGACGATGTCGGTATGTCCCTTCTCGGCGGCATTCATGAGAGCCGTGTTGCCGCCTTTCCCCTTGACATTGGCACCGGCATCCGGCAGGGCTTTGACGATGTCCGGATGTCCATGCTCGGCGGCGCACATGAGATCCGTCCATTCGTTCGTGTTCTTTGCATTGACATTAGCACCGGCATACAGCAGGTTCTCAACACAATCCAGATGCCCGAACCCAGAGGCTACATGGAGAGCCGTCCATCCGTCATTGTTCATTGCATTGACATCAGCACCGGCAATGAGCAGAGCTTTGAGACAGTCTGTATGCCCCTTTTCGGTGGCGAACATGAGAGCCGTGTTTCCGTTATTATCCTTTGCATTGACATCGGCACCGGCATAGATGAGTTCCCGAACCCTTTTGAGGTCGTTTGACAGAACAGCGTTTATAATTTCCATAGTTTTGAGAAGGATGGTTTGAGTGTTAAAAATGTAGCTAAATAGGTATTTTAACGTGTGAATAATGTTGTTCTATATCATTTGAGTAACTACCGGATGCTACAGCATTCCGAATGCTGTAGGTGAAAATTTGATAGAAACCTATTCTGGATCAAAGGTATGAAAAAAGCGATAATTGAGATCCGGTTTCGCATTGCTTGTTGCAAACAAATTATTTGAAACCATTTACAACATTGTGTATTGACTCAGCATTCGGAATGCTGTAGGTGAGGATATGGAGAGGTTTGTATGGCGAGAGGGTGTTTAATGTGGGGGATCTCGTTAAGGGATAAGGGTCAGTATGGTGAAGAGATGTTATGGATGCGATGAGGGGTGAGGTGTCGCCCTGACTGTTGTTGAACAGAATGTCTGAGAAAGGGCTTTTATGTAACCGGAAGGGTCGTGTTTGCGTATGTTGAGACAAGGCGATGGGAAGAGATGCAAGAGAAAATTTCTTCAAAAAACATCGCTTTCGCAAAGAATCTTCATTGACGCCTTGATGCGGAAAGAGTACACTTCGGCGGATATTTTCCGTACTTGCTATGTACACACCCGAATTTAAACAAAAGCTCGTTGATACGCTCGGCAATTTAAAGGCAGAAGGTCTTTATAAGAACGAACGATATATCGATACCCCTCAGTATTCCCAAGTCGTTTTGGAAGACGGTTCGTCGGTGATCAATATGTGCGCCAACAATTACCTTGGCTTGTCGAATCACCCCGAACTGATGGAAGCCGCCCGCGATGCCATTAATCGCTGGGGTTTTGGGATGGCCTCCGTGCGCTTTATTTGCGGTACGCAGACGTTGCACCGCCGCTTGGAAGAACGTCTCAGCGAATTTTTGGGGACGGAAGATACGATTTTATACGGTTCATGCTTTGATGCCAACGGCGGCTTGTTTGAAGCGTTGCTGGGACCGGACGATGCCATTATTTCGGATTCGCTGAACCATGCGTCCATAATTGACGGGGTGCGTCTTTGCAAGGCAAAGCGATATCGGTACGAAAACAATGATATGGCAGATTTGGAAGCCAAATTGCAACAAGCCGATGCCGACGGTGCGCATATTAAGCTGATTTCCACGGATGGTGTGTTTTCCATGGACGGGATTGTTGCCCGTTTGGATAAGATTCATGAAATCGCCGCCAAATACAATGCGATTGTGCATTTTGACGAAAGTCATTCTACCGGTGTGCTGGGCGAACGCGGACGCGGAACGCATGAACATTGCGGCCTTTTCGGGAAAATCGACATTACGACAGGGACATTCGGTAAGGCGTTGGGCGGAGCTTCGGGCGGTTATACGTCCGGGCGCAAAGAAATTATTGATGTGCTGAGGCAAAAATCCCGTCCGTACCTGTTCTCGAACAGCGTGATGCCCGCCATTGCCGCTACAACGATCAAGGTGCTTGATATGCTGGAAGCCTCTACGGAATACAGCGACCGCGTGAAGGAAAATGCCGCCTATTTCCGCAAGGGGATGACGGAAGCCGGCTTTACGATGGCCGGGGCAGGGCATCCGATATGCCCGGTGATGCTGGGTGATGCCGTGCTGTCGCAAAAGATGTCTGCCCGCTTGCTTGAGCTGGGCGTCTACGCCATGGGCTTCTTCTATCCTGTTGTACCCAAGGGCAAGGCCCGCATCCGCACGCAACTTTCTGCCGCTCACACGCGCGAACAGCTCGACAAAGCGATCGATGCATTCTGCACGGCAGGGCGCGAATTGGGCGTGATCCGTTGATCGGGAAACGCTTTTCCGTTTTGAACGGGGCGCAGAGCCGCACGGCATGGAGATGCTTGCCGGAGGACGCGGTTCTGCGCCGCCGAAATCTATCGTGACCATTGTAATTATTGCATCGGCGTGACAGGTCCGCTTTCCGATTCAGCGAGAATAGACGGGTTTCGCCGTTCTGCGGATACGGCACCGTCCATCCCCGATTTGGAAATACTTGCCCGAATAGGCAAGGGAGCATACGGGGAGGTGTGGCTGGCGCGATCGCTGACGGGCGCATGGCGGGCCGTCAAGGTGGTTTGGAGGGAAGATTTTGATGACGAACGCTCCTTCATTCGGGAGTTTGAAGGCATTTTGAATTACGAGCCGATTGCGCGGAATAATCCCGGGTTGGTTCACATTCTCCATGTCGGGCAGGGGACAGATCCCACGCCGTTTTATTACTACGTCATGGAGCTGGCGGACGATGCCCGCACGGGTATTCATATCGATCCGCATGATTATGAGCCGCGCACGTTGCGCAGTGACAAACAGACCTACGGCAATCGCCCGTTGCCCTTGGATTATACGCTGGAAGTCGGCAGCCAACTGGCCCGCGCCTTGCAATATCTGCACAGCGAGGGCTTGACCCATCGCGATGTGAAGCCGGCGAATATAGTATTCGTCAACGGTCGCCCGAAATTGGCGGATATGGGGCTTGTGGCACATGCGGATCAGCACAGTTTTGTGGGGACGGAGGGGTTCATCCCGCCGGAAGGGCCCGGGACGCCCCGCGCCGATGTGTATGCTCTGGCGAAGGTGCTCTACGAGATTGCGACCGGGAACGATCGCCTTGATTTTCCCGATTTGCCAGAGGAAAAGCCGGAGGGTGCATCGCGGAAAAAATGGCTGGCTCTCAATGATATTATTTGCGAAGCCGCCGAGCCTCGGCTTGAGAAAGCCTCGATAACGACAGCGGAAGAAATGGCAGATCGCATCGACGATTTGCGAGCCTACAAGCCGAGAAAAACCGTTGCTTCGCATGGCAGGAAACGCCGCTTTCCGTGGGGAACGGTGTTGGTGGCTGTAGCTGTGGGGGTGACGGCGGCGTGGGCTATCATCCATCGCAATGAGCTGGAAGAAAAATACGGAGCTCGCCTGTGTGCAGCGTGGGAAAAATTGACGGGGGACGCCGAAAAAACGAAAACTTTTGCCACAGAGGAAAAGGCTTCATCGGAAGTTACGGCGGGCATGCTCTATATAGCCAGTGTTCCTTCCGGAGCATCGATTTATACGGAGAAGGGGAAATATATCGATGAGACCCCCTACGGCCCCGTATCTCACAGGGCGGGGGAACACGTTTCTTTCATTCTGCGCAAAGAAGGATTTGCCGACAAGGTGGTAGGGGGCGAAGTGCCTCGTGGCGGCGTGTTGGCGTTGGGCGATGCGCTGAAGCCTTATTGCCCGCCTGCGGCAAATGAAGAATGGCGGGATACCTTGGGAAATCGCTATCTGCCGGGGGATAATGTGCATACGGCGGAATTGCCCGTCAGCATGGAAAATTATCAGGTGTTCCTTCAATCTGTGCCGCAACCGCTGCCGTATCCGAACAAAGAAACGGCGTCAAAAGATGCCCATGCACCGCATTTGGTACAGACGTCTCCGGAAGGGATCAGCGCCTATATTCTTTGGTTGACACAGCAATGTATGGCAGAAGGTTTGCTGGGAAGAGACCATACCCTGAATGCCCGTGAAGAGCCGGATTATGCCACGGCGGACGGCAAGCTGAAAGCCTATCGCCTGATTGCCGCACCCGTGCGGAAAACGCCCATCACCGTGTTGAGCAATCCTGCCGGGGCAACTGTTTATCTCAACGGGCTGATGCTGGGTGTAACGCCTATGCAAAATGTGAGCGTGCCGTTGGCACCGTATTATCTGGAATTAAAAATGCCGGGGTATACGACTGTGAGGCACGGCGGATTGACCCCGAAGGATCTTTTCCTTTCCGTCAGCCTTGAACCTAACAATTCCGTCGTTTTCGGGCAAGACTGGATCAATAGTCTCGGGATGCGCTTTGTTTCGATGGGAACGCATCTTTTGGCGGGGACAACGGAAGTGCGCGTGTCCGATTTCGGCGCGTGGACGGCGGCAGAGGGCAAAAGCTCACCGCCTGCCCCCCTGTTTGAGCAAAACGGACATCATCCCGTCGTCAATGTGACGCGCGAAGAGGCCGAGGCATTTGCCGCGTGGCTGACCAAGATAGAGCGGGCGAAGGGGATTATTGAATCGACCGATTTGTACCGTTTGCCCACCGATGCGGAATGGAGCGTTTTGGCAGGGGTGGCATCCGAAAACGGGACAACGCCGTATGCCCGACAAGCCCATGCCCAAACGAGCGGCAACACCAATACGTTTTACTGGGGGACGCGCTGGCCGCCGTTGCGCCGCAACGGTAATTTTTCCGATCAATCGGCTTTGCCCGGCGTGGCGGCTTCGCGCATTATTCTCAATTATGACGACGGGTATCCCTTTACTTCTCCCGTGGGGGCGTATCCGGCAGACGGACGCGGTATTTATGACCTTTCCGGCAATGTGCAAGAATGGGTTTCCGACAATTACGGCGGACCGCGCAATTTCCGTTTCCGTCACTACGGCGTGGTACGCGGCGGTTCATTCCAATCTTTCCGCCCGTCGCAATTGACGCCGACGCATCGTAACCCCGTGCCGCATGATACCCGCAGCGATTCAGTGGGATTCCGCTTGCTTTTGGAGCGTTGCAATACGCCCCATCCGTAAATAATTAGGCACGAAGAACGCGAAGCAATTGCGTGACGGGTAAGCCGATGACGTTGTCTGTATCCCCTTCCACTTTTTCGACAATCAATTCGCTTTTTTCCTGCATAGCGTATGCCCCCGCTTTGTCGAGGACGTAGACCTCGCTCAGGTACCGGCTGATGTCGCTTTCCGACATGGGGTGAAAGGTGACCATGCTTTTGACGGAAAAGTCCCGACGTTCCCCACCCGCCATGAAAACAGCCACGGCTGTGCAGACGCAATGGGTACGCCCGGCGAGTATGCGCAACATGCGGCGGGCATCGGCTTCATCCGTGGGTTTGCCCAAGGGTTGCCCGTCGATGAAAACGAGTGTGTCCGCGCCGATCACGGTGTCGTGAGGGAATTCTTTCGCCACAGCCTCTGCTTTGGCGGCGGCGTTCAGGGCGCAAAGCTCTTCCGGGGCAAGGGAGGCATCGCACACTTCCTCAACGGGGCGCACCTCAACGCGGAAGTCAACACCTTCCCGCAATAGCAGATCTCGCCGTCTGGGCGATTGGGATGCCAGAATCAGCATATGGGCGACATGGTTTCCAAAATGCGGCGGCGGGCATTGCCCGTGACCTCGTGAATGCCCTGAATGACGGTTCCCGCCAGTTGCTCGGCATTGCGGCGGCAGATGTCGCGGTCTTCCACGGTATCGAATTCCATGCCGACGAGCGCACGCCCGACCCGTTCCCCGGAATAGAGGTAATTGAAATAGCACAGCGAAGCATATTCGCCCATGGCCTCCATGAATTCGAGGAAGGCACCCGGGCGTTCGGGGAATTCGATGCGGAAGAAGACGGGGTGGTTCAGGTGTTTGGCGTCGTAGTGGATCATGCGGAAACGCACATCGTCATCCGCTGTGATGTCTTCTGCGCGGATGCCTTTTTCCGCCAAGCGTTCATTAATGCGGCGAAAGTCTTCGTCCGTCCCTTCCACGCCAAAGACAGGATATTGCGTCTCGCCTGCAACGCGACCGTATTGGACATCGGTGAGCGTGATGCCTTCCGGAATGCTTTTAAGGTATTTTAGGATTTGCCCTTTTTTCGTCTTCATGGGGATGCGCAGATAGCGCGTTTCGCGTCCTGCGGAACCGGTCCCCGCATGGCGCGAGATCAGCCCCATTTGGGAGAAATCCATATTGGCACCGGAAATGACAACAAGCGATTTGCCGATGCCGTTCAATTGCCCGTGCTTGTGCTGTTTGAGGAAAGCCGCGAGCCCCATTGCGCCCGAGGGTTCGGGGACAACTCGGGATGATTCCCACATGGCGCGGACGGCGTGGCACACTTCGTCATTGGTGACGGTGACAAATTCATCGATCAGTTCGCGGCACAGCGGATACGTCCGTTCGCCGGCCATGCGCACAGCGGTACCATCGCAGAAAACATCCACGTAATTCAGCTGGCGGCGTTCGCCGTGATCAACGGCTGTTTTCATGGATGCTTGGTCAACGCCTTCCACGCCGATGATGCGGCAATTCGGCCAAAAATGGCGAAACCAGCAGGCGCAGGCTGCCGCCAAACCGCCGCCGCCGATTTGAAGGTAGATCCGCTCGAAGGGACCTTCCCCGCTCATGACGACTTCGTCTGCCAAGGTGCCTTGCCCGCCCATGGTGCGAAGGTCATCGTAGGGATGAACAAAGGTAAGCCCCTCTTTGTCGGAAAAAGCGTGCGCGGCTTGAGACGCGACATCGTAGGAATCGCCGATCAAGACGATTTCTATGTGTTCCCCGCCCAAGCGTTTGACTTCGCGCTGTTTTACATCGGGCGTAGAGCAGGGCATGAAAATGTGTGCGCGGCAGTTGAGCTGAGAGGCGGCGAGGGCAACACCCTGCGCATGGTTGCCGGCAGATGCCGCTACCACCCCTTTTTCCCGCTGTTCGGGCGACAGGGATGCCATACAGTTGTATGCGCCACGCCATTTGTACGCTTTAATGGGACCAAGATCTTCGCGTTTGGCGTATACCGGGAAGGGAACGGCGGGCAGGTTCAGGCGTTCGAGCGGGGTTGGATTTCCCACGGCGTAGACCCGTTGCCGAGCCTGCAAAATTTCTTCAAACAATTGGTTGCTGAGTTCGCTCATCAGAAGTATAAAACATTCTCCGAGAGTTTATATACTCCATTTGTCTGCAAATGTCCAGCGTGTCATGTCTGCGAATTGACGCAAACGGCGAAAAATTTCTTCGCACGGGGTTTGCGAGAGCGCGGCAACGCCGAAGGATTCGCAGGCAACGGCCCCTACAACGGCTCCTGCGGCAACCCCACACTGCAGTTCTTTAAAGCTCGGTTTTCCGTCGGGGCAGGCAGAAGCCAGCCACCCGCCCAAAGCTCCCATGAAAGAATCTCCTGCACCGGTGGGGTCGATGGCTTGCCGAAGCGGCCATGACGGACAACGGAAGATGCGCCCGCCGTTACGGTGAAGCAGTGTAGAACCCGCGCTCCCCTGCTTTAGGACAAAGGCTTCTGCGCCCAAATCAAAAACTTTTTCGGCAGCGGCAAAAGGATCAAGCCCGCCCGCAAAGACGCAAGCTTCGTCTTGGTTCATCAGTACAAGAGAGGAGTGGGCGATGACGCTTTCCACTTGATCGCGAGCGGATCGAATCCACGATTCCATAAAATCAGACAGTACGAATGCGGACGGATCGCATTGTTCCAGCATAGAGAGCTGAAGCGCGGGCGTGACGTTGGTGCAGAGAATGTAACGCCCGCCGCGCAAGTCTGCGGAGAGTTTCGGTTGCCATGTTGCCAAGACGCCGAGATCGGTGCGGAGGGTGCGGCGGTTGTTCATGTCTTTGGCGTATTCTGCTTCCCATGCGAAGGTGGTCCCTTCTTGAATTTCCAAACCGGCCGTGTCGATTCCGCATCCCCGAATGCAATCGATAAACGCCTGCGGAAAATCATCACCCGCCACGCCCGACAGACAGACTTGCGGGTAAAAATACCTTGCACCCAGTGCCGCATACGGAGCAGAGCCACCCAATTGCCGTGCGGCACTGCCCGCTTGGGTGTGTAAGGTGTCGATGCCCACGACGCCAAAGACCGGCAAGGGTGAGGTTTTTGGAGAGGAGATGGGTGAAACTGTGCAGTCTGTCATATTATTGGTGTGTTTTTTGTCAATCGGGAGGCGGTAAAGATGATTATTCTTTGACGGCGATACCGAGTGCCGAAAGCGGGACATCTTGAAGGTTGAGGCAGGAGACGATTCTCCGTAAAACGAAGAGGCAACCCGCGGCATCGTAAAGAGCATCGTGCCAGTGTTTCCCCGGAACGCATTGTTGAAGCTCCGCTTCGATGCCCAGCTTTGCCGCGACTTCGCCGAGGGAATAATCGTTCAAATCGGGCAAAACGTTTCTTGTCAACGTGAGCGTATCAAGCCACGGAGAAAATCCGTGTCCCGGGAAGATACGCAAAAATCGGCGTTCTGTCGAAAAATTGTGCCCGACAATGACGGAATCGCCCAGCAGGGCATGTACCTGCGGCCAAAGCGAGAGAAGGGACGGTGCACCGTTGAGCATGTCTGTTGTGATGCCGTGTACTTTGGATGCCGCCCAGCGTACCGGACGAGAGACCGATAGGTAGGAACCCCACAGGCGAGGAGAGGAAAACAAACCCTCAACGCGCACGATCCCGATCTGTACGGGTTGGTCTGTCTCTCCGGGCGCGGCACCTGCCGATTCGAAGTCGATGGCGGCAAAAGCTCGCCGCGTCATGGGGGTGTCATCCGTCATGCGGGGGGTATTTTACCTGTTTGAGAGGCAAAGTAAATCAAAACAAGCCCTGCGAAATGACGTCATGTTCGATTCGTTGGGAATATTGTCTCGACAAGAAGGCGCAAGTGTGGTTGACTGATTGCAGCGATTCAATCTCATGAAGTCATACATCCTTTTCCAGAAAGCCGACGCCGAAACGCTTAACGAAATTCTTTTGTGGCTCCGTAATCAGGAGCGTTTTCTTTATCGCGCCGCCATTCGCGACCTCGGTAAATTGAAAAAACTGCGTCCGCAGTTCGTTCAGCAGAAGCCTGTTGCCGAACAGCTGGATTGGTTGCGCAAGATGCTTTCATGGAAGCCTGCCGATGATATTGCGTGCAATTTGTTGCAGGTGTGGTTGCTTCGAAAGCATGAGCCGATGCTGATTGATTTCCTGACCGCTTTGGGTATTGAACATGACGGGCATGGTGTGGTGAAGGATTTGCCTGAAACACTGGATCCGGAGAAGGTGAAGGAAGCGGTGGATGTGCTTTTTGAAAAACATCCTGCCGGGGTGGTTTCGATCTACCTGCACATGTTCCAGAACCAGACGGAAACCGGCTGGGAAGCTCTTTCATATGTGCTGGAAAACGATTCGCGCGTGTTGATTCGTTGATCCCCCGGTTTCGGGGAAGTCAAGACAGGGGAGTTCTGCGGAGTTCCCCTTTTGTTTGTCATGGTTATGGAAGGATTGTTGACCGAACCCGAAAACGATGAGTTTTATATGGCGCTAGCTCTGCGCGAGGCAGAAAAAGCCTTGCGGGCGGGAGAGGTGCCGTGCGGTGCCGTTGTGGTGAAAGACGGGCGGGTGATCGCCCGTGGTTGGAATCAGGTCGAAGCGTTGAAAGATGCCACCGCCCATGCGGAAATGATTGCGCTGACGGCGGCGCAAAGCGCGTTGGGTGATTGGCGGTTGGAAGGCTGTACGTTGTATGTGACCAAGGAGCCTTGCCCCATGTGTGCCGGGGCGATTGTGCATTGCCGCCCCGATCGCGTGGTGTTCGGCTTGGAAGACGCTCAACGGGGCGCGGCGGGCGGATGGATCAATTTGCTGGATTCGAACCCACCGCTCAATCACCGTTGCGAAGTGGTGCGGGGCGTATTGCGCGAGGTGTGTTTGCAACAGTTCCAAGGGTTTTTCCGTCAGGCGCGGGCAGCGGCAAAAGAACGCCGCCGACAACAACGGGAGGAAGAATCAGCGTCTTCTGCCGAACAAGGCTCGGAAGAGGCATGATACGCAAGAGCGGTATACGCTGTTGCGCGTGATTTTTATTTTGCCCTGTTGTGGAAGACGGGGATTTTCCAGCGCATCCAGCGTTTTTAGAGCAAGATGTGCGGGAAGAATGCTGGTGAAACGCATGCGAACACCCCGTAATTTGTCAGCGTAGGCAAATCCTTCGCCGATCAATTGGCGGGTGAGTTGATGCCATTCCGTCAAATCCGTGCCTTGCGGTAAATAACATCGCCCGCGCGTTGCATCTTCCTCAAAATCGCGCAAGATGTTGATCAATTGCAAACCTTGCCCGTAACGGATGCCTTGTGCAACCAATTCTTCCGCATCGTGTGCCGAAAAACGCTTGCCGATTGTGAGAAGCCCCAGACGCGTCCAAAATTCACCCACACAACCGGCGACAAGATAGGTGTAGTGCCGTGTTTGTTCGGCATCGGCAAAGCGGGGATGTTCCCGAAACCATGTGAGATCCAGACTTTGCCCCTCGATAATGGTGCGGAGGACGTTTTGAATGAGTTTTCGTTGAGAAACAGGAAGCGCGAATGCCGCTTCCAAACATTCGCCGAAGCGGGAAAGAAGCTCACGTTCGCCTGCATGGGACAGTTTCTCCGCGCACAGCGACAATTCTCTATTCAGCGCGTAGATTTGTTCTGCGCTTGCCGTCCCTTCGATGGTTGTTGCCATGGCGAGCAACAAGGCTTCGCGCTTGTCGGACGGGACACCTTCCGCATCCGCAACGGTGTCTGTGGCTCGCGCCAAAAGGTATGCCGTGCCGACGGCTTCCCGCATTTCTTTCGGCAGATAGCGGATGCTTAAGAAGAAAGAACGGGAAACCTGTTTGAGTAACACGGAAGATGTTGTGTGTGGGGGTGTCACGCCGAAAGGATACAGCAGATTGCCTTGCGCGGCAATCTCTCATTTTTTGGATTTGCGATGGATTTGTCAGCACTCTTATTTGACACTCCTCGTTTTGTGCCCCCTTGCATCGTAAGAAGTGGTTGTGCCGTTGGGGTTTGTCTTGTAAGATCCCGTTTTGTGACCTCTTGCATCGTAGACGTTGGTCGTGCCGTTGGATTCTGTTCTGTAGTATCCTGTTTTTTGTCCGCTTTTGTTATAGATGGAGCCGTTTTTTGGGAATGCGTAAAGGTTGAAACTTGCGCCCAAGAACAATGCCGAAAGTAAAAAGAATGTACGCTTCATGGAAATTCTTTTTTTGTTTGGTGTTATATTTTTATTTTGAGTGTGTTTTTGTTTTTGAGAATGCCTATATTGAGCTTTGCGACAAAGTAATGCGAAATACATGTTCCTCAAACGGGGAAATATAGCATGTAACGGATGATTCGTCAATTATATAAATGAGATAAACAGAGGGTCTTCGATTATTTTTGATGACGCGTATTTGGGGGAGAAGAGACCGCTGCGGGAAAATGAGAAGTATTCTGGCTGAAATTCTCCTTGCTACAGTATAATGAGGATGGTAGAGTCAGTGCTGGCAAAGGTTGCCTTTGTATTATTATGCCTATCAAACTTTTTATTCCCGGTCCGACAGTTGTTGCCCCCGATGTTTTGGAAACGTTAAGCTCGCCGATGATGAGCCATCGCACCAAGGCTGCCACGGAGTTGCAACGCCGCATTTCCGATAACATGCGTGAGGTTCTTTTCACAAAGGAAGAAATCTTACTCTCGACCTCATCGGGTTCGGGTTTGATGGAAGGGGCCGTGCGTTCTTGTACGGCAAAGCGTGCCGCCGTTTTCTCTGTGGGGGCGTTCGGTAAGAAATGGTATAAAATGGCGCAGACCAACGGTGTCCCGTCCGATATGATCGAAAGCGAATGGGGACAACCCACCACACCCGAAATGGTGGATGCGACCCTTTCCACGGGGAAATACGACCTCGTTTGCGTGACGCACAACGAAACATCTACCGGCATTCAAAATCCCGTTGAAGAGATTGCGGAAGTGATGAAAAAGTATCCCGATGTCGTGTGGTGTGTTGATGCTGTCAGCTCTGCTGCCGGTTCAAAAATCGAAACGGACAAGTTGGGTATAGACGTTTTGATCACCTCGACGCAGAAAGCCTTGGCACTTCCCCCCGGCATGGCAATTTGCACGATGTCTCAAAAGGCATACGACCGCACGGCAGAAGTGAAAAATCGCGGCTTGTATTTTGACCTGCGCACGATTTTTGATTTCGTCAAAAAGAAGCCGTACCAATACACATCGACACCGTGCCTCACGCTGATGTATGCGTTGGATGCCCAGTTGCAAAAGATTTTGCAGGAAGGTGTGGAAAACCGCTTTGCTCGTCATGAAGAAATGGCGAAGTTCGTCCGCGCATGGGCAGATGAATATTTCACCGTTTTCCCGAATCGCAATCACCTTTCCAAGACGTTGACCGTGATCGGCAATACGCGCAATATCAGTGTGGGCGATTTGAATAAAGCCCTCATCGAACGCGGCATGCAGATCGGTAACGGATACGGCGATTTGAAAGACAAGACGTTCCGTATCGCTCACATGGGCGAATTGACGATGGATGATATGAAGGCTGTCACCGAAAATATTGAGGACATTCTTCATCTCAAATAAATGATTTGTCGGCGGTTTGCCGATGCCATCGGCAAACCGCTCCGTCATCCCGAAATTTTTTACATTCGTTTTATGGCAATTTTTCGTCCTTTTGCGGCGTTGCGCCCGCCTGCGGCTTATGCAGAGCAAGTGTCATGCTTGCCCTACGATGTTATGAACCATGATGAAGCATGCAAAATGGCAGAGGGGAATGTTTCCTCGTTTTTGCATGTGTGCCGATCCGATATCGATACGAGCGATGCGGAGGTTCATGAAGCGCAGACATATGCCAAGGCTAAAGAAAACCTTGAGCGTTTTGTGAGCAACGGAACACTGGTGCGCGATGCCTCGCCGTGCTATTACATCTATCGCCAGATTATGAACGGGCGCGTGCAGACGGGGATCGTGGGGTGTGCTTCCATCGATGAATATCAAAATGGCACGATTAAACGCCATGAATTGACCCGCAAGGAAAAAGAACTGGATCGCATCATGCATTTCGATGCATGCTCTGCTCAAACAGAACCGGTTTTCCTTGCTTTTCGCAAACACGCAGGCATTGACCGCATCGTTCGCGAATGGATTAAGTTTCACCGCCCTGAATACGATTTTCGCACGGAAGACGGCGTGACGCATATCTTATGGGCGGTAGATGATGCGGATACCGTGCAAAGCTTGCGGCAGGGGTTTGCCGAGCTGGATGCTTTTTATATTGCCGATGGGCATCATCGCACTGCTTCCGGCGCGGCGGTTTCCGTCAAACGGCGCGAACAGCATGCTGATTATACCGGCGAAGAGGAGTTCAATTACCTCATGGCGGTGGCTTTTTGCGATGAAGATCTCTTCATCATGGATTATAACCGCGTGGTGCGCGATTTGAATGGGCTGACGCCGAAAGAATTTTTGAACCGCGTTGAAAAAAGCTTTTGCGTGACGGAAGTCCCCGTCGGTGTACCATACTCTCCGCACGGCAAGCATGAGTTCGGAATGTATTTGGAAGAAAAATGGTATTCTTTAAAGGCATTGCCCGGAACGTTTCCCGAAGAAGATCCGATTGCAAGCCTCGATTGTTCGATTTTGCAGGAAAATTTGTTGGCACCCGTTTTGGGAATAGCCGATCCCCGCACAAGTGAACGCATCGACTTTATCGGCGGTATCCGCGGGCTGGAAGAACTCGAAGCTCGTTGCCACGCGGGTATGGCGGTTGCGTTTTCACTGTACCCCGTTACCATGGATGATCTCTTCCGCGTGGCGGATGACGGCAAAATTATGCCGCCGAAATCGACATGGTTTGAACCGAAATTGCGCAGTGGGCTTTTTGTCCACACGATTGAATCCTAAAATATTTTGAAATATGAAAACAATTCTGATACCCACCAAACTCGAATCCGTGGCGGCAGATATGCTGAAAGCCTCCGGATACAATGTAATACAAGATTCTGATACACCTTTGGCAGAGCAGGCGGTGCAACACCCCGATACCGTTGGGCTGATTGTTCGCAGTGAGAAAGTGACCCCCGAGATCATCGATTCTCTGCCCGATTTGAAGCTGGTCATTCGTGCGGGGGCCGGTTATGACAATATAGATATTGTGTACGCCCGCAAAAAGAATGTGGATGTGATGAACACCCCGGGGGCGAACTCCAATGCCGTGGCAGAAGAGGTGATAGCTATGGTGTTGGCGGCATACCGCCATTTGGTTGATGCCGATCGGACAACGCGTGAAGGTCTTTGGGAGAAAAAACGTTACATGGGGTACGAATTGACCCGCAAGACGGTGGGTATTATCGGCTTGGGGAACATCGGACGCCTGCTGGTAAAGCGGCTTCAAGGTTTTGAACCTACTTTGCTTGGGTATGACCATTTCTTGGCTCGCCAGCGTGCCTTGAATATCGGCGTTGTGCCTTCGTCATTGCAGGAGATTTTTTCTACAGCGGATATTATCACCTTGCATGTACCGGGTGGCCCCGCAACGAAGAATATGATCGGCGCGGATCTCATCAATATGATGAAAGACGGTGCTGTTCTTGTGAACTGTGCACGTTATGGAGTGGTAGACGAAGAAGCTCTTGCCACCGCCAAAGCGAACGGCAAGAAGATTATGTACCTGACCGATGTGCATCCCAAGGATGCTGCCGGCGAAAAGCCTTCGGCAGCAGTTGCTGATCTTATTTTGCCGCACTTGGGTGCCAGCACATATGAAGCGAATGCCATGGCGGCACGTCGCGCTGCAAGCCAGATGACGGCATATTTTGCCGATGGAGATACAAGCTGTGTCGTCAACGGCGAACGTCCGGAAGGGCTCAACCCGGCGCACCTCCATCTGGCGATGATGCTCAGCACACTGTGCCGCAAGGCATCAGGGGGCAAGCCGTTGCGCCGTATCGATTGTACGTTTTACGGCAATTTGCGTTCATATCGCAAGTGGTTTACGCCGCATATTTTGGAAGGAGCGCTTCCCAATGCGGAAAAGGGTCTGATGCCTGCCGCCGCCGATGCATCTTTGCGTGAACATGGCGTTCTTTTTAAGGCTCGCGAACCGATGGACGACAAGCCTTACGAAGATTCCATTACACTGGATTTCTACACGGAAGAAGACGGCAAACAGGTGATAACCGGTGTACGCGGTCTGGTGGCTGAAGGTGTGCCGATGGTTTCCCGCATGGGAAATTTCAACGGGCTTTATTCGTCGCTGAAAGGAAATACGCTCTTTCTGCGCTATACGGATCGCCCCGGCGTTATTGCCAAGATAGGCAATGCGCTTGCCATGGCGGGTATCAATATCGACAATATTGTTGCGCCCAACGATCATACCACGGGCGAAGCATTGGCTGTGCTGAAAACCGATAAACCTGTTTCCGAGAAACAGGTGCAGGCTATCGCCGATGCTATCGAAGCGATTTCTGCTTTCACACTCTCTCTGTAAAATCATTTGTTCATCCAAACCGACAACGTCTTGTCCCGTGTTGCGGGCAAGACGTTGTTCTTTTGAATGAAAAGAAGCCGCAACTTTGCTTTTTCATTGCAAAAGACGAAGAGGTGAGTAGAATAAAGGCGTGTTCAACAGGGACGAACAGATTGCCGAGCTTCGAGAACCCGCGCTTCGGGCGTATCGTGCCATGGTGATGGCACGAGCCTTTGACAGTAAAATATCTGCCTTGTATAAAGCGGGGAAAATTATGGGAGGTGTCTTTTTGGGTCGCGGTCATGAGGCTATATCCGCCGCCGAAGGGGTGTTCTTGCAGAGAGGCAAAGATGTCTATGCGCCTTTCATTCGTGAGCAGGCAGGACGGTGTGCATGGGGGTATTCCGTCCTCGAAAGCGCCCGTACCTATCTTGGCTCTGCGCTGGGACGGATGCACGGGAGAGACGGCAATGTGCATTGGGGATACCCGGAAGAGGGGAATCCCGCGCCGATCAGTCATTTGGGAGCGGGAGTTGCGGTTGTGGCGGGTTACATGTTCGCCAAACGTTTGAAAGGAGAAACGGGGTGCGTGGGTGTTGCCTGTTACGGTGACGGTACAACGTCTACCGGCGCGTTTCACGAAGCGGCGAACATGATTGCCGTTGAGAAATTGCCTGTGGTGATCGTTGTGTCGAATAATCGCTTTGCCTATTCGACGCCCAATGAGCATGAGTTTGCCTGTGCCAGCTTGCTGGATCGCGGGCGTGGTTACGGTTTGCCTACCCACCGTTGCGACGGTACGAATTTTCTTGAGACCCTGAGAATAATGAAAAAGGCGATTGATGCGGCACGGGCGGGCGAAGGACCGCAATGGGTGCTTGCCGACACATTGCGCATGTGCGGACACGGCGAGCATGACGATGCCGCATACATCCCCGAGGAACTAAAGGCGCAGTTTGCCGATCCTCTGGAATCGGCACGCCGTCAAATGCTGGAGCAAGGATGGATGAGCGAAGCCGAAATTGAACAGCTGGCTACCGATTGCGCCGAAGAGGTGCAGAGTGCCGTGGCTCAGGCTCAAAAAGAACCGGGACCCGATCCATACGGCGATTGGAGTGCCACATCATGGAAACCCTATTATTAAAATCTTGCCGAAGCTATGAGCGTAACCTATATTGACGGAATACACGAAGCTCTCGGAGAGCTTTTGCGCGATGATCCCGATGTGTTTATCTACGGGCAGGATATCGGAAAATTCGGTGGCGCGTTTAAAGCGACAAAGGGTTTTAAAGAACTGTATCCCGATCGCGTTGTCGACGCGCCCATCAGTGAAGATGCCATGGTC
Source organism: uncultured Akkermansia sp. (assembly GCA_964418985.1). Taxonomy (GTDB): domain Bacteria; phylum Verrucomicrobiota; class Verrucomicrobiia; order Verrucomicrobiales; family Akkermansiaceae; genus Akkermansia. The sequence continues at coordinate 149,389 of CAYQNL010000001.1, read as the reverse complement.
GGTATGGGAATCGGCGCAGCATTGGAAGGGAAAAAGCCCATTATCGAAATGCAGTTTGCCGACTTTGGTACGATTGGGCTGAATCAATTTGCCAATAATGCGGCATCGCATTATTATCGCACGGGAATTCCGCTGAATATGACGTTGCGTATGCCTTGTGGCGGTACGCCGGGGGCGGGGCCTTTCCATAATCAATGCTTGGAAACTCTTTTTGCCCATTTCCCCGGGCTTCATGTTTTTACTCCCGCCACGGTAGCAGATGCCTATTATATGATGAAAGAGGCCGTTGCCATCCCTGATCCCGTGGTTTTTATGGAACATAAGTTCCTTTACCGATGGTTGAAGGCAGATACGTTCCGAGAAGAAGCCCCTCTGCCGGTTGGGAAAGCCCGCATTGCCCGTTCGGGTAAGCATGCTACGGTCGTTGCTTACGGGGCAATGGTTCCCGAAGCTTTGCGTGCTGCCGATGAATTGTTTGTCGCTTCGGGTTACGATATAGAAGTGGTGGATTTGCGTACGGTGAAGCCCATCGATAATGACACCGTGATCGCATCCGTTGCCCGAACGGGGAGGTTGCTGGTCGTTTCAGAAGATTTTCCATGGGGTGGTGTCGCTGCCGAGGTGATTTCACGCGTGGTTGCCGAAGGTTTCCATTTGTTGGATGCTCCGCCGTTGCGATTGACAGCCAAAGATACCCCAATCCCTTCACATCCAACTCTTTGGAAAGCGCACCGTCCGACGATGGAATCCATCACGGCGGCGATACGCCATCTGCTCAGCCTTTAATTTTTACTCGCCATGCCCAAAGTTCCCATTCTGATGCCACAACTTGGAGAATCGATCGCCGAAGCGACCGTCTTGCGTTTGCTTGTCGCCGTCGGCGATACGGTAGAAGCCGACCAAGAGATTTTCGAAGTTGAAACCAACAAAGCCACCATGGGGGTGACAACCTCTTGCCGAGGTGTGATTGAGTCCATCCTTGTCAACGAAGGGGATGACGTGGTTGTCGGTGCCAATATGGCGTTGATCGAAGCTTCCGAAGAAGAAATAGAACGTTCGGGTGCAACACCCCTCAGCGCAGACGGTTCTGTTCCCGCGCTGGAGATGAGCCCCGAATCCGTGCCTGTTTCCGCTGTCGGTAAAGACCAAGCACACTTCCAGACATCGGGAGAGTATATAGAAGCTCCATCGCTCAAGGTTCAAGCCAGCGTGCGCGGGCTTCCCGTCCCTGCAGGGATGAAGGGGGCGCATTATCTTTCGCCGCGTATGAAAGCCCGCATGGATGAGTTGGGACTGACGGAATCGGATATTGCCTTTATCGTGGGATCCGGTGCTGGCGGGCGTGTGACGATTGAGGATTTGGAGGATTTCATGGAATATGTGGACGGGTGGCCGTCGCGCCCGGCATCGCATATGCGGCGTTCGGTAGCCGATTCTATGCGCCGCAGCTGGACGCGTCCCATTGCGTCTGCGGGACGTCCCATTTATATGGATCCTCTGTTTACCCATCGTCGCAATCATCCGCGCAAGCCCGGTATCACCTTGTATTTTGTGAGGGCGTTGGCGCTTGCCTTGGCAGAGGCTCCGGAGTGCGTGGGGTATCTGGTCGGGGGACGTATTTTGACGCCGAAAACCATTGATATAGGTGTTGCCGTGCAAGTAGCTGACGGAGTGATGGTGCCTGTGTTGCGCCGCGTGAATGAATCATCACTGGACGATTTGGTGGACGAATACAACAAAGTCGTGGCGCAAGCTCGCAATCGCCGTCTTGATGCCGAATATCAGCGTGGCGGCATTGCTACCGTGACGAACTTCGGCGGCTTTGGTCTGACTTTTGCTTCTCCGATGCCCCTGCCGAGCGAAAGTTTGATCCTCGGGGTCGGCTCGGTCACGAAAGCACCGGTGTGGAGTGATGAAGTGGAGGCTTTTATCCCGGTATCCAAAGCCAATATCGTGGCATCGTTTGATCATCGAGTGGTAGACGGTGGCGACATTGGGCGGCTGTTGCAACGCGTGGCTGATTATTTGCAACGTCCGGAATATCTTTGAACGCTTCATATCGGATGGAATCGGAACGCAGTATTCTCGGTGTCGTTGCCGGTAACGGAGCCTATCCCGCTACCCTCATTCGCGCCGCAAAGCGGAAAGCTCCTCAACTCAAAATTGTGGGCATTGGGTTTAAGGGAGAAACGAGAGAAGAGGTAGCATCTCTCTGCGATGAATTTGAGTGGTTTCGCGTGGGACAACTTGTCAAACCCTTGCGTTTCTTGCAAAAAAATGAGGTTAAAGAAGCGGTTATGGTTGGGCAGATCGATCCCTCAAATCTTTTTAATTTGCGCCCCGATTTGCGGGCACTCGTTTTGCTGGCAAAATTGAAACGCCGCAATGCGGAAACTATCTTCGGCATGGTGGCGGAGGAAGCCGAACGGGAAGGGATTCATGTGCTTGATGCCACGGTTTACATGGAAGATCATTTGCCTGCGCCCGGATTGATTGCCGGTCCGGCTCCTGATGAACGTCAAATGGAAGATGCCCGTTTCGGCATCTCTATTGCCAAAGAGGTCAGCCGTCTCGACATCGGGCAAAGCGTCATCGTGCGCCATGGCACCGTGTTGGCCGTTGAGGGGTATGAAGGAACAAATGCCTGTATTCGCCGAGGTGGAGAATTGGGGCGTGGCAAGCACGTGACGCTGGCAAAAGTTTCGAAACCCCATCACGATATGCGTTTTGACGTGCCTTGCATCGGTGCTTTGACCATTGAAACATGTGCGGCGGCAGGTATTGAACAGATCGTGGTGGAAGCCAACAAGACGATGTTGCTTGAAGGAGAGCGCGTTCAAGAGCTTTGCAAGAGGCACAAGATTACGTTGCATGCTTTGTAAGCAGTTTGCCAATTGAAGAGAGAGGAATGCTATTGCCGTGGCGAGTATCTGGAATTGCTTAGATAGACGGAAGACGGGGCGTTCGCTTCCCGTTCATCGGTATTGAAATGTCTGTTCGCTTTTCCGCTGGTTTGCCGTTGGCTCTTGCACCTATGCAAGAAGTGACGGATTGTGCGTTTATGGAGACGTTGCGGCGGTTGGATTGTCTGCCCGATTTTTTTGTGACGCCGTATTTTCGCAGTTCTCGAGAGAGCAGAGGGCTTTCCGAGCCGTTGTTGCGGATGATAGAGGAAAATGCAACGGGAGTTCCCGTGAGAGCGCAGTTGTTGGGAGCTGATCCCGAAGCGTTGGCGCGTGATGCGAAAGCTCTGTTGAAATATTCGGCTGCGGGCATCGACCTGAACGCAGGGTGTCCGGCTTCGCGCGTGTGTCGCAAAGGAGCCGGAGCGGGATTGTTGTTGAATATGAAACGCTTTGAGGCTGTATTGCAAACCTTGCGCGATGTGGTGCCAAGCGGTATGTTTTCGGTAAAATGCCGCCTCGGTTGGAGGGAAACGGATGAATGGGAAGATGTTTTGCCCATGCTGAAAAAGGCGTCTCCCGATTTGGTGACGGTGCATGCGCGAACGCGTGAAGCCATGTATCGTTGTTCTGTATGTCGTGAAGCCGTGGCACAAGCCGTGCGTGTTCTCGATTGCCCCGTCTATGCCAACGGAGATATTGCCGATGCAACCACGGCTCAACAGTGGTTGCAAGCTGCTGCACCGAATGGGTTGATGATCGGACGTGGGGCGATCCGTAATCCGTACCTTTTCAGGGTGTTGCGTGGCGGCGTGCTGCCCACGTATCGCGAGATGTTGACATATGCGTTTGTTTTAATGGAAGAAACGGGGCGTTTCCTTGAGAAGACGGGAGAGAAAGCACACTGTCACCGCATGAAAAAATACCTTGTCTATTTGGCTGATGATTTGCCGAAAGATTTCGGGAATCGGATGCGGCGGGCTGTTACCCGTCATGAATTGACCTGCATATTGGAAGAGTTTCTTTCTTTCGATGAGCCATTCCCCGCTCTTCCACCGAACGGTTCTTTAGCGTTTTTCGGGTGATGCGCGAAAATGTTTCATCGCCTTGACATTTTCTTTAAAGCGGGGTAATCTTCGCCGCTTTTCCCGCTTTGATTGGGAAAAACTCTGTGCTTATGGCTCACAATCCCGCAATCTACGCTCTCGGTCATGAATCTGTCGGGAAATTGCTGATTCAGTATTCTTTACCTGCCATTGCCGGCATGGCGGCAATTTCTCTTTATAACGTCATTGACAGCGCATTTATTGGTCATGGTGTTGGTGCTTATGCCCTTTCTGCGTTGGCCGTTGCCTTTCCCATAATGAACTTGGGGGTGGCATTGGGAACGCTGGTGGGCATGGGCGGAGCTTCAGCGTGCTCTATCATGCTGGGCAGAAAAGACCGCGCCGGCGCGTATCGCGTGTTGGGGCATTGCACGATCCTGAGCCTTTTGTTTGGGGTCATTTTCGGATGGGGGGTGTTGCCTTTTTTGGATCAATTGCTGATTCTTTTTGGTGCGAGCGATGAAACATTGCCTTATGCGCATGACTTTATGCTGATCTGCCTGTTGATTCATCCTGTTACATGTTGCCTGTTTAATTTGAATCACTTGATCCGAGCTACGGGATATCCGAAAAAAGCGATGAACAGTTTGTTGCTTTCCGTGGCAAGCAATGTGGTGCTGGCTCCTGTTTTTATCTTTTGGTTTCAATGGGGAATGACGGGTGCCGCGCTGGCAACGGCTTTTTCGCAATTGATTGCCCTTACATGGGTGCTTAATCATTTTTGGAATCCGAAAAGCTCTATTCATTTTATTCACGGCATATACAAACTCGAGCTTAGCCTCGTCAGCCGCATTTGCTTTTTGGGGCTTCCCCCATGTATTGTGAATGCAGGCGGTTGTGTAGTGACAATTTTTGTGAATTATCAGTTGTTGGCATACGGCGGTGATATGGCGGTAGGTGCCTTCGGTATTATTAATCGCCTGCTGATTCTTTTCGGGATGCTGGTTGTTGGTGTCACACAGGGAATGCAACCGATTGCCGGTTATAATCTCGGCGCGGGGAATTTTGCCCGCGTGAAACAGGTGTTGCGTTACGCGATATATGCCGCTACGGTCATCACTACGGTTGCCTTTGCCGGCAGTGAACTGGCTCCGCAGTGGATAGTTGCCTTTTTTACCGATGAATCGGCATTGAGCCTTATTGCTGTAGAGGGTATTCGCATTTGTGTGATGATTTTCCCGCTGGTGGGGTCGCAAATCGTGATCGGTAATTTTTTCCAAGCGATCGGACATCCCAAACTTTCCGTCTTTTTGTCGATGACGCGACAAATCTTGTTCCTGATTCCTCTGTTGCTGATTTTGCCCTCACGATATGCGCTTGACGGGGTGTGGTACAGTTATGCCGTGTCGGATGCTTTGTCCATCCTCCTTGGTTTTGGTGCGTTGTATTGTTTCATGCGCCGCTTCATGCCCGCTTCTGCAAAGGAAAACTAAAGAGCCTAGTTGTATTAAGCTTGATGTCAAAGTAAAATTTTGTATAGAGGACGTAGCTGGAAGCGATAGCTTTTCAGTTGTAGAGAAAAGTTATATGCAGAGGTGAAATTGTTTAGGTAATCTTATATTAAGCAGGAAGCAGGGGGTGCTTCCGCTCCTATGTGATAATTTTGATCTGACAGCCGAGTATCCGGATTATTTATCAGAACAAATAATTAGGTACATCGGCAACAAGCGAGCTGCTTTTTTATTTCCACGTATATTCCCGCAGAGCGCGGGGATGGTCGAGTATCTCTTTATAGATGACAGCCTGTCGCAATGTTGTCGCATTGAGTTTTACGGGGGAGAATGATTCGTTCCGATATGCCGTCAGTTGCCGCCTTCCGGGGATGGGTGCGGTCGGTTCCAGTGCTTTTCCCGATTGCAATGCCTTGATTGCGTCCAGCTCCGCATCGCTCAACGATAATTCGAGGTTGTCCTGCGGGTCCATGCAAGAAAGTACCGGTTTTTTCTTCGCTCGGGATTGCATGCGCTGTCGCGCTTCTGTTTCAACATCGAACGAGGTTCTCCCGGCGGTTGCTTTTTGCGCGGGAGTACATGTGGACATAGGCGGGGCAGAGACGGATCTCTCTCCTCTTTTCCTGAACTCTTCCTGCATGGCACGGCGGGTAGCCGCCTCCTGCTTTTGTCTTTTTAAGTATTCGAAGCAGTAAGAAATCAGCCCAAAGACAACAAAGAGGATAATCCCGATGAAATCTTCAATATCGGCCAAAGGCAAAACTGGTGCGGAAAGACTCACTTTTTAATTGGAAGCAGGTGTTGGTTGGGCGATGTTTTCGCGCATTTTCGTGTCGGCTACCACGTTTTGATAACGGGCATAGTCCAACACACCTAAATTGCCGTTGCGGAAGGCTTCGGCGATCGCCATAGGAATTTCGGCTTCGGCTTCCACCACCTTGGCGCGCATTTCCTGCGTGCGGGCAGCCATTTCCTGTTCCGTTGCCACGGCGGCGGCACGGCGAACTTCTGCGTTGGCTTGGGCAATTTGCTTGTCGGCTTCGGCCTGCTCGGCTTGCAGACGCGCCCCGACGTTGCCCGCAACATCCACATCGGCAATATCGATGGAAAGAACGGTGAAAGCCGTTGACGCATCGACGCCTTTTTCCAGAACTTTATCCGAAATGGCTTCGGGGCGTTCCAAAACGTCTTTGTATGAGAGCGCAGAGCCGACTGCGGAAACAATGCCTTCGCCAACGCGGGCAACCACGGTGTCTTCCGTTGCACCGCCCACGAAGTTTTCCAGATTAGTGCGCACGGTGACGCGGGCGCGTACAGCGACGGCAATGCCATCTCGAGCTACGGCGGTGAGGCGCGATTGTCCCGTGCTGGAGTTCGGACAATCGATCACCTTCGGGTTGATCGATGTGCGTACGGCTTCGAGTACTGTTTTGGAGGTGCCTTTCACGGCAAGGTCAATGGCGCAGGCGCGGTCAAAGGAAAGCGGGATGCCGGCTTTGTCTGCGGCGATCAAGGCCAGGACGCAATTTTCAATGTCACCGCCGGCGAGGAAGTGCGCTTCGAGTTTATCTGTGGTGACAGCCAAACCGGCTTTTACCGCTGTGATACGTGTATCTACTACTAAGGGGTAGGGGACTTTTCGTAACCACATACCCAGCATGTTTGCCATGGATACGGGAGCCTGTGCCAAGCGGGCGCGAAGCCACGTTTTGAAAAACTTGGCAATGATTGCGATGACAATGATGACGGCGAGTACGGCAACGAGTGCGAGAATGATAGACAGCCCGCCTGTTCCGGAAGATGATGATGCGATAAACATATGTAAGCATATTAGAGAGGAAGGAGGCAACTGTCAATGATGAAGCGTGGCTTATGAAAGAATTTCAGGTGTGCGGCGGACAAGAAGGTGTGCATCGAATGGGAATGCTTGAGAGCAGTGTTTTATGTGAAAAAAACGAGGGCGAATCCGTTTGCCTGACGGAAGGTGCGTTTCTGCCTCTGTAAGGGTGCGGGGGAATTCGTGCGAGGTGTTGAGCGATTGAGAAATGACGAAGAAAAGTTTTTTGAAACGGCATTATATTCGGGGAAGAAGGGTTATTTTTTATTGTTAACGCTTGGTGTTTAATTGAAAATATAATGAGAAATGAGGTGCTTTTCCCTATCGGAAGGCGTAAGGCGAAAAGAGGGATTTGATAATTGGGAGTTGACCTCGCAAGGCGTTATGATATTCTGAATGCACGTATGCATGCTGATCTAGTTACCCTTGTTCAGAAAGGGAAAATTCCTATGGAATTCGCCGAAAGGTTGGATAAGTTTTCTCCGGGCAAGTATGTGCTTCATTCGTTGTGGGGTGTGGGGAAGGTGGAAAGCTGGAAGATTGGCAAGAATGAAGTCGTGATTGACTTTGAAATCCAAAGGCATTATCCCATGGGGTTGAAGTTGGCTTTCAATCAGTTGACCCCCATACCGGACGATCATTTCTTGATTGCCTGCTATGATGACCGCTCCGGTTGCTGGCAAAAAGCGAAGAGCGAGAAGACGATGTTGGCGTATATTCGTTCTGTGCTGGAACATAATTATTCTTTACGCGAAGGAGTGGATGAAATTTTGCCGATGTCGGTTGCCGATTTGGAAAAATTCCTGCGCGGGCGCATCGTCCCTGATGAAGAGTGGAAATCTTGGTGGGACAAAGTGCGTACAGCTATGCGCAACGCGCCTGAATTCAAGTTGCCGATGCATCGCGGTGAAGGGATTGTGTTGCGCGAAGCCGATTCTGCTGCCGAAGCTTTGTATTCGGATTACAATGAAGCCGAAAGTCTTGCAGATTGCGTGCGTGTACTTGATGCCGCAAAATTGGACATTTTGAAAGGGCATGCCGATGTGGCTGTTCGATTGGCAGAAGCCATTGAACATGATGTCGAAAATGGCGATGATCACGACACGCAAGCTGTGATTGAGTTGATTCTCGTTCGCGATGAAATCGTGGCGGCGGTTAATGCCGATGCCAAGGAAATGGTAATCGATCCTTCCGGGATGATCTCATTGGCGGACAAGTTGCGTACGATTTCATCCGAGAAAATGACTTCGTTTATCGGCGATATTGCTTCGTCGCGCCAGCAAAAGATTTACGAGGCACTCCCGAAAGCGTTCGATACGGAATCGCAATGGCTTGCTTATGTAGTCAATATCTTCCTTTTCGGCGGTCCGAAAGCGGTGGGGGAAGCGGCTCGCTTCATTATTGAAAAGGGGAAACAAGAAAATCTTTTTGCCGATATTCAAAACGGCGTTGCCCGTCAAAGTTTGATGCCCGATGTGTTGGTGTGGATATGCCGTGAACGTCGCGGTGTTGCCAAACAGGTCTTCGAAAAGACAAAATTGCTTCTCGGCTCTGCAATTATCAATGCCATTGAGAGAGACAGTGCCGAAGGAGGTCCCAGCAAGGCATTGCGTTTGCGCAATATGCTGGTGGAAGACAAGGAATTGGCTCCGGATTTGGTGAGGGGTGTTTCCGAAACGGAAGCCCGTCCTTTTGCCAAATCGATATACGATTCCGCATCGTTGCATGATCTGGATCGCGGTCTCTTGCTTGCTAACATGATGAAGGTACATCCGAGCTTGCAGGAAATTGCTCTTGCCCGCAACAAGGTGCAGGAAAAGCAACCTCTGTATGTGTCGCTTGAAAGCTTTGAAAAGGTGAAAGCCGAATACGAAGACCTGATCAATGTGCGCATTCCTCAAAATAAACACGATCTTGCCGTGACGCGCGCAGAAGGTGACCTTCGTGAAAACGGCGGCTACCAAGATGCCAAGGCAACGCGGCAGGTGTTGATGCGTCGTTCGGAAGAATTGGCTCGCAATCTTGCACAAGCTCAGCCGACCGATTTCAAAGGTGCGGATACTTCTGTTTCCGGTATGGGGACGCGCATGACCGTTGTTGCGGAAGACGGTGAAAATATTACGTTTACTATTTTGGGTGCGTGGGATTCCGATCCTGAAAAGCACATTGTTTCCTATTCATCACGCATGGGTAAGAAGATCATCGGACACAAGGTGGGTGACAGCTTCCGCCTTCCGCTGCAATCCGGGGAAGCTCCCGTGAAGCTGACTGTCCTGAATATTGAAGCGGTAAATCCCTGAAAATAGGAAAGAAACTAATCGTTTTTCGAACCTGTCTCGTTTTGCGAGGCGGGTTCTTTTTTGGTGCTTTAGGGATGGAGGGGTAATTCGGCATCAATCCTTTCGCTCAAAGAAGCGATGATTGAATCGGTAACCTCATGCAACGAGCGACAGGCACCTTCGCTGTGAAGGCAGGTCATTTGTACTCCGTTAATTCCGCAAGGAGTGATGTTTCCGAACGGGGGAAGTGCTTCTTGAGTAATATTTAAGGCGAATCCGTGCATTGTGATCCATTGGTGAACGCCGATGCCGATGGATGCCAGCTTACGGTTGCCGACCCATACGCCTGTCAGCCCTTCTTTCTGTTGTGCTTTAATGCCAAAGTGTCGGCAGGTGTCAATGATGGCGTGTTCCAAACAGGTAACGTAGGCGTGTATGTCGCGTTTACGACGGTTGAGGTTGATGATCGGATACACGGTCAGTTGCCCGGGACCGTGATAGGTTGCCTGCCCGCCACGATGTATTTCGAAAACAGGATGAGGAAGCTGCGTTGCATTCCCCAAACTGCTGTGGTTTTTCGTGCGACCGATGGTGTACACGGGTTCGTGTTCCGCTAAAATGAGATCGTCATCTCGTTCGGCATCGGTTGCGTGCAGAGAAAGGAAATGTTGTTGTTTCTCCAGCCCAAGAGAAAAAGGCGTCAATCCGTGAAGCCGATGGATAATCATTTCTTTTTATTTTTCTTGAGACGATCCGCTTTGCGCGGCGAAATGGATACGGGTTTTGTCGATGTGTTACGAATGCTTGCTTTCTTTATTTGTGTTTGATTCTTTGCAGTACCCGGTTTGCTGAGCATGACATTGCGATAACGCACAATGCCGTTGTGCAGAGCCAAGGCAAGGCGGTCTTGGTAATTCGGATCAACCAGCAGACGGCTTTCGCGGGCGTTTGTGACAAAGCCCGCTTCGAAGAGGATGGCAGGGTGTTTTATTGTGCAAAGGACGGAGAAGCGGGCTCTTTGGATTCCGCGATCAAGTGCTTTCGTGTACAAGATGGCGGTACTGTGTACGGCTGCCGCAAGGGCGATGTTTGTGCTGTCTTGCTCGTTCCCGCGCAGGAATTGGTCTCGCTTGGTGCGGGCAAACGGAGATGTTGTCCCGTGGGGTGCAAGTGTAAATGTTTCGATGCCGGAAGCCGATGTTCTTGCCGAATTGTGGTGAAGGCAGACAAAGATAGCATCGGAATATCGATTAGCGATTTCAACGCGCTGTTGCAAGGTGAGAAAAACATCCGTCTCGCGTGTCATGACAACTTGAAAGCCCGATTTGAGGAGTAGCTTTTTAAGTTTTTTTGCGAGGGCGAGGTTCAGATCGGCTTCGCGTACAGTGTTGGCACAGGCTCCCGCATCATGCCCGCCGTGTCCGGCATCGATGATTACGCATTTGATGTTGCCGGCGTTTCGGATGTATTGCGGACGCACTACGGGGTTGATTACCTTGTTGAGGTCTGTTTTTGAAATAAGTACTTCCCCCGCCGCATTTTTGACGATCGGATATGAAAGAATAAACTTGAGGTTGTTGAGATAAACGTCCTGTTGCCCCAAGCGGTATTCAAACTTCATGTCCTTGGTACCCATGGCGCTGAATCCTTTCCGAGAGCTTTTTAGCGAGGAAAATGAGAAGAAACTCCGCAAATCGGTCATCTTGGTGTAGCGGATGCCTTTGTACATCTCCTCATCCCATGTGGCGGCACGGCATTCTCCGCCTGTCAAACCAAGCAGAGCTAAAATGCACATTACGACACAATACAGGAATTTTGCCATACCTTCGGAGAGTATTTTAGCGGGCGCGTTGCCTTCGCTCAAGCTGAAAATGAGCGGGAGACGCAATTTCGAATAGGAGCAAAAGCCAAAGCCTCTTTTTTCTGGAATCTCTACGCTTTATTGTTGCCAAGACAGGGAGTGTAGAGTATAATCCTCTGCATTCAATAGGAGATTGTCGAAGGGGGAATTCGTCATCTCGTCAAGGGAAACCTTGTTATTGTTCAAACAAATCATATATTCATGAGTACCACATACAGCACCATTGACGCCAATGAGGCGGTCGCCTCTGTGGCGTATCGCTATTCGGAAGTCGCGGCCATTTATCCCATTACGCCTTCTTCGCCCATGGGTGAATCGGCGGAAACTTGGACTGCGATTGACCGTCCCAACCTTTGGGGAACGGTGCCGTCGATTATCGAACTGCAAAGTGAAGCCGGCGCGGCCGGTACTGTTCACGGGGCATTGCAAACCGGCTCTCTGGCGACGACCTTCACGGCCTCGCAGGGGTTGCTCTTGATGATTCCGAACATGTACAAGATTGCCGGTGAGTTGACTCCCTGCGTCTTTCACGTAGCAGCTCGTGCTTTGGCGGCGCAGGCTCTTTCCATTTTCGGCGACCACAGTGACGTGATGTCCACCCGCTCATGCGGTTGGGCTATGCTCTGTGGCGCATCCACGCAAGAAGCTGCCGATATGGCATGTATCGCCCATGCATCGACGCTGGAATCGCGTGTTCCGTTTGTGAATTTCTTTGACGGCTTTCGCACATCTCACGAAGTGGGTAAGATTGCTGATATTTCGGACGATACGCTTCGTTCGATGATCAAAGAAGAATGGATCGAAGCATTCCGTAATCGCGCTCTTACTCCCGATGCTCCCGTCGTGCGAGGTACGGCGCAAAACCCCGATGTGTACTTCCAAGGGCGCGAAGCCGGGAACAAATATTATCTGGCAGTACCCGGTATCGTGCAAGCAGCCATGGATCGTTTTGCCGAGCTGACAGGGCGGCAATATCATCTCGTTGAATACACTGGTCCCGAAACCGCCACACGTGTTGTGGTGATGATGGGTTCGGGTAGCGAAACCGCCATTGAAACGATCGAAGCTCTCAATGCGGACGGGTCCAACGATGTGGGCGTGATTCGCATTCACCTCTATCGTCCGTTCCCGGCAGAAGAGTTTGTGAAGGCTTTGCCGAAGGGGGTTCGCAAGATTGCCGTACTTGACCGTACGAAGGAACCCGGTTCCTTGGGCGAGCCTCTGTTGCAAGACGTTGTGCAAACTCTTTTTGAAGCTCAAGCCAAAGGGACGTTGCCCGGTGCTGTGCCGACGGTTGTCGGTGGACGCTACGGTATTGGTTCGAAAGAATTTACGCCCGGAATGGTCAAGGCCGTGTTTGAAAATTTGGCGCTGGATCAGCCGAAAGCCGGTTTCACCGTGGGTATAGAAGACGATGTGCTTGGCACAAGCCTTCCCTACGATCCTTCGTTCTCGACAGAAGCGGACGATGTTACCCGTGCTATGTTCTACGGGTTGGGGTCGGACGGCACCATCGGTGCCAACAAGGATTCCATCAAGATCATCGGTAAGCACACGCCGCTATATATTCAAGGGTATTTCGAATACGACTCGAAGAAATCCGGTTCGACAACGGTGTCTCACCTGCGTTTCGGCCCGCGCCCGATTCGTTCGACATACCTCATCACATCGGCAAACTTTATCGCCTTGCATCAGCCGACACTGCTGAATACGTTTGATTTCCTTAAGAACGCCAAACACGGTGCCACATTCCTGATCAACAGCCCGGCTCCTGCCGATAAACTGTGGGACACTCTGCCTGCCCGCATGCAGAAGCAGATTCAGGAAAAGGAAATTTCCGTATACACTATCGATGCCTTCTCTGTGGCACGCAAGACAGGGATGGGTGGTCGCATCAATACGATCATGCAAACCTGCTTCTTTGCTTTGGCAAACGTTATTCCTGCCGATGAAGCTATTGAATACATCAAGCAGGCTATCGCTAAGACATATGCCAAGAAGGGACAGGAAGTTATTGACAAAAATATCGCTGCAGTCAATGCTACGCTTGAAAATCTTCACAAGGTGGAAACGGCGGGCAAGCCTATCAACGGTCACGAAATCAAGTCTCCGTTGCCCGAAGAAGCTCCCGAATTTGTGAAGAAAGTCCTCGGTAAGATTATTACCGGTAACGGTAATTCCGTAACGGTGGGTGAATTGCCCGATGACGGTACTTTCCCCTCGGGTACAACGAAATGGGAAAAACGCGATTTGGCTTTGGATCTGCCGATCTGGGATCCGATGACGTGTATCCAATGCGGCAAATGTACAACGGTATGTCCTCATGCAGCGATCCGTTCCAAAGTGTTCGATGTGGAAGAGCTTGAAAATGCTCCCGCGTCGTTCCGTTGCGCCGATGCCAAGAATCGCGATTGGAAGGGCAAGAAGTTTGTTATTCAGGTATCTGCCAGCGACTGTACGGGTTGTACGCTTTGTACGGACGTCTGCCCGAGTAAGAACAAGCAAGATCCCGATAAGAAGGCTCTCAACATGAGCCCCGCTTCCGAACATCATGATGACGAAGCAGCCAACTGGAAGTTCTTCGAAAACTTGCCCGAAGTGGATCGCACCAAGGTGAAGACGAACAGCATCATGTCGATGCAGTTCTTGCAACCGCTCTTTGAATTCTCCGGGGCTTGCGCCGGTTGCGGTGAAACCCCGTATGTCAAGATGCTCACTCAGCTCTTTGGCAATCGCTTGGTTGTAGCCAACGCAACGGGTTGCTCCTCGATTTACGGCGGTAACCTGCCCACGACACCGTGGGCGCATGGTAAAGACGGGCGCGGTCCCGCGTGGTGTAACTCTTTGTTCGAGGATAATGCAGAATTCGGTCTCGGCTTCCGCGTTTCTCTTGATAAGAAACGTGACTACGCAGTTGAATTGCTTAAGGAAGCCGCTCCGGTCGTAGGCGATGAACTTGTTGCCAAGATTCTCGACAATCCGCAGAAGAGCGAAGCCGACATCGTGGAACAGCGCGAATTGGTTGAACAGCTCAAATCTTCCATTAATGGTAAGATTGAATGCGCCCGTTTGCGGACGATGGCAGATTACCTCGTTCGTAAGTCAGTGTGGATTCTTGGCGGTGACGGCTGGGCGTACGACATCGGTTACGGTGGTGTAGATCACATCCTTGCCTCCGGCAGAAATGTGAAAGTCCTCGTTCTCGATACCGAAGTGTATTCTAACACGGGCGGGCAGTGTTCAAAGTCTACCCCACGTGGTGCAGTAGCCAAATTTGCCACAAAGGGCAAAGAAGTTGTGAAGAAAGACATTGGCCTCATGGCCATGACGTACGGCAACATCTACGTTGCTTCGATTTCGATCGGGGCGAAAGACGAACATGCCCTCAAGGCGTTGGTGGAAGCCGAAGCCTACGATGGCCCCGCACTGATTATTGCCTACTCGCACTGCATTGCACACGGCATTGATATGTCGAAGGGCTTGCAACGCCAGAAGGCTGCTGTCGATTGCGGACGCGTTTTGCTCTATCGCTACAATCCCGATTTGGCAAAACAAGGCAAGAACCCGCTGATCATCGAAAGCAAAGAACCGAAGCTCGATGTGCGCGAAGCTCTGCTGGGTGAAAACCGCTATCGCTTGCTTGCCAAGACGAACAAGGCGAACTTTGATCGCTTGATCGAATTGGAAAAGAAAGACATTCAGCATCGTTGGAAGCTGTATCAGGCAATGTCGAAAATCGACATCGAAGCACCTTCCGATGAAGCGTAATTGACTTATTCGCGTCCCGCCTTTCCGTCTCCCCCCCCCCCCCCCCTCGGGGTACGCAAGGCGGGACGTTTTGTCTTCACAGAGCACAGACCATGGAAAATTTGGAAGAACGCAATTTGGGTCCACAGCCGCTGGATGCTCTTATGACGCGTCTCGGCATCGGCAATCATGATCTCGTTGCCGTTTCGTTGGAACAGCTTACCCACAAACAGGTGCAAAAAGCACGAAACGGGCGTCGCCTGACGCTGAATATGATGCAAAAAGTTGCACGCGCACTCAACGTTTGCATTTACGAACGCCTTAAAAAGGAAGATCGCGAAAAGTTTCATGAGTATATACATCGGGATCTTTTCAATTATGCCAAAGGCTATGATCCGACTGCGGAGGATCCCAACAGCGAGCTTTATTGATACTCGCATTCGTTTGATTTGAGACAGGTGTTTCCTGTTATTCTCCGTTGCCGAATGAGGTGGGCGGTGCGATTAGGTTTTGCAATTCGCTGGGAGAGAGGGTTAAAAGCATCTTTTCGAAGCCTTGTTTGAGAAGGAGGTCTGCCAGTTTGTTTTTATCGCAGAGCATACGGTGGATGTTTTCTTCAATCGTGCCGAGGCAAACAAAGGGATGAATCCATACAGGGCGGGTTTGTCCGATACGGTACGCGCGATCACCTGCTTGATTTTCGATGGCGGGATTCCACCAGCGGTCAAAGTGAATGACGTGGCTTGCGCGTGTGAGGGTCAGTCCCGTTCCGGCAGCTTTCAGAGAAAGGATAAAGAAGGGTGGCCCACCCGCTGTTTGGAATCGTTTTACCAATGCTTGTCGCTCTTTGACGGGCGTGCCGCCGTGAAGGATGCAACCGCTTTGTCCGTAAGCTTCTGCCATGAGATCGTGCAATGGGGCAATCATGGTGCGATATTGAGTGAAAACAAGCGTTTTTTCGCCCGATTGGGCGATTTGTTGTGCCAAAATGCGCAATCGTTGCATTTTTCCCGATTCTACGGGATCAAAATAACCCGTTCCTGTATATTGCGCGGGATGGTTGCAGATTTGTTTGAGGCGCGATAGAATCGGCAAGACGAGCATCAATCTTGTTTTGGGATCGCTTTCCCGGATGACGGCTTGCAGGTTTTCGATCTCGCAGTGGTAAAGGCGCAATTGATTTGGCGTCAGATGGCAATAGCAAGGCGTTACCGTTTTGGACGGCAGTTCGGGCAAGAGAGAAGGATCGGTTTTCAACCTCCTTAACATGAATGGGTGAACGAGACGTCTCAATGGGGCGTAATTGTCCCCTGTTTGTTTTAGGAATTCCATAAACTCGGGCAATGTTCCCAAAAGCCCCGGAGTGAGAAAATCAAATAGGCTCCACAACTCGCGTGTAGAGTTTTCGATCGGCGTACCGCTCAGGGCAGCTCGGCGTCGCGCTGAAATCTCTTTGGCAGATTTGCTTCGCTGCGAATCGGCGTTTTTGATGGCTTGAGCCTCATCCAAGATGAGAACCTCCCATGTGTGTTCTGAGAGTGAGCGCATGCGCATCATGGTGTCATAGGTCGTGAGGCTGATTTGTGCATTCGGAAAGCTTTTTGCGCTTTCGTGTCTTACCGTTTGCGATGAAGAATGCAGAACGGAAATACTCAAATGTGGGGCAAAGCGTTGCAATTCTTCTTTCCAATTGCCGATCAAAGAAGCAGGTGCAACGATCAATGCACCGCCGATCGGCAAAGAATCGGTGGCGTTCAGATGATCCAACCAAGCAATTACTTGCAGAGTTTTGCCCAAGCCCATGTCATCGGCAAGGCATGCACCGAATCCCGCTTCGGTCACTCCGATTAGAAAGCGTACGCCCTCGTTTTGGTAATGGCGCAGGGTAGCCGCCAGTGCGGAAGAAATCTTTAACTCCGGGACGGTCGGAGGCCAATTTTCCAGCAGTTTGTTCAGGGAATCGCCCATGCGGGGGATAATGTCTTCCGTTGGGGAAGGTAATTGCGAAAGTGTTTTTCCTTTGCTCCCCAAAAGATATCGCAATCCCGCCAAAAGAGGAATGCCATTTACCGTCATGCGAAGAGCTTTGCGCCATTCTTCCATTAGTCTGCGCAAGCGGTCTTGATCCACGGATATCCATTCGCCTTGAAAGCGGATAAGACCTTCATCCCCTTCAAGCAATTGATGCAGCTCATCTTCGGAAAGACGGTGTGTCCCCAGCATGAGCGCAGGTGAAAAACGCAACAGAGAATGAATGCTCAAATGTGGCGATGCGGCAGACGCATTGTCCGCTTCTGCCTTGATTTCCAGACGGACGCGCGGCGGAGTGCTTTTCCATAGATTAACCATGCGCACGTCTATGCCGATATCTCGCAATGTCGAGACGCACTGCAAGAATTGCCACGCTTCCCGAGGTGACCATACGAGAGGAGAAAAGACTTTTTGGCTGTCGATCAGTTTACTCAAAAAGGGAGAAGTTGTTGCAGCCTGCCTCAAGGGGCGCAACAGGGAAAGCAATTGCTCGCGGTCGTTTTTGTAAAGCCGCAATGCGGCACCGAGAGGAAGATGCTTCGGTTTGTCATCTCCCGATATTTGATAGACAAATGTTGCCAAGAATGCAAAGGGATGTGTGCCTGACTGATCGAGACCATTTTCTGCCAAATGGAAACAAAGACGACCTATATATTGCCACCCTTCGCCCAGACGCGAGAGCCATGTTTCTGGGGAGGTGTTCTCCCGTGCAGCTTCGGCATGCAGTGCTTCAACTGTTTCTTTCATCCAGCGGATGATGTCGCTTGCGCCGATCTTTTCGCCATATAGGGGAGGCATGGCGAGCAACCATTGCGCCGCTTCTTCCGAAGTGGGGAAACAGCTTGCTTCCGTCACTGCATCGTTGGTTCGCTTTGCCCGCAACCATGCCGCTAAGGTGTGGCGGGCTTTCTCCCGTAAAAAGTAAAGACTGCGCGGCGCATGAACGGGTAAATCGTGTTTCACGGCATCGAGCAACCCCCACCCCATCCCTTTCTTGATGGCTGCAGAGAGGCGTGGAGCGGCGGCGGCGGGCAGTAACTCCGGTACGCCGCCTTCGCGCATACAGAGGGTTAAAACGGGTTGCATAGCGGCAAAGTCGGCTTCATGCTAGCTCCGCCGCTCATCGCGGTCAAGGAGAAACAACCGCAAATCGCATCGCCAGAGGAAGGAGAGGCAAGCGAGGCGGGCTGCTGCAGTTCACGGACAGATTTGAAATCAATAACAAGATTTTGCGTGGGATTCTCTTGTTAATATTCGTTTTGCTTGTTAATATATTGCCGAGCATGAACGACGAAGAATTGAAATATCCCGGATCGCGGCGCATTTATGTGAACGGGAAGCTTTTCCCCGAAATTCGGGTTGCGATGCGGCAGGTTGAATTGGAAGATTCTCTTTTCCCCGATGGGCGTACAGAGAAAAATGCTCCGGTGAATATTTACGATTGCTCCGGCCCGTGGGGCGATGAAACGTTTCACGGCAATGAAGAAAAAGGATTGCCCGCTTTGCGTCGCCCGTGGATTGCCAAGCGCTGCGATACGGAAACGGTGGTCGGGCAAAACGGAGAAGCTTTGCGCCGTTGCATCGGCGGGACACCGCCCACACAGAGATATTACGCCAAGCAGGGGATCATCACACCGGAAATGGAATATGTGGCGATCCGCGAAAATTTGGGGCGGGAAGAAGCCTTTAAGGCGGTATATGATTGCTTCCCCTCTTCCAAATCGCGTCCCGGGGAAGCGCAGAAAATGTTGGATGCGCTTGGATCGGGAATGCCGCGCCCTTCCGAATTGGAAGCGCAACCCGGTTTCGGAACGCTCTCGCTGACCAAGCGGTCGCAACTCGAGTACCAGCATCTGCCCGCAAATGGTAATTCGCCCGCGTGGATTACCCCTGAAATTGTGCGAGACGAAATTGCCGCAGGGCGTGCGCTGATTCCGGTCAATATCAATCACCCCGAATGTGAACCGATGGCGATCGGGCGTAATTTCTTTGTCAAAATCAATGCCAACATTGGCAATTCAGCACTTTCTTCTAGCATTGTTGAAGAAGTGGAAAAATTGCGATGGGCGATTCATTGGGGGGCAGACACCGTGATGGATCTTTCTACAGGGCGGGATATTCACCGCACGCGCGAATGGATATTGCGCAATTCTCCCGTGCCTATCGGTACGGTCCCCGTGTACCAAAGTTTGGAAAAAGCCGGCGGGAAAGTGGAAAACCTTACATGGGAAATCTTCCGCGATACGCTGATTGAACAGGCAGAACAGGGCGTTGACTACGTTACGGTTCATGCGGGATTGTTACAAAGATTTGTGCCGTTTACTGCCGGTCGC
Organism: uncultured Akkermansia sp.; assembly: GCA_964418985.1. Taxonomy (GTDB): domain Bacteria; phylum Verrucomicrobiota; class Verrucomicrobiia; order Verrucomicrobiales; family Akkermansiaceae; genus Akkermansia. The sequence continues at coordinate 129,841 of CAYQNL010000001.1, read as the reverse complement.
ACGGCGGGTATCGTCTCGCGCGGCGGTTCGATCATGGCGAAATGGAGCATGATCCACAACCAAGAGAACTTCCTTTATGCTCATTGGGATGAAGTGTGCGAGATTCTTGCCACATATGATGTGGCTGTTTCGATAGGGGACGGGTTACGTCCCGGAGCCGTGGCAGACGCCAATGATTTTCCTCAATTTGCCGAATTGGAAGTGCAGGGCGAATTGACGCGCCGCGCGTGGGATGCGGGTGTGCAGGTGATGAACGAGGGACCCGGGCATGTACCGATGCATCTGGTGCGTGAAAATATGGAAAAACAGCTCGATTGGTGCATGGAGGCTCCATTCTATACATTGGGACCGTTGGCAACGGATATTGCGCCCGGATATGATCATATTACGGGTGCGCTTGGCGGTGCGCTGATCGCATTGTACGGATGTTCAATGCTCTGTTACGTTACCTGCAAAGAACACCTCGGTTTGCCCAACAAGGAAGACGTGCGCGAAGGTGTGGTGACCTATAAACTGGCGGCGCATGCCGCCGATATTGCCAAGGGGCATCCCGGCGCACAGATACGTGACAATGCATTGTCTAAGGCTCGCTTTGAATTCCGATGGGAAGATCAGTTCAATCTCTCTCTCGATCCGCATAAAGCTCGTTCATATCATGACCAGACTTTGCCTCATGCCCGCGCCAAAAAAGCCCATTTTTGCTCGATGTGCGGACCGGATTTCTGCGCTATGAAATTGACGCAGGAAATTCGCGAGGCTGAAAACAGAAAGTGATTGCCGCTTTGCGCCAAACAGACAACAAACGCTTTAAAATTTGGCGGGAGAGACATAAAACGTGCTTGACCCCGTAACATCTTTCCTACATGATATTGCCTGTGAGAATGAAAATATTCGCGAGGGGTGCGTGTGCGCTCATTATGGCATCGGTCGCGTTGCCGTCATGTCATCCTTCGGACGCAGATCCGCAAAAGGTTCAGGCTCTTCAAGAGCGTAATGCCGCCATGCGGGCAGAGATTGCCGAGCTGGAAGCGCAGATAGCGCGAGCCGGTGAAATCGATCCGTCATTGCCGGAAAAAGTGAAATCGGCAGAGCGCGAATTGGTGGAGATTTTGCGCCGCGCGGATGCTCTTGATCGGAAAGAAAGCGAATTGGATGTTCGCTTGCTGGAATTGCAAAACAGGCTTGATAATTTTCATGCCGAGTTTAAAAAAATGCAGGCAGGTTTGATTAACAATCTTCAATCATGAGTGAAGAATCCGAAAATTCAGTTTCGCAGCAGGAAGAATCCTCCCCGCAAGAGCAACCGAAAAAGAACGCAATCGGTAAAGCTCCCCGTTCTCTCGGAGGCGTGTTTTCCCATAAGAAATTGTGGGGTGGCGTTTTGGATGCCGTTCTTGTCTTGTCGGTGATTGGTGTTGGCGTAGGCATATTTTGGTATTTGAATCAAGAGCTGCCGAAATACCGCGTACCTTCGCCGTATGAGCTTTCATTGGCAGAGAACGCCAACCTGAGAGCCGAAAGAGAACGACTTCAGCCGGAAGCATTTCGTGCCGAAGAACAATATTTGCTGAAGATGCGTTTGGACGAACGCCGTCGCGAGATAGAATCCCAAAACCTCAGTAACGTTGAAACAACTGCCAAGATTCAGGAAAAACGGCGGCAAATTCTTGCCAAACAGCACGAAATTCGGCGAACGGACAAAGAATACCGACAAGTTGCCCTGAGCCTTTTACCCGGGATGAACTTGGGAACGGTCCGTACCCGAAAAGGCAGCAGAGTTTATTATGGTGCACGCGTTACGCGCGTGGAAGGGAAATCCCTGTTGCTTTCTCACGATCAGGGTATGGTGAGATTGCTGGCATCGGATCTTGTGGCAGAAAGTTTGCCCGCATTGGCTCGGTATGCCTTCGGCGTGGACGATCTTTTGCACATTGCCGAAATGAATGCCGAAATTGCCACGCAACCCGAAACCGAACAGGCAGAACCTCAGACCATCGCGTTACCTCCGAAACAAAAAGAAACCAAGACTGCATCTCCCAAGAAAAAAGCAACGCCTTCGTATGCCGCTCTTTCTCCCTTAGCGTATGAGCCGCCATCGGCTAAGCCTATTGTGGATGTGCAGTTGCCGCCCGCACCTAAGGTCGAACCGTCCTCGATGACGGATACCAGCCTGATTGCCACGCCGATGAATGAAGTGATTCCGCAGTGGCTGAAAGAGGGGCGTTAATGCGCTTCAATGCCGGCAGAACTTTTTTGAATAAGCCCGCGCCTTTCCGTGAAAACGGTAAGGCGCATTTTTTTGATATCGTAAACAGTTATGTTAATTTCTCGCGAAGCCGACGCGGGCATGCTATAAGAAACGGTGAAATTAAAATGTATCGTTTATGAATGTCGAACAAAATAATAACGCATTGAGCATTCGTGATATTGAGACGTTGTTCCGCCCTTTTCATTCCCGGAAGCTTGAATTGCCGACGCGTATTGTCATGGCACCGATGACACGCGGATTTTGCCCGCAAGGTGTTCCAGGAGAGTATGTCGCAACTTATTACAAGAGACGAGCCGAACACGAAGTGGGTCTGATTATTACGGAGGGGACTTTTGTGAATGAGGCGTCAGCATCCCATTCCGTCAATTGTCCGAATTTTTTTGGCGGTAAATCGTTACGAGGATGGAAAAAAGTGGCAGAAGCCGTTCATACGACAGATTGTCGGATTATTCCCCAGCTATGGCATACAGGCATGGCAAGACCGCTTTCAGGGGAGATTCCCAATCCGCAATGTTTGCCTATAGGTCCTTCGGGTATTGAATTAACCACCTTGAAGCCTATTTGTGAGCCGATGAGCCACGCTAAAATCGATGAAGTGACGGATGCGTTTGGTCGTGCGGCGCATGCCGCAAAAAAAATGAAATTTGATGGAGTGGAAATCCATGGTGCACATGGGTATTTGATCGATCAATTTTTATGGAAAGAAACGAATCATCGCACGGACGAATACGGCGGCGGCATGTATGAACGCACTCGGTTTGCCCGTGAAGTCATTTTGGCGGTGCGCCGTGCAGTCGGACAAAAGTTTCCCATTATTTTCCGTTTTTCCCAGTGGAAAATGAATCATTACGATGCGCGACTTGCCGAAACGCCGCAAGAGTTGGAAGAATTGCTTTTACCGTTGAGTGAAGTGGGGGTAGATATATTTCACTGTTCAACACGACGTTTTTGGGAACCTGCTTTTAAAGGATCCCCGCTTACTTTGGCAGGATGGACTAAAAAATTGACCGGGAAACCTGTGATTGCAGTGGGTTCTGTGGGGTTGGATTGCATGTTTGAAGAGATGTTTCGTTCAGGCGGAAGAGAAGCTCGCGCCGATTCTCTCATCCCGCTCATTCGCCGAATGCAGTCCAATGAGTTTGATTTGATCGCTGTTGGGCGTTCCCTCCTTTCCGATCCCGAATGGGCAAGCAAAATTCATAAAGGACTCGAAGATGAGGTGCGTCTTTTTTCCAAAACCGATTTGCAAACGTTGCGCTGACAATAAAAAAGGCAGACGGCATATTGCCGTCTGCCCGAAATGGAATCAACATACTGTTATTTGCACAATTTCCTCCACTGTGGCATCAGAAGAACAGGATGATTGTGAGACAGCAGTTTCCCTGATGCATCGATCAGATACATGTGCGGGATGCCGTTACAATGCGGCAAAGCAACGGGGAATTTGGGAGTTTGCTTTGGTGCGATGATCGGGAAGGGAACATTTTCGGAAGCCGCCCACTTTTGAGCTGCTTCGATACTGTGGTCACAAGAAATATGGATAATCTCCACGCTTGCTTCTTTCAAGGCAGGGTACTCCTTAACGAGTTTCGGCATTTCAGCGCGGCAAGGTCCGCACCAACTGGCAGAATAGAGGACGAAGTAATATTTTGCGTTGGGGGCGGGACGCGCATCTGTTACATATGAACAGTTTTTGAGTGATTCGGATACGGGAGAAGCTGCTGCCGTATGAGATGCGGGAGCAGATTGGACAGGAGTGGGATCTGCCGCCGTTACAAAGCCCTGTGCAACGAATGCTGCGCACAGGAAAAGAGATAATTTAGACATGCCACAACACTAACAGACCGTTCGTGAAAGGTCAATCATAAAATTGCTCTTTGTTTGAGAAAGGGGAAAATGTTCGATTCAAGCAGGATGGAAATTTTTAATTGTTACTATATCGATATTAATCGGAATATGCTTTGTGGGCGAAAACAGGATTACCCTTGTTTTTTGCGTTCAATGACGTTTTTCATCAAATCCTCCCATTGTTTGCACTGGCATCAGCACAGTAATGTTTCATGTTCTTTTTTGCTTGTACTCCCAATTTTTGCCGCATTTCTCGGGAATCCATAAGAAGGATAATTGAAGGGCAATGTCTTCCATGGTGATTCAAGTAAAATGGTTAATTATATCGGGCGAGGATCGTTTTTGAATGATTAATAGACCAGGAACCTCACGGAAATCAGGAAGAGTATTCTCAATCAGTCAATCATAAAATGAAGGGATGTGTCGGCACGTCAGGTTATTTGAAACTTTCGGGCTATTTCTTGAAGGGAGAAGGGGATAATGGTCGGCTTTCCTGCCGCTGTGCAATACGGGATCTCGCAGGCAAAGAGGCGCGACAGCAGGGCTTCCGGAGTGCTGAGCAATTGAGAGATGTCTTCCCGTGCCGCATATTGTTTTGCCAGTTGCGAAGCAAAAGGCTCGTAGGGACTGCGGTTGCGGTGGAGAATGTTCCCGCCTGCCGTAAAAAAGTGCAACAATTCCTGCAGAAAGTTTTCGATTTGTGCCACAGTTAAAAAAGCGGGAATGGCCTCTACCCGAAGAGTATTTCGCCCAAAAGGGACAATGCGAAAGCCTGCCTTCTCGAAGAGAGGGATCAACTTGTGCGCCGTGCCGACTTCCCGAATATCGGGTTCGATCAAGACGGGGGTCAGCAGACGTTGCGCGGCGATAACTCCTTTTTGTGCGGCAAGCAGTTGTTCGAAAATGATGCGTTCCATTGCCGCGCGGGGCGAGAGCAGAGCCAAGCCTTCGGCATTTTCGAAAAGGGCGTATTCCCCTTTCAGAATCCCCAGCAAGCGAAACCCTCGGGGAAGCTCGCCGCTGTGTTTTGTCATTTTTGTCGAAGCGGCGTGATGTTCGGAAGTAATTGGATCAGAAGCAGGAAGGGATAACTCTTTTTGGCGGGGCGGCGGGGGGAGTATTCGCAGTTGGGGGTGGCTTTCTGGTGATGGTGAAATCTCATTCCCCTCACATGGATCAACGGGTGAAGCAGGCTTTATCGGAGCAACGCGCCGGTCGTTATGTGGTTCGGCTTTCGCATGAGCCGTCAACGTACCGCTGATTGCTTCAATCAGAGCGGACGCCAAATCGGCAGGGCGGCGGAAACGCACTTCTTTTTTTGCCGGGTGCACGTTGACATCTACCAGCGCGGGTTCCATTTCGATGAAAAGGTACAAGGCGGGATGAAGCCCGGTCGGGAACCCGCCGAAGCCATCCCGAATTGCCCGTGACGCAAATTTATCGTCAATGGGGCGCGAATTGAGGAAAATATATTGGCGACTGCGGTTACGGCGAGCTTCGCTCAACGGTAACAGAAACCCGGAAATATGAATGCCTGCCGCGTTGACGGGGCGAATACGCATGAGCTTTTCGGCAATATCCCTTCCTTCGAAATCAGCGATACGTTGTCTCATGTCTGTGGTTGCGGGAACGTCAAAAACGGTTTGTCCGTCTCGCACAAAGGTAAAGCGTATCCCCGGGAACGCTAAGGCATGCAGTTTCAGCTGGTGTTCGATTTGCCCGGCTTCCGTTTCTTCCGATTTCAGGAACTTTCGCCTTGCAGGTGTGTTGAAAAAGAGTTGAGCCGTTTCTACGGTCGTCCCCGGGGCACATCCTGCATCGAGCGGCCCGTGCATGTCCCCGCCGATGACGCAAATTTCCGTCCCGACAACGTCATCGGCTTGGCGCGTGGTCAATTTTACTTGTGCCACGGAAGCGATGCTGTGCAGGGCTTCCCCGCGAAAGCCCATGTGGGTGATGTTGAAGAGGTCTTCCGTGCTGGCGATTTTGCTGGTGGCGTGGCGATGAAATGCCAGTTGGGCATCATCGCGGCTCATTCCTTTGCCGTCATCGCTGACTTTCAGCAATGATATGCCACCGCGTCTTATTTCCGTCCGAATGGAGGAAGCCCCTGCATCGATACTGTTTTCTACAAGCTCTTTCAGGACGGAAGAGGGGCGTTCCACAACTTCTCCTGCCGCTACCTGACCGGCAAGAGTGTCCGAGAGAATATGAATGATACCCATGGCAAACGGAATAGTTAAGCAAAACGCTCGTGAATAAGGGCTTGGAAATATGCGCCCGCTCCAAACTCATCCGTCAAAAACGCATCGGCGGCGCAGTCTTTTTTGATGTGTGGCAAAAAGAAATCCCGTTGCGATATCAACTCTGCTTTGTCGCCCGCACACGATTGGGCATCGGCAAGCAGATCTGTAAAATTGACATCACATGTTATGTCACAATGCCCGGCAAGCGGGAATATTTGTTCCGTATTGAGTCGGTTGTGCGCTTTGTAGCCGCGCAATGTCCCTTTGGAGCGTCGATGGTAGAGGTGTTCGACTGTGTCCCCGTAGTCCACGGTGATGTGGACACCTTCCTTCCACAACGTCTGCCATGCGCGATACCACGCGGAATAGCTTTCGTGTACCTCGATGATTTGCCCTTCGCGACACCACGTTTCAAAGGCAGAGGACGCGGGCAACGCGGTACAGGGGCGCGACGTTTCGCAATACCGTCCGTCGATGAATTCCACGCCCAATTCTTGCCAGCACCCATCCGAAAAAAGGAAACGGCGGGCAGGAAAAGCATCGGGCAATTCGTTGGAAAAAATGAATGCCGATCCGTTCGTGTGTTTCAATGCAGCTTCCGGAGAGGAATAGATGCGGACACGGTTTCCCGCGCTCAGCTGTTGCAACTCCCTCAGCGTCTTGGAGCGGTCGACCATCAGGTAGTTCGTTCTCAATCGCCGCCAAAATCCCAACTCCCGTCCGATTGCTGTTGCCAGATTGCCGTTCCCGCCGCCGATTTCTATCATTGGCAGACGTTTGCCGAATTGGGAACAAGCTTCTTCCCATCGGGCAACGAGTGTTCTTGCCAACAGGGGCGAAAGTGTGGCTGAGGTGGAAAAATCTCCCCTCGCGCCAATCTCTGCGATTGATGCGCTGTAATAGCCTTCTTTTTCGTCATACAGCGCCAGCTCCATGAATCGTTCCATAGAGATCCACCCGCCTTCGGCAAGGATGTGGCGCGAAAGGTTCATGCCTATTTTATTTCGACAGTTCCAGCATTCGGATGAGCGGGCGTTCGGCGCGTTGTCTCAGGTCTTCGGGCAAGGTGATGCTGGGAGAGAGATCCCGCAATGCATTGCGCAGTTTTTCAAGCGTATTGAGCTTCATGTACCCGCATTCATTGCAAGAGCATTTTTCCGTCGGGACGCCAATAAATTGCTTGCCGGGTACAAGCTTCCCGAGGCGGTACAAGATACCCGATTCGGTGACAATGATGAATCGTTCTGCCGAGTTATTTCGGCAATAATCGATCATTTTTTCTGTGGAGCAAATGTGGTCTGCCAGCATGCGGACGTTTTCTCGGCATTCAGGATGGGCAACGATGGGCGCATCGGGATACTGCTCTTTCAATGTCGCGATTTTTGATGCTTCAAACGCTTCATGCACATGGCAAGCCCCTTGCCAAAGCGTCATGGTGCGTCCCGTTTGGAGAGCTGTCCATGCTCCGAGGTTGCGATCCGGGACGAAGAGAATGGGCCGATCTGTGGGTGCTTCGGCAACGATTTTGTGAGCGTTCCCCGAGGTGACAATGACATCGGCCAGAGCCTTGACGCCGATGGAGCAATTGACGTATGCAATTACATAGTAATTCTCGGCGCGGTGTCCATCCAAGAAAGCCTCCAGCTCTTCTGCGGGGCATGAGGCTTCGAGAGAACATGCGGCATTGCTATCGGGAAGGATAACGGTCTTCTTCGGGTTGAGTATCAATGCCGTTTCTGCCATAAAATGCACTCCGCAAAAGGCAATTACATCGCATTCCGTTTTTTGCGCGGCATAGGCAAGAGCCAGCGAATCCCCCACAAAGTCAGCAATATCCTGAATTTCGGGACGTTGATAGCTGTGTGCCAAAATAACGGCATTGCGTTCTTTTTTCAATCGCAATATTTCCTCGCGTAAATCAGGCGTGGGCATGCGCCCTAACATACCCCCGAAGTTTTTTTTTGTCAATCAGTGAATCGGTCTGCGCACCGAATATCTGCCTCAGAGCGGAGCGATTTCCAAAAACGTGATTCGTTCCGCTTTCCTCCCGACAAAATTAGGGTGTCTGGGCGCAAAAGGCTGTACCGCTGTGTTTTGAGGTTGAAACGCGGCTCTCTATCGTGTATGTTCATCATCGTTATGTCTGCAAAACGATTTATTTTGAATGAAACGAGTTATCACGGGCGCGGTGCAGTGCAAGCTGTCGTTACGGAAGCTCAAAATCGTGGGTTCCGCAAGGCTTTGATTGTCTGCTGTGCGGATGCACAAAAATTTGGGTTAATCAGCAAAGTAACCGATTTGATGGATGCTGCAGGGCTTGCCTATGCCATTTATGATGAGGTGCAAGCCAACCCGACCGTGGCAATGGTACAACGCGGTGTTGCTGCCTTTAAGGAAGCGGACGCAGATTACTTGATCGCTATCGGCGGCGGCTCTCCTCAGGATACCGCTAAAGGAATCGGTATTATTATCAATAATCCTGAATTTTCCGATGTCGTATCTCTGGAAGGCGTTGCACCCACTAAGAACAAGAGCGTGCCGCTCATTGCCGTTGCAACAACTGCCGGCACGGCGGCAGAAACGACGATCAATTATGTGGTGACGGACGAAGCCAAGCGGCGCAAATTTGTATGCGTTGATCCGCACGATATCCCCGTGGTGGCGGTGGTAGACCCCGTTATGATGGAAACCATGCCGCCGGGGCTGACGGCCTCCACCGGGATGGATGCTCTGACGCATGCCATTGAAGGTTATACTACATTGGCGGCGTGGGAATTGGCGGATACGCTCAATTTGAAAGCCATCGAAATCATCTCCCGCAGCTTGCGCAAGGCAGTGGAAAATGATCCTCAAGGGCGCGAAGATATGGCATTGGGACAATACATGACGGGTATGGCGTTTTCTAACGTGGGGTTGGGCGTTGTCCACGGAATGGCACATCCGTTGAGCGCGTTTTACAATACGCCGCACGGCGTGGCAAACGCCGTGCTGTTGCCCCATGTGATGGAATACAATGCCGATTACACGGGCGAAAAATTCCGCGAAGTGGCGCGAGCCATGGGGGTACAAGGCGTGGATGCCATGACGCCCACCGAATATCGCAAGGCGGCCGTTGATGCCGTCAAGAAACTTTCTCTCGATGTGAAAATTCCGCAAACGCTACGCGAAATCGGCGTCAGAGAAGAAGATTTGGAATCTTTGGCAGAAGCAGCCATGGCAGACGTCTGCACGGGCGGGAATCCGCGCCCCTGCACAAAGAGCGAGCTGTGGGAACTCTACAAAAAAGTATTCTGATAATCGCTTCGGTAATGCTGATGAAAGGTAAAGCCCCGCTGCATTCATCCGAACGTCGGCGGGGTTTCCCGTAATCGGGTATTCTTCGCTAAAACGCGAACGCAAGAATGTGCTTTCGGAATATCAGGCTTGACTTTCAGTCCGAGCCTCCGCAGTATTGTCTGCGTTATGTTACAGGCAGGTATCGTGGGGCTTCCCAATGTGGGGAAATCGACTCTTTTTAATGCAGTGACGCGTTCCCGCAAAGCGGAGGCGGCAAATTATCCTTTTTGTACAATTGATCCGAATGTGGGGATGGTCGAAGTTCCCGATGCGCGGTTGGCTGTTTTGGCAGAGATGAGCAAAAGCGAGCGCATTGTACCTGCCGCCATTGAGTTTGTCGACATAGCCGGTTTGGTGAAAGGCGCGGCGGAAGGCGCGGGTCTTGGCAATAAGTTCCTTTCCAACATTCGCGAGACGGATGCCATTGTCCAGGTGGTGCGTTGTTTTGAAAACGACGATATTATTCATGAGCTGGGGTCGGTCGATCCCGTGCGCGACATAGAAATCATCAATGCGGAATTGATTTTGGCAGACCTTGCTGCGATGGAAAAGCGCAAGGAAAGCCGCATCAAAAAAGCGCGCGGCGGCGATAAAGAAGCCAAAGCCGAGTTGGAGCTGATCGAAAAACTTCTGCCGCATCTCGATGCAGGCAAGCCTGCCATTACGTTGGCGCTTTCGGACGATGAACGCAAGCTGTTGCGCAGTTTCTTCCTGCTTTCTGACAAAAAGAGCATTTTTGCCTGTAACGTCAGCGAAGACGAGCTGGCGGCTGCCGTGAAAGATCCCGATTCACATCCCTATGTTTCCGCCGTTCGCAAGTATGTGGCAGAACACCATCATGCCGAAGCCGTGGTTATTTCTGCTCGAATTGAAGAAGAACTGGCAGATTTGCCAACCGAAGAAGCCCGCGAATTTTTGCGTGATTTGGGCGCGGAGGATTCGGGTGTCAGCGATTTGATCAAATCGGTATACCATTTGCTGGGGCTTCGTACCTATCTTACTACCGGTGTGAAGGAAACCAAGGCGTGGACGATTCCCGCCGGCGCAAAAGCCCCGCAGGCGGCGGGGGTGATCCATACCGATTTCGAGCGCGGATTTATTGCCGCTCAGGTTGTTTCGTATGAAGATCTCGTGGCGTGCGGAACGCTTACCAAAGCCAAAGAACAGGCCAAGTTGCGTATTGAAGGGAAAGATTATGTCGTCCAAGACGGTGACGTGGTCGAATTCCGCTTCAATGTGTCCAAATAACATGACGAAGATCGGAGGCGACCATGAATGACAGCCTGCCTCTGATGTTGTTGCACGGTAATTTGGGTGGACCTGCCGATTGGGATGACTGTGTTTCGCTGTGGCAAAAGCAAGGTATTGTTGCGCGGACGGTCGATTTGTGGAAGCTTTCCGATGCGGCATTGCAAAGCCTTGATGCCGCAGGAAAAGAAATAGCCGAAAAGGCTTCTCCCGATACCGTACTGGTCGGGTACTCGCTGGGAGGGCGTCTGGCATTGCATGCGGTAGCGGCGGATCCGCAAAAATGGCGTGCCCTCGTTTTAATATCGGCGCATCCCGGTTTGACGAACAATGCTGACCGCCTTCAGCGGCTGGAAAGAGATAGAGGTTGGGCGTCAAGATGCCGCGCGCTTGAGCCGATCGATTTTCTGGAGCAATGGAATGCTCAACCTGTTTTGAGCGGTTCGGGATGCGGTTTGCAAACGGATTATGATCGCGATGCCGTTGCTCGGGCTTTCGATACATGGTCATTGGGGCGGCAACGCGATTTTCGCCCTCTGTTGAAATCGCTTGAAATCCCACTGCTGTGGTTGGTAGGCGAGAAGGACGAAAAGTTTAAAGCATTGGCAGAGTCCTGTCGCTCTGATGCGGTGAAGTCAGTGGGCGGTGCGGGGCATCGTCTCCCGAAAGAAAAATCGGAGATGACGTCTCGTTTGATTACCGAATTTTTGCATTCACTTCCATGATGGAAAGCAAAAATGCCATGCAACGTATACGGGATGCTTTGCGCCGTTTTGCGACAAAGAATCCGTTGTGTTTCCCTTTGCTTGCGCTGGTTGGATCTTTGTCCGGAGCGTATTTGCTTGCCATCGCGGCGGTGGCTTTGCCGGTGGTATGTCGTATGTGTCGGGTGGCAATCTGTGCGCTTTTGGCGGGCTTGTACGGCTGGGGCGTTCACTGTCGGTACGAGGCAGAACCGATGCTCGTCCGTGCCGAATGGCTTGTGCCGGAATGTGCTTCGTTGCGCCTTTCGGGAACGGTAGTGCGCACCATGGGGCATTCCGCTTTGCTGAGAGAGAGTGCGACGGGACGGCTGATTGAAGTCTCCGGGGGAAAGTCGTTTCCGGAAATGCATGAGGCAGAACGTTGGGTTGTGGAAGGTGTGCCGCGAGATGTGACCAGTGAACCGTATCCCGGTTGTTTTGATCGCAAGAAGTGGCTGTCAAATCTTGGTTGCTATTGTCATTTGGATGTTTACGGCGCGAAACGTGCGGATGATGGAACGCTTTTCGGCCGCTTTCTTGCAGGGGCTGCCTATTTTCGCCGTGCGTTGGCGTCTGCATTGGCTTGCGGGGTTGATACGGCAACTCCCGGCTATCAAACGTTGGTGTCGCTGATGTTCGGCGAGAAGAGGCTTTCCGATGCGGAAACGATTGATGCTTTCCGACGTAGTGGGTGTATTCACATATTTGCCGTGAGCGGTTTGCATACAGGGGTTATCGCTTTGTTGGTAGCACTTTTTTTACGCATGGCTCGTTGCTCTCCGCGCATGACGTTGCTGATGACACTGTGTCTGCTGACTGTTTATCTGTACATAACGGGCTTTCCCGTATCGGCGGTGCGAGCCTACGTCATGATTGCTCTGTTTATCGGCGGGCGGCTCTTGCGCCGACAAAGCACACCCGTCAACGTCTTGTGTGCCGCCGCCTTCCTTATTTTGACGGTAGATCCCCGACAATTGACGTCGGCCGGCTTTCAGCTTTCGTTTGCTTTGTATGCAGCGGTCATCTGTGGTGCGCGATGGGCGATGCACGGAAGAAAATGGTGGGCGCCCGATCCGTATCTACCGTACCGAATTTTTACACGGAAGGAAAAGTGGCAATCTGCAAGCGATTCGTGGGTGCGTGGTCTGCTCATTGTGTCGCTGACTGCGTGGCTATGTTCTCTTCCGTTGACGGCGTGGCATTTCCACACGGTCAATTTGTTCGGCTTTGTGGTCAATATTCTCATTTCTCCGCTTTTGCCCTGTACCATGGGGCTGGGGCTGGCGGCTTTACTTTTTTCGTGGATGCCCGTGTTGGGCGTGTTCTTGAACAAGGTGGCTTGTTTGAGTGCGGCATTGTTGTTTCATCTTGCGGAATATTCAGCCGATGCGCCGAATGCCTATTTGCCGACTTCAGCTCCCCCTCAGAGCGATACCGTGCAAATATTCACTTTTCCCTATGGGGGATACGCCTGTGCGTTGGGGAATCCCGCTTTGCTGATCGATTGCGGCTCAGAAAGCGATGCGGATTACCGTTTATTGCCGTCTCTGTTTGCTCAAAATACGCAACCTGTTGTCTTTTTGCCTTCGCATCAGACGGCGCGGCAGGTTGGCGGGCGTCTTTCGGTGTTGCGGCAATATCCCCGGCTACAGGTGCTGACGCCCCCGCCGCATGATGCTGCTCCGTTGCGTTTCGAGACGGCGGCGGGGCGTTTTACAGTTTATCCCCCGGCGTCGCCGTTGGGGCGTCCATTGGCAGATGATGCCGCACCCGTCGTGCTGTGGGAAAATGCGGGCAAGCGGTTGTTGTACGTGGGGGCTGCTTCGTTGCGGTCGCTGCTGCGATTGTCTCCGCAAGAGCGGTGTGCTGATGCGGTGATCTTGGGGGCGCATGTATGGGATACGGCGGGCGATGCCGAATGGTTGCGAGCGACAAATGCACGGGTTGTGTATCGCTTGCCCGATGCCAATGAGGCTCCCGATCTTCGCCTCTTCCCCAACGGGAAAACAGTATCCGTTCTTCCCGAAAGCTACACGATGTTCAGGCTTTCGGAATGTGCCCGCCCTTGAACACAAAGGCAGTGCGTAGTTGTCCTAAACGCCCTGTTTGTCGTAAAGCTCTTTGTAGAGCGGGCAGGTAGCGTACAGCGCATCGTGTGTGCCGTCTCCTACGATGCGCCCGTTTGAAAAGACGAGGATGCGATGCACCATGCGAAGGGTGCTGAAGCGATGGGCGATGATGAGTGTGGTGCGCCCCTTTGCCAGATGCTCCAGCTCTTCTTGGATGGCTGCTTCACTTTCCGTGTCGAGCGAAGCCGTTGCTTCGTCCAAAATGAGGACGGGAGCATTTTTCAGGAAAGCGCGGGCAATGGCAACGCGTTGGCGTTGCCCTCCCGAAATCCCTTCTCCCCCATGCCCGATTTCGGTCTGTATCCCATTCGGTAAATCAGACAGGAAATCGGTAACATTGGCCTGTCTCGCTGCTTCCGCTACCTCATCATCGTTGGCAGCAGGTCGCCCGAGGCGAATGTTTTCCTGAATGGTTGCGCGAAAGAGCAGGGCATTTTGCGAGACGAGGGCAATTTGTTCTCGCAGATCCGCTTTGCGCATGTCGCGCAGGGAAACGCCGTCCAGCAGAATGTCGCCATCGCTCGCTTCGTAAAAGCGGGGAATGAGTGCCGCAAACGTGCTTTTACCCGCCCCGCTGGGACCCACCAGCCCCACGATTTGCCCGGGTGGAATCTCTAGGTTAATATCGCGCAGGGCAGGGATGCCTTCGCGGTATTCGAATTGAACATTGCGGAAGGAAATACGCCCTTCCGTGTGTAGAGGAACGATCGGATTTTTCGGGTCGGGGGCGGTGTCCGCTTCGTCGAGGATGGCTTCCAAGCGTTCCAGAGAGGCTCTGCCTTCGCTGAAACGGTTGAAGGCTGTCCCTGCTCTCTTCATGGAATCGAAACAAAAGTACAAAGCACCCGCCATCGCCATGAAGTCTTCCATCTTCATGCCGATTTGCCGTCCGCGTACCAGCAGGAATGCCAGTGCGAGTGCTGTCACGGTTTCCACCATCGGAATGAGAGATTTTTGGTACTTGACCATCTTGAGCATTTGCCGGCAGTAGCGTTGCGATGCAGCAAACAGCGAATTTGTCTGTGCATCTTCCATAGCGTAAGAACGCACTTCCCGCTGAGATGCCAGATTCTGCTGGATGACGGAAAGCATTTCCGCTTGCTCTTCACGCGAACGGTGTGCCTTGGCGGTGATTCGTTTTCCGATCACGATTACCGGATAAATCACCAGAGATACCATGATCAGGTTGACGATGAAGATGGACGGCTCGCCCGTGCGAATCAGCAACCAGATGAATGCCGTCAACGCGCAGAGAGCGGTGAACGGCTGTTTGATGATGTCGTTGGACACCTGCGTGATCATGGTTTGCACACTTTGCGTATCCGAGAGAATGCGGCTGATGAGGTCACCCTTGCGGTAACGGTCGTGAAAGGCGAGCGGCAAGCTTTGAAGTTTGCGGAACACATCAGTGCGGATAGTTTCCAGAATTTGTAATCCGAGATAGTTGACGACTAAGGCGTTTCCCCACATTGCGATGCCGCGAAGCACAAACATAGCTGGCATAAATGCACATGCCAGCAACAGAATGGTGTTTTTGGAAAATCCTTCCAAATATGGTTGCAGAAATTCAGGCACATTGTGCGATGGGTCAAAGGCGATGGGAAACACGACTTTGACCATGAAGGGAATCCCTGCGCCGCTGGCTGCTGCCGCCAGAAACCCCGTGCAGATGGCAATAAAAAAGAGCCATTTGTGCGGGAACAGGTAACGCATGAACCGCCATACGCGGTGAAAAAGATTGTTCATCGTGCTCCTCCTTTCTCAAATGAAGCGGATTGGCGGTCGTAGAGATCGCGGTAGAGCGGTGAGTTTTCGTACAGCTCCTCATGGGTGCCGTCACCGATAATGTGTCCGTTTTCAAAGACGAGGATGCGATGAGCCATGCGGATGGTGCTGAATCGGTGTGCGATGATAAAGGTGGTATGCCCGCAGGTAAGAGTGTTCAGCGACTGCTGAATTTGCTCTTCGCTGTTCATGTCGAGCGATGCGGTGGCTTCGTCCAAGATGAGAACAGGAGCGTTTTTTAGAAAGGCGCGGGCGATGGAAATGCGTTGTTTTTGCCCGCCGGAAAGTCCTTCTCCCCCATCGGCGATTTGGCGGTTGTAGCTCTCGGGAGAGCTTTCGACAAATTCACTGACACAGGCAGATTGTGCCGCCCGCTGCAGGTCTGCATCCGAGGCATCGGGGCGCCCGATGCGGATGTTTTCTTCGATACTGCCTTTGAACAGAACGGGGAATTGAGAGACCAGCCCGATGGCTCTCGTGCGATCCTCTTTGGAGATGTTGCGCACATCGATGCCGTCTAAACAGATGCACCCTTGGCTAACATCGTAAAATCGGCAAATCAGGTTGATGAAAGTCGTTTTACCCGATCCGCTTGGTCCCACCAGTGCCACGATTTGACCGGCAGGAACATCGATGTTGATGTTGCGCAAAACGGGGGTGTCGGAAACGTAGGCAAACGAAACGTCGCGGAAAGAGATGTTACCCTTGGCGCGGGGAAGAGGGATGGGGTTGTTCGGTTCGGGCATTTCGTCGGGAGCGTAGAGGATCTCCGAGATTTTGTCGAACACGGCTTCCGTGACCCGAACGGTATTTTGTATGCTACCCAGCGTTTTGATAGGGGCATAGCAATAATAAAACGCAGTAGCGATGGCTGTAAATTGCTCCAGTGTCAATCCGTCGCGGCATCCCATGTAGAGCGAAAATGCCAGCGCGATAGCACTTACGATCTCGATGGCGGGGGCGAGAGACTGCGCCCAAACGGACAGCTTTATCGAAAAGGAGATGTAATCCCGAATGCGCTTTTGCAACATACCGACCTGGCGTTCTTCGAGGTTGAAGGCTCTGATTTCGCGCTGTGCCGTCAGGTTTTCTTCGACAATGGAGGTCATGTTCCCGTAGGTGTCGACAATTTGCCGTGTTTTCTTGACCATGTTGCTACCCACCCGCTTGATGAGGGGGATGCAAGAACCCGTGATGATGAGGTTGATCAGCAACATTGCCGCTTCGGAGTTTTGAAGTGCGGTGTAGACTAAATAGACCAAGGCGGAAAGCAAGGTGAGAGGCTGGATCACCAAGTCGTTCATGATCATGATCATATTGCCTTGCAACAGGGCGGTGTTATTCAAGACGTGGTTGAGCAACTCTCCTCTTTTGTGTCGTTCGTGAAAAGCCAAGGGCAATTCCTGCAACCGCTTGAAGAGACTCAGACGCAAGCGTTCGAGGATGCGCAACCCAGATTTTGTCAGCAAATACGTGTTGAAAAATGTGGCGATCCCGCGCGCCATAATGACGATGGGAATAAATATCGCCGCCGCCCACATGGTGAACGAGGATAGGTTTTCTGGTGTAATGTGGGCTGTTGCCCATGTTGCCAGCGGTTCGGGCAAAGGCTTGCTGCCGAAGACGATCGGAAATACGGATTGTATGATTAGCGGAATCCCTGCTCCTGCCAGAATGGCTGCCACAACCCCGAACGCAATGCCGGTACACAGGCATTTCTTTTCACCTTGGGCATAGGTGCGGAACAATTGCCCGTACTTTTCCCACACGGATGGTTTATCGGAGACAGACATGAAAGAACAAAACTTGTATGCCTTTGGAAAGGCTAACAGAAAGGGGAGAAAGTGTCAATCGGATTCCGCTTTTCGCCGTGCGGGACAGCCTTTACGGACGGGGCGTGGCATTGGGAGCCTCTGTCTCCACAGTCATGCGTGGCGTGAGAATACTCCTCTCGTAACAGCCGGGTTTGACGTGGGTGCGCGGCCACACGATGCAATCGTGTAGGACGCAATGGTCGGGGATCACCGCATTGGCTCCCACCGCGCAATCCGGCGAGAGCATTGCCGATGTCGCGATTTTTGCCGTAGGGTGAATGCGTTGGACGGAATGCATGTCCATGACGGCATCCAAATAGTCTTTCGGTGAGCCGATTTCATGCCATTCGGCATAATCGAATACAACACCGCCGACCAGCCCTCTCCGAATCAGCTCCAGCCATATTGGGACGATGGAAAAGAGATTTTCTTCGGGGAAGAGTTCCGCAATGGCGGGTTCCATGATGTAGACGCCGGCAAATTGGTACGAGCCGTAATCCACCCCCAACGCATGCCGCATGTCGGTGACGCGTCCGCTTTCAGGGTCGAAGCCGACGTTTTTCTTGCCGTCTCTGCTACGCAGTGCCAAAGTGACCATGCGTCCGTCGGTACGGTGTGCTTCCATGAGTTCTCGAAGCGGCAAATCGGTGATAATATCGCCGTTTTGCACAAGAAGTGGTTCATCTGTTCGGATGTGCGGCAGGATTTTTTTGATGCCACCGCCGGAATCGAGGGGGCTTTCCTCTCGGCTGAAATACAGCGGGCATCCGTGCCACGTTTTTTCGGGGAAATATCGCTCCCACATGTCGGCAAGATGCGATATGTTGACGATGAAGTCATTGATGCCCGCCTTGTAATGGTAATCAAGGATGTGGTGAATGAGCGGGCGTTGAAAAACGGGCATCAGCGGTTTGGCTAAGATTGACGTCAACGGTTGCAACCGTGTGCCGAGCCCTGCGCCGAGTATGAAAGATTGCATGCGTATCGAAAGAGTGTGCCTGCACATAGTGTAGCGTGAAGGGACAGGAAAGAAAAGCCGAATCTCTTGCTGCACTGCCACATCCTGATCTTGACGGAAGAGGCTTTTGTATGGCTCAATAACGTGCGGTGAATGAAAGTTTGCGCAACTTGGTGATAGGGTATCTTCGTTCGACGGAAGAATCCGGCGTTCGTGCGTTGCCGGTGGATGACGACGCGCGGGGAATTCTTCGTGCATGGATGCTGGCTGCTCGCCGAGGCGGTAAATCATGTCCTATCCCTGCGCCTGTATCTCCTCCTGCCCCTGCGTCGCCGCTGCTCTCCGCCCCACCTGCCGAAAAAGAGGAAATCCGAAAGACACTATCGGAGCTGGCGCAAGAGTATGCCGAACAGGTGAAAGAAGACGAAGAGGCAGAACGAGAGATCCTGTTTTTCCGCCCCTTTGGGCAAACTCCTCGGGAAAAATGGGAGCAATTTGAGCTTCTATTGCCCCGTTGGTCGCCTTTGCGTGAATTGGGAACTTTGCGTGAAAAAAGCGTATTCGGCAGAGGGAACCGTGAAGCGGATATTGTGTTTTTGGCAGATGCTCCGAATTACGTTGATGAAAAAGCGGGCGTTCCACTCGCAGGGGAAGCCGGTAAAAAGTTTGACGGAATCTTGACCGCTATGGGGCTTTCCCGCGAATCGGTTTATCTGACCTATGGGGTGAAATTCCGTCCCGCAATCCCTCGCCAAACCATCAATAACCGCCCGCCGAACGAAGCGGAAATAGACACCAGCCGCCCGGTGCTGGAAACAGAAATGCGTCTCGTTGCTCCCAAAGTTATTGTGGCGTTGGGCGTCATCGCCGCCCGTTGTCTGTTGGGCGGTTGTGAGTTGCCGCTGGATGCCTTGCGGAGCAAAGTGCATTCTTTCCTCGATATCCCCGTGGTGGTCAGTCACCATCCCAGCTATTTGTTGCGCACGTCCGATTTGGGTGAACGCCGCCGCTTTTGGGAAGATATGCTTCAGACCTTGGAGCTGGCGGGTTGCCCCGTGACAGCCAAGCAACAAGGTTACTTCCTACCCAAAGAGCGGGCGTGATGTTGTACGAGGAAAAAGCGCACCTCCCTGTGCGGAGAGGTGCGCGCAAAAAACGGATCGGATGTGGGCAATGCCCTTATTTGGCGAAGCGGTCTTGGCAGGGACAATCTGCCTGTTGCCATGAGGCTTTGCCCGCTTCGGCGATGTGAACCAAGCAGTGGTAGACCTCTTCTTCATCTGCGTTCAATTGGGAGGCAATTTCGCCCGCCGTCGCAGGGGTATTGCCCAGCGCGGATTCCGTATCGCCCAACAGCTTGAGGAACTTCCCCGCTGCTTTCTTCCCGGCTTCAACGCCCGGCTGGTGGTAGGCGTTGATATGCACCAAAGATGCATAAAACGAAACGGCGCGTTCAAACAGGGCAATCAGCATGCCCAGATGTGCCGCATCCACTGTGGGGATGGATATGGTGATTGATTCCCGACCGGATTCTGCCAAGGCACGGCGCGTTCCGCGCAAAAAGCCCTGCAGATAGTCGCCGGATGTAAATTGCCCGTCCACTTTCACCGTATCACTTTGAGCCCTGCGCACTTCGATAAAGGTGACGAAAAAGTTGTGAATGCCGTCCCGAAGCTGTTGCACGTAGGCGTGCTGGTCGGTTGAGCCTTTGTTGCCATACACGGAAATCCCCTGATGAACGGTTTTGCCGTCCAAATCTTCTTTTTTGCCCAGTGATTCCATGATGAGCTGTTGCAGGTATTTCGAAAAAAGAACCAAGCTGTCTTTGTAGGGGAGAACAACCATGTCTTTCAGCCCGCGTCCGTTGCCGGCTTTGTACCATGCCAGAGCCAGCTTCATGGCGGCGTTGTGGGCGGTGTCCGCAGAGCGCGTCTTTTCGTCCATCGCTGCGGCACCTGCCAGTAAATCATCGATGTTGACGCCCTGCAATGCAGCGGGCAAAAGCCCAACAACGGAAGTTTCCGATGTGCGACCGCCCACCCAATCTTCCATCGGGAAACGCTTCAGCCAACCTTCCGCTTCGGCTGTTTTTTCCAGCTTTGAGGCAACACCCGTCACGGCGACGGCACGGGGGGCAAATGCCACGCCCTTTGCGGTAAAGTATTGTTGAGCTGTCACCATGCCGTTGCGCGTTTCGGGCGTTCCGCCCGATTTTGAGATGACGATCACTATTGTTTCTTCCAACGGTATCGCAGAAAGTGTTTTTTGCATTCCGTCCGGGTCGGTGTTGTCCAAGAAAAACATATGAAGCCCTTGAGCCGGCAGGGCGTCTGCCACCAGCTCCGGACCGAGAGCCGAACCGCCGATGCCGATCACCAGCGCGGAAGTAAAACGTGCGCCTTCGGGTGTGGTGATTTTCCCGTCGTGTACGGCTTGGGCAAACTCCTTGATGTCGGCAATCGGTTCATCGATTTGGGCTTTCAGTGCGGGGGTGGGTGCCAGCGCAGAATTGCGCAACCAGTAATGCCCCACCATACGCCCTTCATCGGGGTTGGCGATCGCTCCTCCTTCCAATGCCTTCATTTCGGCGTAGGCGCGATCTGTCAGCGGCTTCATGCTTGCCAGAAATTCGGCATCAAGCGGCAGTTTTGAAAAATCCAGAGAAACCCCCAATTCGGGGTAACGAACGAGCTGTTGCGCGTACTGTTTCATGCAGACTATTGTACCGCGCTTCTATCTGTTGGGCAAGTGGGAAATCCTTCCTTTTCCGGCAGCGATGCACCGTTCGCTCTGAAACCGGGTAACATAAAACGCGCCGTCCCCCATTCGGAAGCGGCGCGTTGATGAAAAAAGTGCAACAGGGCGGTTACTTGCGTCGACGGCGAAGTGTCAATGCGCCCAATGCAAGCAATGTAAGCGAAGCCGTGGTGGGTTCGGGAATTAATCTGGCATATTGTGTTGCAACAACGTTGGCAACATCCGCTTGCGTGGTAACGTTGTAGAACTGCAAGTCATCCACTCCTCCGCGAAAACGCTTGGTACAGGCATCGTTTTGTTCATGTAATGCCAAGTTTGACCACACGAGTTCATAGGTGCTTGTTCCCGTGCCGTATTCTTCGCCGTCCACATATGCCGTGATCGTGTAATTCGAGCTATCTTCGTTCTTCATGAAAGAAACGGCGACATGATGCCATGTATTCAACGTCAATGCCGTTGTGCTGTCGATGCCGACTCCTCCTCTTCCATGTTGTCCGACTTTCAGACTGCCGTCTATCCCGAGACCGATTTTAAGACCGCCGGTGCTTGTTGTCGAACCACCCAAGATTGGCTGAAATGCCCAGTCCGGATGACTTTCGTTCGTGGGAACAGGTATTTCTGCGGCATTCATGAAGAAGGAAATCATTACGTTTTCCGTGCTGAGAGACGGCGTGGACGTGATGGTGCCGTTGTATGCCGCGCTGTTACTGTTAAAGAGCGCGTAATGATCGGATCCACCAATGGTGGATTCTTCCAGCGTAATGCCGCTTGTTTGTGTGTTTCCGAAACTAACTTTGTTGGATGCTTCTGTATACCAATTGCTTCCTTCAAAGTCGAAATTTAAAATCAGTTCGGCTTCGCCGTAAGCAAAAGAAGCAAAAGCCATACCAGCTAAAATGAGAGATGTCTTCTTCATCGCTTTGTTTGTCTTTTTCCTTTGTCGCACTTGTAAAACAAGTACACGTGCGCGTCAATGCTACAGCATTCCGAAAGCTGTGTCAATCCTAAATTAAATAAATTTCTGAAAATAATACATTTAGAAAAACAACATGATTTTCAGTCGATAGCCTTCGTTTTTCTCTCTTCTTTCTGAAGTAGACAGTTATGCGAATATTTTACTGTCAGCTTTCGGAATGCTGATAGTGATTTTAATTTGTCCTTGATTTTCAGCATGCGAAAAACGCGCACTTTGCCAAAAAATGCTCATTTTGGACAAAAATCTTGTTTTCCTTGCGGGGCGATGAAGAGGCAACGTGTCCGATGTTGGCAGATAAAAAAAGCCCCCGAGATGCGTGAGAACGGGCAGGAACGACACTTTTGCGTTTCGGCGGGGGAATAACTTTTAGCTTGAGTTTTGCTGTGGACTTGCTCATACTGGGCAAGTCATGGCAGAGATTCATCCCTCATCGGTTGTTGATCCGACAGCAGAGCTCGCGGCAGATGTCAAAATCGGTCCGTTTTGTGTGGTGGGACCGCACGTGCGGTTGGGTGAGGGGTGTGTGTTGCACAGCCATGTAGTTTTGGAAGGTCCTGCCGTATTCGGAAAAAATAATGAGTTTTATCCCTTTGCCGTGGTGGGGTTGAAATCTCAAGACTTGAAATATCGGGGAGAGCCGACCTATTTGGAAGTGGGGGATAACAACGTCTTCCGCGAAAATGCCACAATTAACCGTTCGACTGCATCGGATGGCAAGACGGTGATTGGCAGTAACAATCACTTTTTGGTCAGTAGCCATGTGGGGCATGATTGTGTGCTGGGCGATCACATTATCTTATCCGGCTTTGCGGGGTGTGCGGGACATGTGCAGGTGGGCGATTATGCCATTTTGTCCGGCTTTGCCGCCGTGCATCAGTTTGTGCGCATCGGCGAACACGCTATGGTGGGCGGTGTGGCGCGCGTGTCGCAGGACGTGCCGCCGTTTACCATCGTGGAAGGGCATCCCGGCATGGTGCGTGGCATCAATACGGTGGGACTAAAGCGCAGAGGCTTTTCGGATGAAGATATGCGGGCGTTGAAGCAGTGTTACAAAAAGCTGTTTTTGACGCATAGCGTTAATTTTGAAGATGCTGTTGCTACCTTGCTGGGGGATGAGAAGTATGGGCAAAACCCGTGCTTGCTCCGCATGGTGGAATTTTTGCGGACCTCGGAACGCGGTTTTTGCCATTGAGCGGTCATGAAGCACATCGTCTTTGATTTGGACGGGACGCTGGCGGATTCTCTGCCCGGCATTGCCGAGGGGCTGAACCGTGCGTTGCGTTCACTGGGATATGCGGAGCATAGCGAAGAAGCGGTGCGAAAGATGGTGGGGCGCGGGGCGCGTGTGCTGTGTGCCTTGGCATTGGGCATTTCGCCCGAAGTGGGAGAATTGTCGGACTGCCGTGAGGTGACCGAATTGCAATGCGCCTTTGGACGCGAATATCCGCATACGTGGAAGGGAGGGACGCGCCCGTATCCCGGTATCCCCGAATTGCTGAAAACCCTCGTGGCAGAGGGAGCAAAGCTGGCAGTGCTTTCCAACAAGCCGCATCCCGTTACCGTGCCGCTGGTGCGAGAATTGTTTCCCGAAACGCCTTTCGAGCCGATATACGGCTTTTCCGAACGCTTTCCGCGCAAGCCTGATCCGACCTCCCTGTTGCACATTGCCGCCATGTGGGGGGAACCCCCGAAAAATGTTTGGATGGTAGGAGATTCGATGCACGATGTTCGTACCGCTCGTAATGCGGGGACACGTTCGGTTCTCGTGGGGTGGGGCTACGGACAACCCGATGTTTTCCGCGAATGGGGGCTTTCCCCCTGTGCCGATGTGGGCGGCTTGGCGTTGGCGTTAGGGTTAGGGTTGTGAGGCTCTGTCCGGTGCTTCTTTTTTGTTTGTGAAAATTTCGGATTGTTGTACCAATTGGGGGTTATTTTTGACGTGCCGGGGTGAGAAAAGTAGTCAAAAATATAACAAAAAACTTGATAGTGATTCAAATTACTTGCGGATGAGGTCAGAAATGGTATCATCAAGTCATGGCATCGCAATTGGTGAAACGGGTTGTAGTTTCTCTTCCTCGCGAAACGGTCATGTTGCTTCGTCAGGCAGCAAAGGAGCAACATGTCAGCGTAGAGGAATACGCATGCTATATGTTGACTAAAATGGCGCGGGAACAGTTGGGTGTTGAATCTCCCGAAGAGCCGAAACAAGCCCCACCATATCAGGAGACGTAGGACGGCAGAGAAAATACCGGTTGTTTTTGGAAGGGGAGAGAGAGTTTGTTGCGATAGTGCTCCCGATCGGAAAGTTATATAAAAAACCGATGCGCGGTTGTACCCGCACATCGGTTTTTTTGTTGTTGGTTTGGGAAGAATTACTTTTTGTTGCTACGGTTGCCTTCGATGATGCGATCCTTGTTTTCTAAGATGCGACTCTTCATTTCTTCGATGGCGTCCTTGTCTTCAGGGCGAATTTCGCTCACCTGATCCAACGTTGCCATAATCTTTTGAATGCCGGCATCGTCACAGGCAGAGGTGAAGAGAACCTGAAGCTTGCTTTGCAACAAGCGGAGGCGAACGGAAGGAAGGTAGTCATTCTTCAGCAATTCGTCCAATTTGGCTCCGAAGGCTTCCGATCCCTGCTTGATGGCTTCACGAAGCGCAGAATCGCATTCGTCGATTTGCTTGCCTTCCAGTTCGGCTTTGTCGCGCAGGGCTTTCAAGCCGCTGATGTCGTTGGAATCGTTTTGGATGATTTCATCTGCCAATGCATCGTGAAGAGAACGGAACTCTTCGGGGATGGCGTTGTATGCTTTGAGCAACTCTTTGACTTTTTCTTCGCCTTGCAGGGAAGCCGCTTTTGCTGTAGCTGCTTTGAATGTTGTTCCGGCGGCAATGGCTTCATCGAGAAGTCGCTTGACCTCATTGATATCGGTGATCCCGCCAATGAAACCGCCGTAAACCGTCCCATCCGGAGAAAGAACCAACGCGGTGGGGAAACCGCCGACACCGTATTTTTCTGCCAAATCTCTATTTTGTTTCTTCAGCTCTGGCGATTGCTCTGTTTTGCGGGGAAAATCCAGCACAACGGGGATGAAATGTTGTTTGGCGTATTCGGCGAAAGCTTCCGTGTCGAAAACTTTGCTCTTTAATTGTTTGCAGGGACCACACCAGTCAGACCCCGTGAAAACTGCCAAGACGAGGCGATTTTGGGCAGCAGCTTTGGCTGTGGCGTCGGCAAAGTTTTCTGTCCACAATTCGGCAGCCATGGCTGAGGAAAGGCAAACAACGGATGCAGCGATTATGTTTTTCGTCATCATCATAATAGGGGAGTATACAAAGGAGTTCCCGTGAAGGAAACTTCTTTTTGTGTCAGCGTTTGAAATTGGGATTAAAAGCGAACGTCCAGCCCCGCTTTCAGGTAGAAGCCGGGGTCGTAATCATAGCTGTCTATGGTGTGCTTTCCGTTTTTGGTGCGGAACTTGGCTTTGTTGGCAAAGGAGAAGCCCACATCGGTGCGCAAGAGGAACTTTGTTTGCTTTGCGGGTGTCAGGTTGAACGCCGCCCCGAGACCCGCCACTCCGGAGCTCCAGCGGAACTGCTCTGTGCGTTTGTGGCGGTTCACCGTCCATGTGCCGGAGCTGATACCGATGAAGGGTCCCCATTCGAAGCGACTAGATGCTACATTGTCAAAGGAAAGACGCGTGTTTTCCAGCTTGAGTTGCCAGACGGGGAGAACCTTCCATTTGAACTGTACCAAAGGCACAAACCATGTATTCGAATAATCCGGCAGACAGGCAACGCCTGCCGAAAAGGTGAACGATTCGCTTAACGCCCCGCTGTAGGCAGCAAACCCGCCGAAATAGAAGTTGTGAGACGAAGAGGTATCGAAATCGGAAGAAAACTGAGGTGTCAGTGCAACGGAAAGCATGCCGTAGCTGCCGATTTTGCGCGACAAGCCCACCAGCGGCGCAACGGTGTAGAGGCGGTTGAGGTCTATCAGATCCTTGCCGGAGCTGTTGACCCACGTCATCTTCAGGCTGATTTTTGCATCGAGATGCCATGTGGACCAACCCGAGCGGTGCGGGTCTGCCAGCGGGATGGAAAGCTTGACGTTGGTGAGTGAAAGGTGAGAGCCGCCCCGATCTGCCTTCATGCTTCCCAAGTGTTCGTAACTGAACTCGTTAGGCAAAATGTACGGAAAATCGGGAGAGGCAACGGGCAGTGAGTAGGAAAATTCGCCCGTTTCGGCAGGTGCGGTGCTGTAATTGTCCGGCTCTGTCGGTGACATCATGTAGGGATCGTACCCTGCGGAATCATTCATCATGTCGGATGCTGCGTATCCCGTTGAGGCGTACAGTATCAAAGCCAAAAGAGAGGTTGGAAGTGTTATCTTCATCACGGGGGGGAGTTTCTCACGCAAACATTGAAAAATGAAGCCTAAAATTTTATTTGGAGAAAAAATCTTTCGAAAAATTAATTTTACTCTTGCCAAGAACTCATCTCGTCTGTACAATCACGTCGCACTTATCCGTTGGATGGGTTGCGAGAGTGGCTCGGTAGCTCAGTTGGTAGTAGCAACGGACTGAAAATCCGTGTGTCGGCGGTTCGAGCCCGCCCCGAGCCACCATTTTATTCCCCTATCTCTTCGAACGTTTGCGGGATGTAGCTCAGCTTGGTAGAGCGCCGGCTTTGGGAGCCGGATGTCGCAGGTTCGAATCCTGTCGTCCCGACCATTTCTTTCTGTATAAACATGTCACGATTGTTTTGTTTTTTTGGCAACAGCAAAAGAAGACAACAAAAACATCTCGCCTTTCTCGAAAAACTCAAAGCAGGCATTGGGGATTATCTTGAAAGGAATTGGCTAGGCTTTGAACGCAAGCCGGCTAAAAAAGAAAAAAAAACGGCGCACGATGAGCGTTCGGAGTCAGCGAGTTTTTCGCTTGATGCAAGCTTCTCCATTATGTCACAGCAAACACCGTGGCATAAGGAGTGCCTGAGAGACTTTTCGATACGTTTGAAACCAACTTTTTCGCATGTTTTGATGCAAAAGATTGACGAAAAAGGGATATCGGAGGCGAAATGCTACAGGAGATTCAATTTGGATCGCCGCTTGTTTTCAAAAATCAGAGGCGACAGAGATTATCATCCGCAGAAAAACACGGTTTTTGCGTTGATTATTGGGTTGAAGTTGAGCTTGGGCGAAGCGCAAGAGTTGATGGAGGTTGCCGGGTATTCGTTTTCACCCGCCATCAAAATGGATGTTATTATGGAGTATCTGATCAAAGAGGGGGTCTATGACATTCTCACCGTGAATGAAATATTGTATTCATACGATTGCCCTGTTCTCGGCAGTAAATAGTTTTTTGTGAGTGAATCGGGGCGTGTGATTGTGTCGATTCGGCGGTCGGTAGATTCTCTTAAATTTTTTATTGTATGCTACGCTTGTTTCAACGTCTTTTTTTCGGGAGGAAGCGCCGTCATGTTGATGTTGCAAATATTCAAAAAGATGTCCAATGTTATCTGTATCAGAATTGGTACATCGATGGAGAGTACACAGCAAAAGAGCTTGATTTAAAAAGAACTAAGTTAAGAGAGTGGAAGCCGATAGAACGTAAGGATTGTTCGTACAAGGCTCGTGGTACGGTTTCTGCATCGCTCGCTCTTAGAAACAAAATTCTTTTTGGCTGTTTATTAGGTGAACGTGAACATAAGTCGATTTTTTATGATCCGCCTCCATTTCTTCTGAAATGGGCGGTTGAGAGGGACTTATCTCGTGAAAAAGATGATAACAGAAGGGAGGAGTTGAAGTGCATTTTAGCACATTTGGAAGAGGCGTATCCCAGCTTTCCCATGCTTTTGCTTCGCATGATAAAAAGCAAAGGGATATCAGAGACGAAATGCTACAGGAGATCCAATTTGGATCGCCGCTTGTTTTCAAAAATCAGAGGCGACAGAGATTATCATCCGCAGAAAAACACGGTTTTTGCGCTGATTATTGGGTTAAAGTTGGATATGGAGGAGGCACAAAGTCTTCTGCAATCTGCCGGGTATTCTTTCTCCCGCAGCATCAAGATGGATGTCATCATGGAGTATTTGATCCATGAGAAGATCTATGACATACTTGCTGTGAATGAAATATTATATTCTTGCGGTTGCCCCCTTCTCGGCAGTAAATAGTACTTTGCTGTGAGCGAGTAGGGGACTGTAACGTTGCAGAGTTGGGGGCAACCGATGTGTTTCCCCGGTCAACATACAAGAAAGTGAGACGACGTTGCGGGGGATGCCGAAAACAGGCGAAGGGCTTCTTTAATTTCGGCTTTTTCTGAAAAGTGACCGTATTTTGTTACTCAGTGTACTGATAAGGTCTCCTACAAAGCATATAATGAGGACTATAGTTCCCCAGACAAACGATGCGAGTGTCACCGCTGCAACGATAGAGGAAAGCAAAGAGTACCCCAATATGTTATGGGCAACATAAGTGATAGCGACGGGCGTGCCGACGATGACACAAATTGTAAAAATTTGCTGCAGCAGAGAGATGTTCATATAATATTCAATTAAAATTATTCCCCTTTGCCGAAGCGTGTGTTATAGTCCTTGACGATGTCTTTTTTCCAGTTACTTGAAAGTTTAGACGCATTGGGTGTTTTCCGGTAACGGCAAACCACATCGGAAAGGTTTTTATACATGACCTGTGTTCCCTTTTTGTCTCCCATGACATTGGCGGCAAAATCTTTACTGATGCCGATGTGAGCGGCTGTTTCGACCGCATCGATGTTGGCCCCGAGAAACAAAAATGTCCAACCGAATTTTTCTTGTTGCTCTTTGATCATATTTTTCACCAGCCTGTCAGAAAATTCTCTGCTGGCATTTTCGTATCCGTCTGTGACGATAACAAAAAGAGTTTTTGCCGGTACAGCGGATTCGAATGCAGTGCTGTGTATCCATTTGATCCTGTTGATTGTGCAACCGACGGCATCAAGTAAAGCGGTACAGCCGCGCGCGTAATATTCCTTCTTTGTGAGAGGGTGAATTTCTTCGAGGGGAACTCGGTTGTGCAGGATTTCGATTTGGTTATCAAATAAGACAGTGGTGACGAGCGCGAGACCGTCTTCTTTTTTCTGTTTTTGAATCATGGAGTTAAAACCGCCGATTGTGTCGTCGGTAAGACTAGCCATCGAGCCACTGCGGTCGAGGATAAAGATAATTTCTGTGGCGGGTCGTATTTGTCGATAGTTTTTCATCATATCTGTTTTCCGTGCGGATAAGACAATCATTATACACACACGAAAGAAGAAAAGGTCGCTTTTGAAGCGACATTTTCAAAAATCAATCTCCCGTCAACTCGCCGCCAAAGTCCCGCTACAAATAACAATATTTTCTTTTTGTGGCGAAAAGGCAGGAAAGTGAAAGAAGAAGCGTCAGGAATTCCGCAACAACGATGGTTGCCCAGATACCGTTCATTCCAAAGAAATACGGCAACGCGATAATCAAGATACATTGGAACAAAAAGGTACGCGAAAAGGCGATCATTGCCGAGATGATTCCGTTGTTGAGGGCGGTGTAAAAGGCAGAAGCGTAAATGTTAAAGCCCATCAGCAAAAATGCCAAGGCGTAGATTCTGAACCCGTGTACCGTGGTGGCGAGCAATACTGCATCGTACCCGACGAAGATGCCGGAAAGGGGAACAGCGAAGATTTCCGCCAATCCTGTCAGCAAAACGCCCAGCAGAGAAACAATCAGCATGCTTTTAGTGAACAAGCTCTTGAGCTTTTCATTGTTGCGTGCCCCGTAATAAAAAGAGACAATGGGTGCACTTCCGGTGGCAAAGCCCAAGAAGATTCCGGAAAAAATAAACTCCAGATACATCACAGCTCCGTACGATGCGATGCCGTCTTCACCGTTGTATTTTAGCAACTGCCACATGTAGAGCATGCTGATGACGGACATGGAAATGCTGGAGAGCATTTCAGAAGAACCGTTGACGGATGCCTTGAAAATGACTTTTGGGTTGATGCGCACTCTGACCAAATGCAGGGAGGATGAGGCTTTGGAAAAATAAAGGAGGGGGATTATCCCGCCCAGCACTTGGCTGATCGCCGTGGCGTATGCTGCTCCCGCCAAGCCCATTCCGCAATGAGCGATGAATACATAATCTAAAACGATGTTGGCGCATCCCGCCAAAATGGTGAGCTTTAAGCCGAAATTCGGTTTTCCTGCCGTAATGAGAAGGATTTGGAAAAGATTTTGCAGGATGAACGGTGTAAGAGAAAGAATTAAAACTTTTCCGTACAGAAGGCTGCCGGCTTTTATTTCCGTACTCACCTCAAAGTGATTTAGAATCGGTTCGATGACAAACCATCCGCAAAATGAGAGCAACAGGGAAAAGAAGAGCGTGGAGTACACGATCATCGAAAAATATTTGTTGGCGCGTGCAGGAGCATTGCGTCCCAGTGTTTTTGCCACAATGGCGCTCCCGCCCGTTCCGAACATAAAGCCGAATGCGCCCAGAATGAGTAGCACGGGAAAAACCAGATTGACGGCGGCAAACTCTGTTTTCCCCACGTAATTTGAAACGAAAAATCCGTCAGCTATGCTGTAGGCAGAAGAGAAAATCATCATGGCGATCGTGGGTAGCGAATACTTCGCCAACAGCCGAAATACATTTGATGCAGAGCTCATATGATATCTTTTGTCTTTTCTTTGAACAGCCCGATATACTTTTCCGTAATGCGTAACAGCTCTTGTGCATCCTCCGCGCCCAATGCGTAGAATGTTTCGTTTTCTCTTTGAATGAGCGGCTCAATATGTTCCCGTACAAAATCTTCGCCATGGGCGGTCAGCAATATTTTCATGTCGCGACCCTTGTCCGGAAAAAGTGTAACCATCCCCTTTTGGGAAAGACTTTTCACGGATGAATTGATCGTCTGTTTGCTCAAACAAAATTGTTGTGAAATATCCTTCTGTCGGCATCCGTTACCCGTCTCTGCCAGAACGTACAGAATAATTAGTGTGCTGTCCGATATCCCGATTTTCACCGCAATGCGGTGGTACAATTCATCGATTTCCCGATACAATCGGTTGAATTTTTTTAAGGCGTTGCTTTGAGTGCAAAAGGTCATTTTTAATAAGTCCGATTTCGGACAAATGAGCATACTCCTTCGCCTCGCCAAGTCAAGGATGACAAAAGTCTTTTTTGTTTTCACCCGCAGCGGTTCAGCACCACCCAATGCACGAAATTGAGGAAGCTATGGATTATTTGTTGGCTTTGAGGGAAGAATACGAACGCACCGAGTTGTAAGTAATCGGTACGTTCTTTTTTATAAAGCAATTGAAAGAGAATGGAGAGACCGCTATCTTCGTTTGCTTCTTGTCGTGTAAATTGTTTTCAAAGCTACTGCTCTTATTTCAATTTGTTATAGGAACTGTTGTTGACGGGTTCAAGCCATTCGTTGGAGGTTTCTGTGCCGTCTATTTCAACGGCGATATGGGAGAACCAGCTGTCGGGAGCCGCTCCGTGCCAATGTTTGACATTGGCTGGGATGTGGATAACATCGCCCGGGTTCATTTCGATGGGATCTTTGCTCCATTCCTGATAATAACCACGCCCGCCGATGGCGATGAGCATTTGCCCGCCACCTTCTTTTGCTCGGTGAATGTGCCAGTTGTTGCGACATTTCGGTTCGAACGTGACATTGAACATTTTGATCTGCGATGTCGAAATCGGCGAAAGATAGCTTTGCCCGACAAAATATTTTGCGTAGGCGACATTCGGTTCGCCGATTGGGAAGAGGAGTGTTTGGGCATATTTGTCTTTTGCGCTGAAGGCAGGCGCGGTTTCTGCCCAAACTTCTTTTGCCATGTTAAAAGCCGCCCATGCTTTGGACCAGCCCGCATAGAAGGCTGTGTTTGTGATGATCGCGGCGGCTTCCTCTTTAGTCACACCGTGATTTTTTGCATTTTGGAGATGATATTTTAAGGAATTGTCGGTGATCCCTTGAGCGATGAGAGCCGTCACGGTGATGATACTTCTCGTTTTTGTGTCAATGTGAGGATTGTTCCAATTTTCGCCGAACAGGATATCATCGTTAAAGTGGGCGAATTCGGGAGCAAAATCCCCGAGTTGTGTTCTGCCTGCCGTTTGCGTGATCTTTTTCATGGATTTTGTTTCTTCTTTGTTTTCCGAAGCGATGCTTGCTGTGTTGAGACAGGTTAAAGAGGCAATCAATGCACTGATGAAGAATTCTTTCATATCGCTTCGAGTTTAGATGTTATTGCCCAAATTACAAACGCATTTTGTGATCGATGATGTTGTAAGTATATAATGGTTTCACGGTTAGTTGACCTTATCGGGCGATACAACAATAAAAATGGCGGAGAGAGTGGGATTCGAACCCACGGTAACATCTCTGCTACGCTCGATTTCGAGTCGAGTGCCTTAGACCTCTCAGCCATCTCTCCGCTGGAAAGGTAAGCGGGGGAATATTGCCTTTCTGAGTGGCGTCTGTCAAGCTCTTTCCCGCTTGAGGGTATAAAATCTTCTTTCGGGAAGAGTGCGGGGAGTTGTGGGACGATTTTATTTTAAATGGTTTATTTGTTTTTCCTTGATATGTAGGGTCGTTGGTGTAGAATGAATCACTTCCATGAGATTTATCATCTGCTGTCTGCTGTGTTCGTTTATGTTGCTTGAAGCGACAGTTGCCGTTGCTGAAAGCGTGCCGTTTGATTTGAACCCCGGTCTGACGCGCAATGATGCCGATAAGGTTTTGTCCAAGGATTACGAATGGATGATTCTTGAAGATATGACGGTGCGGCGAGAGTGGCAAAAAGACGGCGTTCGCGCAACGATGGATTTTTACCCCGGAGACAACAGCTGTATCTATATGCAATTTTCATTTTCCGAGGGAATCCCCGTGAAGGAAGCGAAAGAGATGGCCTCCGCGCTGATGGGGGGCGATAAGTTGAAATTCAAAAAGCTCAAGGCAGAAAAACAGAAGGTTCTCAACATGAGGAAGAGCATTTTTTCCGTGTCGAAGGACGGCAGTTTTCTGTTTCTGGAAAGTGGCGGATCCGGGCGCGTTGGTCGCATATTGTGGTTTAAACAACAGCCGATCGCTTCCCGTGCCGATTTGAAGGAAGGCTCAGAGGGCGGGAGAACGGCGTTGGGCTCCCGAGGGGGGGATTCCGGCACGTTGGCGATGCTTCGTTCGGATGAACAGCGGCGTATGTCCGCCTCGCAAGGTGGAACTTCCGGGGCGATTGCTTCTGCTTCGTCGAAACCCGGTCGCACCGAAGGCAGACGCAATGATCGTCGCATGGTGAACAATTCCTCACGCCGAACGGAGACGGGAGCAACGGGGGCGACCTCGCGAGAAACGTCTGCGGCAACTTCGGATGACGTAACGCAGGAAACTCTCGAACCGCTGTGGAAGAATCCACTCTTCATATTGGGCGGAAGTGTTCTTGTGTTGTTTGTGGGTCTGTGGCTCTTTGCTCCGACTTCGCCGAAACGCTCGACGAAGGGAAAGAAATAAACGTTCGGCGGAAGCGGAAACGGGTGAGGGCTTTCCCGTGTGGGATGGCAGAATCCGCAGGGCGGATTTTGCATTTACACGGGACGCGTTCGGCGGTATACTGTCGCAGTACTATTATATATTTATGACTGCCGCGCAGATTCGACAGAGTTTTCTGGATTTCTTTCAAGAAAAAGGGCATACGATTGTGCCTTCCGCCTCATTGTTGCCGCAAAGCCCCGGTTTGTTGTTTACCAATGCGGGGATGAACCAGTTTGTCCCTTACTTTTTGGGGGTATGGACGCCCCCGTGGACGCCGGCTCGTGCTTCCGATACGCAAAAGTGTATTCGCGCCGGCGGCAAACATAATGATTTGGAAGATGTGGGCTATGATTCGTACCATCACACGTTTTTTGAAATGCTGGGCAACTGGTCGTTCGGCGATTATTTCAAAAAAGAAGCCATTGCGTGGGCGTGGGAACTGATCGTGGAACGCTGGGGATTCCCTCCCGCGCGTTTGTACGCCACGGTGTATGCTCCGGGGAAGGGAGATCCGGGTGAATTTGATCGCGAAGCTTGGGAGTGTTGGGCAGAGCTTTTTCGCTCTAAAGGGCTGAACCCGGATATCCATATCGTCAACGGCAACGTGAAAGACAACTTCTGGATGATGGGCGAAACGGGTCCTTGCGGTCCGTGTTCGGAATTGCATGTGGATTTGACGCCGGAAGGCGCAACGCAGGGACGTCTTGTCAATAAGGATTCTGACCAGTGCATCGAGATTTGGAACTTGGTGTTCATTCAGTACAATGCTGAAAGTGACGGAACGTTTCGCAATTTGCCGGCGCGTCATGTGGATACGGGCATGGGGTTTGAACGTGCGGTGGCAATGATGGAATGCACGAAAAACTTTACCGATTTTACGCAACGGATTTCCAACTATGCCACGGGTGTTTTCCGTCCGATATTCCGTAAAATTGAGGAATTGAGCGGGAAGAAGTATGTAGACATTTACCCGCAGGATGCCCAATCCGCCGATTGCCCTGAATTGGCGGAAGCTATTGCGTTTCGCGTGATTGCCGACCATTTGCGGACGCTGTCGTTTTCGATTGCGGACGGCATATTGCCCGGCAACAACGGGCGCAATTATGTGTTGCGTCGCATTCTGCGTCGCGCGGTGCGTTACGGGCGGCGTTTGGGCTTTTTGAAGCCGTTCATGGCAGATCTTGTCGATACTCTGACGGAAGAGATGGGGGTTATATTCCCAGAGTTGGAGGCACGACGCGAAAAAATCAAAGAAGTACTGCAACGCGAAGAAGCTTCGTTTAACGAAACGCTGGATCGCGGGATGGAGCTGTTTGATGCGGAAGTGGCTGCCCGAGGGAGGATTTCGGGTGAGTTTGCTTTTAAACTGTATGATACATACGGTTTCCCGATCGATTTGACGGCATTGATTGCCAAAGAACGTGGATTGGAAGCCGATACGGTTCGATTTGAAGAATTGATGGAAGAACAGCGTTGTCGAGCCCGTGCCGCCCGCAAGAGCCAAACCGTGCGTGCTTTGGATATACATACCGATGCGGTGACGCAGTTTGTGGGGGACAGAGCAGACGAATGCACGGCAACTGTGTTGGAGATTCACGAGCAGGACGGGTATCTTTCCGTCATTACCGATCAAACGCCGTTCTATGCCGAAATGGGTGGGCAGATTGCCGATACCGGGCATATTCTCATCGGTGGAGAAACCTTGCCCGTGATTGGGGTGCAACAAACAGGTAAAGCCCGCGCTCATCTTATTGAAGCGGATGCGGATGTCCGACCGACCGTCGGCGAAACGGTAACGTTGCGCATTGATGCCGAACGCCGCCGCGCTATTGAATCTCACCACAGTGCGACGCACTTGTTACACCGCGCCTTGCGCCAAGCGGTAAGCGATGATATTGCCCAGCAGGGGTCATTGGTAGCGGATGACCGCTTGCGATTTGACATTAACAGCGCACCCATCACCAAGGAGAAACTGCGTGAGGTGGAAGAGCTGGTCAACCAATGGATCAAAGAAGATTTGCCCGTCATCTGTCGCGAAGTGCCTTTTGCTGAAATCAAAGGAAATTCCGCCGTGTGCCAGTTCTTTGGCGATAAGTACGGTGACGTGGTGCGCGTAGTACAAATGGGCGGCGAAGCCGGACAATACGACGGTGTTTCGATGGAGCTTTGCGGCGGGACGCATGTGCGTCACACCGGAGAAATCGGCTTTTTCAAAATTCGCAGCGAAGGCGCGATTTCATCGGGCGTACGCCGTATCGAAGCAGGTACGGGCGTGGCCGGGTATCAGGCGGTGATCGATCATGTGAAAGTCCGCTTGCCCGAATTGCAGTCTGCCTTGGAAAAATTGACGGAAGCAAACGGGAAGCTTTCCGATTTGGGTGAAGAAACCGTGCCGATTCCTGCCAATGCGGAGCATCCGGCGGAACAGGCGGTGAAATTTGCCGATATTCGTACCGTTAACCGCATGCTTGACGAATACGATCGATATGGGGACACGCTTGTGCAGGCTTCCCTTGATGCCGAAAAACGCTTGCGCAAAGCCTGTGCTGCCCGAGCGGCGGCGCACGCCGATGCTCTTCTAGACGAGAAGGGAAACGGGGGAAATATCGTCATCATGGCAGAGGGTGGTGTTGAATTGTTGACCGAGTTGATGAATGGATTGAAAAAAAGGCAGTATCCTGCAGCGGCTTTCTTCGTTATCGATGACGGAAAAGCCCTGCAAACGGCAACTTATTGCGGAGCGAACGCCCGTGCGTGCGGTCTTCATGCCGGCAATTTGCTTCGTGCGCTCGTTACTTCCGTTGGGGGTAAAGGCGGTGGCAAGGATGAACAAGCCCGAGGTTCGGTATCCGACCGCGCCCGACTGGAAGAACTTCTTCTCGCCGCGCATCGTGAATTGAATGCATAACCCTTCCAATAAGATGAAACCATCCAAGCAACCGCCGGTTTATCCGGATGAACCCCAAATCCCCATCTTGCCCAACATGTTGACAGCAGGGAATCTGCTCTGTGGATTCTTTGCTATCCTTACGATTATGCAGGGAATGTATGGGAGTGGTGCGCCCGAAAGTTCGTTTGATTATTACCAGAGGGCAACGTATTTTATTTTTGCTGCGTGTGTGTTCGATCTGCTTGACGGACGTGTGGCGCGCATGTGCGGATGTGACGGTCCATTCGGGCGGGAATTCGACTCCTTGGCAGATGTGGTTTCGTTTGGTATTGCCCCTGCCATGCTTCTTTCGAAAGCGGTGCTTTTTGCTTTGCCGGACCCGAGAATCGGATGGGCAGTGGCAGTGATTTACCTGCTTTGCGCCGCATTGCGTTTGGCTCGGTTTAATTGTATGGCGGCAGCTCCGAAAAAGGAAAACCAGAGCGTGGATTTTGTGGGCTTGCCCGTTCCTATGGCGGCTGGTGCCGTGGTTTCGACGATGTATTTGGTCATCTACGTTGATCAAGACCCGGATCTGCATCTTTCGCTGACGTGGCAAATAATTATGACGCTCGCTATGACAGGGGTGGCAATCTTGATGATGAGCCGCGTTATTTATCCCAGCTTCAAGCACATCTCTTTTCACAAAAAAGCGACGGTCACTGCCGTCGTTGTCGGCGTCATAGCTGTGTGTGCGTTGGTAGCGTTCCCGTGGGTGATGCCCGCCGTGCTGTTCTGTTGTTATTTGCTGTATGGCTTGATGGTGCGCCCATGGCTCAACCATCGTTGGAAGAAAAAACTGGAAGTAATGGGTGACGAGGAGGAAGACGATGGAGTAAATTTTAAATAATCTCAATAACATATGAAATACAAACCATTACCTGCTTCTGTTTATGTGCGCAATCGCGACCGTTTGGCAGAAATGCTTCCTGTTGGGAGCGTGGTTGTCATTCACAGCAATGACATTTACCCCACCAATGCGGACGGGACGCTGGCACATCACCAAAACGCCGATTTGTTTTATCTCACCGGTATTGATCAGGAAGAGAGTGTTCTTTTCATGAAAATTACGAAAAACGGGCATGAAGATACATTGTTTTTGCGTGAAACGAACGATACCATCGCCATTTGGGAAGGAGCACGGCTTTCGTTGAACCAAGGTGCGGAGCTGAGCGGCATTGCCGATGTGCGATGGACGGATGAGTATGATTCTTTGCTGGAAACGCTGATGTCCGATGCATCAACGGTGTACATCGAGCGCAACGAACATCCGCGACAGAGCATCCCCGTGCAAACTCGCAACGACCGTTACGCCGCCGAAATCGCTGCGAAGTGGCCGCATGTGCCGATGCTCAGCGTCTACAATACGGTGGCCAAATTGCGCGAGATCAAGTCACCCGAAGAAATAGGGCAATTGAAGAAAGCGTGCGAAATCACAGCCGAAGGCTTCAAAGCTTTGTTGCCTATTATCAAACCGAACATGGGGCAATGGGAGATCGAAGCCAAGCTTTCTTATGAATACCTGCGCCGAGGGGCACGAAAGTTCTCGTTTCTTCCGATTATCGCCTCCGGAGCGGATACCTGCGTGTTGCACTATATTTCCAACGACAAGATTTGTTGCGACGGCGATTTGGTGTTGCTGGACATTGGGGCAGAATACGGCGGGTACAACGGAGATATGACGCGCACGGTTCCCGTAAACGGGAAGTTTACGCCACGCCAGCGTGAAGTGTACGAAGCCGTGTTGCGTATCCACCGTTACGCCGATACCATTTTGCGCCCGGGTATTCTCAAGAGCGAATACGAAAGGCAGGTACGCGTCTATACCGGCGAAGAGTTGTTGCGTTTGGGATTGGTGACCCGCGAGCAATTGAATGAACGTCCTGCCGATCCACCCGCAGTGCGCAAATATTTCATGCACGGTACATCGCACTTCCTCGGTGTCGATGTCCATGATGTGGGCGAAGACAACCCGATCATTGAAGAAGGAATGGTTTGGACGATTGAACCCGGCAT
This sequence comes from uncultured Akkermansia sp., assembly GCA_964418985.1. Taxonomy (GTDB): domain Bacteria; phylum Verrucomicrobiota; class Verrucomicrobiia; order Verrucomicrobiales; family Akkermansiaceae; genus Akkermansia. The sequence continues at coordinate 91,232 of CAYQNL010000001.1, read as the reverse complement.
TTACATCCGAGAAGAAAATATCGGGATTCGCCTTGAAAACGATTACTACATTGGGCATGACGCCAATGTGAACCTGCTGGCTTCATCCCCTATAGATCCCGATGAGATCGAAGCATTGATGAGCGGGAAAAAATAACTCCTTGCAAAAGGCGGAAGAAATGCCAAGGTATTTCTTCCGCCCGGTTCGACAATATTGTATTTTTTTGCCAAGATGATTCAGACTCCTAATTGTACGGGTTCGGATTCTTTCGAACCGATTCATCGCAGTTGTTGGGGACATTTTATGCATTGCCTGCGCCACTATGCGGATTTTTCCGGGCGCAGTACGCGTGCCGAATTCATTTCGTTCAATGTGATTGTTACGTTGCTTACTGTACTTATTTGCATCATTCCGTTAGCGTTGAGCGGTTATCAAATAGGGAAAACGGTTATGCAAGATGAGCAAATGCGGGAGGAATCCATCGCATGTGTCCATTATTATGCCTCCTTGATAACGGATCGTGATGCCACCTACATAGACAAGGTTTTTCCTGATATTCCTCTGTTCCGTTTGCAGTATAACGCAGAGTATGATGAATTGCAATTGTACGAGTTGGGTGAAGATCAAGAATTTGTGGTGGAGGAGCGGGGGTTCATTCTTGATAAAATGGCTAACGAAGTGGCATATGTACATGCTTTCACCGGACTTTTCATAAAATTATTGGAGAGTTCGGGATGGAAGGGGTTTTGTATGTCTCTTATAGTCTGTTTATTATATGGTATTTTTGTTGCGATTCCTTCGTATGCGGTCATATGGAGACGATTGCATGACATCGGCTTAAGCGGTGCCTTGTTTTTTGTTTGCTGTATTCCGTTTGCAGGATGGATCGCCTTATTGGTTATGTGCTTGATTGACAGCAAGCCGGGTGCCAATATTTACGGACCGCCCACAAAATACCCGTAAATGACGGCATTGCCGCCCATTTTCCTGACCGGTGCTACTGGTTGCGGTAAGTCTGCCGTGGCGCAAGCGTTGACGAAATTGCTCGGCAACGCCGAAATCGTCAATGCTGATGCGTTTCAGGTGTATGACGGCATGGAAATCTTAACGGCAGCCCCATCACAAGAGGAGAAAGAGCAATGCCCGCATCATCTCTATTCTTTCCTTTCGCCTTCGCAGACGTGGGATGCCGCTTCGCATTACCGCAAGGCGGAGGAGACTTTATGCGGGTTGGCACGGCGCGGGAAACGAGCCGTCATTGTCGGCGGTTCGGGCTTGTACGTTAAATTCCTTTCTCACGGGATATCCCCCGCGCCGCCGTCTGATGCTGACCTGCGAGCTGAATTGGAGACGTTGCCCTTGGAAACGCTGGTAAAAAAACTTACGGAAATAGATCCAGAAGGCGCACAAAATACGGCTTTGCAAAACAAGCGTTATGTGGTGCGCAATTTGGAGATTGTCCTGTTGGGCGGCAAGCCTCTTTCCCATTGGCGCAGTAATTGGGCTCGCCCCGCTGTCGGTCCGGGCTTGACTCTCGTGCGGGAAACGGAAGATCTCGATGCCCGAATCGTGCGTCGCACGGAAGAGATGTTTGCCGATGGAGTAGCCGATGAAGTTTCGCAGTTGGGGACTTTGTCCGCAACAACGGAGAAAACGCTCGGGCTGGCACAGGTGCAGGCATACCTGCGAGGAGAAATGAACGAAAATGAATGCATAGCCGCTATTGCGCTGGCAACGCGTCAATATGCCAAACGCCAGCGCACATGGCTGAGGCGTGAAGCTTCATGGTTGCATCCCGTGTTTGTCCCTTGCAATGCGTCCCCTGGGGTGACAGCTCGTAGCATTATTGAATATCTGAATCTTTAAAAAATTATGTCTCGCATCTTGGTAGCCCTTTCGGGCGGAGTTGACAGTTCCGCCGCCGCCGCGCTTCTGACAGAGCAGGGGCACGACGTTACGGCGGCTTATATGAAAAATTGGATCAATGAGGAGGACATCCCCGGCGAATGTCCGTGGGAGCGCGATATAGAAGACGCCCTCGGCGTGTGCCAAAAATTGGGTATAGAATTTCGCGTGATCGACCTTGTGGAGCAGTATCGCGCCCGCATTGTGGATTATTTGCTGGAGGGCTATCGTAACGGCAGTACACCTAATCCCGATGTTCTGTGCAATCGCGAAATGAAATTCGGCGTTTTGCTCGATTATGCTTTGGAACAAGGATTTGAAGGCGTTGCAACAGGGCATTACGCCCGAAAACTGCATCTGGAGGGACGGGGAGATTTTATTTTGCGTGGCGTGGATCATAATAAGGATCAATCGTACTTTTTGGCTCTGATGCGCCCCGAGCAGATCGACCACGCAATTTTTCCTATCGGCGAAATGGAAAAACCGGCGGTACGTGCGTTGGCTGCCCGTTTTGATTTACCTACGGCAACCAAAAAAGACAGCCAAGGTATTTGTTTTATCGGTAAGGTGAAAATGAGCGATTTCCTACGGCATTACCTTCCGGACAATCCCGGTGATATTGTGGATCTTTCCGGACGCAAGCTGGGGGAACACAGAGGGTTGCATCTCTTTACCATGGGACAGCGCAAGGGACACGGCATCGCGTCACCGCGAGAAGGTGTCGCCTATGTGGTTGTCGGAAAAGATTTGGAATATAACAGGTTGATCATCGGGTACGAAGATGAACACACCCCGGGGCTGTACGCACGTGGGGCGGTGGTAGGATCGGTCTCGAATACACGTCTTCCCTTGCCCGAACGCGTTTTTGTGCAACCGCGTTATCGCGCTCCCGCCGTGCCTGCATTGTGTACGCCGTTGGAAGAAGGGCGTGTCCGCCTTACCTTTGAATCGCCTGTACGCGCTTTGGCGGCGGGGCAGGTGGCGGCATTTTACGAACCCGATGCGTTGAGGGGCGAGAAGCTCTTGGGCGGTGGCTTTTTTGAACGTATCGAAAACGTATAAGTTGCAAGGAGATTATCGCTTCTCGGGCATGAGCGCGGTTTCCAAAAAATCGCGTACCTCAAACAAATCTCTCATCTTGCAGAGAGCGGTTGAAAAATCGGCGAGGTCGGTGACGCGGTTGGGCAGGGCGATACACGGCATACCCGCATGATGTGCTGCCATGACGCCGTTGGCTGAGTCTTCGAGTACGAGGCATTGCTCTGTCGGCAGATGAAGGCATTGGGCGGCTGCCAGAAAGAGATCGGGCGCCGGCTTGACGGCAAACCCGTCTGTACGGCAAAATGTGCCTTGAAAACGATCGAAGATGCCGAGCTTTCGCAACCAGCCTTCGACCCAACGGCGTGAAGAAGATGATGCCACCGCCATGGGGATGTTGCGCCGATCCAAAAAATCAAGCAATTCTTCTGCGCCGCGCATCAGCCCTGTTTGCTCCAAATCGCGCTCGATTTCAACTTGCCTTGCCGCATTTTCTTTTTCCCAATCGTATGTTTTTCCTGTCAGTTGTTCCAGATACGCACCCGGATCCCAGTATGAATAACCGCTCCCCAGACAGGCATTGAATTCCTTCAATGGAATTTGGCAACCTTCCCGTTCGTACAGCCGAACCCATGAACAATAAATGACCCATTCCGTATCAACCAGAACGCCGTCAAAATCAAAAACGAGACCTTGAATATTCATGCGGCGGCGTGTGGCTTTGAATCGCGTTTTTTACGGCTTCCTGCAAGCCATTCGGCGAAGCTCCTGTGGGCTAGGTTCTTTCGAAATAAATAGCAAAATACGCCGAAATACAGAATATTGGGGATCCATGCACTCAGCCATGCCGGTAAAATTCCTGCAGCACCCAGCGTCGGGCAAACTTCGTAAAAGAACAGCAGAAATGCCGCCAGCAACATGGCGATGCCGATGCCCTTCATGGGCGTTCTCCGCTGAAAAGTAACGGCACTTGGTACGGCAATCAGCACCAAAACCATGCATGATACGATTTTGGCAATGCGTACATGCCATTCCGTGCGCAATTGGCGTCGCGTATCCGCGTTGCCCGCATGCGAATGAATATGGTCGAGGATGGTGGTTGTGCCGAGCGCATCGGGGCGTTGGGATTGTGTGGGGGTGATGAGTTGGAATGGCTTTTCGTTGAGATGTAGGGGCAAGGTTTCCTGATAGTCGTCCCTTTTTGCCTGATCGGTTGCGGCATTGCGAATCCATGCACGGCGAAATGTCCATGTCGCCGTGGCTTTGTCCCAAACGGCACTTTCTGCTTCAATTCGTTCGGTAACGCGACCCGGGAATTGCTTGTCAAATTGTTCAACGGTGACATCCTGTAAGGGATCGCCCGGTTTCGTGAGGACGGGAGGCTTGCCTATGTTCCAGATTCGCCCGTCTGTTTCGTTGTTATAAACGATGGGTTGAGGGCGTGTGGCGCGACTTTCTTTGAGCATGATTTGGCGATAGAGGGAGGCGTTGGGGGCCCAGTGGAAGCCGCACATGCCGTATACGATCGCTACGAGAAAGGAATAAAAGAAGATGGGGGAACAGAGACGAAGAAGCGAACGTCCGGATTGGATCATCCCGGTGAGTTCGGATGAAGCAGAGAGCTTACTGAGTGCCCAAAGCGCACCCATCAACAGGGTGTATGGCAAAATGAGATTCATCACCATGGGCAACTGTGTGCCGTAGAATTCGAGCGTGTCGAGCAACGGGTTTTCAAAGTTGTTTCGGAATCGCTCCATATTGTCCGTGAAATCAGCCAACAGCCAAATGAGTGTCAAAATTGCCGTACACAGCAAAAATGTCGAGATGAAGACGCGCGATATGTAGCGCGACATGGTTCCCATGAATCCGTATACCGTTGCGGCAATAAATGGCAGGAAACTCAGAATCAGCAGGAAAAACGGACGGCATTTTTGTTCAATGGGGTACGAATCTGGCATGCCGGGCAACTCCCATTGCATTCGTTCCAGTTCGCCTGGCACCAAACTGCCGCTCAACGCCAGACCGATTAAAAAGAAGATGCCTGCCGGAAGCCAGCGTTTTGGAAATGGAGGAGAAACAGCACTCATGGGTTGGGTTGCTTTGTCAGATGCCGCGCGATAAGCGGTCTGCCAGATAGGCAGGAAGCCCCGCTGCAATGATTTTGCTCATGGCTGTTTGGACGTCGTATGAAACGCGTTTGAAGATGATTTCGTGGGAATCTTTGTCAAAAATGACGTAACAGGATCGCGGATCACCATCGCGCGGTTGCCCGACAGAACCGACATTGATGAAATACTTACGCCCGCTTTCCGGACGAAAACGGGCAACCCCGTCAGTCAGATCGTTCAAAACATCGCTTTGTTCCGCCACGACTGCGCCTTCCTTGTAAAAAATTTTGGGTCTGTGTGTATGCCCGTGAAAACATATGTCGGTGAATTGTCGCGTAAAGTTGGAAACGGCATCATCGACATTGAAAACGTAGTTCCAAAGCCGTGCACTGTCCATCGTGGCGTGTACAATGGTAAACGGCTGGATCAAACGCATCAGTTGCAAGCGGCGAAGCCATGTGAGCTGTTCTTCGTTCAATTGCGCACGTGTCCATTCTATCGCGGCTTTGGCAAAGGGGTTTATCCTACGGTTTTCCGAATACTCGCCGTTGAAGTCTGCATTGGATACTTGTTCGTCGTGGTTCCCTTTGACGACCGGGCATTTCAGGGAGCGAATGATTTCAACGCATGCAGACGGATCGGCGTTGTAGCCAACGACATCCCCCAGACAAACAATGGCGGAACATTGTTCGTGACGTATATCTTCCAAGACGGCTTGGAGAGCTTCCAAGTTTGCGTGTATATCACTGATAACGGCAATGCGCGACATGGCTGAAAGAGATTATGCCATATTTGTTCCAAATCGCAAGGGAAAGAATGCGCAGGCGAGTCAACCTGTCAGCTTTTCTTCTCAAAAGGTATCAAAGGGTACTGTTTTCTCTTTGAGTTTTTGAATCGCCGTTTCGAGCGGAATTCCGTTGACGTACAGTTGTATGGGGATGAATTTGTGCCTGTGTGCGGCAGCGAAAAGTTCCAATTTCAAATGCTCGGACATGGTCAGGTCGGGATAGAGCTCTTTCCATTCTCGGTATAATTCGTTTGCCTTTTTCGACAGAGCATTGGTCACATCATAGTCGCAGGGGATTAAGAAAACGAGTTCCGGTTTAAATTGATCTCCGTCACGTCTGAGTGTGAGGTTTTTTATACATGAATATGTGGAGAAATAGTTCGATATGTATTCAAATCCCGGTAGCCTCCTCGGAAAATCGCTTGCTTTATAGAATGAGCCGCTTTCCAGATGAGAAAATGTCAGGTCGTTGTTTTTATCGGTTCCATGTCGCCAATAAGACACGATATCAGAGATAGGGAGGAGAGATCGTTCAAGGCATTGTTCAGACGAATGATCTCCATAGGAGAAATTGATGTAGTGTGTGGCAAGTGGGCGTTCGCCGGGATCTGGCAGAGGCAGAATGGATTCCATCGGAACACCGTCAGGATATTGAGAGGAAATATCGTTTCCTGTTTCGTCGAGAATGCGAACGTTTTTATAATCCGGGTAAGCTCTCGGACCGATTTTCCCGCCTTTTTTGTCCATAAGCCCGTTCAATAGAACTTTTGGGTCCCAAGTGATTGATTTACCTATTGTATCCGGAGATAAAGCAACCGATATGTAAGCATTAATTTGATCATCGTAGGCGCAGGGCAGTCGGAGCTTCGGCGAATTGTTTATGATGGCGGTGTTGTGCGCATAGCTGGCAAGTAACCATACTGCCTGAAGGACAATGACGGCAACCGTGAAGATCGCTTGCTGTGATTTTTTGTTATTCATCGGTTGGAGCGGTTTGTTTTTGCTGAAGTTTTTTAATGAAACTGCGACGGTATTTTTCAATGAGACAGCAACTGATCAACATCAGCAGACCGCAGATCAAAAGACCCGCTCCGGAGTTGCTCAGCGATCCGAAAGCGTTTACGCAGATTGCAACTTCTGCAAGAACAAAGACGAAAACGCCATAGTTGATAAAACGGATTTTGTTGAGTTTGTAACCATAGTAGGATAAGGATATCCCGTAAAAAACAGAATAGACGGTGCCGACAAAGGTAACAAATGCCTCATGCTCATTTAGTTGGTGCGTTCCATCAAGAAAAGCAGCCATCGGTAAAGAAAAGATTAAGAAAACAGCCATGGGAAGCCATGCCTTCCATGCACGTAATGAAGCGCAAATAATTATGTATGAGAAACAGGTGATGATCCATATGCACCACACGGGAATGGAAATGTCGCAGATGCCTAACCCACTGTCGTTGAATTGTAACGTGCAGGCGATGCCGAATATCAGAAAGGAAACCATGGCAATTTCCCCGATACGGCTGTAGCTCTTCAGGAAAGAGGTGCAATAATGCCACCGTTCGCCCAATGCCGCCCAGATGACGAGAAGGGAGATAAGACATACTTGGAATTCGCCCATGCTGAGAGAGGAAAATGGCAACCACGTATGGTATTCATCATGCCCAGCCGCCAACAAAAAGAATGAAGAAAGAACGACGCCCCAAAACAGGAAACGTTGCTTGGAAAGAAAGGGTAGGGCAACGGTACCGCAGAAAAAGATAAAGAGAGATTCGGAGAATGGTTGGGAAATGTGAAAAATATCTTCCACCATATTTATGTTTCCCGCCCAAAATGTGACACCAATTACTGCCCAAATTTCGGCAATTATGGAGTGATTTTTTCGCAGAAACGCCCATGTCGCCCATGCTGAGCCCATGCTGAGGATGCCAAGAGCCAATTTTACGGGATTCGAGACGAATTCCCAATTGTCGATAACGATTGCGGTGAGACCGCCTAAGATAAAAAGCAAGCCCAGTGAACCCAAATAAACGGGTAAAATGGAACGATTGCTCTCCTTTTTCAGGTTGCAGGCGGCATAAATGAGTTCTGCCTGCTCGGCGGTAATCAAACCGCCGTTTTTTAAAAATTCAATGTCGGAACTTTTCATGCAAAGCTACCCCCTGTAACGCTAGCACTAATGGCGAATTAGGTCAAGCTGATTCCGGGGAATATTTTTACGTCGGACAAAGAAAAAACAGATTGAAATTTTGTGAGAAAAGGTTATTTTGTCTATGCGCAATGGAATACGGTTTTATTCTTCTCGGTTCGTATCTTATCGGCTCTGTTCCCTTCGGGTATTTTGCGGGGAAGATGCAAGGCATTGATCTGCGTGAATGCGGTTCTCATAACATAGGTGCTACCAATGCGGGACGCGTGCTTGGCAAAAAATGGGGAATCATCGTCTTTCTGGCAGATTTTTTGAAAGGTTTTTTGCCTGTTTTGTTGATGGCACACATGTTGGGGGAAGATCCCGTTGCGATGGATGCAGAACAGGCGGGATGGATGCTGGGAACGATTTTTGCGGTTGTTTTGGGGCATACGTACACTTGTTTTCTCAAGTTTAAGGGGGGGAAGGGGGTGGCGACCAGCGCGGGTGCGTTGTTTGCGCTTTCTCCTGTGATTGGGGGATACGCAGTAGCGGCGTGGTTGGTGATGATGCTGATCTTTCGTTATGTATCGCTTGCCAGCATGGTGGCGGCAGTGGTGATGCTCATTGTTGCGTGGTATGAGTTTTGCGGAAGTGGGGAAACATCCGTTGCCGGCAAGATGTTTTTCGGACTGTTGGCTGTTTTGACCGTGCTTGTCATTGTTAAACATCGCACCAACATCGTTCGCTTGCTGAACGGCACGGAGTCGAAATCGTGGGTGCGTTCCAAAAATAAATAAGATGGAATCGAAAATTCAGAAAATAGCAGTTCTGGGGGCTGGGACGTGGGGTGCCGCACTTGCCTTGAATGCGGCAGAGGGAGGACACAATGTGACGCTTTGGACGCATACGGCGGAAGAAGCGGATGTGGTGCGCCGCACGAGACACAGTATCAAGAACCCTTCCGGGCATCCGTTGCCGCCGAATGTGGAGGTTACCTCGGATTGGGCGGCAGTGCGCGATGCTCATTTGGTTCTGGTAGTGGTACCGTCAGTTGCAATGCGCAGTGTGGCAAGTCGCATGGGAGAAGCTGATATTTCCTCCGAAGCGTTGATTGTCAATTGTTCGAAAGGTATTGAAAAAGATACGCATCGGCGCATGTCGCAGGTGCTGAAGGAGTACCTGCCGAATCCGATCGGCGTTCTGTCCGGTCCGAATCATGCCGAAGATATATGTGAAGGGCGTCCGTCCGCATCGCTCGTCGGTTTTGAAACAATCGAATATGCGGATGCTGTGCAAAAAGCCCTTTCCACGTCCACGTTTCGCGTCTATTCATCAACAGACCCGGTGAGCATGGAGCTGGGCGGTGCGATCAAAAACGTATTTGCCTTGGCGGCGGGAATCTGTGAAGGCTTGGGGCTTGGGGCTAACGCCAAAGCGGCTTTGGTGACGCGAGGATTGGCTGAAATGACGCGTATCGGCATAGCAGAAGGCGGAAAACAGGAAACATTTATGGGGCTTTCCGGTATGGGCGATTTGATTGTGACATGTTATTCGCATTATTCTCGTAACCTTCGGGCTGGGCTTGCCATTGCTGCGGGAAAAACGCCTGCACAGGCCGAACGGGAAATGGGCATGGTGGTGGAGGGAATCCCTAACACATTGTCATCATATCAATTGGCGCGTCGCGATAGTGTGCGGACGCCCATAATCGACGTCATGTACGATATTCTTTATAGGGAAAAATCGCCCATGGCGGCTCTCAATGAATTGATGGAGCGCGGGTTGAGGGTCGAAAGCATAGAGGATCGTTGAGGCAAAGAAAGGCTTCGAACGGGTGAACGTACCGCATCCGTTCCTTTGCGTTAGCCTAAGACGTATTCGCTGTCAATGTCTTCCTGCCCGTTAATCAGCTCTGCTAAAACGGGGAGTTTGGTGAACTCTTCAATGACGGCTTTGTTGGTCAGGGATGCGGTGTCCCATTCATCGCTGATGCGGTTGAGGATGATACCACGACACGTCAACCCGCATGCGGAGATGGATTTTGCGGTGAGAATAGCATGATTGACGGCGCCGAGTTTGTTGCCGACCACCAAAATGACGGGCAATGCCAACAATTTTGCAAAATCTGCCATTGTTTTTTCACTGCCTAGAGGTGTTTCCCAGCCGCCTACGCCCTCAATAAGCACTTGTTCGTGTTGTGCTGCAAGATATTCGTATCCGGCTGTCAGTATGTTCGTTTCAATGCTTTGCCGTTCGATGGATGCCGCAATGCACGGTGCGGCGGATGTGCGGAAAAAAAGAGGGTTTAGCTCTTCCAAGCTTAAGGAAGGGGAGCAGACTTCGCGCAGACGGCGCACATCATGGCGATCCCCGCATTCTATCGGCTTGTACCCCACGGCATCAATACCGCGCCGGAATAGGTCTTTCAGCAAAAGTGCAGTCACATACGTTTTCCCGATGCCCGTATCGGTGCCGGTGATGAAATAATTCATAAATGCGAGCGGCGAATGGCTGTGTTGTCGTTGGAAGAGCTGTCGGGCAATTTGTACTTGATTGCGCACCATACAACAATGGCGAGAATCAAACAGACCAATTTTGCCAAGCGGTTGCGGTTGATTAAGATTTTAATCTTTTTGAATAGGTTGCCCATATAAAAGTTCGTTTAATCTGGTTTTCAAATAGTTGACATCAACGTTGCGTTCGAGACGTCCCCCAACGGAAAGAGAAAGCGCCCCCGTTTCTTCCGAGACAATGACAACCACGGCATCCGATTCTTCGCTCAGACCGACGGCGGCGCGATGACGCAACCCGATGGAACGGTCTTTCATTTCTTTTTGCGAAACGGGCAGGACGCACCCAGCGGCTACAATGCGTTCGTGGTTGACAATGACGCCGCCGTCATGCAACGGTGTTTTCGGGAAAAAGATTGTTCCGATGAGTTCTTTGGTGAAAATGCCGTCGATGGGTGTCCCCGTTTCGATGACGGAAGTAAGGTTGTTCGAACGTTGCAAAGCAATCAATGCGCCGTATCGTTTATTGGAAAGGATGGTAACGGCCGATGCCAGCACGTCGGGGAAATTGCTGTTTTCTTGTTTGCCATACAACGAAAAGCCGAAAAAGGAGCGGTTTCTTTTTCGGCTACTACCCATTTTGGCAAGAGCCGTACGCAACTCCGGTTGAAAAATGACAACAAGCGCAATCAGTAGAGCCGGCGTGAGTAAGCTTTGCAACAGCCATGCCAGCACCGTCAAATTCAACAATGCTGTCAACAGGGTCAGAACAATTACGCAAATGATCAGTCCCATCAAAATGTTGGCTCCGCGCGTTGCGTGAAATGCCCGCCACGTTTGGTAAAACGCAATCCACAAGATCACAATTTCGCAGATGGCAACAAATATATTGCCGATTTGTTCTCCGTGTTCTGCCAGCCAGCTCAACATGACCAAGAGAATACATGAGATGCGAAGTTCTGGCAAGCCTTATCGCGCCTGTTGCAGGAACGAGAATTTGAGCTTCACAAAGGCTTATTTTTCTAGTAGAATGCGTCCGTTATGGCAGTTTCGAAGCAATGCACTTTGGCAAAAAATGCCACGCTGAAAGGCACCTCTCTTCATACAGGTGCTCCTGTTACGCTGACGCTGAAACCCGCTCCTGCGGATTACGGCTTGAAGTTCCGCCGAATTGATCTTCCCGATCAGCCTTTTATTGATGCCGATGTCGATAAGGTGCAAACCGTGGAACGCGCTACGACTTTGGCGGAGGGGTCGGTGAAGGTGCATACGGTAGAACACGTCCTCTCTGCGCTGACGGGAATGGGGATCGACAATGCATTGATCGAAATGGATGCCAACGAACCACCGATTGGTGATGGCTCTGCCGCTCCTTATGTTGAGCTGATCAAGGCGGCAGGGATTGCCGAACAGGATGCGCCCCGTCGGGTTTGGCAGATTCGCGAACCGATCAGCATTGAAACGGGACACGGCTCGTACATTGTGGTTCTTCCCGCCAAAGAGTACCGCGTTTCCGTTACCTGCGTGGGACCCGAAGGTCGTATTACGCAATACTTTGATTCTGTTGTGACGCCTGAAACCTACGAAAAGGAATTCGCCGCTGCCCGTACATTTTGTTTCTATGAAGACATTAAGCCTTTGTTGGAAAAAGGGTTGATCCAAGGGGGGAGCTTGGAGAACGCCGTTGTTATTCGCGGCGAAGAAGTGTTGAGCAAAGAACCGATGCGCTTCCCCAACGAATTTGCCCGTCACAAGGCGATGGATATGGTGGGTGATCTTATCTTAAACGGTCGTCGCATCATGGGTCACGTCATAGCGGTGATGCCCGGACACGGTCCGAATACAACATTTGCCGCCAAGTTGAAGAAGGAATACAAGAGTATGCTTTCTCTCAAGCCGCAGTTGCCTGCCAACATCCCGGACGGAGAATCGATTCTCGATACGCGTGAGGTCATGAAACTTTTGCCGCATCGCTACCCCTTCCTGATGGTTGATCGCATCCTCAGCGTTGAAGGCGATACGAAATGCATTGGTCAAAAGAATTTGACGATGAATGAACTGTTCTTCCAAGGGCATTTCCCCGGAAGTCCGGTGATGCCCGGTGTTCTGCAAGTAGAAGCCATGGCGCAGGTCGCATCGATCCTGATGCTTCGCATCCCCGCAAACCAAGGTAAGATCGGCTATTTCATGAGTGCCGACAAAGTGAAGTTTCGCCGTCCCGTTGTGCCGGGCGATGTGCTGATCATCGAAACGGAGCTGACGAAGATGCGCGGAGCCATCGGTCAAGCCATTGGGCGTTGCACGGTGAACGGTGAAATTACGGCAGAAGCCGAAATGAAATTTATGGTTCACGAAGCGTAAAATTTGCCTCTTTTCTTATACTGATCAATCTAAAAACTTGTCAATTGCAGCCTTCCCGCTTGCCTTTTACGCAGACGGAAGGTATGCTTGCCTCCCTCATGGAAACGATACATGCAGATGCTGATCTCTCGGCGCTCGACACGGAATCCTTGCGGAGCCGTCTTTCCGAGCTCGGGAGCTATCTTTGACTTGACCGCCATTGAAAAAAAAGCGGCACACCTCGATGAACGTATGAGCGCACCCGACTTCTGGGATAACCCGGAAGAAGCGCGCGCGTTGATGAATGAAGTCAACCCACTGAAAAAACGCTTGGAAAGCGTGCGTGCCCTTGAAGCCGGTCTGGAAGATGTGGAAGCCCTCATCGAAATGGCACGGGAAGAAGGCGATGCCGACATGGCAAAAGAGACTGTCTTCGAATACGAGGCATGGATTAAAAAGCTGGAAGATTTCGAATTGCTGACCTTGCTGAACGGAACGTACGATGCAGCGGGGTGCTATATTACCATCCATGCGGGAGCCGGCGGAACGGAAGCATGCGATTGGGCAAGCATGCTGATGCGCATGTATATGCGCTGGTGCGAACGGCGCGGCTTTTCGATGGAAGTGATGGAAAGTACGGATGGTGATGATGCAGGTATTCGTTCGGTAACGATTAAGGTTGAGGGGGAATATGCTTACGGATACCTCAAGAATGAGCGTGGTATTCACCGTTTGGTGCGTATTTCGCCCTTCGATTCGGCGGGGAAACGGCATACTTCGTTCGCTTCGCTGGATGCGACGCCGGATATTTCGGATTCGGCAGACATTGAAGTGCTGGATCGCGATGTGAAGATGGATACGTACCGTTCGGGCGGAAAAGGCGGACAAAACGTAAACAAGGTGGAAACAGCCGTTCGTTTGACGCACTTGCCCACGGGTATCATTGTGGCATGCCAAACGCAACGCAGCCAGCTTCGCAATCGCGAAGAGGCCATGCGAATGCTGAAGGCAAAGTTGATTCAGATCGAAGAAGACAAAAAGCGTGCCGAAGCGGATCGACAGTACAGCGAAAAGGGCGATATCGGATGGGGTAATCAGATCCGTTCATACGTTTTTCAGCCGTACCAGATGGTCAAAGATTTGCGTACCGGGGTGGAATCCGGCAATATTCAGGATGTGATGGACGGTAATCTTGATCCCTTTATCGAGGGGATGATGCGTCACGCTGCTTCCAAATAAGTCCCCGATTTTTGATAGATTGTTATTCGTCGAACGATGATCGAATTCGAGGTCCTGACTCTCTTCCCCGAGATGGTGCTCGGTCCGCTTTCGCAAAGTATTGCCGGGCGGGCAGAGCATGCCGGTTTGTTTTCGGTGAGGGCGCATCAATTGCGCGATTGGGCTGTGGACAAGCACCGTCGTACCGATGATTACCTTTGTGGCGGCGGACAGGGCATGCTGATGAAATGCGAGCCGATTTTTGCTGCTGTTGAAGAGTTGAGGCGACCGAATACAAAGGTGATTCTCATGACGCCTCAGGGGCGACCTTACAAACAGGCTGTCGCTCGCGAGCTGGCGGAGCAGGGCGAGCATTACATTATCATCTGCGGTCATTACGAGGGTGTTGACCAGCGGGTGATCGATACCTTGGTGGATATGGAGCTTTCCGTTGGTGATTTCATATTGACCAACGGAGCCATTGCCGCCGTGCTGGTCATTGATTCGGTGGTGCGTTTGTTGCCTGGGGCATTGGGTGACGAACGCTCTTCGGAAGAAGAATCGTTCAGCAATGGGTTGCTGGAGGCTCCTGCGTATACCAAGCCCAACGAATTTCGCGGGATGAAAGTGCCAGAGGTGCTTCTTTCCGGTAATCATGCCGCCATTGAAAAATGGAAGCATCAACAGGCAATCTTGCGTACACGGACGAATCGTCCGGATCTGTACGAGGAGTGGAGACTGAAACAAGATACACATTCATAACGTTTTGACGGGGATATTTCGGCATGACGCATGCCGAAAAAATAAATCTTGCATTCCGTATAGCGGTGGCTACCATACTGTCATTGTCGACAAACAACAGCAGTAGTTATGAAAAAAAACACAGCAACCGTCATCAAGAATCCTCTGCAGACGATTATGTCGTGCGCTCTTCCCGTTGCTTTAATCGCAGTGGCGGTGGGTGCGTTATCGTTGTTTTATAATTGCAAAAATCACCGCGTTCTTTCAGGCTTTGCAGGCTATGTGTATACGAAGCCTATTTTCGGACAAAATCGGTTTGAAAAAATCTTGATCGGACCCTCGTCAACGGGGTGGGTATGGCGGCGCGATGTGAGCAAGGTTTCCATCACGCCCGATACTACGATTGAAGAGTTTGATTCTCGCAACGGCGGGGCGATTCTCGGCAAGGATAAATTGCCCATTTCGTGCAAAGCTTCGCTGGTGTATCGTCTGGATCCTTCGAAAGTTAAAGAATTCATGGAAGATTACGGTGGCATTGCGCAAAGCTCCGGACGCAATGATGACGAAGTGGCTGATGAAATCATGCAATTTGCGTACAAAAATTTCATTCAGCAACCGTTTCGTACGGCCGTTCGTGCAGAACTCAGCCAATACAATGCTCTCGATGCCTCGAGCAGTTTACAGGTCATTTCTGACAACGTGTTTGAGCAACTAAAAAAACGATTGAACGGAACACCCTTCATTGTTGATTCCGTGGCTGTCGGGGAAACGAATCCGCCTGCGGCCATTATTGATTCGGTCGTCAAAAAAGTGCAGACCACGCAGGAAAATGAACGTAAAGAAACCGAATTGAAAATTGCCCAGAAAGATATCGCCATTCAACGCGCTCGCGGTGAAGCGGAAGGTGCCATGAAGATGGAAATCGCCCGCCAGGAAGCGAATGCTAACTTGGCACGGGGCGAAGCGGAAGCCAAGGTGATTGTTATGCAGGGACAGGCACAAGCCGAAGCGGCCTTGGCAGCGGCCCGCGCCGAAGCAGAAGGGATTGCCATGAAAGAAAAGGCGATGGGGCCCAATATGCTCCGTGTCAAAGCTTACGAAAATATGTTTAACAATGCCAAGATGTACCTTCCTGCATCCAAAGGCGCGGATGGTAGCATGTCTGTACTGGGCGTCTTGAATCTCGACAAAGAGGTAACGCCGCCCCAACCATCAAAATGAAAGAGAATCGCAAGGAGAGCTTTTTGTCCGTTTGAAGTATGATGAAAATTTCTGTTCCGATATTGTGCTGTGCCTTGTCTGTCGGAATGTGTTCGGCAGAAGATTTCACGTTGACGGACGGGCGAGTGTTGCAAGATGCCATCGTGTTGCGCCAAAACACGGATGAGCTCCAAATTCGCCATTCCGGTGGTATTCAGCTCGTGCGTTACGACCTGCTTCCGCCTGATTTGCAACAGAGATTTGAGATGTCCCCGGAGCAGGTCGAAAAAAGGCGTGAAGAAGCCCGCATCGAAGCAGTCGCCCGCAAACAGGCGAGGCGCGAGGCCGAAGAGCAGCATCGCGCCCGATTGGAAGCTTCAGGACAGCAAGCGCGGTATTTGCAGGGAGCAGACGTATTAAAATTGATCAGTCCAAGGGAAAAAATGGATTCCCGATTGGCTGATTATTTGGCATGTGAATGGAATCGGCGAGAGGCAGAGCGTTTGGGATTGCAGAGCGAAATGCGCCAATTTGCCGAAGTCGCCATCGGGCTTAAGACTGCCTGTGCCGATGTTTTGAAGAAAGAATCTCTTGCCCGCCGGGAGCTTGAAAAAGAACGGGCTCAGAGTAAGGCAATTCGTCAACAACTGGCAGATGCTAAGGAAGAGATAAAGAGGCTGCAGAACGTCAACAATGCACTTCGTAGCGAGAACAACACTTTGATGAAAGTTGCCACAACGCGGCAGACGGAGACTATTGTGGTAAAGCAACCGCCCATTATCATCAAGCCTCCTCCTCCCATGCCGCCTCGCCCGATTAAAGTATTGCGACCGAAATAAGAAAACTTTGCCAATAAAAAACCTGCTCCGTTCATGCGAAGCAGGTTTTTTGCAGAATGATCGAAAATCGCGAGATCAGCGACGCAGACCAAGACGCTGCAACAGGCTCTGATAAAGAGCATTGTCTGTGCGTTTGGTGTAATCGAGAAGCTTGCGGCGACGAGAAACCATCTGAAGCATGCCACGACGGGAAGCAAAGTCATGCTTGTTCTCGGCGAGGTGCTGCGTAAGATGGACAATGCGTTGTGTGAGAAGGGCAATTTGGTAGCTTGAGCTACCGGTGTCTTTCTCGTGCATCTTGAATTCCTGGAGATTAATTTCGCTCATATAATCTTGATTTGCTTGAGTTGATTTTCGTGGCTGCGGCAATCGACCCTGCAAGGTGAGAGTGATGGTATCATGAAGATTGCCAATGGCAAGCAAAAATTCATGAAATCCAGCTCAGATGCCGCATCAAAGTTCTTTTTACTCTGTTGCGGAGAGCTGTTTGCATGCTTTCACGGTATTTGCCATAAGCATGGCGATCGTCATGGGACCTACACCGCCGGGAACGGGGGTGATAGCACTGCATTTGGGTGCAACAGATTCGTAATCCACGTCTCCCACAATGCGATAGCCGCGCGGGCGTGTGGCATCGGGGATCCGGTTAATACCCACGTCGATGATGACCGCGCCGTCTTTTACGTAATCCGCTTTGATCATTTCGGGCCGTCCTACCGCAGCAACGATAATATCTGCCGAACGGCAAACTTCTGCCAGATTTTTGGTTCGCGAGTGAGCAATGGTGACGGTGGCATTTGCTTGTTTGGACATGAGAAGATGCGCCATGGGTTTGCCTACAATCATACTGCGACCTACGACAACAGCATGCGCCCCGGCTGTCTGTATTCCGGCAGAGCGAAGAAGCTCCATGCATCCGAGCGGGGTGCAGGGTACAAAGCCGGTGGGGTCTTCCAAAACCAGCTTAGCTACGTTTTCCGGGTGGAATCCGTCTACGTCTTTTCGCGGATCGATTGCCAGCACAACGGCTTCTTCATTGATGTGAGGCGGAGGTGGGCTTTGTACCAAAATGCCGTGAATGGCAGGGTCGGCATTTAACTTCTGAATAAGAGCAATAAGCTCTTCCTGCGTTGTTTCCGTTGGTAAGGCGTACTTTTGGGAAAAGAGACCAAGCTCGGCGCATGCTTTCACCTTGGAGGCGACATAAACCTGTGAAGCGGGATCTTCCCCCACCAGTACCACGGCAAGACCGGGCGTATGCCCCCGTGCCGAGAGTGCGGCGATTTCTTCGCGAAGCGAAGCCCGAACGGCTTCGGCGACAATTTTTCCTTCGATTCGTTGCGTCATAAGTCGGATGATATGGATGAAAAATCGGGATGACCGTGTTGCAATTTCTTTGCTAAAAGGTCGCAATAAGTCTGCATTTCCGTGTCGGTGAGGTGTGGGGGAACGTTGATCTCTTTGCCCCAGCTGAGGGTCACTTCGGAAAAGGGAACGGGAATGGCATAGCCGTCCCATGCTTTGCTGATGCGTTGGTATGCCGAATAATCAATGCATACGGGGATGATGGGAATGCCCGATACGGAAGCCAGCTTGATGACCCCCGGATGCACGTTGTAGCGCGGACCTTTAGGACCATCGGGCGTGATGCACATACTGCCGCCGTTTCCCATATAACGCATCATTTCGATGAATGCCGTTGCGCCGCGCCTATGGGCAGAGCCTCTGATTGCCGATATGTTGTAGCGAGCCGCAACGGTTTCGAGCAGCGCGCCGTCTTTGCTGGCACTGGTCAAGACGCACATGGGCGGTTCAAACCCCAATTTGCGGTATATGTAGCAAGGAACAAATGTTCTGTTGTGCCACAGAGCGACGATGACGGGTTTTGTTTTCCAAGAGGTATTGTTTGGTTCTTCACAGACAAAACGAATGCGCAGTGTGAGGCATATGCTGTGGATGATTCCCCAAAGAAGATTTCCCAGCAGGGGCGTCCACTTTGTCGTGCGCTTGGAAATGCGGGCTTGTTGCTCTTTTCGGGAACTCATGAAAAATTAAAAACCTTGCTGAAGTGTTCTCATAAAGATGTTTTCCGCATCTTGTTGTTGCTGTGGTGTTGCTGGTAATTGAAGCTGAGAGGGCGAGGTCCGTTCCGTTGTGGGAGTAGCTGCCTCCGTGCGAGTTCCCCGCGTGGGGTGTGTTGGTAGGGTCAAAGCACGTGGTTGTGTCATGCTTTTGCGCTTTCCTTCAGCTTTTTTGTCAATGCTTTCCGCGTTGTCGGTGGGAGAATCCGCTTTCCCCGAAAGGGAGGTTTTCAGCCATGCCAAGCGGTGTTCTTCGATGAAAATCGGATCGGCATCTCCGGAGTATTCGGCTTGGGCGAGGCGAAGCGGGATGCCGTAGTTGAGCGCACCGGAAAGTTTGTCGTTTTGATCAACGGAGAGATATCCTTGCACTGTCAATACGGCAGGGTCTGCCATGTCATCTTTTTGGATAGTCAATCGCGTTGCGCCGTTGCGTTGCACCAAGGTTGCTCTGCCTGTTTGGAAAATAGGTGGGGCGTATTTGTCTCGGCGGTTTGATTCCACATGCTTCATCAGCAAAGCCAGCCCGGTAAGGTTTCTGTTTTCAAAGCGAATGTCCTGTAAAAGGATTTTCCCGGAGAAGGAGGGGGGCAACAGCGTCTCCGGGGAGGGTAATTTCATGGATAAACGATTGTTTTTGTCCCGTTCCCATTTGGAGTCCGAGCGAGTTTTAGCGGAAATAATGCGGTGAAATTTGTTTTGCGTGAAATAGGAAAGATCCGCATTGGATGAGACAATCGTGAACTCGCCTGTTATGGGAGAGCCTTCCATGACAGAGCCTTCCATGCGGATTTCAGCCTGTTCGTTTTGAACTAAGGAAGTTTCTGCTGTATCTAGAATTCCCTTTACGGATATTTCTTCAAGCCCGCTGTACGAAGAAAGAATTTGCCCTCCGGTGATTTGGATGCTCGGCCAAGCCCGCAATTTGAGGATGCCGCTTTTTAATGCCATAGAATGCGTCCCTTGCCGGTTGTTGGGGGAATAGATGTAAACAGAGGCTTTGAGCGAGAAGGGGGCTTTCTGTTCGTCTTCAAATTTGATGCGGAAATCATTGCAAGCAATACGGTCGAAATACCATATCGGGGTATTGGTGAGCCGGGGCGTTGACATGGTCTTGACCGAGTTCCGCAATGTGATTTCCGCGCGTTTGATTTCGAGCATGTTGCCGGAAGGCATGCCACTGAAATAGCTCCTCAGGCTTAAGGGGGCGGACAAGCCGATCAGCCGAACTTTCGCAATGGGGTTTTCTTCCGGAAACTCGGCGTTGATTTCGCTGATTGCCAGTTTAAAACTGTCAACGCTTGCATATCCGACGGAAAGCTCAGATGCGTTCCATAAGTTCTTTAGCTCGGATTGTTTGCATTCTTTGTATGCCGTGCTGCTCATTTCGGTAACGCGCCATGTAAAATAAATGCCGCATCCCAAAACCAAAAGCAGAACAACAGCAATAACAATTCCGAGGTGGCTTTTCTCGGGCATGTTTTTCTTGGCGGCGGTTGCCGCTGCCGATACGCGGCGTTTTTTTACAACACGGATGATTTTTTCGCCGTTTTTGTTGATGACAACTTCTGTCGATTTGATGGTTGAGGGGTGATCGTGGTGGATCTGTTCGATGATTTGAGAGGTTTGAGACGCTCCTTCGTGAAAATCGGATGATGGTTCGGAAGAGTGCATAGAATGAATAAAAGGGATGGATAAGTTTTTTCAGAGAGTTTGTTGCGCGATGTTGGGTTGAAGCAATTCCTTTGCGCTCATTCCGTTGGTGAAGAGCTTATCCCCGAAACGGAAGTTGGATATTCCCCCGTGTTAATGTCCCGACCGGAGGGATCTACAACGTCAACCTTGGCAAAGATGAGAAGTGCCTTTCGTTCGTTTTCCGTGCCTTCGGAACGGAATAAACGTCCAACGAGCGGCAGGTCGCCCAAAACGGGAATTTTGTCTTCAAAACGTACTTTCTTAGAATTAAATAAGCTTCCAAGTACCAATGTGTTACCTGGTGTTGTTGTGATCTTGGTGTTGATGCATTTTCTGGAGAAAACAGGTTTTAAAATTCTGTTCTCGGAAAGTAACAAATCGGTGACTTTGTTGTTTTCGTAGATGGGCGCGTGGATGGGCGATCCGTAATTGATAAAGCCGTCAAAACTGTTGTGAAACACCGTAAGGCTGAGCGTGACGGTCGTTCCCGAGTTTTCTATTTCCGCGTCATGGATGAGCAGGGTAGATCCAATGCCGCCCTCTTCTTCGCCAGTGGAGGTGTAACGTATAAATTCCGTGGGGTGTGCCGGTAAGACAACTTGTGCATTGTTGCTGTTATTTCGCCGATAGCGATCATCGTCACGCCAACGCGGGTCGTTCGGGTCTGGCTGAGACTGGTTATTGTTGTTACCGAATGAAGGGGGATCGTAGGTTTCGGGATAATAGATTTCCCGCACGTTGGAGAATTTGATCTGCTGGTCACTTCCCGGGGTGAAAAGGATTTTAGGAGCTTCCAGAATGTCGATGGCTTTTTTCTGATCCAGCCCGCGCATCAGGACGGTGACATCGGCAGATGACCACACGCCGCGCACCGCCAGAATTCCCGGTGCTTTGGTGGTGTTGGTTGCGCTGAAATATTCGGGAGAGCCGGCTTGGAGTAGCTTGTCGATTGAATCGGTGGCGATGGCTTGTGTGCCGCTACGCAATCCGGCTGACACGAGGGGGGCTTGAGTACCTACTTGCGCTGCTTCCAATGCTTTTCTTGCCGGCGAGACGAAGTGCTCGAGAAAGTTTTTTCCGTCATCGTTATTGTCATCCTTATTTTGCTCTGTGCCACCGGCACCGTAGGAATGACCGCCGAAGGAGAAATTCAGCAACCATTCGAAGCCCAGCTCTTTCAAATCTTTTTCGTTGACTTCGGCGATGGTCACGTTGAGGGCAACGATTCGTTCGCTTTCCAGGGGAACGCTGACCAATTCGCGAATGGCTTCGATGTTGGTGGGGGTATTCCGCACGGTTAAGGTTGATGTGCTGGGGTGGTATTGTGCGGAAGCTCCTTTGGGGAAGGTGATCCCCATACCCTGCAAGGATTTCATGGGATTGAGCCGACGCACTTTCAGCGAAGAGGACGAGACGGCAAAAACGTCTTCTTCGGAAGAATCCTCTTCTTCCGTATCCGTGAAAAAGCGAGAGGGTACATGGAATGATTCCGAGATCAACGGCCCGTAATCTTTACCGGAGAATGTGAACTCTACGCCAATCGGTGTTGTGTAATAAATTGTGCCTGTTTGGTTACCGATGATGCGAAGAAGCGATTTGAGGGAGATGTCGCTCAAATCGATGGATATCTTCCTTTGCTTCAACTGTTTGTAGAGTGCTGAAGAGGAGCTGCCGAAGTTTGTGACGATATTCAGCGGTCGTGCCAATGCGCCGTTGTTTTGTTCGTAACGGCGAATCTGCGTGCGCAACGAATCCAATATTTCATCGATTGTGGCATCTTGGAAGACAACTCGCGGCAAAACGATGGATGCAATTTCCGATTCGACGGTGTTTGCCTCGTCGTTTTGGATGAGAGTGGTTTCTTTTTGGATGGATGCCGGTTTCGGGGTGGCGGCGGCGTTTCCTTCTTCCCATGTGGCAGATACGTCAGCCAATGCTTTGGCGCGGGCGGCATCGTGCGCCGTTTGGTAATACTTGCTTTTGGCGTTTTGACAACGTTCTTTTCCTTTTGCCGCAGCTTCGTTGTACGGATCCAGACGCAGAACATCGTTAAAGGAGGAAATAGCTTTGTCGTAATTCCCCAAATCGAAATATCCGTATGCCAGCGTCAGCAGGCGCGATACTTCTTCCACGTTGCCAATATGTTGTGGTGTCAGTGCCGGGTTGTTGCGAACCGGATCGTTGAGGAGAGCCAATTCATGTGCCGCCCGCTTTTCATTGGGGGCGAGCGTTATGGCTTTCTCCAGCATCTCCCGTGCTTCATCAATTCTGCCTACGTTTTTATAGTCGATTGCCGTGGAGATGTACGCATCTGCCAAACAGTGCTTGGCATATTCGCGGCGCGACGCGGTTGCCGGTGCGTTGGGGATTTCTTCGAGTGCTTGGCTGAAAAGTTCTACGGCGCGGCTGTATTTGCGCTGGCTGTAGGCTTGGCGTCCCTCTTCAATCAGTTGCATGCCTTCGCGCGTCTGTTCCGTGAGGCGCGCCTTGTGGCGCATAGCGGTCGCCTCTGTCTCCTGCGCCGTGTCGATTTGGGCGCAAAGCGCGGCTGCGGAAAGAGCTGTATAAACACTGCCCCTCAGGAAATGAGAAAATAGTACACGAAAGCCCACCATATGAAGTGCCTGTAGTATACAAAGAATGTCCTCGCAAGTCACTCGAAAAATGCGCTCCCCCGCGAAAAAAACGAAGGAGCGCATTTTCTTGAGCGGTCGGACGCCTTTTTAGGAAGAGGCAGAATCCAAGAATCCCTTTATTTGACCAATGCGCGTGGGGTGGCGCAATTTGCGCAACGCTTTGGCTTCGATTTGTCGGATGCGCTCGCGGGTGACGCTGAACTGATGACCGACTTCTTCCAGCGTGTGCGGGGTACCGTCCTTCAAACCGAAACGTTGTTCGATGACGGAGCGTTCACGCTCGTTGAGGGTTCTTAATACGCTGTCGAGTTTTTCGCGCAGGGAGGCGAAAGAAGCTCCTTCCATGGGGTTTTCGGCAGATTTGTCTTCTAAGAAATCACCGAATGAAGTGTCGTCTGAATCGCCGACAGGCTGTTGCATGGAAATGGGTTGTTGCGCCATTTTGAGGACGGAGCGCACCTTGTCTGCGGGCATGTCACATTCTGCCGAAATTTCTTCGGGGGTGGGTTCTCTGCCTAAATCCTGCACCAGTTTTTTCTGAACGCGCATCAACTTGTTGATGGTTTCAATCATGTGGACGGGAATACGGATCGTCCGAGCCTGGTCGGCAATGGAGCGGGTGATGGCTTGGCGAATCCACCATGTGGCGTATGTCGAAAACTTGTATCCGCGCCGATATTCGAATTTTTCCACGGCTTTCATCAGCCCCATGTTGCCTTCCTGGATCAGGTCGAGGAAAGCCAGCCCGCGGTTTGTGTATTTTTTTGCGATGGAAATGACGAGGCGCAAGTTGGCTTTGATCATTTCGTTTTTTGCTTCTTCCGCTTCCTTGAGGCTGGCGCGCATGGATTTGTACTTTTCCAAGAATTGGGGAATGGGCATCCAAACCTTCATTTCGTATTCTTTGAGAGCATCGGCGGCTTCCTTGTTGTTCGGGTCGCTTTCCAACTGACGGGTCAGCTTCAGGATGCGAACGCGCAGTGTGCGAAGCTCAGCGACAAATTCTTCGTAGATTTTTCCTTTGAAGGAGAACTGAGCAAACATTTCCGACAACTCGTTTCTTGCTTCGATAAACGCGTCTTCGTAAACCTTTGTGTTCTTTTTGTTCCGCCTCGCTCTTTCAAGTTGCTGATAGCAGGCATGCGCTTCGTCATGAGCATCGTAAACTTTATCGATCAGGCGTCTGATCTCGGCAGTGTATTCCTTGCGGCGTTCGATGTTCTTTTCCGCGACGATGCGGTCAAAACGTTCTTCGTTGCGCAATACTTTGTCGGCAATGTCGATGTAGTAATGCGCTACAGGACCGAATTGATGCAGGTAAGAAAGGAGCTCGTCTTCTGCTTTTTCGATGCGTAGAGAAATGGCAACTTCCTGCTGGCGGGAAAGAAGCTCTGTTTGCCCCATTTGCTTGAGGTACATGCGGACGGGGTCATCGAGAATATCGAGCTTCGCCTCCATTTTCTCGTTTTCATCTTCTTCCTCCGAATCGGCGAGACGCTGGCGGTCGTTGTAATTGTCGACATCGGATTCATCAATTATGTCGATTTGGAGGTTGCGCAGACGTTCCATGATTTCCTCGTATTCCTGAGGATCCGTGATGTCGCTGGGCAGGGTCTCGTTGATGTCGTCGTAAGTCAGGTAGCCGTGTTCGTTGGAGCGAATGATTAGTTCGCGAACCTTTTGCTGGATGGTCGAAATTTCGGGGTCTGCGCCATCGTGCTTCCTTTTCTTTTTTCCGGGAAAGTCGGGACCTCCCATGGTGATGGCCGAAAGCTCATCTCGCACTTCGATGCCCAGAGAATGAAGCCTTTCGAAGAGGGTTTCGCTGTACTGCGGGTCATTGCTGTCTTCCGACAACGTGGAGAAGATGTCTTCGTCCGTTACGTATCCGCCGTTCTTCTTGCCAATGGCGATCAGTTGTTTGAATGCATTGCGCAAGATGATATCATCGGAGAAGAAATCCTGTAAATCTTTTGCGGTGATTTTGGGAATTTTGGGTGCTTTTTCTTTCGCCGGTTGTTGTTCCCGAATCGGTGGCTGTTCTTTGGTAACAGGTGTCTGTTTTTTTGCGACCGTGGTACTCTTTTTCGGTGCGGATGCGGATTTCACCGCCTTTTTTGTTACCGGAGTTTCTTTTTTTGTTGCAGGGTTTTCTTTTTCCGATGCTGTGCTCTTTTTTGCGGGAGTAACGGATTTTTTCGCCGTTGCGGGAGTTTTTTGTGTTTTGCTTTTGGCAGGCGGTCCCGACTTGGCAACAGATGCCTTCGCCGGTGATTTGTCTGCTTTGGGAGAAGTGGATTGTGCGGGCTTTTTGGAAGACGACATAACGGTGCAAATGTTGAAGAGGTATACTCCACCCCTTAACGCTTTTGTCAAGTTTAACTGAAGCGCGTGGCGATTCTATTCCAAAGTTTCCCTGTGTCAAGAGAATTGTTTTAAGTTTTTGTATTATGACAAATTGTCTTGACATGTGAGGCGTTGCGAGCCAGCATGCGTCATGCCTAAAATTGCACTCATTCAGCAAAAGAGTTGCCCGAAGGTGGACGATAACAAAATTCGGGTCGAGCAGGCGATCCGCGCGGCAGCTGCCGGCGGGGCGCAGGTTATCTGTACGCAAGAAATGTGTACAACGCTGTATTTCTGCCGTACACAGGATTGTGCGGAGTTTGATGCCGCCGAAAAGATGCCCGGTGAATGGGCGGAACACATGTGCGAGTTAGCTCGGGAGCTGGGTGTTGTGTTGGTTGTTGCCGCGTTTGAAAAGCGGGCTGTGGGGCTGTACCACAATACGGCATTCGTTATCGATGCAGATGGAAGTTTTATGGGGCAATACAGGAAGATGCACATTCCGCAAGATCCCGGATTTGAAGAAAAGTTTTATTTTACGCCCGGCGATTTGGGGTACCGATGCTTTGAGACGAAGTATGGACGCATCGGCGTGTTGATATGTTGGGATCAGTGGTTCCCCGAAGCTGCCCGCCTTACGGCAATGCAGGGCGCGGAAATTTTGTTTTATCCCACGGCGATCGGCTGGTTGCCGGAAGAGAAACCGTTGCTTGGCGAGGCGCAACATTGCGCGTGGGAAACCGTTCAGCGTGGGCATGCCGTGGCAAACGGCTGCTACGTTTGCAGTGTGAACCGCGTCGGAACAGAAGGAGAAACGGAGTTCTGGGGGCAATCTTTTGTGGCAGATTACTGCGGGCAAATCGTGGCGAAAGCACCTGTTTCGGAAGAAACGATCCTGTATGCGGATCTCGATTTGGATGCGCTGGAATCTCATCGCCGCATTTGGCCCTTTTTCCGCGATCGGCGTATTGATTCGTACAGCGGCTTGATGCGGCGTTGGGGAAAATAATTGAAAGAAACCTATTAAACATAACGTAAGCAGAAGATATGATTCGCTCTTTTTTTATTGCGTCTGTTGTCGGTGCGGCATTTGCAACTGTGGCGGTTGCTCAATCTCCCGAAGAGTTAAAGGCTCGTCAGTGCCGTTCGGTTCATTTTAACGTGAAGCCCGTGGCGGAAAAGCCGATCGCCATCTATGCGGAAATAACCCCCCTCAAGGTTGCTCCCGGCACATATTTTTGTGCGGCGGGTTTCGAGCCGGGATATATCGGTATACAAGAGGTGGCATCCGGAGAACACGTTGTCATTTTTTCCGTGTGGGATCCTGTTCAGAAGGGGGATGATCACCAAGCTGTGCCGGAAGAAGAACGCGCTTTGCTCATTCAAAAAGGCGTGGATGTGAAGACGCGCCGTTTCGGCGGCGAGGGAACGGGCGGTAACAGCATGGGGCGTTTCGATTGGAAAGAAGGCGAAACTCTGCGTTTCCTCGTTGTTCAAAAAGACGATGTGCCGGGATTCCGTCAGATTGCCGGCTATGTGTATGATTCTGCAAAAAATGATTGGAAGCTGATTTCCTGCTGGCGCACGCAAAGCTCACCCAAAAACCTTTCGGGTTCATACAGCTTTGTGGAAGATTTTATGCGTAATTACGAATCTTCGCATAAAGCCCGTCGCTTGGCTGTAGGTCCCGTGTATACTCGCGATGTGAATGGCAAATGGGTGAAAGGGACTGATTATCAATTTACGGCTGACGGGACGCCTTCCGAAAACGTTCGCGCGGCATATAGCTCGAAATATAAGACGTTCACTCTTGCCACCGGTGGCGAAACGGTGATGGCTCCCGAATGGCCGCTGTGGGAAACACGAACCCTGCCGGCAGATTCTGCCTCAGCCGACCCTGCCCAAAAAGCAGAAGCTCTCATTCGTGCGCCGAAACTTGAAAAAACAGAATCAAAGTAATTGCATTTTGAGAGGGAAGGCGGTACGCGCGGTGAAACGCCGCGTGTGCCTCTTTCGTCAAAAAATCGGTGATTTCACTTCTTTCTCCTTGACAAATCGGAAGAAGGAGTGTTTCATTTCTGCCCCGCAATGTCTGATAAATTAAAACTTGCACTTCCCAAGGGAAGTCTTCAGGATGCCACGGTTGAACTTTTCCGCAAGGCCGGGTTCAATATCTATGTATCCGGGCGAAGCTATAAGCCGACATCGGATGATGATTCGCTGGATCTTTACCTCATTCGCGCCCAAGAAATTGGTCGTTATGTGCATCAAGGCTTTATTGATTGCGGGATTACGGGGAAGGATTGGATCTATGAAAACCGTGCCGATGTGGAAGTGTTGGCTGATTTGCAGTATTCCAAGGCAACATCGAAACCCACGCGCTGGGTGTTGGTTGTGCCGGAAGATTCGCCCGTGCAATCGGTGAAAGATCTCGAAGGCAAGCGCATTGCCACGGAAGGCGTTGGCATTACGGAACGCTGGTTGGCGGAAAAAGGGGTGAATGCCGAAGTCGAATTTTCTTGGGGTGCGACGGAAGTGAAGGTGCCGGATCTTGTGGATGCCATTGTGGATATTACGGAAACGGGCAGTTCCATCCGAGCCAACAAGCTTCGCATCGTTGACACCCTGATGACTTCGTACCCGCAGTTCATTGCCAACAAAAAGGCATTGCAAGACCCTGCCAAGAGTGAAAAGCTTGCCAACGTGGTCATGATGCTCAAGGGGGCGTTGGAAGCACGAGGCAAGGTGGGGTTGAAGATGAATCTTCCACAGTCTGCATTGCCTGCGTTGGTTGAAGCGTTGCCTTCGTTGCGCCGTCCTACGGTTTCTCCTCTGTCGGAAGATGGCTGGGTTGCCGTGGAAACTGTGATTGACGAATCCGTTGCCCGTGATATGATTCCCCGTCTGAAAGCGTTCGGCGCGGAAGGTATCATCGAATATTCTCTCAACAAACTTGTTTATTAACCGTTTTTCGAACCTAAATCATAACTAAATACCATGGGATCGCTGAAAAAGAGACGTAAGTCCAAAATCAATAAGCACAAGCGCAGCAAGCGCATGCGTCAAAATCGTCATAAGAAGCGTTTGCGTTACAAGTCCTAAGCCCTTTGTGCAGGACGCAGTCTCGCCAAGCGATGACGAATTCCTCACGGTCGCCTTTGTTTTAAGGCGACCGTTTTTTGTCGAGAAAAAGCAGACGGGAAAGTGCGGGGAAAAGGGGAATCAATTATCTTTCAGCCATGCCGCAAACCGTTCTGCCCAGCGTGGGGAAATGCCGGGAAGGGCAGATAAATCATCGGGTGATACGGTACGCAGAGCTGCCACGGTCTTGAAGCGGGAAAGGAGAAGTTCTTTCCTCTTTTGCGTCATTCCGGGGAAGGCGTCCAGCCGGCTTTCGCGCACGCGTCGCCGCACGAGCAATTCGTTGTAATTATTGGCAAAGCGGTGCGCTTCGTCACGGATGCGTTGCATGAGCTTGAGTGCGCCCGTTTCATGATCGAGGCACAGCGGCTCACTTTGGTACGGGAAATAGATTTCTTCGTTTTGCTTTGCCAAACCGACGAGGGGCATATCGGTCAGTCCCACTTTTGCAAGCTCTTCCAATGCGGCACTCAGTTGCCCTTTGCCACCGTCCACAACAACCAGATCGGGTACGGTGATAGGTGCTTTCCCTTCTTCGCCGAGTTGTTTGAGCCAAGCGTATGCACCCATACCTTCGGGTTTGGTATGCAGGGCTTCGCTTTCGTGAAGGATGCGCGAATATCTCCGATGGATGACTTCGTTCATCGAAGCAAAATCGTTTTGTCCGTCAACTCCCCGAATGCGGTAGCGGCGGTAGGCTTTGTTGTCGGGACGTCCGTTGGTGAATCTTACCATCGAAGCGACGATGTGGTTGGACGAAAGATTTGAAATATCAAAACATTCCATCACGACGGGCGGTTTTGCCAGCCCCAAGGCGCGTCCGAGGTCGGCAAGATCTTCATCGGGGCGCACCGTTCCGGGCAAATCCGGAGATCCCTTGGTGAAACGTCGTGCGGGTTCGAAGGTCTTGCGCAGGTTTTCTATCGAGTCTCGCAGCAAGGCCGCCTTTTCGAAATCAAGCTCTTCAGCGGCGGAGAGCATTTCCGTTTGAAGCTCTTCGAAAAATTCACGCCGTCCTTTTCCCTCGAGCAATTGCACGGCGGCTTCGAACTGCTTGCGATATTCTTCGGCAGATATACGCCCAATGCAGGGAGCGGAACAATACTGAATGACATCGGCATGGCAATGCTTATATTCTTCATTTCCGGGACAACGTGCCGAACACGTGCGCAGACAAAAACGGCGGTTGAGCTGGTTGAGCGTTTCTTTCAGCGCAGTTGCGTGAGCAAAGGGACCGAAATAACGTGCTCCATCGTCTTTTCGCAGCCGGACAAGCGAAAAGCGGGGCAGGGCATCGCCACGCGAGGCTTTTAAGAGATAAAAGCGTTTGTCGTCGCGGAATTGCACGTTATAGTGCGGGCGATATTCTTTGATGTATTTTTGTTCGAGAAGGAGGGCTTCTTGGTCGCTCCGCGTTTCATAGTAATCGAAAGAAGAAATGGCGGCGATCAGGGCGCGGGTTTTGTGGTTTTCCAGCGTTTTGCGGGAAGGATAAAAATAGTTTGCCAGACGTCGCTTCAAATCTTTGGCCTTGCCCACATAGATGATGCCGCCGGAGCAGTCTTTCATCAGATAAACGCCGGGGCGGTGTGGAACGGATCGCCACTGTGCTTTGAGCGAAAGCTTGTCCATTGCAGACGGAAGAAGCTTAATCGACCAATACTTCGCGGGGGCGATTTGCCCCATCAGACGGAGAGACGATGCCGCGTTGCTCCATTAGCTCCAGCATGCGGGCGGCGCGTCCGTAGCCGATGCGCAACCGTCTTTGCAAGAAGGATGTGCTTGCCTTGCGTTCTGTAATGACTGCCTCAATGCATTTTTGCAATAACTCTGCGTCTTCTGCGGGCAATCCGCCACTGCTGCCCGATGAGCTGTCGCAGCCTCCTTCATCAACGGCTTGCTGCACTTCGTCGTGAAAGTCTTGTTCGGCTTGCGAGGCGCAGTGCGTCACGATGGCTTCCACTTCGGAATCGGAGATGAACGCCCCTTGGGCTCGTTCCAGCTTGGCAGAGCCGGGCGGGAGATAGAGCAAATCGCCTTTGCCGACCAGTTTTTCCGCGCCGGGACTGTCGAGGATGATGCGGCTGTCCAATGCGCTGGATACTTGGAAAGCGATGCGTGAAGGGATGTTGGCTTTGATCATGCCCGTGACCACATCGGAACGCGGTGTTTGCGTAGCGACAATCAGGTGAATTCCTGCTGCACGTGCCTTTTGCGTAATGCGGGCGATGTAGGTTTCAAGGTCATCTTTCACCATCATCATCAAATCAGCCAATTCATCGATGATGATAACGATATACGGGATGCGATCCGGCAGAGCCTCCTCATCATCGAGGGGCAATTCGTCTTGCAATTCTTCCTCCTCATTGATGGGATCGGGGTATTCACCTTGGCTTTCCAGTTCGCGGGCGATGCGGTCGGCTTTTTCGTAGTCAACCGGTGTTTCGACATGCGGCGTTTCTTCTTCCTCTTTGTCGAGCGGGCGGTTGTTAAAAGTTTCAAAATTGCGGACACCCACTTGGGCAAACATTCTGTAACGCTTTTCCATTTCATTGACAGCCCAGCGCAATGCGCCGATCACTTTCCGCGCTTCGGTGACGACGGGGACGATCAAATGCGGCAGCTTTTGATAAGGTTGCATTTCAACGACCTTGGGGTCGATCAGGATAAGTTTCAGCTCATCGGGTTTGAAACGGTACAGCATGGAAGCGATCATGCTGTTGATGCATACCGATTTCCCCGAACCTGTTGTCCCCGCAACCAGCAGGTGGGGCATGGCTGCCAAATCGCCGATTACGGTGTTGCCGTACACGTCTTTCCCCAAGGCCACGGGGATACGCTTTTTCGGCGAGCGGAAAGCTGCGTCTTCCAGCAATTCGCGCAGGGTGACCATGACCTTGTTCTTGTTGGCAATTTCAATGCCCACGGTGTCTTTTCCGGGAATGGGTGCCAATATGTTGATGCGTTCGGCCTTTGTGGCACGGGCAATGTCTTTTTCGACCGCCGTAATGCGGTTGACGCGCAATCCCTTGGCGGGGTAGACCTCATAGCGGGTAATGGTGGGCCCCCGCGTTATATCGCCGGCAGACACCGCAACGCCGAATGAACCGAGCGTTTCAATGATGATATTTTGCGTGTTTTCGAGACGGGTCTGATCTTCTTCTGTCAATCGTCCGGAGTTTTCTTCACAGCGCAACAGGTCAAGAGAAGGGAATTTGTAGGGTTCTTCTTCTGTGTCTGTTTCTTCCGCGTCAGGTTGTTGTGCTGTTTGTGTCGCAGGAGCTGCCTTTCTTTGCCCATCGATAATGCGCGGTGTGTTGCTTTCCTGTGCGGGGATAAGAGAATCGGCATTTCCTTTTAGTATGGCATCCTCGATGGGGGTGAGCAAATCTTCTAATGGGTCACCCGTGCGGCGTGGACGCGGTTTCTTGCGGGTGGGTTTCACCACAGGTGTCGGACGAGGGGGCGTTGGTTGAGTGAGAGATTCGAAGCCTGCGATTGCCCGTTCGCCTTCTTGTTGAGAGGCAACACTTTCCCAAGCGCGTGAAAGTTCGTTCTTTTTGCGCTCTTCTTTCAATTGTTTGCGTTCGCGGCGCGTTGCCATCCAATTGCGGCATTCCCGCACAATTCCCTTTGCCGCGCCGAGCGGTGTTGTGCCTACAAAATAGATTAAGAAAACGGTATAGCCGATCAAGGCGATTGCCAGAGAAACGGCGCGATTTGTCAGCATAAGGAAGAGAGCCGGTCCCAGAAGGTTGCCGACTGCGCCTCCCGCGCTGTAGAGTTGTAAATTTTTGGTCCAATCGGTCAGTATCCATTCCTGCACGCTCAATGCCATACAGGCAAATGCCGCCATTGCGCCCGCCGAGATCCACAGTATGCGCGGGTTTTCCTGAGGATGAACGATGCGGCGACATCCGATGCGAATCAGGATCAGCGGTATCAGCCAGCTCCCGCCGCCCGTTAAAAAGTAAACAAATGCAGCAATATAGAGTCCGATGCTACCCAAATAATTCGAACAGCCTTCCGTTGGGGCGGTCATGCCGCGTTTCCCCCAATCGTTCAGCAGGCTCCAGCCCACTTCATCGGGGGCATATGAGAAAAGAGCCGCCGCCAGAAGAACACCTC
This sequence comes from uncultured Akkermansia sp., assembly GCA_964418985.1. Taxonomy (GTDB): domain Bacteria; phylum Verrucomicrobiota; class Verrucomicrobiia; order Verrucomicrobiales; family Akkermansiaceae; genus Akkermansia. The sequence continues at coordinate 58,411 of CAYQNL010000001.1, read as the reverse complement.
CCAAAATAAGCAGTACGCCGATGGTACGTCCGCGCCACGGCGTTTCTTCTTGGTTGTATTCGTGAGGAATGTTTTCCTGAAAAGGCATGCCGAAATGTTACCCGCACCCGTCCCACTTCGCAAGAGCAAATTGAGTAATCCGAACGGGGAACGCGGTAGCGGTCACTTTGGACGATACACGATTTTCAGCCGGAGTGTTCCTTTTTGAAAGAGAACGAAAAATCAATGTCGATTGAAACCGGTGTTTTAATCTGCCTGTCGGTGCGCTACATGTCAGCGATACATTGACAATTCTTCGGCAAGAGCGGGACAGGGGGTCACGCGGTAGCGTTCGCCCGGTTCAATGACGGCGCGGTTGCCCAAAGAATTGCGGAAGGCAAGTCGCACGGGCGTATTCCCCGGATATTTCAGAATGATTTTTTTGATTTGCGCCAGGTCTTCCGCATCGTGCCGTGAGGTGGAAAGGGCGATTTCGTAAAAGTTGCCGTTGCCTCGCTTGCGAACGTTTGTGGAAAGAGCCTCGATTTGGTTGAGAGAAAGCTTGCGCGTTCCGGTGCGGTCATCTTCCGAAACGCGGGCTTTGACGTGTACGAATACGCCGGGCGAGAGCAATCCTTCGGTTCCTATTGATCCGGAGTACGTTTCTCCCCATACGAGAGCTTCCGAACTGCCGGTAAAGTCTTCCAGCGTGATGATGGCAAATTTTTGCCCTTTTTTGGAGACTTTGACGGATACGGCGCGGATCATGCCCGCCATGTCCTGCGCCCGCCGCATTTCATCCTGAGTCAGGTCGGGCAATGCGCCGATGCGCACGTATTTCGGAGCATCAATGATGCCGCGCATCGATTCGAGCGGATGCCCGCTGAAGTATGCGCCGGTGAGTTCTTTTTCGTTATTCAGTCTTTCTTCGTAAGGCCATTCGGCGGGAAGTGCGTCGGTGGGCGGGGGCGCGGCTGTTTCCGTCAGGTCGAAAAGCGATATTTGTCCTGCTTCGCGGTCTTTGTGAACCCCCGATGCACCGCTAATCGCATCTTCGATGCGGGCAAAAATGGCAGAACGCGGTTCGTGCATCCAATCGAATGCACCCACTTTGACCAAACATTCGATTTGGTTGCGACGCACGGCGTGAGGATCAATACGATAGCAGAAATCGTCCAGAGATTTGTACGGACCGTTCGCTTCGCGTTCTTCCACAATGATGCGCACGGTTTCGGAACTCATGCTTTTGATTGAAGCCAGCCCAAAGCGCACGGCAAGTTTGCCGTTGGGCATGGTTTCGGGTTTAAACTTGATGGCAGAGGCGTTGACGCTGGGTTGCAATACCTCGATACCCATGCGGTTTGCTTCTTGAATGAAAATGCCGATTTTGTCGTTGTTGGCTTCGTTGGACATGAGACCGCAGAAAAATTCCACGGGATAGTTGGCTTTGAGGTAAGCCGTCCAATACGAGATGTGCGCATAGCAAGCCGAGTGCGATTTGTTGAACCCGTACCCGGCGAATTTTTCGATTTTATCGAAGATTTCGATGGCGGTTTTTTCGTCGATTTGGTTGGTTTCCCAACATCCTTTGATGAAGTGAGCCTTTTCTTTCGCCATTTTGGCGGGGTCTTTTTTACCCATGGCGCGGCGCAGAAGGTCTGCTCCGCCGAGGGTGTAGCCTGCCAAGGATTTTGCTGCCGCCTGCACCTGCTCTTGGTAAATCATTACACCGTATGTTTCGGAACTCACCTTCTCGAGAAGCGGATGTTCGTAAACGGCTTGGCTGATTCCTTTTTTGACCTCAAGCATCTGGTCGATAAACTGCATAGCCCCGGGACGATACGCGGCAAGCAGGGCGATAATGTCTTCGATGCGATCGATGCCAAAGCGTTTGCATGTGTCAACCATGCCGCCGGATTCCAGCTGGAAAACGCCCATTGTTTCGCCGCGATTCAGCAGAGAAAGTGTTGCGGCATCGTCCAGCGGTACATTTTCGTAGCGGAAGCTGGGCGTATGCCATTGAATGTACCGTTCGGCATCCTGCATGACGGTGAGGGTTTTGAGCCCGAGGAAGTCCATCTTCAACAGACCCACTTCGTAGATGCCCGCCATATCGCATTGGGCAACCACTTGTCCGTGAGGGTCGGACAGATCATCGCGGGTGAGAGCCACGTGTTCATCCAGCGGACGATCGCCGATCAGCACGCCCGCCGCATGGACGCCAACGTTGCGAACCAGCCCTTCCAGCTTGGTGCAAAGCTCCCAGAGACGTTTGTTGTCCTCGTTTTCGGCGATGAGGTTGCGCAGGTCTTCGTTGCCGTCGTAACTGCTTTTGAGAGTGACCTTCGGACCGCTTTCGATCAGGCGGGAAATGCGGTCACCTTCGGAATAGCTCATGCCCATCACACGCGCCACATCGCGCACCACGGATTTTGCGCCCATGGTGCCGTAGGTGACAATTTGCGAAACGGCGCGTTCGCCATATTTTCCGCGTACGTAATCGATCACTTCCGGGCGTCGCGTTTGGCAAAAGTCAATATCGATATCGGGCGGGCTGACGCGTTCCGGGTTCAGGAAGCGTTCGAAAATAAGCCCGAAGCGAATGGGACAAATGTTCGTGATCTTCATGCTGTATGCCACCAGTGAACCGGCGGCAGATCCGCGCCCGGGACCGACGGCAATGCCGTGGTCTTTCGCCCAGTTGATGAAATCTGCCGTAATGAGGAAGTAGGATGGGAAACGCAGTTGGCTGATGATTCCCAGCTCGTAATCGAGGCGCGTGCGCAGGGTTTCGCCGAAATTCGGATCATCAGACCACGGCGGCACGTTGGTTTCCCAATCTTCGCCGTAGCGTTCGGTAAGCCCTTTGTAGCATACTTTGCGCAGGTAGCTGTCGAGGTCTGATCCGTCCGGCGTGGCGAATACGGGGTATTTTTCCGTGCTGGTGGAATCGAGCTTCAATTCAACGTTGCAACGTTCAGCAATTTTGAGCGTGTTCTCCAAGGCATCCGGCACATCGGCAAAGAGAGCCTTCATCTCATCGGGAGATTTCAGATATACGTCGCGTGGATAGCGCATGCGGTTGGGGTTGGCAATTTGCTCGTTTGTCCCTACGCAGATGAGGGCATCGTGCATTTCGAAATCTTCCGCATTGAGAAAGTGCGCATCGTTGGTGGCGACAAGGGGGGTATCGGTCTTGCGTGCCAAACGGATCAGTTCCGGCAGAACCTTTTGCTGATCGGGTAGCCCGTGGTTTTGAATTTCAACAAAAAAGTTGTTGTCACCGTAGATTGATTTCAGCTCCAATAGGGTTTCTTCTGCCTTTTCGGGCTGATCCAGAAGCAACCATTCGTTGAGAGGCCCCGAAATGCACCCTGAAAGGCAGATGAGACCTTCGTGAAATTCCCGAAGAGTTTTGATATCCACGCGCGGTTTATAGTAAAACCCTTCCAAATGCGAGCGAGATACCAGCTTGATCAGGTTGAACCAGCCCGTCAAATTTTCTGCCAATAAGACGAGGTGGGTATATTTTTTACGCCCGGGCAGTTGCTTTTTTTCTTGAAGCGGCGTGGGTGCCAGATAAATTTCGCAACCCAGAATCGGTTTGACGGTTTGCTTTTGCGGCCCGTCCGGATGATCTTTGTTCCACGCTTCTGCTTTTTTATTGTTGTTGCGCGCATTGAGAATGAATTCAATGGCGGCGAACAAATTTCCGTGGTCGGTGACGGCCACGGCGGGCATCCCCTGCTCGGCACACTTTTGAATCAAATCCGCCGTGCGGATGGCACCGTCGAGCAGAGAATATTCGGTGTGAACGTGTAGGTGGACGAAGCTCACGCTTCGCCTCCCTTCGTAGCGGGACACTCTGTTCGCATGGCTTTCACGCAGTCGGAGATCAGTTTCGGTCCTTTGTAGATAAACCCGGTGTAGATTTGCACCAAACTGGCACCCGCTTTGATCTTGGCAACGGCGTCTTCGGGGGTCATGATGCCCCCCACACCGATGATGGGGATCTGCCCGCCAAGCTCTGCGGCAAAGGCTTGCAAAACCTCCGTCGAATGTTGCGTCAGCGGTGCACCCGAAAGCCCACCCGTTTCTCCGCTACGCGGGTGTGCTTCAACCCCTGCGCGGCTGAGTGTGGTGTTGGTGGCGATCAACCCGTCCAACCCGCCGTCCAAAAAGACGCGACTCAAATCGCGGATTTGGTCGAGCTCCATGTCGGGGGCCACCTTCATCAGCAGTGGGACGTTTCTCCCCGTTTCGCTGGCAAGGTTTGATTGTTCTGCCTTCAGCCCCGCGAGCAGACGGGCGGCAACATCGGCTTGTTGCAAATCGCGCAAGCCGGGCGTGTTGGGTGATGAAAAATTAACGGCGATGTAGTCTGCCTCATTCCACGCGGCTCGCATGCATGCCAGATAATCGGCGGCGGCTTCTTCGTTGGGCGTTATTTTGTTTTTGCCGATGTTGATGCCGATGATGCCGCGATAGGAAGAACTCTTGCGGATGTTGGCAACGCCTTCGGCGATGCCTTCGTTGTTGAACCCCATACGGTTGATCAAGGCATTATGGGGGATGAGGCGAAAAAGGCGCGGCTTTGCATTTCCGGGTTGCGGGCGTGGCGTCAGCGTGCCGGCTTCGATAAAGCCAAAGCCCATGCGTCCAAGGGCATCCACCGTGTCCCCTTCTTTATCCATGCCGGCGGCAAGCCCGACGCGGTTCGGAAACTTCAGCCCCCAAAGTTCGATCGGGTCTTCTTCCGGCTTTTCCGTAAACAGTTTCAGCAGGTGCAACCGCTCTGCTGTGCGAAGCCCCGCCAGAGTGAGGCAATGCGCCTGCTCCGGATTAATCTGAAAAAGACACTTCTTGGCTAATGGATACAAAGACGATATCACGACGCGCTTATTGTACAGGTTCTTTTCGCGGAATCAAGAGAGGAATACGGAATTCCGTGCCTTCCCCATCGCAATGAAATGCATTAAAAGAAATCATGTGTTTTTTCGGGAATGCGAGAGGTTGTTCTTTATTTGATTTCGTATGGTTCCGCAATGCGGAAAAGGAGATGGTTTGAAAAATTGGATTTTTTTTCAAATTGTGCTTGCCATCGCTCCCTCTCTCGTGTATATTCTCTCACACACCACGTTAGTGGGGCATTAGCTCAGTTGGTAGAGCGCTTCAATGGCATTGAAGAGGTCAGCGGTTCGAACCCGCTATGCTCCACCATGAATGAAGGAGGATGTTGAATCCTCTTTTTTTTGTATCTTGATGTGGGGGGGAGGCTACACCAATTTTTGAGGTTTGAACAAAAATTCTATGTGACCGCATTCCGTAATAACTCGGAGACGTGCTTGTTCGCGGCGTGGCGAAAACCGCAGCTTCTTTGCTGAATGAATGTAATCTTTCGATGTCATCCCCTTTCTGTGATCCTGTTGTTTCTGATGAGCCGCCCCATGCGGATAATGACCTTAAACCATTTTCTTAACGTTTGTCCCCCATTTTCGCGATACCGCCGGTGCGTCATGTAACCGTGGTTCATGTGTGCTTGGAACGCTTGAAAATACAGTGTGTTGGGAATCAGGGTTTATAAGAGAGCGCGAGAACAGATGCCTCAATAGAGGGGCGACCCCGGCAATTTTCCGAGCCTGCCCGCACAGGGTAAACGTTCCGTTTCTTTCAAAATTGAAAGCGGAGAGCAAAATGAGTGTTTTGTTCCTTTTTCCTTGAAAGAAACGGATAATTTGGTAGTCTGAAACAGCGTTGTGCGCGAGAGGTGTCTTGAATTGCTCAAAACCGAAAGCGAATCGCGCAGTCGCACATTCAGAACAAAAAAGACCGTATATTGACGATGAAATCACAAGCAATTTTCGCCCTGTTTGCGGCGGCGTTGGGTGTTTCGGCGGCAGAACCCGCATCCGAGGCGGTAACGGACAAACGCCCGAACATTTTGGTGATCGTGACAGACGATCACGCCTTCCAAACGCTGGGGTCAAATGAAAAAGATTCCCCGATGCCGTATCCGAATTTTCGCCGTTTGGCAGATGAAGGGATGGTGTTTGACCGCAGTTATTGTGCCAACTCGTTATGCGGTCCCTCCCGTGCCTGTATCTATACGGGGCGGCATTCTCACCTGAACGGCTATTTGTTCAATGAGAGGGCATTTCCGTTTGACGGTTCCCAGCCAACCTTTCCGCAGATGCTCCAAAAAGCCGGATACCAAACGGCAATTGTCGGGAAATGGCATTTGGAAAGTGTATCCTACGGGAAAGAAGCCGAAAAATATGCTTCTGATCCGACAGGATTTGACCACTGGGAAATTTTCCCCGGGCAGGGCAGTTATTTCAATCCGGATTTTGTCATGAAGGGAGCAGACGGGAAACGCATCCTCAAGCGTGAATCCGGCTACGCTACGGAAATTGTGACGAAAAAGGGGTTGGAATGGCTGGATCAGCGCGATAAGAGCAAACCGTTCATGCTGGTGGTGGGGCATAAGGCTCCGCACCGTTGCTGGAACCCGGCAATTCAAAATCTCGGCAAGGCTCGCCCCTATGCCGAAGCTGCCGTGCCACCGCCCAACCTGACGGATGATTTTGCCGACAGACCTGAATTTCTCAAGATGACGGAACAGACGCTGATTGATCATTTCTGCGTATGGTCTGATGAGCATTTGATCAGAGAACTGGTTCCGGAAGATGTCCGAAGCTTGATCGTGTCTCCCGTGTCCAAAACATTAAAGACGAAATATGAGTGGGATATGCCGGAATGGGGACGCATGAATGCCGAGCAAAAGAAGGCATGGTATGATTACCACGCCGCGCGGACGAAAGAGTTGGTACAGGATGTCCGTTCGGGCAAGATCAAGACCCGCAATGATGTCCTGCTTCGTCGTTGGCGGCATTACATGGAAGATTATCTGGGAACGGTCCTTTCGGTAGACGAAAGCATTGGGGAAATAATGGATTACCTCAAAAAGAACGGGTTGGAAGAAAATACGCTCGTCTTGTATTGCGGTGACCAGGGCTTTTACATGGGAGAACACGGATTGTACGACAAACGGTGGATTTTTGAAGAAAGCTTCCGCATGCCTCTCATTATGAAATGGCCGGGGCATATTAAGGCGGGAGTCCGTTCGAATGCTCTTGTGCAGGAAATAGACTATGCGCCGACTTTTGTACAGGTGGCGGGTGCCGATACGCCGGAAAATATGGCAACGTTCAACGGGCGCAGTCTGATGCCTTTGTTCAAGAGCGGGCGGGACGCGTCTTTCGAAAATCGCCCCTTGTACTACGCTTTTTATGAAAATCCCGGGGAACACAACGCCCCGCGCCATGACGGTTTCCGCACGGAAAGATATACGTTTGCATACATCTGGACAAGCGATGAATGGATGCTTTTCGACAATGAAAAAGACCCCATGCAGATGCACAACGTGATCGATCGTCCCGAATACGCCGAAGTGGCGAAGAAGCTGAAAGAGTTTTATCCGCAGCTCCGCCGTGCATATCGTGTGCCGGACGGCTTCCCCGGTGCACAGGGGCGTTTGAAAGTGACGCCGTCATGGGGAACGACGGAATCGCCCGCCGCGCCTGCTGTCAAGACGCCACTTTTGCCCGAGCCGAAGGTGCAGAAATAATTTATAATAAACAGCTCGGCGGGAATGCATTTTTATTTGCCTTCCCGCCTTTATTATCTCGAAACAATAACTTGCCATGATATTGAAAAATTATTTGGTGGCTGTGCTGGGGCTTTTGACCTCGGTTGCCGCAGCAGGAAATCCGTACAATATTATTCCCGAACCCGCAAGCGTTCAAACAACGGAACAAACGACGCAGTCTCTTGCGCTCGTGAAAGAAAAAAAGACGGCAGGGTTGGGGAAAGAGGGCTATGTGTTGACGCTGACGCCAAAGGGAGTAGAGTTGTCGTATTCTTCCCCCGCCGGACGCGGTATGGCACTGGCAACAATTGAACAGCTGAAAGATCATCTGGAGGAGAATCCGCAGGGGATTCCCTGCGGAAGCATCAAAGACGCTCCCGATTTTGAATGGCGTGGCGTGATGCTGGATGTGGGGCGTTATTATTACCCCATGAAAACGCTATATAAGTTTATCGATGCGATGCATTATTACAAATACAATGTGTTGCATCTCCACATGACGGAAGACCAAGGATGGCGTTTTCCCGTGCCGGGCTATGACAAATTGCGCACGATCGGTGCGGTGAGACCGTCTGCCGAAGAAATCCAAGGTCGGGCGTTGCTGTTGCCCAATGAAGGTATGTATACGCGGGAAGAGCTTCAAAAGATTGTGGCATACTGTGCCAAGCGAGGCATCAGCGTTTTGCCCGAAATAGAAATGCCGGGACACAATATGGCATTGGCGGCATCGTATCCCGAATTTTGCTGTAATGGGAAAAATGCCAAGGTGTGGACGCATGGCGGTGTTTCATCAAAGCTCATCTGCCCGAACAAACCCGCTACGCGGAAATTCATCAAAGATGTGTTATCTGCCGTCAGCAAAACATTCCCCTTTGAATACGTGCATGTGGGTGGTGATGAATGCCCCATGGGCGATTGGAAAAATTGCCCCGATTGCAAAAATGCGCGTGCCAAAAAAGGACAGGGCGATGACGTGCAGGCGCAAATGAGCGATTTTACCGCCGGGTTGACCAAGCAATTGGCTTCGCTGAAGAAAAAGCCCATTTTGTGGTATGATATTCACAAGACGTATTATCACAAGGGCGAAACGGTCATGTCATGGTTGCCGGGAGAGTTTCCCCGCTGTATTGACAAGACGAAGGAACAGGGCATCAACTTGATTGTGACCCCGCAGTACAAATACTATTTTGCCCGTTGTCAGCAAAAGTTTCCGAACGGCGATCCGCGTTATGCGCCGGGCGGTGGCATTATCCGCATGGAAGACTGCTATAATTTTGACCCTCGCAACGGGCGAGACCGCAAGGACGTAAGCCATATCAAGGGGATTAACGTCTGCATGTGGGCAGAATACATCCCCTCCGAAGAGCTTCTGATGTACATGACGTTTCCGCGCGCCATTGCGGTTTCCGAAACGGCGTGGGGACGGCACGAAAAACGCCCGGCGATGGCTGATTTCAACGCCAAGCTGGAGCATCACAAGAAACATTTCGAAAAACGCTTTGGCTATACGCTGGAACGCACTCCGGAAAATAAGCCGTATCGGACGCTTCCCCAAGAAGAAATAGACAGAATCAACGCCCTTTATCACAAGGGACAACAAAAGTGAACGCCACCCGTAAAGTTACGTGTCTGATTTTCGGCTCGACTTTTCCTTGCGGTCAGTATGAAATACAGGTATGAATCCCGTTGTTGTTGTTCTGGAAAAAGGTTTTGAAGAAATTGAGTTTTCTGCGCCAGTGGATATTCTGCGCCGTCTGGGTATACCCGTGGTGACGGCGGGGGTATCCGCCCGCATGGCAGAAGGTGCCCATGGGATGATGATGCAGGCAGATATGTTGCTGGTAGACATTGATGCATCGCTGTATTCCGGGGTAATCTTGCCGGGGGGACCTGCTTCGTGGGTGCTTCGCGAGACGCCCGCCGTTTTGCGTCTTGTGCGCGAAATGAATGCGACAGGGAAACTGGTGGGGGCGATATGCGCGGCTCCGTTGGTTTTGCAGGCAGCGGGTGTGCTGAAAGGACGCCGCATTACGGCGTATCCGGATGATGCCGTTTATGCCGATTTGAAAGATCCTGCCGCGATCGGGACGGAAAGTGCCGTGCGAGACGGTAATATCGTAACGGGGCAGGGACCTTGCGCCGCTTTTGATTTTGCTTTTGCTCTTGCCGAATATTTCGGCGTATCGTCCGAAAAAATCACGGCGATGAAAAAAGCCATGTGTTGCCGTTAAATAAACAGTGCGGAAAAAGCGGGCGGCAGCATGCCGCCTCTCTCGGCTTGAATTTTTAAGAGGGCATGCTATGCTGATGCCGTCTTGTCGACCGCTATGGTGCGCGATATAAAAAAACATTTCGGCTTGCTGGAGCTGCCCGCCATCGTGGCAGGGTTGCTCACGCTCGTTGTGGCGTTGTGGGAGCTGGTGTGGCGTCGCGCCGTGACAATAGAAGACGAGTGGCTCTTTTTGCAGGATACGCGCTTCATGTTGTTCGGGCTGGTGTCGGTCAATCTGCTTTTCCTCTCGGCGCAGGGCGTGGTTTATTACATTCGCGCGCGGCATATCATCCGTTGGTATTGTTTTGCGTTGGCGGCAGACGTTGCGGCACTGGCTGTTTTGGCGGATAATATATGGGGGTGCGACGGCGGCGTTTGTCCAACGGCGCAGATGAATTGGGGGGTGGGTCTCAGCGTGTTGGCGGGGTGTTTTTCATTGTTGCAGGCGCGTTCGTATTTCGAGACTCGCCCGGCGGGCGGGAAGCGTGCGGTATGGCCGCCCGCGCTCGTTTTCCTGAGTTCCTTGCTGGCGTTGATCTTTTTGGGCGGTTTGCTGTTGCTTTCTCCCGGTTTTGCGCAGGTGAGACTGCCGGTAACAGATGCCTTTTTTTTAAGTGCGAGTGCGGTAACGGTGACGGGGCTCAGCCCGGTGGATATGAATGCGGCATTGACCGTTCCCGGGAAGGTGGTCTTGCTGGTGCTGATGCAAGTGGGGGCGTTCGGCGTGATGACGTTTACATATTTTGCCGCGTTGCTGGTGGGCATGGGGCTGTCTGTTCGAGAGCGCGTGACGTTCAGTTCATTGCTGGATCAGACGGGCGTATCGCGCGTCACGTCTCTCGTGATGGTGATGGTCTTGTTATCGTTTGCGTTGGAAACGCTGGGTGCGTTTAATTTGTATTTTGCGTGGCAGAACGTGCCATGCGTGCCGCAGGATCAATTGGCATGGTATGCTGTTTTTCACGCCGTGTCGGCATTTTGCAATTGCGGGCTGACGCTGTTTCCGAACAATTTGGCAACGCCGGGGCTCATCGGCAATGCGTGGGGTGTGGGGACACTGGTTGTGTTGATGTTTTGCGGCAGTTTGGGCTTTGCCGTTTATTTGGAAATCTTGCGAAAGATGCGGAGGTATGGCGGTGGGGATCATGAGCGGCTTCCCGTGCATTGGTCAACGCATGCGTGGCTCGTAGCCCGCATGACGCTGGTGATGCTGGTTGCCGGCGTGTTGCTGGGCGTGTTGGGCGGTTTTGAAGCGGGGGGAGACAAGGGGCACGGATGGTGGTTTGACTTTTTTGAAGGAATTTACAATTCGGTGGTGGCGCGAACATCGGGCTTTTACGTGGAAGATCTTTCGCAACACGGCATTGTGTATAAAATGTTTCTCGCTTCGCTGATGTTTGTGGGCGGCAACCCGGGGTCGACTTCGGGTGGCGTGATGACATCGGTCATTGCGCTGGTGTTTATGGAAGTGTGGCGCATTCTGCGGGGGAGAAACGATGTGGAAATGCACGGTCGCCGCATTGCAAAACGCAATGTCGAGCGGGCGATGGCAACATTGGTGTTGGCGGCAGTGTGGGTGTTCCTGCTGACGATGGTCATGTTGTTGACGGAGAGTGGCGGGACGCAGACTGTGGCCGCCGATGCTCCGAAGATGTTTTTTGAGGTGGTCAGTTCATTTGCCACGTGCGGTTTTTCGATGGACCTGACGGGGCATTTGAGCGAAGCGGGCAAATGGCTCATCCTGGTCAATATGATCATTGGGCGGGTGGGCTTGTTTGCCTTTATTCTTATTTGGATGGGGCAACAACAACCTGCCGCCGTCCGTTATCCCGAAACACGTCTTCCGCTGTCATGAAATACGTTATCATCGGCATGGGGCAATTTGGCCGCGCACTTGCCCTCAACCTGTCCAAAGCCGGCCATGAAGTGACGATCCTTGATGAAAAAGAATCGATCGTCAATGAAATGAAAGATCAAGTAACCTATGCGCTGATCGGCGATGCTTCCGAGGCGCGTACCTTGCAACAGCTCGATTTCAGCGGTCATGACGTGCGCGTCATCGTTGCCATCGGAGAAAACTTTGAACGCAGTATTTTGATTACGGCGCAACTGAAGGAAATGGGCGTCAGGCATATCTTTGCCCGCGCCGTCAATCACCTTCATTCCCGCCTGCTGTCGATGATCGGCGTTGAAGGTCAGATCCGCGCAGAGGAAATGGCGGCGGAAATGCTGGCAGATCGTTTCGAAAATGCTTCGTTGATGCATTTCCGCAAGATAGATCGCAGCCATGCGCTGGCCGAGGTGTGCTTGCCGGATGTCTGGGTGGGCAAAAAATTGCGCGAAGTGGAGCTTCGCTCACGCTTTCGGTTAAACCTGCTTACCGTGCGACGCGGGGTCACGGGGACGGGAAGTCCCGATGTGCTGGCAACGCCAGAAGCCCCCGTGATTGATTTCCCTTCTCCCGATATGGAGTTTGAGGAGGGCGACGTTTTGGTGCTTTTTGGTACGGAAGAGGATTTGACCCGATTTGCAGAACATTTTGAATCATAACATGATGAATCGCCCTCGCGTCACATTGCCCGTTCGCCGTTATGCCGCATATCTTTTCGATCTGGACGGAACGCTGGTTGACAGTATGGAAGCCCACTACAGAGCGTGGCGAAGGGCATTGCGCCTTTCGGGTGCGCCCTCTCATGCCTTTGGGTGGGAAGAGTTTTTTTCTCACGGCGGGCGTTCGGCACAAGATGTGGTGGCAAGCGTGAACCGTTCATATGGGTTATGCTTGGATACGGCGGTCGTATCGGCTCTGAAAAGAGAATGTTATCTGGAAATTATTTCCCATGTGCAATTGCCCGTTGTGGCGGAAACGGTCGATTTGGTGCGTCGTTTGCGCCGTGAAGGCGTCCCCTACGGGATTGGGACGGGCAGTTTGATCAAGGGGGCACGGGCAACGCTGGCGTCTGCCGGCATCGATGATTTGTTTGAAGTGATCGTCACTCCGAAGGAGGTCGCGCGGGGTAAACCTGCCCCGGATATCTTTTTAAAACTGGCTGAATTATTGTCTGTCAAGCCGCGTGAATGCGTTGTCTTTGAAGATGCCGAACCCGGTTTGCAGGCTGCTTTTGCCGCCGGGATGGACAGCGTGCGCGTAGCTCCTCCCCCAAGGGAAAACCTCACCGTTCCTCAAGAGGAATAGCCGTGTCTCGGGATTGTGTTGCCGAGAGGCGCAGAGGCGTGACAAGGGCTAATTTTCAGGGGCTGCCCCTGCCTCCCGAAGAAGGTTGGCGCATTCCTCATGCCCGCCGAATGTTGCCCACCAGAGTGCCGTATGGCCGCTTTCCGTTTGGAGGCAGACGTTCGCTTTGGCGGCAAGTAGGGCTTTGACGCATTCTGCCCTGCCGTGAGCCGCCGCTCCCATGAGAGGCGTGTATCGATTTCTGCTGATGGCGTTCACATCTGCCCCTGCATGGATCAATGCCTTCACGCAATCCGTATGCCCGTGCATGGCGGCCTTCATCAGGGGGATATCATCGTCATCATTTTTGGCGTTGGCATCGGCCCCGGCCTTGAGCAGGAGGGTGAGGCATCCCGTATATCCTTTGCTTGCCGCCCACATGAGGGCCGTGTTGCCGTTTGCCCCTTTCGCGTTGAGCCGCGCACCGTTTTGCAGTAAGAGCGATACGCCGGCGGCATCGCCGTCTCTGCATGCCCGAATGAGGGGCGTGTTGCCTTCCGCATCTTTTTGGTTGACGCCCGTGCGCTCGGTACACGAAGGCGGCATCATCCATGCAATGAGCAAGAGGAAAAGAAAGCCCGGGGCAATTCTGCCGGTGTGTGGGGGGAACATCGGACGGCGGCGTGATGAGCGGAGGTGTCCCGAATGAACAATATTTTGCCATTGGACGACGGGGCGGCAAAATAATTGCTCACTCGGGACTAGTGGCAGTTGAAGATGACTTCGGAGAGGACATGTTGGCATCGTGCAGGTGGATGATCTCATCGGCAATGGCTTTCAACAGCCCGTTTTCGCCGTAGAGGTCAAGCCACGCGTATTGCCCGTTGGTGTTCATCTCCAGAAAGACGAGCCCGTGCGGGGTGAGAAGAAAATCCAGCCGGGCAAACGAGAAGCCCGTTTTGCGCATGAAGGTGTTGACTTTTCGGACATCTTCTTCGGGTAAAGAGAAAGGTTCCCACTCGCCGACCGATTCGTAAGTTGCTTTTCGCGAATCCATCGTTCCGCTGAATTTGGAACGGTCATACCGATAGGCAAACACTTTGCCGTTGACGTAGGCAATGGTGACATCGTGGGTGGCATCGTCTACCGCCTGCTGGATGAACCACGGGTATTCCGGGTGCAAGCGTGCCGGTTCTACGTGTGAGACGGTGAAAAATCCCTTTCCGGTCGGGGCGCCGGTATTGCTTTTGCAGACAATGCTGTCGCCCGCGCAGGGTTTGGCGCGATGCAACATTTGCCATGCCGGCACTTCGAAATATGGGGCGGCGGCTCGCATCTGCCGCATTTTCAGCCATTCTCCCGATGGCGAGGGGTGTACCAACGCCAGCTTTCCTTTGGCATCTGCCAGATCCATGATGCCTTTCCAGATGGCTTTCACCTCTTCCCTCAGCCAGCTTTCTTCACAACCGTTTGCGGGAACATCAATCGCAATCGGGTCGAAAAACAGCTTGCGGAAGTAGACTGCCCCGACCTGTTCTTCTTCGCAGACGCGCCCAATGGGGTCTTCCAAGCGATACCCGTTTGCCGTGATGCTCCAGGAATAATCGCGCCACCTGTCGATATTGAAACGGAAAACTTCATACCCTCTCAGGTAATTGAGAAGCAGGTTTGTGGTGACGCATTGGGTGGATGTCAGAAGAAGGATCATGGTTTTGCTTTACAAAGTGCGGGGGCGCAGATGCGCCCCCCGCCGTGAACTGTTCCGGTGCTTTAGTGCCAGTCGTCTACGACATGAGGTCCCCCGAAGGGAGACTGGGAGAAGCTACCATTGGCAAAAGATTTGCCGGCTTCTTTCGCTTCTTCGGCCGTGGTGATATTCTGGGTAGACCAGTTGTAGATATCCGGGGTCAAAGCGGCAGGGGCTGTCGCGTCCTCGGCGGAAGCCGCCATCATGAGCGGCGTGATCAATGTTGTTGCGATTGTTTCTAACATATCGGTTTCTTTTTATTGATTTGTTTAGCGAGTTTTTTGCACTCGCGATAGCACCTTTGCCCTTGCGATGAGGCAAAGATTGTCTGCGAAAATATCCCCAAAAAAAGAATTTTTCATGGCGATGATGCTATTTTTTGGTTATAAAATCGCGTTGACGAGTTTTATATATCTTAATTTTGCGATTTTGGCAATATAAAAATTGTTTTCAAAAATAAGAATGCCATATAACGGTATTGCCACAGACGGAGAAAAGTGGTACATTTCAGGCATGACGGGGCAGAATCAGGCAGAATTAAAGATGAACGTAAAATTGTGGCTGAAAGCCAACAATTTTGACTATGCGTGGCTGGCCGAAAGGTGCTATGTCACGGAAGCAACCGTGAGGAACTGGATGGCGCAAAAATCCATTCCTGCGGCAAAAGAACACATTATCCGAGGGTTAATCAAGCAGTTGCCGTTGACCCCGCCAAGCCGCGTACACGTGGAAGAAGAAACATTAATTACCTTAAAACTGGATCCCGATACCAGAAAAGTTCTTGAGAAAAAAGCGTTTGCCCAAGGGAAAACGCTGAAAGAATTTTTGGCTGACGAAGTGCCGCGTCTCGACGCATCGGAGGTGATCCCCGGACAAGATCCCGATGTACGCTGATGTTGCCTTGCCGCCCGGTACCCTGCTGGGCAATTACAAGTTGCTCAAACCGTTGGGTCAAGGCGGCTTTGGCGTCACCTACATCGGGTGGGACAGTCAGCTGAGGCGGAATATCGTTCTGAAAGAGTGTTTTCCGCTGGGGATGTGCGGGCGAGATGCCGAAACGGGGAAGATTACTCCGTTGCCGCATGCCTCGCCCCGGCATTATTCTGCGGCCATGGATGCGTTGCGCCGCGAGGCACAAACGCTGGCATCGCTGAATCACGGGCAGATCGTTCGCGTGTATGATGTGTTTGAGGCTCAGGGGAGTATCTTTTACGTCATGCCGTGGTTGGAAGGCGGTTCATTGCGAGATCGCATGAATGAAGCCGCCGCCGCAAAACAAACGATTCCCGCAGAAAAATGCATGGCATGGTTGCGCCTTTTGCTGGAAGGGTTGGAATATCTGCACGGCAAAGGCATTTACCACCGCGACATTAAGCCGAACAACATCCTCTTTGACGAGAGGGGAGACCCGGTGCTGATCGATTTCGGTGCGGCATTGAACAAACCGGAAACCACCGGTACGATCACGCAGGGGGAATTTTCATACGCCTATGCGTCTCCGGAGCAAATCACGGGAAAGGGCGAGATTGGTCCGTGGACGGATTTTTACGCCTTGGCAACCACGTGGTACGAATTGCTCAGCGGCACGTCGGCAGAATCGGCAGATCGTCGCCTGATGCAGGATGACGTACTCCCCCTTATCGGCATGAAACGATGCGGGGCGATGCCGCGCGAATTGTTGGAATCGGTAGATTTCAACATGCATTTGAATCCCACAGGGCGTTGCCGAACCGCCCGACAATGGGAAGAATGGCTGATGCGGGGCGAACCCGATGAGGTGAGAAAAAGCAACCCGCGCAGGAAATGGATGCGCATTGTTGGGATGGCGGCGGCAATTGGAACGGTAGGGGCGGGCATAGGGCTGTGGTACATGGGAGAACGGGGCGATCGGCAAGAGCGCGGCAACGGCATGCAACCCTCATTTGATGAAAAACCCGATACGGGGCGACCGGTTGACCCAAAACTCAAAGAAGCCCTGTACGAAAAGATCCGCTCCCGCTTCAACTTGCCGGATTACGAAGCCAAAGCGAGGGAATATGAAAAGCGTTTGGGAAACTTTCAAAACAGTTACCTGAACGAAGAGAAAAAGCTGGCGGCATCGGAGGAGAAAATCAGCTCTTCATGGGAAGAAAAAGCAGGCGGCGCAAGTGACAGCACGTACCGAGGTTTCTCTTCATTGGAGAAAGCAAGAGAATATGCAAGAGATATCCGCTCTGCGGAGAAGGCAAGGGAGGCACGGTTGCAATTGACCCAAAAAGCGTATAATACAAGTCTTGAGATGCAGGCGGACTTTATGTTCATCGTTGTCCGACCGATGGAAGAAATTGTCAATAAGATCGTGACGGAATATTCTGCGGAAACGTGGACGGAAGAGATGTTGCTTCCGTCTGTGCAAAAGCGTTTGGAAAATGAGGTGCATGAGCTCGCTTCGGATTTTGTGTCTCAAATATCTCATTTTCAATCGATTGTTGATCAGAAAGACAGAAAAGCGGAAAAAACAATGAATCGGGAATCCCGTGAAAACCTATATGGCAATCCAAGCCGTTCTTTACGGTGGGGGAGCAAATAACACCGTGGTCGGATCGGGCGGTTTTCTCGCACTATGGGCGTGTTTTTGAGGTGGCTGCGGGGGGAACTCTGTCTGTTTTGTCGGGAGAGAATGCACGGGGGACTTGTTTCATCGAAGGTGTTCTTTGGCATTTGGCAGAGAGCCGTGTGCGGTGTATGCGTGTTGAAAGAGAGTGGATTGAGGACTGTCAATGGGGGCGCCCCAAGCGGGGGAGAGGCTGCAACGAGGTGGGATTGTTTGAGGAAAGGATGCGGGAATGCATCTTGGGGCGCATTATTCACTTGCTTTGGCGCGGAAATTGGAAGAAAATGCGGCGCGGCGTTTTTCGTGAAAAATTCCCGAAGCTTTCGTATTATGAGTGACAATATCCGAGAAGAGGCTCTTCGCTATCATCAATTCCCCCGAGCAGGCAAGCTGGAAGTGTTGCCCTGCAAATCGTGCTTTTCCATGGAAGATTTAACGCTGGCATATTCCCCCGGCGTTGCGGAGCCTTGCCGTAAAATTCAAGAAGATCCCGCCGCTGCCGCTCTTTATACGGGTAAGTCAAATTTAGTGGCGGTGATCAGCAACGGAACGGCGGTGTTGGGGCTGGGCAACATCGGTCCCGAAGCGGCAAAGCCGGTGATGGAAGGGAAAGGGCTTCTTTTCAAAATATACGCCGATATTGATGTATATGACATTGAACTGAATGTGACGCAACCGGAAAAATTGATCGAGGTGATCAAGACGCTTGAACCCACGTTTGGCGCAATCAATTTGGAAGACATCAAGGCACCTGAATGCTTTATGGTGGAAGAACGCTTGCGCCAGGAAATGAATATCCCCGTTTTTCACGATGACCAGCACGGAACGGCGGTGATTTCGGGGGCGGCGTTGCTGAATGCGGCAGAGTTGACCGGGCGGTATCTCGAAGAGATGAAATGCGTTGTTGTCGGGGCCGGTGCGGCAGGTATTGCCTGTGCCAAATTTTATATGGCACTGGGCGTGCGCCGAGAAAATATTTATATGTTTGATTCCAAAGGGCTGATTCACACCGGGCGTTTGGATTTGCACCCCACGAAGGCGATGTTTGCCCAAAGTGAGGAATGTTCGCTGGAAGCGGCGTTGACCGGGGCAGATGTTTTTCTGGGATTGTCGCGCAAGGGGTTGCTGAAGCCCGAAGCGTTGAAATTAATGGCCCCGAACCCGATTGTGTTTGCCTGTGCCAACCCCGACCCGGAAATTACCTATGAAGAGGCCATGGCGGCACGACCGGATTGCATTATGGGATCCGGGCGTTCCGATTGGCCGAATCAGGTGAACAATGTGTCGTGCTTCCCCTATATTTTCCGTGCGGCGTTGGATGTGCAAGCCCGCAGCATCAATGAGCCGATGAAGATTGCCGCCGCCCGTGCCTTGGCCATGTTGGCAAAACAGCCTGTCCCGGAAGAGGTGATTGCCGTTTCCGGCGGTAAGCCGCTGGCGTTTGGCCCCGGCTATGTGATCCCCAAGCCGTTTGACCCTCGCATGATTGAATATCTTTGCCCCGCCATTGCGGAAGCCGCTGTCATCTCCGGTGTGGCGAGGATACCTATGCCCGAGAAAGAACGGTATCGCCGCGCCTTGCTTGACCGCATCGAAAAAGTGCGGATGCGGACGCGAGCATTGCTCGACAGCTACGCAGAGCAAAATTGATGTGCCGGGTACATCCTGACGCCTCCGTTTTTTCGGAGATACCCACGCAGGAAAGAAGAGCAGAGAGGGAACGAAAGCTCAGCGCAGTGCCTTGGCCATGGCGATGAGCCCGCAGGACAATGTATCCCGCGTTGTGCCGAAATTGAAGCGCACGTGTTGCGGTGCGCCGAAATCTGCCCCGGGGTTGAGCTTGATGCCGGCGTTGTTCAGGAAGAATTCTTGCGGGTTTTCCAAGCCAAGCGCGGAACAGTCCATCCATGCCAGATAGGTTGCCTGAATGTGTGGCAATTTGATGGCGGGTATGTGCGCCCGAATGTAGTTGCAGAGGAAATCGCGGTTGTGCCTCAGGTGGACGATGAGCTGTTGCCGCCAAGCTTCGCCTTCTGTGTAGGCGGCATATGCGGCGGTGTATGCGAGGCAGTTGACGTCGGACATGGTACAACCCTTTGTTGCGATGATGTGCTCGCGAAGGTTGGTGTTCGGAATGACGGAGTAGGTGAAGCCCATCCCTGCTATGTTATAGGTTTTGCTCGGTGCAGAGAGTGTGACGCACCTTTGCCGCAAAGGCTCGGGCAGAGCCATGGCGGAAAAGTGCCGCACGGTTTCGTCAAGGACGAGATCGCAATGGATTTCGTCTGAACAGAGAATCAAGTCATGCTTTTCGCAGAAACGGGCGAGACGAAGAATCTCGTCTTGCGACCAAACGCGCCCGAGCGGGTTTTGCGGGTTGCAAAGAACAAAAAGCCGTGTTTGCGGTGTGACGGCTTTTTCCATAGCGTCCCAATCGAATTGCCAAACGTTGTCTGCCAAGATGTGGGGAACTTCGATGACGTCGCATCCGACATCGCGGTGAACATTGCGAATCGGAGGGTAAACCGGCGTACATGTCATCATGGCGTCACCCGGGCGGCATACGGCACGCGCCACCAAAGAGAGAGCCGGAACGCAGCCGGGTGTTTCCAGAATCCACGAGGCTTCGATGGCGGCGCAATGTTTCGTTGCCATATATCGCACAATGGCGTTGAGCAAGGCTTCTGTCATGCAGGCGTAGCCGAAGAAGCCGTGTTCAATGCGGTTATGCAGAGCCTGTGTAATGCAGTTTGGCGTGCGGACGTCCATGTCGGCAATCCAGAAGGGAAGAGCATCGCCGCTGCGATCCCATTTGACGTTGCCCGTGTTTCTCCGCTCGAACGGTTCGTTGAAAGAAAAGTCTGCCATGGGGAAAAATGAAAATCCCCCTTTCGTTCGCGGTGTGACGAAGAAAGGGGGTGAATGAAGATGTTGTCTCAATCGCCGACGGCGATGGTTTGTTCGCGATCAGGACCTACGCCCACCGTGCCTACCGGGCAACCGATCAGCTCTCCGAATCGCTTGACATAGGCGCGGCAATTTTCCGGCAATTCTTCCCATGTGCGGCAAGCGGTGATGTCCTGTTGCCAGCCGGGGAGTTCTTCGTATACGGGTACGCAAGCTTCCCATTCTTTGATGAGGGCGGGCGGGTATGAAAGGACCTCATTGCCCAACTTGTAGCCAACGCAAATTTTGACCGTTTTGAAGCCGTCCAAACCGTCGAGGTTTGTCATGGCCATTTCGTTGAAGCCGTTGAACATGGCAGAATAGCCGAGAACCACGGCGTCTGCCCAACCGCAACGGCGGGGACGCCCGGTGGTCGCGCCGAATTCGCGCCCCAGACCGTGCATGTAATCTGCCACTTCGTCATTTTCGGTCACGAAGGGACCTGCGCCCACGCGGGTGGTGTAGGCTTTGCACACGCCGATGATTTTGTCGATCTTGGTCGGCGGGACGCCCGTCCCGGTGCAACAGCCGCCCGATGATGTGTTGGAAGAGGTAACAAAGGGATATGTGCCGAAATCGATATCGAGCATAGCACCTTGCGCTCCTTCAAAAAGAATGCTTTTGCCTTCTTTGACAGCATTGTTGAGAACGGGAATCGTGTTGGCAATGTGCGGGCGCAATACATCGGCGGCTTTGGTTACGGCTTCAATGGTAACCTGAGGGTCGGCGGGTGTGCCGCCCAAACGCACCAGCTCTTCGTTGGCGGTTTTCATGCGCCGTTGCAACACGGTGAGCAGGTGTTGCGGGTCTTTCAAATCAGCCATGCGCAAGCCGATGCGACGCGCTTTGTCCGCATAGGTGGGGCCAATGCCGCGACGCGTTGTGCCGATGGCTTGATCGCCGAGGGCATCTTCCTGCGCTCCGTCGATATCGCGGTGTACCGGCAAAACGACATGCGCCCGATCCGAAATGAGCAGGTTGTCCGGGGTGATGCAGACACCTTGTTTGCGTAAGCCTTCAATTTCTTCGACTAATCCTACGGGGTCAAGAACGACACCGTTGCCGATGACGCAGAGCTTGCCCTGCCACAAAATGCCCGAGGGAACGAGGTGCAGAATGTACTTTTGTCCGTGCGCGATGACGGTATGCCCGGCGTTGTTGCCACCCTGTCCGCGTGTGACAACGTCTGCGCTTTCTGTTAAAAAGTCAATAACTTTGCCCTTGCCTTCATCTCCCCATTGGGAGCCGATAACGAGTGTGTTCATGTCAAATGGAAAGAGGTTTCAAAGTGAGTATTTTCCCGCGCGGAAATCGCGGATGAGATCAATAAATTCGCCAAAGAAATAGGCGGCATCTTTCGGACCGGGTGCGGCCTCCGGGTGATATTGGACGCTGAATACAGGTAATTTTTTATGGCGAATTCCTTCAACGGTACCGTCGTTGAGGTTGCGATGCGTTACTTCCACATCGGGCGGAAGGGTTGCATCATCCACGGCAAAACCGTGGTTTTGCGATGTGATCGCCACTTTGCCCGTGCGAAGGTCTTGCACGGGCTGGTTGCCGCCGCGATGCCCGAATTTCAGCTTAAAGGTGCTGGCACCGAAGGCATGAGCCAAAAGCTGATGCCCCAAACAGATACCGAAAATGGGTAATTTGCCGAGCATTTTGCGCAACTCGGCGTGGATGACCGTCAGCGCGGCGGGGTCACCCGGACCGTTGGAAAGGAAAAGGCCGTCGGGTTTGGCGGCAAGTACTTCTTCGGCTTTGGTGTGGGCGTTGACAACGGTGACGCCGAAGCCCGCTTGGCGCAGACAACGCAGGATGTTGCGCTTGATGCCGAAATCGTAGGCGATGATGTTGTACTGCACGGGGGGCAGGGAATCGTAATAGGTCAGATCGCCGGCAGAGGGGTTCGGCAATTTCCATGGGCGGGATTCGCCTTCCCAAACGTAGGTTTTCGCAGTGCTGACTTCGGTGACGAAGTCGCTTCCCGCCATCGGAGCGGAAGACTGTGCCTTTCGGACGGCTTCATCGGCAGAAAGCTCGGTTGTCAGACAGGAGCGCATGGAGCCGCTGGAACGCAATAACTTGGTAAGTTTTCTGGTGTCGACCCCTTCAATGCCGGGGATGCCGTAGCGGGTCATCCAAGATTCGAGAGATTCTGTGGCGCGCCAGCCGGAATAAACCCGAGCCAGCTCGCCGATGACAAATCCGCGCACCTGCGGGTGTTCCGATTCGTTGTCTTCTTCGCAAATGCCGTAATTGCCGATGAGCGGATAGGTCATCGTCAGGATTTGTCCGCGATACGAAGGGTCTGTCAGGGCTTCCTGGTAGCCTGACATCGATGTGTTAAAGCATACTTCGCCGGTGTGTGTGCCGGTTGCGCCAAAGGATTTGCCTTCAAAAATTGTGCCGTCTTCTAGTGCGAGAATAGCCTTCATGCGTGATGGAGCTGGAGCATTATATAGACAGAGCTGCGTTTTGGCAAGGGAATACTCCCGTCGGGGGAATTTCTTTTCGGCGGCTGTTGAAGGTTTGCTTTTCATGGGAAGGACGGGGGATGAATATTCGGTATGGGAAGGTGTGAAAAGGCTTGCTTCTGTTAGGGGTGTCGGGCAAAATACGTTCGGAATGAAAAAGCGTCGCGTAGTGGTTCTCGGTTCAACGGGGAGTATAGGCACCAGTGCTTTGAAGGTGGCTGCCGCATTGCCCGAACGAATGGAAATTGTGGGGCTGGCAGCTCATTCGAGCGTTGATGTTTTGGCTCGGCAAATTGCCGAAACGGGAGCAAGACGAGCGGTTATTTTCCGCGAAGACAAAAAGGATGAATTGGCTTCTTTGACGGGGACGGGAGTTACGATTTCTGCGGGGCTTGAGGGGCTTTGTGAATTGGCGACGATGGAGGAAGCGGATATGGTGCTGGTTTCCATTATCGGGACTGCCGGGTTGAAACCCGCACTGGCGGCAATCCGGGCAGGAAAGGATTTGGCGATTGCCAGTAAGGAAATTCTCGTCATGGCGGGCGAGGTGATCATGAAAGCAGCCGCAGAGGCAGGGGTGAATATATTACCTGTCGACAGCGAACATAATGCGATTTTTCAGTGCTTGCAGGGACATGGCGGGGAAGGGTGCGTGAAACGTTTGTTGCTGACGGCAAGCGGCGGTCCGTTTCGCTGTACCCCAACGGATGAATTGTGCCACGTTACGGCCGAACAGGCATTGCGGCATCCCGTCTGGAAAATGGGCAAGAAGATCACGATTGATTCTGCTTCGATGTTCAACAAGGGGTTGGAGATGATTGAAGCCCGCTGGCTGTTCGGCATCCCGATGGAGCGCGTGGATGTGGTGGTGCATCCGCAAAGCGTGGTGCATTCGCTGGTTGAGTTTGCGGACGGTTCGTTGCTGGCGCAGTTGAGCTCGTCTGACATGTGCTTCCCTATTCAGTATGCCGTGACGTGGCCCGACCGTGTGCCGAGTTGTCTGCAACCTCTCAATTTGGCGACTCTCGGGAAGCTGGAGTTTGAAGAACCCCGATGGGATGACTTCCCCGCGCTGGGCTTGGCTCGGCATGCCGGGACAGTGGGCGGCACAATGCCTGCCGTACTCAATGCTGCGAATGAAGTAGCGGTTGCCGCTTTTATGAAAGGGGGATTGATCTTCCCCGGAATCTGGGAAACCGTGGAGAAGGTGATGGAGCGGCATGCGGTCATGCCCTCTGATGATTTGGACGTGATCTTGGGGGCTGACGCTTGGGCGCGCTCCGAAGCGGAAAAAGTGATTGCCGCAGGGTCGTAAGCTTGGCGCGTCCCTCCTTTGCGGAGTTTTCCCTCTTCTTGTGCCTCGTCTTGATCTTCTTGCGAAAGAGGACGGTTTTTCCTTGCCGGTTGCGAAATTTTTTCGGGCTGTACTTGCCCGCTGTGGGAAAAATTGCAGGCGAGCGAGGTTTTCGTCATGTTTTGCGGACGGAACTTTTGATTAATTCGGAGCAGAGAAATATGGTCTTTTTGATTATAATAAACAAATTTGTTGTAACGTATAGTCAAAAATATTTATATGTTATTGATTATCTATCGGATAGATAGGCGAACAGATAGAAAGATAGGTTGCGATGAAGCGCTGCGTCTGAGATGCTTTCAGAGGCGGTTATTTTAACCGTATAACATATTAATAACATGACCCAGCGCAACATAACTCGCTATACATACGAAACGACTTCGTTTCAAGGATGGAGACTCAGCATCTGTCGAAAATGGAATCAGTTCACCAAATACTTTTCCGATCGGCAGTACGGAAGTGAAGAAGCCGCCTTTCAAGCGGCTTTGGAAATGCGTGATCGCATATACGAAGCATTGCGCCAGCATCCCGATGAGCCGAGAGAAGTATTTGAACGTTTCAAGAACGGTTCGGCGGAAGAGATTTCGCCGACACCGCAAACGGCAGAAGCTCCTTCGAAGCAAATTTGAGGTCCACTTTTGTATTCTGATGCATGAATGAAAAAAGACCGCTTCGCCGTGAAGGCGAAGCGGTCGAATCATTTTTCGGACAATAGGCGAACGAAATCAGTTGTACATATTGACGTAGTATTCGTCTGCCATGCGGTCGGCATCAAACTTGGGATAGATGTCGTTCATGGCGTTGAATACGAGGTCGTACCAACCGTCGCGATTGTCGTAGTAGAGCGGCAGAATGCGGCTTTCGAGAATGTCGTAGAAGTTGTCGCGATCCGAACGGTCGCGGGCTTCCGGCGTAAGCCCGGCTTTGGCTTCGGGAATGATAAAGCAGTTTTCGCCGTCTTTTTCAAATTCGCGAATCCAGCCGTCATTGGTGGAAATGGAGAGCGAGCCGTTCATGGCGGCAGACATACCCGAAGTACCCGAAGCTTCGCGCGTGACGATCGGGTTGTTCAGCCAGAGATCCGAACCGTTTTTCAACAGGCGGCTGAGGCTCAATTCATATCCGACGATGGTGGCGCAACGGGCGTATTTGTTGCTCAGGCTGTTGAGCTTGTCGAAGATTTCGATCGCTTTGTAATCGGTGGGATAAGGTTTCCCTGCCCAGATCATTTGTACAGGGCGATTGGTGCGTTGCAACATGCGTTCGAAGCAGGTTGTGTTTTCCGTGATGAGATCCGGACGCTTATATGCGGCAAAGCGACGAGCCCAGACGATGGTCAGGCAATCCGTATCAAAGACGTGACCTGTTTGTTCGCCGACAACGCGGAAAAGTTGCTTTTTAAGAGCCTTTTTACGGGCGGCGAAAGCGACTTTGTCGCGGGCGCGGAAGGCTTCTGCCAATTCTTGGTCTTGCCAGTATGCTTGGTTTTGCGCATTGGTGATCGACGTGATCGGACAGATGTTGTCATAGCCTTTCCACATTTGACGGGAAACTTCGCCGTGAAGCTGAGAAACACCGTTGGCTTTGTGTGAAAGACGCAGTGCGGCCAATGAATAGTTGAATGTGTTATCGCCTTCTGCAAGCCCGATGGCATGGCGTACCTGATCGAGAGAAAGACCGTCAAAGAACGAGAAATTGTTCATTTGGTTGATGTCCATCTTTTCGTTCCCTGCTTCTTCGGGGGTGTGCGTGGTGAAGACGAAACGCTTGCGTACTTCTTCAATGTTGCAACCGTTCTTGGTCAGCTGGTGGAAGGCGGCACCGATGGCGTGGGCTTCGTTCAGGTGGAATATTTCGGGTTCAACGCCCAATTCGTCAAGGAGGCGAGCCCCACCCTTGCCGAGAACGATGTATTGAGCAATACGGGTGAACCCGTTGGAATCGTACAGGCGGCGGGTGATCGAACGGCTTTCTTCATCGTTTTCTTCCAAATCGGTCGAAAGGAAGAACATGGGAGCCGTGCCGAATGTTTCGGGACGCAGGAAGTATGCTTTCACCCATACCGGTGCGCCGTAGACGCGGATCAGGAACTTGATGTTGTGGTCTTCCAAGAAGGGGTAATTGCGCTTCTGGTATTGAACCGCCATGTTGCCGTTTTCCGAGCGGGTTTGGTTGTAATAACCGTATGTCCAAAGAATGCCGATGCCTAAAAGGTTTTGGCGCAGTGCGCCTGCGCTGCGCATGTGAGAGCCGGCCAGGTAGCCGAGCCCGCCCGAGTAGATCTTAAATGCGTTGTCAATCGCATATTCCATGCAGAAGTATACAACGCTCTTCCCATATTTGGGATCGATTTCGTAAGGGTGTTTATATTGTGCCGGAAGAAAAGAATGTGCCATATTGATGATATAATGGTGAAATAACTGCCGACGGATACGTTTCCGTGCGAACAGGGAC
Organism: uncultured Akkermansia sp.; assembly: GCA_964418985.1. Taxonomy (GTDB): domain Bacteria; phylum Verrucomicrobiota; class Verrucomicrobiia; order Verrucomicrobiales; family Akkermansiaceae; genus Akkermansia. The sequence goes on along the minus strand of CAYQNL010000001.1, from coordinate 31,763 downwards.
GAAAAATATTATGCGCTTTTTTCGGGGAAAAGGGAAGCCCAAATTTCCGAAAGGCTGATGACTGTTGGTTTGTGGAGAGCAAACAGGCGATTTCAGCGGGCGGAAACCGCCGCTGCCCCGGGATTACCAAGTGCAGAGACAGCCCGTACCGCGATGCGATCTGCTTTCCCGATAAAATTGGCGGGCAAGGTAACGGATGTTTGCTCGCCGGGGAGGAGACACAGGGTGAGCCATTGCCCGCCGATGCGTGCCTGAATGACCCATTTGCGGGCAATTTTGTCGGCGGGTGTCCATTTCAGATACACGCCTCGGGTGGTGTCTGCCGCTTGCAGAACCGGCGTACCGGGAACGCGGCTGCCACACCATGGCATTGCCGGCGGTACGGCGGCCGTCGGATAGTAACGGCGTAATTCGTTTTGAATGCCGCCTTTGTTTGAGCCGATGGAATTCCAGCTCCAGAACAATTGACCGGAGGAAGAGCGGGCAAGCGAGCGGGAATAAGCAATTTGTTTGGCTATTTCAGCCGATGTGCGCGAAGGGTCTTCTTTACTGCGGATACGTGCCGTGGAGATGCCCGGCCACACCGGGCGGGAGGGGTTGATGCTGCTCCACCAACGCATCAGCGCGGGGAAGCTTTGCTTGGCTGGGGAACAGCTCCAGTAAAGTTGCGGAGCCAAATAATCGACCCAGCCTTTGGAGAGCCATTTGCGGGCATCGCAGGCCAGGTGTTCATAGGCGTTGACGCCTGCTTCGATGCCGGAGGGATAGCCCGGTTGCCAAATCCCGAAGGGGCTGATTCCGACCCTCACCCACGGTTTGCTCCTTTTGACGGAGGAGTAGAGACGGCTGACGAAGGAATCGATGGCAGCGCGACGTTGGGCAGGCGTTTTGCCGTCGCTGATGTTGTGATTGGGCGGATAGGGATAAAAATAATCATCGAGGTGTACGCCGTCAATGTCGTAACGGTTGACTACGTCCATGATAACCTTGAGAACGTGATCTGCGGATGTTGGATGGGATGGGTTTAAAATCAATGTGGTTCCCGCTTTTTTCATCAGCTTGGGATAGCGATGCGAAACGTGACCTTTACCTACAGGAGCCGCATTGGCTTTGGCGCGGAAGGGATTAAACCATGCGTGTACTTCGATGCCCCGTTTGTGGGCTTCTCTGATGGCGAAAGCCAGAGGATCGTATCCCGGGTTGACGCCGGGACCGCTCAGCCATTGGCTCCATGGCTCGTAAGAGGAACGGTAGAACGCATCTCCGTTCGGACGCACCTGCAACATGATGGCGTTCAGCCGCAATTGAGCCGCTTTGTTCAAAATGGTGAGCAATTCTGCTTTCTGCGCCGCAGCCGATTCGCCGGCACGTTTCGGCCAATCGAGATTAAAAACAGTGGAAACCCATGCCGCGCGAAACTCCCGAGGCGGTTGCGGTACGGAATCGCCGACAGACCTCCACGCCATTGCCTGAGCATGAGCGAGAAGGAAAAACAGAGCAATCAAACAAACAAATCGCTTCATACAAAAAAGTAAACCGCGCGAATTCTACTCCCAATCCCCCGCAACGGCAAGAGCGGGGTGTGTCTCTATGCACAAAAGGAGGATTTTGCTCTCTATTGTTTTGCGGTTTGTTTAATGAATAATGCGTTTTTTCTAATATTTAATGAAAAGCACGGAGCCGATGCGGGAAAAATAGGAGAGTGTTATTTGCCCAACCGGGCAGAGGTTGTGGGGTGGCGGAGTATGGTTGCGTTGAGTTTGGATGATGCTATAACACCTTTCGGACGCCGCAGTCGGTGTGTTGGACAGAGGAAAAAGAGAGTGATGAAGAAGCGGTAAATGAGGATATGGGTATGTGAGCGACTGCGGCGTCCTTTTTTTTCAAATTGGCTCAATTCGTTGTTCTTGCGCGTTTTATTTTTCTTCGCGGGCTTTTATGGAAGCAAGGCGGCGATGGAATCGGCGTGAAGTGCGGGCAACCATCGCCATGAACAGGACGGCGAATGCCCACCACAGCAGGGGAAGCCAAGCCCCGATTTCTCCGTTGAGCAATGATTGTACTTGAGGGGAAAGCTCCCCGGCGAGGTTGTTCCATATCCAAGAGCAGATGATGGTAAGCAGGATGCAGGGGGCAGCCCAGCGCATGAACGAGAACAGTCTACGCGGGATTCGCAGTTTTGCGCCGGCGTGAAGCTCTTCGTAGGCCTCTCTGGCGTTCCATTTGAAACAGAAGATGATGAGGAAGAATAGTCCGTTGATGTAAAGACCTACGGTACCGAGCCAAAAATCAAGCGTATCCAGCCCCATCAAATCGCGGCTGAACCATGCGACTGTCAGGGAGCCTACGGTGATTATCATGCCGATGATGACGATGGATTGCTTGCGTGAAAGTAACCAAAATTCTTCCAAAAAGGCAACAGCAGGTTGAATGATGGAAATCGAGCTGGTAACGGCGGCGATGAAGAGCAAGCCGAAGAAAAGCGCACCGAAAATTTGCCCTGCCGGCATCAGTGCAAAGACCTGTGGCAGAACGTTGAATCCCAGTCCGAATGTTGATGCTCCCGCTACGGCGGATATACCCAAAACAGCCACAGCTGCGGGTACGATCATCATGCCCGCAATGCCCACTTCCACGCATTCGTTGGCAGATGCCGCCGTCAACGAGCTGAGGACGAGATCATCACGGCGTTTGAGGTAGCTGGCATAAGTCGTCACTGTACCAAAGCAGATGGAAAGCGACCAGAAGATTTGCCCGGCAGCCGCCAGCCATACTTCGGGGTCTGCTAACCCGCCGAGCAGAGAAATATGGCGAATGCGCCGTTGTTCGCCTGAATGGGCTGATGCGGTCGCGTCGGATGGCGTGACAGACGGGACAACATGGGTGGTGTTCGCAAAGAGCATGTCTTCCGTTTTCCATTTTCCGCTTGCGTCTTGTACTTCGAGTACGACTTTGTCGGGATTCCACATATAGCCCAGACCGCGATCAATGTTGCGTTCGGGATGGGAAGGGTCGGGTGCACCCAGTGTCAGCGTCCGTACTAGGATGAGCAGAGAGGTGATCAGCAGGACGGGTAGTGACCACTTGCAAAACCATTCAATGCCACGCCCGACACCCCGATAGAGTATCCACAAATTGAAAAGGATGGCTATGGCAAAGAACCAGATCAGAGAGCTTTCCCCGGGAGTGAGGGCTGCCCCGTTTTCGGCAGTTCCCACAAAGGAGTTGAAGGTGGCAGCCGATTCTTCCGGGCTTGTCGCGCAGAGACTGCCGTTTGCTATTTTCCATGCATAGCCCAGTGTCCAACCTTCAATGAAGAGGTAATACATGCTGACACCCAGAGGGATCATGACGCCGACCAATCCCAGATATTTCCACAGGCGAGAACGCATCAGCAACATAAAGATTGATGCGGTGGAGTGTGCACCCAGCATGCCGCCCCGTCTGCCGATTGCCCATTCGATCCATGCGAGGGGAATCCCCATCAGGAAGAGCGATGCGAAATAAGCGATCATGAATGCGCCGCCACCGTATTGTGCCGCCAGTCCGGGGAAGCGCAGATAGTTTCCAAAGCCGATGGCACTGCCTGCCACGGCGAGAATGACGCCGAGCTTGGAGTTCCATCCGCGCTCGCGAGTTCGAGATGAGGACGTAGCCATAGGAAATGCGTCAGCGGGAAATGTCTGTTCGGTCTTGTGATGCGTCTTCCGATGGGGAAGACGGACCTTGCTTCAAAACCATTCGCATGCAACAGAAGAAAAATACCCACACGAAGGCAACAGAAAGAATCATCGTGATGTAACCGCCTATTGTCATGAATGTAAATTGCGTTTGGATTCTTCCCTCAGTTTGGCACGGAAGCGACGGGAAGTTTTCGCCGCCATGACGAGAAAAAGAAAGACAACCAAGCACCACAGGACGGGAATCCATGCGCCGGGTTCTCCGTTGATGAGGTTTTGCACGGGGGGGGAAACGCGATCCACCATGTTTTGAATGACCCATGAAATAATGACGGAGAATAGGAAAAGCGGCGCGATGCGGCGGATAATGAACAGGGAACAGCGCGGAATTTGAATTTTTGAGCCATCAGCAACGGCGTCAAAGGCTTCTTGTTTTGTCCATTTGAGACAAAAAACGGTTAAAAAGCAGGCTCCCACTACATAAAGGCTGACCGTGCCAAACCAAAAGTCCAGTGTGTCCAGCCCCATCAAATCGCGGCTGAACCATGCCACGATCAATGCGCCCGTCATGGTGAAAAAGCCTACAAGAGTGACGGATTGCTTCCGCGTCAGCAACCAGAATTCTTCCAGAAAAGCAATGCAGGGTTGTATCATGGATATGGAGCTGGTTACCGCCGCCAAACAAAGCAAACCGAAAAACAGAGTACCGAACAGTTGTCCGGCGGGCATTTGAGCGAAAACTTGCGGTAAAACGTTGAACCCCAATCCGAATGTTGAAACGCCAGCCGCCGCCGATACGCCGAGAATTGCCACGGCTGCGGGTACGATCATCATGCCTGCAATGCCCACTTCCACGCATTCGTTGGCAGAAGCCGCCGTCAGTGAGCTGAGGGCGATATCGTCCTTCCTCTTGACGTAACCGGCATATGTCGCGACGGTGCCGAAACAGACCGAAAGAGACCAAAAAATTTGTCCTGCCGCTGCCAGCCATACATCGGGATCAAGCAAACCCTGAATCAGGGAAATCTTTCGTGTGCGGATGCGGTCTGCCCCGTAAGCGGTTATGGCGCGTTTTTTCATTGCTTCGGCATCAGCTGCGGACGATACGGGCAACATGTCTTCCGTTTTCCACTCCCCGTTTGTGTCCCGAACTTCCAACACGATCTTGTCGGGATTCCACATGTAACCCAAACCGTGATTGATGCTTCGTTCGGGATGGTGCGGGTCGGGGGTTCCCAGTGTCAGCACGCGCACCAGTACCAGCAAAGAGGTGATCAGAAGAACGGGTAATGACAATTTGCAGAAACGCTCAATACCTTTCCCGATCCCTTTGTACATGACCCAAAAGTTTGCTAAAAATGCCAACAATAGGGAGACTAACAGGGAGTTGTGATTAAATGAAAATGCTGCTCCGTCATGCGTTGCCCCGACGAATGAGTTAAAGGCATCGGTAAACTCTGCCGCAGATGAGAGGTTTAATGCACCGACAGCCGTTTTGACGGTGTATGCAAATGTCCAGCTTTCAATGAAGAGGTAGTACATGCAGAGATAAAGCGGCACGGCTACGCCGATCAACCCCAAATATTTCCACAAATGAGAACGCATCAACAGCATGAACATTCCTGCTGTGGAGTGCGCCCCCAGCATGCCACCCCGTCTGCCGACAGACCATTCGACCCACGCCAGCGGGATTCCCATCAAGAAAAGCGAGACAAAATAGGCAATCATGAACGCCCCGCCGCCGTGTTGCGCAGCCAAGCCCGGGAAACGCAAATAGTTGCCGAATCCGATGGCACTGCCCGCTACGGCGAGAATGACGCCGAGGTTTGAATTCCAACCGCGTTCTCGTGTGGGTTTTGTTGCCATGAAGCCGCCATTTTACCGCGTGAATGCACAATGTCAAGAATACGGAAGTATTCTTCGCTTGCTTGTGTTGTATTCGTCGACAGGATTGAGGAGAATATTCAGTTGCGCCGCCGACGCAGAGCCATCAGCCCCAGCCCCGTCAGCATGAGAGCGGAAGATGTCGGTTCGGGAATCGCTGCAAACGTGATGGAACCACCGTTGATTGCTGTGGCTTTCAGAGTATAGCCCTCTGCGAGAATGTTGATGTTGGAGAGATCCGCAACAATTGTGCCATCGGTTACGGTTAGAGTAAAAGATTGCTCCGAAGCTGAATTTGTTTCCAAGGAAAGAGGTGCAACGGATTCTTGGCTGAGCAATCCTTCGATCAATTCTTTACTGAGCGACAGAGACAGCGATTGCGTGACGGAAATTGTTCCGTTGTCATCTCCGAAGAGAAGGATCGGCGTGGCGGCAACTGTTTCATCCAAGGCGAGAGAAACGCATTCCAACGTAATATTGCCGTCCAAACCGGAAACAGTCGCTCCTGATGTAATGATGTCCAGTTCCGTCAATTTTGAACAGTCTACGGAAGAGAGAATGACATTGCCTGTTGCGGCGATGGAGACGTTGCCTTTGTAAGCGGATGTAAGATTGGAAAGGGAACCGGATGTCACTGTAACGGATTCACCCAATATTTGAGAATTGATATCCAGCTCTCCGCCGTGAACCGCATATGTGCCGTTGGTGTTTTCATCGGCACCCTGTTGCAGGGTTAATTTGGCATTGTTTTGTACTTCAACTGTGCCGGAATTCCCAACAGTCGCGGAAACATTGGCACCCGATTTGAGAATTAAGGTGCTTTCTCCGTCTACCGAAATCGTCTGAGCACCGCCTGCCGAGGTAAGCCCGACAGTTGATTTTTGCACCGAAACGGCATCAAAGTTTTCCAATTGAGCGTTGAATGAAGAATGTTGCGTTTGATCAAAAATCAGTGTGCGTGTTCCTGTAACGCCCGTGCCTCCGCTGATGGTTCCGTTGTAATTGGCAAAACCGCCGCCATTTTCCTTCAAATTGCTGATGGTGATTTGAGAGTTGCCGCCAATGGTTGCGTTTCCGCCGAAGTTGCCTGCGCTGATCATCTCGCCGCCAAAGGCAATGTTGTTCCCCGTTATGGTGATTTGCGTATTGCCGGAGATGGTGCCGGTAAATCCGCCGGCGTAAATGTTGCCTGCGAAAGAACCTCCGTTTAGGTAAAGAGCTGAGGAGCCGATGGTGCCGTTACCATAAATCGCTCCTCCGTAGATTGATGCGTTGAAGTTTCCATCGTTAAAGACCATGGTGACTTTACCGCCTATGGATGCGTTAAAGCTTCCCGCTACCGATGCTGTGATTGCCGTGCCGGTTGTCGCGCCTGTTGGCGTAACGGTATATGTACCCCCTTTGCTGATATAGGATGATGAAGAGTATTCCATATACACATCACCCGTTATTTGATCGGAGTTTACTGAGCCGAACCACGTTCCCCATTGCGAGGTGGATTCATATTCTCGGTCAAAGCAGAGGCTGACGCTACCGGTCAATGTTCCGCTTGTATGCAAAGAGTTGAAGCTAGAACCCGCCGATACGGTGTCTGTTATGCTGACTTTGATGTTGCCCGTATAGTTGCCTTTGTTAAGGTGGGTGTTGGCAGCTGCTGCACCCGAAGAAATGACGGCAACGATGTCGCCGGAGCTTGTCCCTGTTGCATTGCGTACATCCCCGCTGTTTTCGGCAAGAACCGTGACAGCGGATGAAGTATCCCACGAGACTGTTCCCGGTCCGCTTTCAACGGATGAGGGAAGGATGGTAAGGCTCTTGTTGATATATCCCGATGATACAGGAGCATACGAGCCGTTTGTTTCCATGCTAAGGTTTCCCAAAGAGACGGAAGATGTGGAATTGTTTGCAATAGATAAACCACAGAAGTCGGAAGCGTTGCCTGAAAGGGCTTCTCCGATCATCATATCATCAAGCCAGACATAGTAACCGCTTGAAAGCCCCTGGGTAGCATTTCCTTTCACATAGGCAACGCGTAACGATTCGGTAAGATCGGCAGAGGTGTTGATGGAATATAAAACCGTGCTGTCCCAAGATATATATGCTTCGCTGATGTTGAGTGTGCCGGAAATAGAGCCGTTGCCCATTACAACCGAGAGCAGGTTAGAGGTATCCCATCCGTCTGTTATTCCGTTCCCTATGCCCGAAGATAGAGTAAAATCAACGGTGTATCCCCCTGCAGAAAAATCTTCCGCGTTGGTTTCGAATGTCAGTGAGCCACCCGATTCAAGCGTCAAAGAAGAGGTTGAGACGCTCCCTTGATTCAGGTTGACGCGGTTGTCCGTGTTTTGTACAAGCGAGGGAATTTGTAAGGAAAAATCAGTAGCCGATTTGCGTTCTTGCCCTGCGGATCGTCCCGCATAGCCCAAGGTCTTGGCCAGATTACCTGCAATCAGTAAATCACCTTGAGCACTGGGATGTAATCCATCAGAAACGTTGAACATATTGGCAACACCTGCGCCGGCGTATGTTGTTTCTGCCACATCGGTGATGCCTTTGTTGACATCGACAACGGTGACGTTGTTCTGTTCGCCCCATTCGGCGAGGTGTTGGTTGTAAGTTGCTATGGCAGAGAAATCCGCTACTTCATTGTTGTTGCTGCGACCTTTCTTCCATGTAGGAATGTTAGTGATGACGATTTGCGCATCGGGGTTGGATTGGCGCATAGCTGTTACAATCGTATCCATGTCCCCCGTGCCATCCCAAATTCCGTTGGTACATGTGCCGAGAAGATTTTGTCGCTTTTCGGCAAAAACAGTGCTGATGTGAGAGGCATCGGAAAGGAGGTCATTCGTGCCGATCATCATGAAGAACGTGTCGGGCGTATCTCCGTTTGCAATTTTGTAGGTTCCTGTGTAGGTGTTGTCCAAGCCGAGCCAATCGAAAATGTTCGAATTCCCCAAGCGTCCCGATGTGTTGGTACGCCCCGCAATTTCATAGGCTCGTTCGGATGAAACAGAAGAGTGTATATTTTTGAAGGAAATTCCACCGTATGTGGTGTTCCCTATCGAATAATTGTTGTAGTTGCCCGAATTGACACCGACTTCGTTTTGAATGATACCGTTATCGGTGAGAAGTTTGAATAAAGCCCATCGATAGGATCCGCTCCCCACGCCGTGTGTGATGGAATCACCCACATACATGACATTGCCGAGATTTGCTTTTGCCGTAAATGTGCTTTCTTCCGCCGGAAGCATAGGCGCGACTGAAATGACAGTCAATGCAATACAAAGTTTTTTGATTAATGGGGAGGTTTTCATAGCGGAAAATTCTCTTCAAAATTATGGAGGAAGATTGTGAGATGTCAAGCAAGAAACGGTGGATGAGAGACGGCGCCGGCTATAAGATATAAATTTAATATATGTGAGAGGAAACGAGTGAATGTTTCTCCTGCTTTTGTTAGAATGAAAGCGAAAAACGCGATTCATCAGAGAGGAGCGAAGGAGGCATCCCATATAACGCCGATGTTTTTCAGCTCGATCGGTTTAGGTGAATGAGCAGTGAATGAAACGCCTCTGAAATCAGACGTTGATCCGGGTAATGCTTCGCCAATTAGCATGTTGCCAAGCCAGACGCAAAATCCGCCTGAAATTCCCTGTTCTTTATCTTCGGGGACAAAGGCAATGCGCAATGGTTCTGTCAGAGAGGATGAGGTGTCAACGGAATATAAAATCCGATCACCCCATGAGATGTACGCTTCGCTGATATTGAGTGTGCCGGAAACCGTACCGTTGCCTATGGAAACGGAGAGAAGAGGGGAAATATCCCAGCCGTTTTTAGCCCCGTCTCCGATACCCGATGTCAGTGCGAATTCTGCCGTGCATGCAGAGTTGGTTGCCGCCGGAGCATTTGAAGATTTTTTTCGATGGGGTTTTAAAATGTATGGGGTGGTGCTTTTTTCTTTTAACTTCAGAGATTTTTTCGCGCGGAATTCATTGGAAGCTTTGCGCTTCAACCCGACAGTGCGTCCGGGATAGCCCAAAGCTTTGGCAAGGTTGCCCGCGATCAGTAAATCGCCTTGCGCAGAGGGGTGCAATTTGTCAAAAGAGAACATTGCTGCGGCACCTGCGCCAATGAATTTTGTTTCTGCCACATCGGTGATTCCTTTGTTAATGTCAATCACGACGAGATCGTTTTGCTTGCCCCAGTCTGTCATGTTTTTATTGTAAACGGCTGTGACGGCAAGATCCTCTTCCGAGTTGTTGTTGTGGCGTCCCTTAGCCCACGTCGGAATGGCGGTGAGGGCGATTTGTGCATGTGGATTTGCTTGGCGCATGGCTTTTACAATCGTATCCATGTCTCCGGAGCCATCCCAGATGCCATCGGTGCATGTGCCAATAAGATTTTTTTGCTTTTCGGCGAAAACTTTGCTGATATGTTGATGATCTGCCAAAAGGTCATTCGTGCCGATCATCATAAAGAATGTGTCGGGCGTATCTCCGTCTGCAATTTTGTAAGAACCGGTGTATGTGCGATCCAAGCCAAGCCAATCAAAGATGTTCGAATTGCCCAAACGTCCCGATGTATTGATGCGCCCCGCAATTTCATAGGCGCGTTCGGATGAAATAGAAGAGTGTATGTTTTGAAAGACGGATCCTCTGTAGATAAAGGATCCCGGTGAATAATTGTTATAATGCCCTTTGTTGACGCCGACTTCTTTTTGCGAAATGCCGTTGTCGGCAAAAATTTTAAACAATTCCCGACGGTATGAGCCGCTTCTGACCCCGTGCGTAATAGAATCGCCCACGTACATGACGTTGCCGAGTTCTTTTTTGGGGGTGAATGCGGCGTCAGCCGTCTCCGTTGTCGATACGATTGAAACCACCGCGAACACAACGCAAAGGCAATGAATGATACAATGCTTTTTCATAGAAACGGAAAACGTGCGAATACATTATATTGTGCCGAAAAGGAGGTGGGATGTCAATCGGAAAAAAACAAAAAGGACAATGTCACGCATGCAGAGCTTTTGGAAGGGGATTGTAAAACGGAATGTCTTAAGATGAGTGACTTATTCCGATGTTAGTATTTTTAAACCGATTACAGAGACTATTAGCGTGAAAATAAAAAACAGCCGCCAGAAAGAAGCCGGTTCATGAAAAAAGAAGATGCCGATCAAGACGGTGCCGGCTGCTCCGATCCCCGTCCAGACGGGATAAGCCGTGCCGATGGGCAAGGCTTGCGTTGCTTTGGCGAGAAGTCCCATGCTGAGAATTGTAAAAAGAACAAACCCGCCTATCCAACACCACCATTCTTCTCCGCATACGGATTTGGCGCGTCCGAGGCAGTATGTAAAGCCTACCTCGCAGAGACCTGCAACGGTCAGGAGAATCCAAGCCATTGTTTGAATGATTTTTGGTTCACTGGGCTTGAATCAACCGATCGTAAGACCCTTTGTATTTCTTCAAAAGATTGATGGCAAGGGCTGACACGGCTTCCGGATCGCCGACTGCCCCGCGAGCCACAACGCGGCGCAAGACGCCGTCCTGACTGCAATGAAGAACGCGGAAGGTGATTCCGTCACCGATCACACGGGCGTATGCGCCCACGGGGGTGGAGCAGTCTGCCGCCAACAGACGCAGGAACTCTCGTTCCGTGCGGGAACAGATGTGCGTGATCGGATCATCGAGGCATGAAACGAGATGTCGTGTGCGGGCATCGTCTTTGCGAATTTGTACGGCAATAGTGCCTTGTCCGACAGCCGGAGTGAAGGAATCCCTTGGCAAATCAACGCAGGTCAGCTTGACGCCGTCTACGGTGAAGGATGCTTCGTTGTAGCCAAGACGCTCCAGTCCCGCTCGGGACAGAATGATGCCCGAAAGCTCAGCATCTGTTGCCAATTTATGAAGGCGGGTAGGAACGTTGCCCCGTAAATCTTTTGTGCGGGCAGCCGTTCCCCAATAGGCTCGAATGAATACTTTGCGGCGCACACTGCTCGTGCCGAGTATCAGATTTTCCATATCTGCGCCTTCTTTTAAAATGAGAACGTCATGGATGTCGGCACGGGGGAGGACTGCGGCTATCTCGAGAGATGAATCCGTTTCCCCCGGAAGGTCTTTCAGGCTGTGGACGGCACAATCGATTTCGCCGCGAAGCAAGGCTTGCTGAATGGCGGCGGAAAAGACACCTTTGTCCGCGCCGGTCGCGCGGGAAACATCTGCCAGCGGGATGTCTGTTCGGCAATCTCCTGCCGTATGGATGAGCTTACGTTCTATCGTGAGATCGGGACGTGCCTCAAGAAGGGATTTCTCAACCATTTCCGTTTGCCGGAGAGCCAGTTGGCTGGAACGGGTGCCAATGATCAATGGTGTGTTCATATGCCTGTGTGCGTGGAGGTGGTCAACAGATCAGGTGCATTTTCGCCGATCCAAGTATTAATCATTTGTTCGCAGTTTGCAATCTCCTTTTCGCGGTTTTTTCGTGCTTCGTCTGCCAAGTGACGCATTGTGTCGATATCAAAGACGTGAACGCCTTCGATGACTGAACAATCGGGACAGATGTTGCGCGGTACGGAGAGATCGATGAGAAAGAGAGCTTTCCCCTTCCTCAATTCTTGCGCTTCACGAAGCAATTTGGGTGTGACGATATAGTGAGACGCCGATGTTGAGACGATTACAATGTCTATGTTTTGCAAGTACGCAACCCAATCGTCAAATCGGATGACTTTGCCGCCGACTTCGCCCGCAAGGGCAACAGCGCGATTATAGGAGCGGTTGGCAACAAAAATGCTTTCCGCGCCGCGCGATTTGAGAGACTGTGCGGTGACGCGGCTGACATCGCCTGCGCCGATGATGAGAATGCGCGCTCCGTTAAGTTCGCCGAGGATGTTGCCTGCCATTTGTACTGCTACGGCACCTACTGAGGTGGGACCGACGGCTATTCTGGTACTGCTGCGCACTTTTTTCCCGGCTGTAAAAACGTGTTGAAAGGTACGGTTGGCCCGTCCGCCCGTTAATCCGGCAGCAAGGGCGGCAGCATAGGCTTCTTTGACTTGCCCAAAGATTTCCGTTTCGCCCAACACCATGGAATCCAATCCGGAGACAACGCGACAGAGATGCCGCAGGGCTTCTTCCCCTTCTTTAACGTAAAAGTGTGAACGCAGAGAGAACAGCCCGGATTCATGCCCTAGAAAGTGCCGCAATATTCCTCGAGACGCCTGTTTGGGGGATTTTGACCAAAAGTAAACTTCAACGCGGTTGCAAGTGGAAAGCAAAACACATTCTTCCACGCCGGGCAATGTACGCAGGGCTGTCCCTACTTCTGCCAATTTGTCTTTTGCAACAGAAAATTTTTCCCGCACGGCAACAGGTGCGGATTTGTAATTGAGCCCCAAGCAGAGCATGGCGATGTTGTTACGAGGCTGACGGTTGAACCAGATTGCGCTCAATCATGGCGTATGCCTGGTGGTTGTGGATGGATTCAAAGTTCTCCGCTTCGACTTTGTACCAGCTGAAGACATCGTGTTTTTCCGTGCTGACGGCAATGTTGCGTACCAAATCTTCAACAAAAACGGGATTTTCGTAGGCATGATCGGTTACCCATTTTTCATCGGGACGTTTCAGTAAACTGTAAACGGGACAGCTGGCACTGCTTTCCACCAGATCGATTAGATCCTCAATCCATACGGCTTCACCTTTGAATCGGACAGAGTAGGTAACAATACCCCGTTGATTGTGTGCGCTGTGTTCGCTCATTGCTTTGGAGCAGGGGCAAAGCGTGGTGACGGGTACTTTGATGGTCAGGATAAAGTCTCCTTTCTCGCCGTCACAGGCATCAATGACAAAGCGGGCTGTGTAATCCATCATGCCCACCATGCCCGTTACGGGTGCTTTTTTGCTACGGAAAAACGGGAACTCAATTTCCACGTGCGCTCGCCTTGCGTTGAGACGTGCCAGCAGTTTTCCCGGCAGGGTGACAGCGGAATGGACGTCCAAGCGCCCTTTTTCTTCCTGCAAAGCTTCGACAAAGCGGCTCATGTGGGTGCCTTTGTATTCTTGAGGCAAATCCACAGCCATAGCTATTGTGGCCACCGTCGACTGGCTACGGTGTGCTTTGTCGCGCACGACAATGGGATATTTCAGCCCTTTGACGCCAACGCGGTCGATGGATATTTGGCGGGTATCCTGCTCGTTTTGTGTGTCTTTGAGGTTTTGCATGCGGTCACCGTAAATAAAAGGGAGCTTGCCCGACTCAGGGACAAGCTCCGAAAAAAACAGCAATTTGCCGTTCCGTCTTCCCTAAGTCTTCTTAAGGAAGGAGATTAATGGCACGGGCGCGGCGGATTTCGCGCGTGATCTTGCGGTGCATTTTGGCAGAAACACCTGTTACGCGACGAGGAAGGATTTTGCCCGTTTCCGAAGTGAATTTCGAGAGAAATTCCGGATTGGTCATATCGACGGCACCGGTCGGAATGTCGAGACGACGACGGGGCATCGTTTTGTTGCAGGTGCGGAAGCGAATGCGACGCTCTACGCTCTTGAATTCGTTTGTCATGATGTATAAAATTGAAAGATAATAATCAGCGAATTTCGCGGTGAAGCGTACGACGCTTCAGGAAGGGATTGAACTTAACCTTTTCCAGACGACCGGGAGTGCGTTGGCTCTTCTTATTTCGGGTCGTCACATAACGCGAAGCGGGTTTCCCCTCAGCCTTCGCTTCCGTGCATTCAAGGATAATGATATCTCTGGGCATAATTGCGTATTATTTAAAAAGTGCGGGCAACCAGTATACATTATTCTTCGCTCTCGTCAAGAGAAACTGTCGAATCAATTTCATTTTGTGTGCCGGCATAGCCGATTAAGCGTGAATTTTGGGGGCGGAAACGGGCTGCCGTGCCGTATTTTTTCTCGTATTCCTGCTGGCAGGCAACAGTCAGACGGCAATACGGACGTACTTGCAGGCGTCCTCTGGGGATTGGGTCGAGCGACATTTCGCAGATGCCGTATGTGCCGAGGCGGATGCGTTCGAGAGCTGCATCGATTTCGTAGACGATTTCGCGGTCTTTGTCCAACAGGCGTAAGGTGATGTCACGCACCTCGGCATCGGATCCCGCATCGGCGATATGTTGCCCCGAAGCTGAGGCGGTGTGTGATTCGCCCGAACGCAGCGTGGAGCGGGTTACTTCTGCCATGTTGGGCAATATTTCATCTCGCAGGCGATGCAATTCATCTTCTTGCGCTTTCACGAAATCATTCCAATCCGGAGCGGAACGGAGTGTTGCTTGTGTTTCCAAAAGCTTTTTGAGACGCAATTTTTCTTCCGGCGTCAAAGGTTCGGAGGATGTGTTTTTGATGGTTTCCTGTTGTTTGGACGGTTTGGGCGCACTTGCCGATGTTGCGGGAACGGGTGTAGGAGCCGGTTCGGAGGCAGGCTTTGCTGTTGGCGCGGCTGATTTGGTTGTCTTTTTGCGAGGTGTTTTGACCGGCGTCTCTTTGGAGACTGTTTCGGATGCCTTTTTCGGTTTTGTCGAAGCCATGGTCTGTGTATGATGAGTTGAAGATCTTTGCTGTGTGTGCGGGACGCAAAAATGGCTGTTCCCGATGAACGGCTGATACGCTAGCACATACAGGTTGTCGTTTTCAAGAAGAAATCGGTAAAATTATGTTCTACAAGATTTCAGCTTCCTTTTTGGGGGTTTTTGAATGGTTATAACGTTGTTATGTTCAATAAAGTATATGTAACGCGATAGAAGTCTGTTTATTATTTGGGCTTGCCTTGCGCGGAGGTCTGTGGCAGAGTGTGCGCGGACAGATATGAAACTCGCAATCATCGGAACAGGATATGTAGGTCTGACGAGCGGTACGTGTTTTGCCGATATGGGGCATAACGTTCTGTGTGTAGACAACGATGAGAGAAAAGTTGATGTGTTGTCGCGTGGCGAATGTCCGATCTACGAACCTGATTTGGAAGATTTGATTCGTCGCAATATCAGCTCGGGGCGTTTGTCGTTTACTTCCGATGTTGCTCGCGCCGTATCCGAATGCGAGGTTGTTTTTATTGCGGTGCCGACCCCGCCCCAGGTGGACGGCTCTGTGGATCTTTCCTATATAGAGGAGGTTTCTCGCGAAATTGCCGAATGCCTGACGCCCGCTTGTGGGTATCGCGTGATTGTTGATAAATCAACGGTTCCCGTAAGCACCGGTTCGAAAGTGGCTCAGACCATTACAACGTATGCTGCGCCCAACGTGGATTTTGACGTGGTTTCGAATCCCGAATTTTTGAGGGAGGGGTGTGCCGTTTCGGATTTGTTGCATCCGGATCGCATTGTGATCGGTTCGGATTCTCAGCGGGCCATGGATGTGATGAAGCGGGTATATCAGCCTTTCCATGCTCCGATTCTGGAGACGGATTTGAATTCTGCCGAGCTGATTAAGCATGCAGCCAATTCGTTTTTGGCTCTTAAAATTTCGTATATCAACGCAGTTTCTGCTATCTGCGAACGCAGCGGGGCCGATGTGAATCTGGTGGCAACGGGTATCGGGATGGATAAGCGAATCTCGTCCCATTTCTTGAATGCCGGACTGGGATACGGCGGTTCGTGTTTCCCGAAAGACGTGAAGGGATTTATTCATATCAGCGATACGCTGGGTGTTCCCTTTGATTTGCTGAAAGAAGTGGAACGCGTCAATCAAGGGCAATTGAATCGTTTCATGGAACGCATTCGTGAACGCTTGTGGGTTCTTCGCAATAAAAAAATTGCTGTTTGGGGGCTTGCTTTCAAACAGAATACTGATGATGTGCGCGAATCGGTGGCTGTCAATCTGTGCCGCCGTTTGTTCGAAGAGCAGGCGATTGTGCGGGCGTATGACCCCAAAGCCGCAGAGAATGCCAAACGTGTGCTTGCGGATACATCGGTGGAAATAGTTGATGACCTTTACGAATGTGTGCGAGATGCGGAAGTGTTGGTCGTTGCTACCGAGTGGAAAGATTTTGCCAATGCCGATTTGGAAAAGGTGCGCCAATTGATGCTGTTGCCGGTTATTTTTGACGGGCGCAATCTACTCAATGGCGAAAACGCGGCTCATGCCGGGTTTGAGTACCATTCGGTCGGTCGGCGTTCGGTTTATCCCGAAAAGAAATAGCGGTTATCGCAAAAAAGGGCTCATCGTTCAACGGATAGGACGTCGGTTTCCGGTACCGAAAATGAGGGTTCGATTCCTTCTGGGCCTGCCAAATCGGGAAGCGTGTTTGCGTGGTGCATCTCGCGTGGGTTGTATGGTTGTGCCGAAAGATTGTTTTTTCGCGTTCGTTGAATTTGGTGCTTCACAAACGGACTGAAATAGTTTTTAATAGATTCGGCGAAGCCCCCATTCGAAGCAAAAAATCGAAAGGGAGTTGTCCTTATCGGATATGTGATGATTCAATAGATAGAATACGTTGTTTCAAAACATGGTGTCGGCATCAGTTACGATGTTTCCCGCCGTGAGGGTTGGCTTCCCGTAGCATTTTCAATATAAGAACAGAACAATATGCCTATCGATCCCAAATTACTTGACGATTTGAAAGCTCGCCGTGAGAAAGTGATCATCAGCGGCGGACAAGAAAAGCTTGATAAACGCCATGAGAAGGGTGAGTTATCCGCCCGTGAACGAATGGCGGAACTCTTTGAAGACGGTACTTTTACCGAAATCGGGATGCACACCGTGCACAATTGCCACAATTTTGGCATGGATAAGAAGTACATCCCCGGTGACGGTGTCGTTTCAGGATTCGGCTTGGTGAACGGACGCCCGGTGGCGTGTTCCGCGTCGGATTTTTTGGCACAGGGCGGTTCTCTGGGCTATATGCATGCTCAAAAGATTGCCGATGCCCAAAATTACGCGCTGAAAGCCGGTATACCCGTGGTTGCCATGTACGATTCCGGTGGGGCACGTTTGCAGGAAGGCGTGGCTTCGCTTTCCGGGTTTGGTACGATTTTCTATCGCAATGTGCTTGCCTCGGGCGTTGTGCCGCAAATATCGCTGATTCTCGGTCCTTGCGCCGGGGGTGCGGCATATTCTCCCGCACTGACGGATTTCATCATTATGCGCCGCACCGGGAATGCTGGGATGTACATCACCGGACCGAAAGTGATTGAGCAGGTGACCTACGAAAAATGCACGATGGATGACATCGGCAGTGCCACTATGCATGCCTCCGTTTCGGGGAATGCTCATTTTGTGGCGGAAAGCGATGAACACGCTGTGGAAATTCTCAAGAGCCTGTTGAGCTATCTGCCTGCCAACAATGCGGAAGAACCGCCGCACGATCTGACCTGTCCGCTCGATATTGCTTCTGACCCGGGCATGAACGATATTATCCCCGATGATAATCGCAAGCCGATGGACGTGAAGAAAGTAATTGAACACTTGGTCGATGAAAACTCCTTCCTCGAAGTACATCGCGACTTTGCCGCCAATGTGGTGGTCGGTTTTGCCCGCATTTGCGGCGTAGTGGTTGGCATTATTGCTAACCAGCCGAATGTGAAGGCCGGTTGTCTCGATATTGACGCTGCCGACAAAGCGGCTCGCTTCATCCGCTTCTGCAATGCGTTTAACACACCTTTGGTAAACTTGGTTGACGTTCCCGGGTTCTTGCCCGGCAAAAATCAAGAACGTGGCGGTATCATTCGTCACGGTGCGAAGATGATCTTTGCCTACTCCTCTGCCACAGTGCCCAAGGTAACCGTCATTTTGCGCAAGGCATACGGCGGTGCCTACATTGCCATGTGCTGTAAGGAACTGGGCGCGGATGCCGTATATGCATGGCCCGGCGCGGAAATCGCCGTAATGGGTGCCGAAGGAGCTGTTCCCGTACTTTACGGTCGCGAGCTGAAAGGAATAGAAGATCCTGCCGCTAAGACCTCCCGTCAGGCAGAATTGCTCGGCGAATATCGCGAAGCCTTTTACAATCCGTATGCGGCGGCGGCACTGGATATGGTGACCGACGTGATCGATCCTGCCGAAACGCGGGCGCGTGTGGCGTTGACGTTGCGTACTCTTTTGAACAAAAAAGAAACGCGTCCCGCCAAGAAGCACGGAAACATTCCTCTTTAATCTGCCATGTTACCAATTTCTTTTTCATTGGTGATTGCCAATGTGGATATTTTCGAGGCTCTGGGGTATCAGACACTTGGCGTGATCGTAGTGTTCTTTTGCTTGGGCTTTTTGGCTGCCATTCTTTCTTTGTCCGGAAAGGTTGCCGAAAGGATTGCCTCTGCACAGGCTCGCAAAGAGGCGGTAGCCGAAGCGGATGCCAAGGCAAAAGCGCCGATACCCGTGCCGATGAGTAAGCCGACAGCATCTCTTATTCTCGACAAGAGCGAATTGGCACGGGTGGCAGCTGTTGCCGCTTCGGTTTATACTTCGGCTCAGGAAAGTTTGACACCCGAAATACTAGCGGTGATTGCCGCTGTGGTGCATACAGAATGCGGTATTAACCATCGCATAGTCTCCATCAAGCCTGTTTCCGGTAATTATGCCCGGAGCGGGCGTTCGGAAATTTTCGCTTCTCATCGCTTTTAATCATTCTTTTTTCAATTTAACAACACTCAAACATATTATAAAATCATGAAACAACTCCGCATAACCGTTGCCGGGCAAACCTTCGAAGTCTCTGTGGAAACCATCGGCGAAACGACTGCGCCGACACCTGCCGTTACACCTGTACCCGCTTCCGCTCCGCGTGTTGTCGCGCCTGTCGCTCCCGCTCCTGTTGCTTCGCCGACGCCCGTACCTGCACCTGCCGCAACAGATGGTACTCCCGTACCGAGTCCGTTGGCCGGGAAAGTAGTATCTCTTGACGTGGCTGTAGGGACGCAGGTAAAAGAAGGGGATCAGATCCTCACGCTGGAAGCCATGAAAATGGATACGATTATCTATGCCCCGGCAGCCGGTACATTGACGGGGTTTGCCGTACAACCCGGGCAGGCCGTGCAAGAAGGGCAAACACTGGCAACACTCGGCTGATGAGAAAAACCCGTTGCTGTTTTGACGGGAGAGATACTTTCGCAACCACTATATAGATTATGGTTGAAGCATTCAGCACATTCATTGATGGGATGGGAATCTTCTCGCTCACATGGCAAATGATTGTTATGTGGGCGGTTGTTGCTGTCCTCCTCTACATGGGTGTTGCCAAACAGTTCGAGCCGTTGTTGCTCGTCCCGATAGCGTTTGGTGCCCTTATTGCTAACATCCCGGATAATGGGATGGTTCTCACCCAGGCGAACAGCGACATTATCTCTATTTCGCCTGAAGGGAAGGTAGAAAAAAACACGGTGAAGAACGTAGGCTACCTTCGCTTGCAACTGGCTCCTCTCAATATGTCGGCAACTCCCATTGAGGGGGTGAATGACAAGAATCGCGTGGCATACGATGCGGCAACGGCTGATCCGATGACAGCAACGCAGGCATACAAAGCGAAGAAAGCCGTTGAGGATGTACCCGCATTGGGGTATGAAAAAGGCGATACGCTGTTTTATTTCTTCAATACGGATGCGGACGGAAACAAGGTTCCCGTTTCCCTGACGGAAGAAGGTGCCGTTGCGTTGGGAATTGATCCCTCGAAGCTTGCAACGGGGACGCCGTACAGCAATTTGATTCCGGCTCCCGCTGGGACGCCACTGACAATCACTGCCGCTCAGCTCTATGTGAAGGACGGCATGTATGATAAACCTGTCGCGGACGGAACGCCCGACGCAGAGCCGATTGTCCTTAAGGGGCAGATGGATCTTACCGGACAAAAAACTCAGGATTATGCGTTGGTTTCTCTCCAAGGCGGTTTGTATGATTTTATCGGTCTGGGAATTCGATCAGAACTGTTCCCACCTCTCATCTTTATGGGCGTGGGTGCGTTGACGGATTTTGCCCCCCTGTTGGCATCGCCACGTTCGTTGTTGTTGGGTGCAGCTGCACAGGTAGGCGTGGCGTTTACTTTCTTTGCGGCATGCCTCATGGGATTTACGAAGGGGCAGGCGGCATCAATCGGTATTATCGGCGGAGCCGATGGACCTACCTCGATTTTCCTTTCCTCGAAATTGGCTCCGGAATTGCTGGGTGCCATTGCTGTGGCGGCTTATACCTACATGGCTCTTGTGCCGTTGATTCAGCCACCCATCATGATGTTGCTGACTACGCATAAGGAACGGCGCATTCGCATGAAATCGTTGCGACAAGTGTCGAAAGGCGAAAAGCTTTTCTTCGCCGTGCTGGTGACCGTGGTGACAATTTTGCTGATCCCCGATGCCGCAGCGTTGATTGGTATGCTGATGTTTGGCAACTTCTTGCGCGAATGTCGTGTGACGGAACGCCTTGTCGGTGCGGCGCAGAATGAATTGATGAACATCGTGACCATTCTTCTTGGTACTTCGGTGGGCTTGACCATGCAGGGAGAACGCTTCCTGCAACCCCAAACGATCGGGATTATTTTCTTGGGCGTGATAGCCTTTATGGTTGCTACAGCAGGCGGGGTGCTTTTTGCAAAGATCATGAATTTGGTCTGGCGTAAGAATCCGATCAATCCATTGATTGGTTCTGCCGGTGTTTCTGCCGTGCCGATGGCAGCCCGCGTGTCACATAATGTGGGACAGAAAGAAGATCCCTCGAATTACCTTCTCATGCATGCCATGGGACCCAACGTGGCGGGCGTGATCGGTACAGCGGTGATTGCCGGATATTACATTGCAACGCTGTCCAAATAATTTGCCTGTTGCGGCAAAACTTCAAAAGCCGGTTTCTCAAAAGAGAAACCGGCTTTTTTGTGTCTCGGTTCACAATGGAAAGAGTGATTCCTTTGTTGGGGGGAGAGTTTCGAAAGAAATACGTTTTTTCTTGAACGATTCAACTCGCACCTTACGTCTATATATGGTAGAAAAAGGAGGATATTGCGAATATGGACATTTCTTGGAATACACATCATGTATCCGAAGCGGAATCCACCAACGATTTGGCTCGCAATTTTCCTGCGTGGACGATTGTGCGCTGTGACGAACAGCGGCGCGGGCGCGGGCGTTTCAATCGAGCGTGGTTCGGGCATGCGGGAGGATTATGGGCAACGTACAATGTGCCTCTTTATGCGGAAACAGCTGTAGATTGGGGGATGTTGCCTCTTGTTGCCGGTGTGGCGGTGATGCGTGTGTTGGAAGATTTGGGGGTTACTGAGGCGCGTTTGCGTTGGCCGAATGACGTTTTGATCGGTTCTTGCAAGCTGGCGGGCATCCTCGTGGAACGTCCGGCAGATGAGATGGCATGCATTGGTATCGGGGTGAATATGTACAATTCATTGGAAGATTTGCATGGAAAAACGACGGATACGCCCGTACGTTTGGTCGATACCGTGCAACCGTGTCCGTCCGCTGAAGAACTGATGAAGCTACTGGCAACGGAAATTGCGGTGGCACACAAACGCTTTTCTCGTGGGGGGCTGAAGGCTTTGATGACGGATTTGGATCGAGCTTGGAAAGTGCATGTGCCAGTTGCCGTTGAGACCGATGCAACAGTCTATCAGGGAACATTTGTTGGCATAACGGAAAACGGGTCACCTATTGTGTGTTTGCCAAACGGAACGTTGCGTTCTGTTCCTGCTCATACTGTCAACAGATTGAGAGAGCTATGAAAGACTCGAACGCAATGCGCGTATGTGGGCTTTGATTTTGGACGGAACGCGAAACGATTCTCCGATTTTTCTAATTGCCATCCGCACGGTCCATGCGTCGAAAACTTTGGCAAGAAGAGACTGTTCCACCTTTTTCGGGGCGAAGACACAGCATTCCGCCAGTCCCCATGCGATAGCGGTTCGGACATAATATTCGGGCGTTTGTAAAGATTGTAAAAGGGAGAGGCAAAAGGATGTGTGCGGTTCTTGCGCAAAGTGCTTCAGCGTGGCAACGGCAACAAAACGGCGATCGTATACGCCGCAACAAAGTTGCGTTGTTTCCGTCAGAAAATCTTTGAATGCGGGTAGGTCGTTTGGGGCAAAACGCAGACAATCGCAAAAGGTGTCACATACCGCCCAGTTGTCCGTCAGCGTGATGTAATAGCGGATGCATTCGATAAAGTCACCGAAAGGGAGGGGGGCGGCGTATCGAAACGCAAGGGCGGCAAGCATTTTTTCTTCGCAAGAGGCATTGGAGGAGACAGAGTAGAAGTACTCTCTCCAATCACTGCGGGCAAGTCGTCGTGCGATGCGGTGCAAACTCGGTTTGCGAACACCCAAAATGAATGAATCGCCGGGGATTAAACGACGGGAAAAATTGCGATAGTCAGGCTCTGCCAAGCTCAAAAGCTCATGACGAATCTCGGCAAACAAAGACATGAGACAACCATACACACCCACGCGAAAATGTAAAGCCCTCAGGTGAGAAAATACCGGGCAAAAATCGCCTTGACTTCGCCTTGTCCCTTGGGTAGGCTGTGTGTGCAGAATGTCGCTTCGTTTCTTTCTTTTTTTGTTTTTTTGTACTGCTTCTTTGCTGATTTTGAGCGGTTGTACGATGGAGCGGACTGTTCTATCTGATGACGGGAAGCCTGTGCTTTCCGAAACCCCAAAGAGCGAGGAGAATGGGCTAGAGGATCACTTTTTGGGGGATTTTGACGCCATGGTGCGCTCTGTGAAGACAAAAGACGGTGTTCCCCAAACGGTGATCGATAAGCAAAGTAGCTATCAGGGAAAGAATTTTATGATGGGAAACAGTTTGTTTGAAACCTCGGAGACAAAGGGCAGTGCTTCCGAAGTGAGCAAAAAGGTGTTCGATTCTTTCGATAAAAAATACAAAACCCGTCAATGGGGCGGCAATTATGCCAATGAAGTCTTTTCCAAGGATATTCGTCCGGAGTTTATGAATGAAGGCAAAGGAATATCCCGCACTGAATGGGGCGATGCAGAAAAGGTTATTTCCCGCCGAAGCTCTGATGTCACCGGGAAGATGTATGACAGCGGCGGTGAACAATACGATACGCTGAAGCGAGATGGAATAATCGAAGAAGGAATTGAGCGAGGACGTTATACCACAAGTAAAATTAAAATAGTCCCTTATCGCGTTCAGCAACAGCGCAGTGTGGAAGACGTCCGTGAGCTGTTGGGTCGCAAACCGGGAGAATAAAAAAATACAAACGAAGATTAACTTGCCATGAATTTTCTTTCCACCACCATCATGTTGATTATCGTGCTGGATCCTATTGCTCTGTCTATCATGATGCCGTCGCTGATGCGGCACGTCGCGCCCAACCGCGTCCAAAAGGTGATCGTGCGAGAAATGGTGATTGCTCTGTTGGTTTTGTTGTTGTTTCTCTTCGGTGGCGATTATATTTTGCGCGTCTTGGGTTTGGAACAGGCATCTCTCCATATTTCCGGAGCAGTGGTGTTGTTTTTGATTGCGTTGGGGATGGTGTTTCCCGGGATTGCACAGGCAACTTCTGCCGAGAATGAGATTGATGCCGAGCGAGAACCCTTTATCGTTCCGATAGCTGTGCCTCTTTTTGCTGGTCCCAGCGGCATTGCCATTGTGATGTTGCATGGGGCGCAAATGAGTGATACGACCGGTTTTGTTTCATTTGCGGGAAGTCTTTTGCTGGCATGGCTTTGCAGTTTGGTCATTGTGTTGATCGGACCGCGTCTGTTGCGCCGTTTGGGACAGCGCGGTGCCGTGGCGATTGAACGACTTGTCGGTGTTTTGCTGATCTTGATTTCAGTGCAGATGTTCTTGGACGGCATCAGCCGTCATGCTGCACAAAGCGAAGCAGAAAGTGCTACCACCGTCAGTGTAATCGTACCGAATTGCTAAGTGTCCGCCCCCGCACAGAGAGTGGTGTCGGAATTCGTTTTGGGAAATGAAAAAACCGGCGCAGTTGCCTGCGCCGGAAAACACACAAAAACAAACAAACCGAAAATTGTCTTTAGCCGATTTCGGTGCGCCCGCGAAGCTGTGCGCCTTCTTCCATCGAAAGGGTACGAGTAGAAACATCGCCATGTAGTACGGCTTGCTTTTTCAGCTCGCAACGTTCCGATTTGATTTTGCCTTCCACTTTGCCGTAGATGCGCACGTCTCCTGCGGTGATATCGCCTTTGATGTCTGCCATTTCGCCGATAGTCACACGCCCGCTGTCAGAGATGATTTCGCCTTCGATTTTTCCATCGATGTTCATGTCGTTTTGGAAACGGATTGTCCCCTTGATTTCGATGCCCGAGGCTAAAAAGTTGGTAATGTTTTCGCTCATGATGGAATATGGTGTTAGATAGTCATGATTTCTTTGTCTTTGGCGGCAAGGTGTTCATCGATATCTTTGATAAACTTGTCCGTCAATTTCTGGATTTTATCTTCAAGAGTACGTTGTCCGTCTTCGGTAACAACGTTGTCGCTCTTGAGTTTTTTGGCTCCGTCCATTCCTTCGCGACGGATAGCGCGAATGCGGACACGTCCGTCTTCGGCGAGAGATTTTACGTATTTTGCCAAATCGCGGCGGCGTTCCTGCGAAAGTTCCGGGATGGGCAGGCGTACCGAGCGGGCATCGATCACGGGGTTGAGATTCAAGCGACTTTCGCTGATGGCTCTCTGAATATCGTGCAATGTACCGGGATCGAACGGTTGAATGAGAATGGAGCGGGCATCCGGTGTGCTGATGACAGCCATGGATTTCAGCTTCATGTTCGAATTGTAGCTGGCAACGTGAACATCGAGGTTTTCGACCAACGCGGGCGAAGCTTTGCCCGTGCGCACGCCACCGAACTCTTTGAGCATATGCTCAAGAGCCGTCGTCATCTTTTCTTCTGTTTCGAAGAGGAGTGTTTCTGCGTCCATAATATTTGTTTTAGGAAATGATTGTGCCGATGCGTTCGCCGAGTAGGGCGCGCGTAATGTTGCCGGGTTCGTGCATGTCAAACACGATGATGGGCTTTTTGTTGTCCATGCAAAGCGTGAATGCTGTAGAATCCATCACTTTGAGCGAACGCGTGATGCATTCTTGGTACGTGATAGTGTCAAATCGTTTGGCTGTGGGTACCTTTTTGGGGTCGGCATCGTAGACACCGTCAACCGAAGTGGCTTTCATGACGACTTCGGCGTTGATTTCGCTGGCACGAAGTGCTGCGGTCGTGTCTGTGGAGAAGAAGGGGTTGCCTGTGCCTGCTGCGAAAATGACGATTTTCCCTTCGCGAAGTTCTCGGCGGGCATTGATGCGAATAAAGGGTTCTGCCACGTTCTTCATTTCGATGGCTGACTGTACAATGCAGGGGGCGCCCGCGCGTTCAATGGCACTTTGCAGAGCCAAAGCGTTCATCACAGTGGCAAGCATTCCCACATAATCTGCCGTGGCGCGATCCATGCCCCGCACGCTGGCTTTTGCCCCGCGCCAGAAATTCCCGCCGCCGACAACAAGACCAATTTGCAGGTTTGCCGTGCGCTGGGCATCTGCAATTTCTTGGGCGATGCGTGCTACGATTTCGGGAGAAATGTTGTCCATGCTCCCGGGGGCGCGAAGAGCCTCGCCACTCAGCTTCAGGAGTATCCGTTTATAGGCGGAAGAAGATGTTTCTGACATGGGAAGAAATTGTACGGCGTTAGAATGACATGAATCGCTTCAAAAGGAAAGACAAAAATCAGGAATGGATATTCTTTTGGGATGTGCTGTCTGAAAGTTCCGATGTTGTTTCTTTTTCGGCAGGGGAGACCATGATTGTTTGAATAGGGTAGGGGATATTGATTCCCTCGTTTTGGAATGACGCCAGCAGGCGGCGTGCAAATTCCAGCCGTGCTTGGCGGTAATCGGTCGTTCGACACCATGCTCCCACATGGAGCGTCAGCGCGGAATCCGCAAAAGCGACAAATTGTACGGTTGGCATCGGTTTTTTCAGCAGAGTGGGTTGCTCTTCGGCGATTTTTAAAATTATTTTTTCCACTTTTTCCAGATCGGCGGAATAATCGACGCCGATATCAAAATCGCAACGGCGCAATTTGGCTTCCGTTACATTTTTGACGGGGTTTTTGATGAGAGATTCATTCGGAATGCGTACCAGCGAATTATCCGCTTCCCGAATTTTGAGGGAAAGCAAATCTATGGATTCAATAGTTCCGCTGTAGCCCTGTAATTGTACCCAATCACCCGGTTTGATGCTTTTTTCGCCGACAATGAATATGCCGCTGATGAGATTGGAAAGCGTGGTTTGTGAGGCAAAGCCGATGGCGATGCCTGCTACACCGGCGGCCCCGAGAATGCTGATGACGTCTACCCCCAGAACAGAGAGAACCTGAATGCCGGAGAAAACCCAAATGGCGGTAAATACCGTATTGCACAGGAGAGATGCCATTTGTCTGTTCAACGAACGGTGCAGAATGGGTGGCACAATCTTGCGAAGGATGCGCACAGCCGCGTGTGTCACCGTCAAAATGGCGCAAACTGTCATCCATTGGGTGAATACAGGGTGTTCTTCCCGAACGGCTGTCCAATCAAAAACTTTGTACACCCATTGCCAATCCATGGACACAGAGTACATGCCCTTTCATCGAAAAGCAAGCATGAAACGGGCGGTTGTATGTGGCATCTTTTCCTATGAACATTTTTCAAAGCCTTGCGTCCGTCCGTTTTGCTTTCATTGTACAGGAAGCGTCATCGATGCGGCGCGGTTGCTATTATTTGGTTTTGTGTCAATATTGTGCCAAGGGACAATCTTCTTACGGTCCTTTTGTCAGAGGGAAAGGGGCTTGACGTAATTACTAAATAAAAGATGGGAGAATCGGTATCCGGGCTTTTTCATAGCAAAAAAACGATGAGAGGACAATCTCTCATCGCTTTGCGGGTATCCGCTTCCGCTCATGCAGAGCGGAAGCTTGTGCCAATGCGCTCGATCTCAGACGAGACGCGTTTTTTTGTCGTAATTAGAAAGAAGGTTTTCCTTTTTGACGCGGATTTGAAGGTCTGCCAGAGCATTCATGTAATAGATGTATCCATCGTAGGGCGAGGGATACGGCGTAAAGCAGTTTTCCTTTTGCATGTACTGAAAGTGATCCGCGCTTTGCAGTTTGCGCCACACGTGGATGAGATCCGGATCGCAAGAGGCCTTGACGGCACCTTCGATGTTGTAGATTTTGCGGATGGCTTCATCTTGCATTACGTTGCCCGTCCATTGCGAAGTTGTGCCAAAGGGTGAGCAGGTGATGTTGTTGTGGCAATCGATCGTTTTCGTCGGCTTCTCCTTGGCGAGCAGTTCGGATGGAGTGATGAATTGGTTGCCTTTGTCAATGGCATCGCGCAATAGGGTACGCCAGAATTCAAAGACACCCGTGGCATCGCTTTGCCGTTCGCCCAAAGTTTCGTAGTCCATGGAGATGTTGACGCATTGCCCCTGTTGAGAACTCAGCCAATCGGCGAACGTGTACGGGGAAAGCGGCCACGCACTCCAAGAAGGATCGGTGCGACGGTTGGCGAGGTCGTTGGAAAGGTCTCGGTTACGGAAAATGGTGGTTGTGCCTTTCACCCACGGTGCATTGTACAGATCGTTCGAAAGCAAGCCGGGCATAGCGGAGTCGTTCCCGTCAGCCATAATGCCTATCAGACCGAGCTCTTCTGCTTGGGCGGCAATGGCGTTCGAATACAGCATGCCTGTATTCCACAATACGCGGGGCGTTTGTTGAAATAGACGCTTGATCAACTCTTTGTGTTCTTCGATTTGCTCTGCAAATTCGCCGGGAGAATAGATGGATGCCAATGAGGCATAGTAGGGCATGGCGAGAAACTCCACGCATCCCGTGTCTGCCAATTCGCGGAAAGAAGCAATCAAGTCGGGGCGGTGGTATTCTGCCTGCTCGAGAATGACACCCGAAAGGGCGAGGGCAAAATGAAAACGCCCTTCGGAAAGGTCGATGATCTGCTTCATCAAACGGTTGGCGGGCAGGTAGCAACGTTCCGCAACGGCGTTGAGAACGCGTCCGTTCATATCATCGTCTTCATAAAAGGCGTGCTCGCCGATTTTGAAGAAATCGTATGCAATCAGACGGTTGGGCTGATGCGCTTGGAAAGTGAGGGTAATCTTGCTCATATTCAAATCGGTACGGTAAAGATGTTATCTGCCCAGTACGTGATTGTACACGCGAATAACCTTGTCAGCAGCGGCATCCCATGTGGAGGCTTTGATGTCCTCAGCACTCTGTTCGGCCACTTGCTTGTAAAGATCCTCATCGGTAATCAGGCGAACAATGTGATCCGCCATCATGTTTACATCCCAGAAATCAGCTTTGAGTGCGCCCTTCATCACTTCTGCCACGCCCGATTGTTTTGAGATGACAGCCGGAATGTTGAATTGAGCCGCTTCCAGTGCAGACAGACCGAAAGGTTCGGAGACGGACGGCATGCAGTATACGTCTGTGATGGAAAGAAGCTCGTTGACTTTTTGTTTGTTGAGGAAACCGGTGAAGTGGAAACGGTCGCCCACGCCGTGGAAGGCTCCGGTTTCAATCAGCTGGCGCAGTTTTTCGCCTGTTCCCGCCATGACGAAACGCACGTTGTCCGTCTTTTCCAAGACCTTGGCGGCAATTTGCAGGAAAAACTCCGGTCCCTTTTGGGCTGTTAATCTTCCCAAGAAAAGAACCAGCTTTTCGGGGAACTTCTTCTTGCCGTGGAAGACCTTGACGGGATCTGCACCGTTGTGAACTGGGAAAATCTTGGCGGGGTCAATAGCGTAATGCCCGCTGGCGATGGTCCCCGTATACTTCGAAACGGGGATTACAGCATCGGCTTGTTCCATGCCGTACTTTTCAATGTCGTAGATCCAGCCGCGCGCATCGGCTCCGGCACGGTCAAATTGTGAAGCATGCAGGTGAACCACGAGAGGTTTGCCCGTGGCTTTCTTGACTTCCACACCGGCCAGATACGTCAGCCAGTCATGCGCATGCACGATGTCAAAATCCATCTTCATGGCAAGCTTGGCAGCTATTTTAGAGAATTCGATGACCTTGCGCGCCAAATCGCCCGCGTAGAGGTCTTCTTTTGATGTGAAAAGTTCCAAATCACCTCGGTGAACTTTTGAAAAGACAAGTTTCCCTTCCTGCGTAAATTTCACCATTTGCGAATCGCCTTCAATGTAGGCGTATGGGTTGAGGTCGACAGGTGCGTGTTCCACCAAGGCGAAACTTTCGTATCGATAACCGTCTTCACATGTTTCCACTTCTTCCAAGCGGAGATTGTTCAATCCGGTCAGAGAAAAGCCATCGTAGACAACGCTTGAATCAGCCTTCGGCACAATGACCCGAAGATCCGTTTTCTTGGCAAGAGCTTTCGATAACCCCATGCAGGCTACGCCCAACCCGCCATTGATCAATGGGGGAAATTCCCATCCCAGTTCCAATACTTTTATTCTGTTCATGCCCTGTTTCTCCTTTCTCTCCTGCCGCTTCTCTTAGAGAAGCAGTCTCTGCTCTCAGTAAATCCTTTTTCCGTGCTTTTGTCTAGTATAATTTGCTGTTTTGCGATGAAAAAAATGTGTAAAACACGCCCTTCTTGTCGTGACGTCACTCGCCTTGTTCGGCAATGGCTTCTTTGATGTCTTGTAATGCGGCGATGAAATCGTCCAATATCTCGGCTGGCACCATGATTCGGTCCCGATTTGCACTGACCTTTTCTGTAATACGGATGACTTGCCCACGAGAATTTTTCTTCAAATCCAAGAAAAATGTTTTGCGATCCGTAATGATTTTTTGTGTGCAAAGGATTTCGTCCTCACCGTGCCTATCTTCCTTATCAAAATGATGAAACATAACTGAACCCGCAGTATAGCACCTTCTGCGTCTCCGTCAACGTCAAATTTCCAAACAGGTTGTCTTGCGCGTGTGATGCTAAAAATAAAAAGCGCAAAGGAGGAGCCCTCTCTCGTTCCGGCGAAACGGTGAATTTTATCTTCTAACTCTCATATGTCGCTTCTTTGCTCTGTAGACGGTTTTGTTGCCATTGCCGTGCTTTGTTTTGCAACCAAACCAGTACAACGGAGCCGCCCAGCGTTGCGACAAAAGAGATTTCTGCGCAGATACTGTAGATCATCGGAATATGGGAGAGAACGACATTCCACGAAAGCATGTGAAAGTAATAAATATTTGAGGAATGGAGTTTTCCGATTGCACAAACGTAGGGAATATGAAAATCTTTGTGTTTTAACGCAATGAGAAACATAGCGCATGCCAATGGCAGAGTAGATGCCAAGTAGGCAAGATCGTTGTTTACCTGAAAATAGCTTAGCAAGTACTGTTCGACATAAGAGAAGAAGGCAAACATGCCAATCCATGCGAGCGGGGAGCGGAAATACAAAATGCGAGATTCATATTTATGGATCAAATATCCCAAACTCAGAATCGGCAGAGCCACTGTGAGTGCGTTAGTTCTTTCGCCAGACAAAAATTCAATTCCCGGGAAAAAAACAAAACTGTACCTCGCCATCAGTAAATGACCTAAAAAGAAAATCGGAAAAACGACCAATAGCCGATCTGTTTTGCGAAGGAAAATTAACAGGAAAACAAGAGCCCATGCATACGCCGTTAAATACCACAAAGGTAGACAGATGCTTTCTCCCGTGATAAAGATATCGGTAATTTCTCCCCAAGAAAAGATTCTTCCATTTATCAGTTTGCATATCAGATATACAGCATTGGTAACCAAAATCGCCACGAAAATCTTTTTAAGAGTTTTCAGTAACTTCTCCCTCGTTTTTTTTAGTTCGTCCGAATATAAAAAATAACCGGATATCAAGAAAAAGCAGGGAACGGCACACCTGATTATAGGAGAAAGAATATCTTTTCCCCAAAATGGTGTATGAATCATTACAACAAACAGCGCACACAAAGTCTTCAAGATGTAAAGTGATGATATCTCTTTTCTCGTTTCCATGTCGGGGAAAATCCTATAGCATTCCGAATGCTGTAAGCGAAAATTCGACGCAACAAATTGGAATTAAAAAGAAATAAAAAATTAAAAACATTGCCTAAAAAACATTCTTGTTTCACTAGTGGATTATTTTCAATGATACATGCAAATTCGCCTTGCTACAGCATTCGGAATGCTGATGAATTTGCTAAAAGTATACAGACGGTGACGTAGCGTGAGAAAGTATTGTGAGGATTAATCAAAAAAGGAAAGCAGGCGAAAAGGAAAATAGAATCACGGAAAAAGCCTCAAAGAAGTGAGGGA